>NZ_CP042911.1:6899600-7599467 GCF_008065095.1 Gemmata obscuriglobus | reverse complement strand
GCCCCTCGTCCTCGAACGACTCGCCGGCTTTAATTTCGCGCGCGGAGTCTTTCTGCTCGTGATTCTTGCCCTTGTTGCAACCTGCGGCGAGTAATCCAACCGCTATAATGTACAAAAGGCGATTCATGCGCTACGCCCCTTGGGGTATCTGGTAGCCGAACGAACATACAGCTCACCTGCCCGGCCGGGATTGCTACCAAGGCTAACCAAAACGTGGGGAGCAGCGGTAAACAGACTACATGGCGGTGTCAGGTGCAGCGCCGGGTTCGGCTTCCGCGCCCACCGTGGCGCATCCGCGGAGCCCGCGCCACCATCGCGCATCCGCAGAGCCACCGCGACACGTCGGTATGAGTGCGGCCCCCGTATCTTACCGCACGGCCGCGGGGCGATCAGACACCTCACCGGTTGGCCTTACGGCGCTCCCGTTGTCTTAAAGGTCTGGACCGTCAACCCATTGACACGCCATTTTCCGTCGGTCTGTTTGTTCAGTGTGGTGCTGAACTGTGCGATTGCCTTCCGTGAGCCTCTCTGACCGATCAGAATTTTACCGGTAACCCGTGCTTCGTCCCCCGCAGGCGACAGTTGACTGCGGCGGGCGACGGGATATGCTCCCGCGTCCGCAAGTCCGGCCTTCCAGGTTGCTGGCCAAATAACCTGCTTAAGCCCAGAGAATTCGTCCTCGGGGTAAAACAACTTCGATGATTGCTTGAGTCGCTGGCGAAACTCGCCGGTTGCCGACGCAAGTGCCTCCTTGAAGTTCTCGGCAAGTGCGGCATCAAGGAAGTGAGTTGCCACCTCTCGTACCCACAGCTCTTCGAGTTCCCGGTTCTCGCGAACGTTCGGAACCGCCACCAGTACGACGACCGCACAAGCTACGACATACACCCTGGCGCCCTCCGTGGCCGAACAAATAGCTCACCTGCACCGCCCGCCCCGATGAGCGGTGCGTCCCAAACCCGATGGCGGTGTCAGGTGCAGCGCCGGGTTCGGCGTGCCTTGACAAACCGGACGGGCTGAACTGCCCGAGACAGGCCCAATTACCACCGCGCACACCGCGACGCGGGCTACGAACCACGCACTTCTGCAGCGGTCCAGTGCCGTGATGATCTACCTACGATCCGCGGATTCGCGGCGCGTATGCTCATCACTTCTGCCACGGCTTCGGCGCGCGGCCGTCGGCCTCGCCGGATGGCAACCGGCTCCCGCCTGCCGATGTATCCGGAACGCGATCACCGTTGGCGTCATCAGGCTTGCTCAACCGCTCTCCCTGAAGCCAAGCCAGCCCCCACCCGGACAGGGACAGGCTCACAAAGCACAGGAAGATGAAGATGCTCCAGGGCATCGGGTCATCGGGGTCTGGGGCGACGAACTTCGTATTGATCGTGTAGGCAATCAGGGCGATGCCTGCGAACAGCGGCACGATTCCGAACGATCGCTGGTAGATGCTCATTCAAACCTCAAGGAACCGTGCCACGCCGCAGGCGACAACTCCTCGCGCGGCGCGCCGGGTGCCCTTCTGTGGCCGAACGACTAAGCTCAGCAGCCCCGCCTCAGGGAGCCGAGCGTTAGAAACAACCTATGAGGCGGGGTCTGCTGCAGCGCCTGGTTCGGCCTCGGCGCTACAAGTCCCAGCCACCGAACTCAACGGGGCGGAAGTCGTGGTACAAGACCCCGAGACCGTGCTCCCGATCCCACTCGCAGTTGAAGCTCAGCTCGAACTCGACCGCCGACTGGGTGCGGGCGAACCACTTGATGTACACCTCCGGCCCGTCGATGAGCGGCCACACCTGGGACGGCTCGGTCAGTTTCGGCGGGCCGGACCCGGGGATCGGCCCGTCCGGCCCGTAGGCACAGTAGGTGCCGTCCACGTCCTCTTGGTAGTAGTCGAACAGCGCCCGCTCGAACCCCGGCCGGATGTCCTCGGTGTGGCCGAGGAGCGCGCGGACGGTCTCGACCTGCCGAGCCTCCATCACCCCGTCGTGGCAGGTGAGGTGGATGTCCAACTCGGCACCCCAGCACGGCACGAACGCAGTGCCGGACCACCCCAGGTCGTCCTGCGAGAGGTTGGGGAGCAGCTTCCGGGCCTCGTCCACCACCGCACCCATCCGCGATGCCCTCTGCGGCCGAACAGAAAGCTCACCTGCACCGCCATCACACGATGAGCGGTGCGTCCCAGATCAGCGGGCGGTGTCAGGTGCAGCGCCGGGTTCGGCTCGATGCCCTCGGCGGTTCCGGGCGATACGCCGAGCGCCGCGCATCCGCGGAGGCCGCGCCACCAGTGCGGGCGGGCGGAGCACCACCGACTCCGCACGCCGTGTCGCCACACATCGGGGGCCGCCCACCACCGCACCTCGCGGCGATGAGCCGCGCCGACCACCCACGGGCACTACGCGGAGCACCACCGACCCCCAATCACCGTGTCCGCACCCGCGCCCGGCCACGACCAACCGCACCTCGCGGCGATGAGCCGCGACACACACCCACGGGCGCCACGCGGAGCGCCACACGCGGGGTTCACCCGCGCGGATCACACGCCCAGCACCACACGCGCCCTCACGCGCGCGATGGTTGCCGAACATAAAGCTCACCTGCACCGCCATCACACGATGAGCGATGCGTCCCGGATCAGATGGCGGTGTCAGGTGCAGCGCCGGGTTCGGCTTCTGCGCGGGCCGTTGCGGTTCCGCGGAGCCCGCGCTCGTACCGCGCATCCGCGGAGCCACCACCGCCCCTGCGCGCCGTGCCGCGGCACACCGGTGGCCGCCCACCACCGCCACCCGCGGCGATGAGCCGCGCCCACCACCGGCGGGCACCACGCGGAGCACCACCGACCCGCACCACCGTGTCGCCGCACATCACGGACCATGCCCAACCGCACCTCGCGGCGGCGAGCCGCGCCAGACCCGATCGGCACCACGCGGAGCACGACGCGCGAGGTACACCCACGCGGACCACACGCACACCACCGCACGCGCGATCAAGCGCCCTTCTGGGTGCCGAACAAATAGCTCACCTGCACCGCCACCACCGGATGAGCAGTGCGTCCCGAATCAGCCGGCGGTGTCAGGTGCAGCGCCGGGTTCGGCTCGCGGACCACCGCGGTTCCGGGTCGCACGCCGAGCACCGCGGCTCCGCGGAGCACGTGCCACCGATGCGGGCGGGCGGAGCACCACCGACCCCGCGCGCCGTGTCCCGGCCCACCGGTGGCCACCCACCACCGCACCTCGCGGCGACGAGCCGCGCCAGCCCCGATCGGCACCACGCGGAGCGCCACCGACTCGCACCACCGTGTCCCGACGCACTGCCCGCCACGCCCAACCGCACCTCGCGGCGATGAGCCGCGCCGGCCCCGAACGGCACCACGCGGAGCACCACCGCCCCGAACTACCGTGTCCCACGATACCGCCGGCCACGCCCACCGCAAGCTCGCGGCGGCGAGCCGCGCCAGACCCGATCGGCACCACGCGGAGCCCGACGCGCGAGGTTCACCCACGCGGACCACACCGTCAGCGCCGCCGCACGCGCGCTCCTGCACGCGATGGTTGCCGAACATAAAGCTCACCTGCACCGCCATCATCGGATGAGCGGAGCGTCGCAGTCTAGCGGGCGGTGTCAGGTGCAGCGCCGGGTTCGGCGTGCCTTTACTCGTGGTACGGCGACCGGAACGGCTCGGGGAACAGGCCGAGTTGCCGGGCGTCCGCAACCGCGCCCGGGCACGCCACCGGCACCCCGACGTACATGTAGTAGTCGTACCCGACGTGGACGAATGCCCCCGCGCCCTCCAGCCGGCACCAGAACTCCGCCCGCAGCAACCGCCGGACGACACCGCCCGCCTCGGCCAGCCCGAGCGACGACCCGTCCGCGAACGGCAGCGGCACGCGGGCGTGGTTCTCCAGCCCGGCCACGGACAGCGCCTCGACGCCTGCCTCCCGTAAGAACGCGATGGCGGCAGCGACGTAGGCATCCTCGACCCGCCGATACTCGGCTTCGGTGAGGACCACCCCGCCGAACGCTTGGCCGATGTCGCTGACGGCGATCCACTCGTCCCGCGTGTACGCCCCGCGGCTATCGCGGTGGGCCGGGTCGTACTTCGTCACCCGGAACTCGAACACTGCGAGCGCCTCTCTTGCCGAACAACAAGCTCACCGGCCGCGGTGTGAGCGACACGGTCGTGAAATCACCGCTTATACAGCGGTCCGGTGCAGCGCCGGGTTCGGCTGTGATGTCTCAGCCGTCCGTGACGCCCGGCAACAGTTCAAAGCCGTTCCGCCACCGGCCGTCGGGGAAAACCTCGATCACGATCCGCATCCCAGGGAACGGAGCTCCGCCGCGCTCATAGCACCGCACGAGGTCGCAAGTGGCCGCGTGGAGATCCTTACCTGGCGTGTCCGACCACTCGTCCGGAAAATCGGGGCAGATGATCGTGTAGACCAACTCCCGCCCGGCCTCACCGTCACGGCTCCGGATCTCGCAGCGAATGAGTTTGAAGTGCTCCGGCGTGTATTTTACCAACTCGTGGGCAACTCGCGTCAGCGCCGCTGTCCAGCGAGGGTCGGCCAGCGAATCCAGTGGGTTCATGCGACTCCCCCCATCCGCGTGCCTCCGGGCCGAACATACAGCTCACCTGCACCGCCCGTCCCGATGAGCGATGCCTCCCGAATCAGCCGGCGGTGTCAGGTGCAGCGCCGGGTTCGGCTTCTGCGCCCACCGTCGCGGTTCCGCGGAGCCCGCGCCCGCGCCGCGCATCCGCGGAGCCACCACCGACCCGCACCACCGTGCCGCGGCACACCGGTGGCCGCCCACCACCGACACCCGCGGCGGTGAGCCGCGCCCGCCAACCACGGGCACCACGCGGAGCACCACCGATCCGATGCACCGCCGACCACGCCCAACCGGACCTCGCGGCGATGAGCCGCGCCACACACCGGCGGGCACCACGCGGAGCCCGACACCGGAGTTCACCCACGCGGACCACACGCCCACCACCGCCGCACGCGCGATCCAGCGCCCTCGGGTTGCCGAATGTGGAGCTCACCTGCTCGCGCGCCCTGGAGGGGGCGATCCCCGAGTTCTGCATGCGCGAGTCTGGTGCAGCGGAGGGTTCGGCCCCGCGCCCCACCACGCCGAACATGGGCTGCCCGTGAAGGTGAGCTCCACATTCGGCCCCGCTCATGCAGCCCGGCAGATGAGCTACACCGATCCGCTCGCGCCTCGGGGGTGGGCGCGGGTCGGGCCAGCCACTTGGGATGGGGGGCTGGCTACCCTATCGACATCGCGCCCACCCCCGTGGGTCTCGGCGCGGGGCCGAACGATCAAGCTCACCTGCACCGCCCCCTCCCAGGGAGCGGTGCGTCGGAAACCACCTGGCGGTGTCAGGTGCAGCGCCGGGTTCGGCTGCCTTGCGCCGGGACCACGGATGCCGCGACACATCGGCGGAGCTGCCGCACGACACGAACTACACCGCCGGGTCCGGTGCCCCGCCCGGTTCGGCGTGCCTTTGCTCGGCAAGGCGCTCGATGCTGCGGACGCCGAGAAGCATCTTTTGCCGGGCCGAGGCGTTGGCCGTGTGGACGGTGATGGTCGGCGGAACGAACCCGCGGACGGCCACCGCCTCCTCGAGCCACAGGATGACCGCGTACCCGGTGCCCCGAGCGTCGTCCCCGAGGTCGTGGTCGAGGCTCAGCTCCGTGACCCGGCCGGTCTCCAGCAGCCGGATGGCCTCGTCCGGCCAGCGGACGGTCACCCAGCCGGGCGGGGTGGGACGCTCGTCGTCCAGATACACCTTCACGACGCGCAAGCCCTCTGGTGCCGAACATAAAGCTCACCTGCACCGCCATCATACAGTCAGCAATGCGTCACAAACTAGCGGGCGGTGTCAGGTGCAGCGCCGGGTTCGGCTTCTGCGCGGGCAGTTGCGATTCCGCGGAGCCCGCGCTCGTACCGCGCATCCGCGGAGCCACCACCGCCGACCCGCGCTACCGTGTCCCGGCCCACCGGAGGCCGGCACCAACCGCACCTCGCGGCGACGAGCCGCGCCCGCAACCACCGGCACCACGCGGAGCCCGACATACGGGCTTTACCACCGCGGACCACACGCCCACGCGCCGCACGCGCGCTCCTGCACGCGATGGTTGCCGAACCAGTGTTTAGTGTGCGAGGCTTCGCGCAATAACACGGGATGATTTCACCCAGCGCACCGCGCGCCGGGGACCGAACTCCTGACCGGCCTTATCGTTACCGTGTGAAGGGCGTCTTCACAATATGCGCAATAACACGGTAATGGGCCGTGCGAAACTTCGACTCGCCCCTTCACGGCTCGCACAATAACACGGTAACGGCCCGTGCGAACGGGAAGAGCACTTCGATGCTGCGCCCGGTAACAATTGCCCCACTCGTGCGAGCCGACGCGTTCTTCCGCGCCGCCCGAGCCGGCACGCCCAGAAGTGTACCGGCGTCGTCGCCTGCGCTCAAGACCCTCATTTCTTTTCGGTCGAGTGCCCGCGCGCCCGTTCGTCCGTATTGTTCCGCTGGCACCTCACCCGTCGAACCGCGCGCAATTTCATCCGGGCAACCCGCTCCCGCACACTGAAGGCACTTCCTTCCAGCGTTTCCGGGCGCGGCGCCCGCGCGCACCTCATTCGGAGCGGGTCATGGCGGTGTCGATCAGGCGGGAGAAGGGCGGGCTGGTGCACTACGCGGTGAGCCTGGACGCGAAGCTGTCGAGCGACGGCAGCGGGGTCCAGGTCGTCACCGGCACCGGGCAGGTGACCGAGTGGAGCCCGGACGCGGGCAAGGCCGGGCGGTTCCCGGACGCGCTCGGGCAGCACGCCGCCCGGCACGACAACGGCCGGGCCAACGCGGGCACCGTCACGTTCACGGACGAGCGCGGCCGGGTGCTGGCCGCGGTGGACGGCGCGGCCGCCCCGGAGCCGGACGAGACCGAGCTGCAGGAGCTCCGCGCCGAGCGGGACGAGTTCCGACGGCAGGCGCGCGTGCTGAGCGAGGAGGTCGAGCGGCTCCGCGCCGAGGCGGCACAGCAGAAGACGTATGCCGACACGGCCGCCCAGGTGGACGAGGGGCGGCGCAAGGAGATCGCGGACCTGACCAGGAAGGTGGCCGAACTGGAGAAGCAACTGGCGGCCAAGCCCGCCGAGAAGCCGGGCAAGTAGCCGCACCCGGCCGAGCCGCACCCCTCTCATCCGCCGCGAGGCCCTCCCGTGCCGTCCGTCCTGTCCCGCCTCGCGAGCCTGTTCCCCGCGTACCGCCGCACCTACGCCCCGGCCGTGGCCACGCCCGAGGAGCGGGCCGCCCGCATCATCTCCGCGGCCAAGGCCCAGATCGAGCAGTCCCGCCGGCGGCCGCGCCCGTCGTCGGACGAGAAGGTGCCGGTCAACTACAGCGGCGGGATCGCCGGCAAGGTGTGGTTCCACCCGTACCTGGACTCGGGCACCCGGGACACGCCCGAGATCCGCGCCGCCATGCGGCTCATGCGCCGCAGCCCGTGGGTCGCGACGGCCTGGGAGCCGGCGATCCTGACGGTCGCGGCCGAGGACTGGCAGGTGCAGGCGTCGGAGCCGGGGAACCCGGAGAGCGAGGAGCAGGCGGACGCGTTCAAGGCGATGATCGAGGACTACCTGGCGGGCGGCATCATCTCGGTCGTGCGGGCCGTCTGCGCCCCGCTCGGGAGCGAGGGGCACTCGCTCGCCGAGCCCGTCTGGAACCCCGGCCGGCAGGGGAAGCTCGCGAAGCACATCGTCTGCACCAAGCTGTCGGCCAAGGACACCGACGACACGTGCGGCGACGTGCGGCTGGGCGGGGACCCCTTCGGCAACGTCAAGTGGGTGCAGGCCCGGCGCGCGCCGGAGCAGCCCGCGTACCCCATTGAGGACTTCGTGTTCAGCCGGTACATGACGGTGTTCGACGAGCCGCTCGGGCTCGCCGCGTACCGCCCGGCGTACGGCGCGTGGTGGATGCTGGACACGGTGGACAAGCTCCGCGTGATCCACCACGAGAAGCGCATGGCCGGCATGCTCATGGGCACGTACCAGAGCGACGACGACAAGCCGGCCCTGGAGGACGCGCTGCGGAAGGCCAAGAGCGCCACCTGGATCGCCGTGCCCGAGGGGGTGCGGATCGAGGCGATCAACCTGTCGGCCGCCTCGGAGCCGGACTACAAGAGCTTCGCCGAGAGCAAGCGGGACGAGGTGGTCAGCGGGATCACGTTCGCCACGCTCCAGAGCCTGGTGAGCGCCGCCCCCGAGCTGCGCGGGGACTCGAAGGTCCAGAAGTCGATCGCCGACCTGGTGCCGTGGCTCCTGATGGCGCTGGTGACGGACGCGGTCAACAAGCAGCTGGCCCCCAAGTTCGTCGACTTCAACTACCCGTACCCGGCCGGCGGGGCGTACCCCAAGCTCACGTTCGGGGCCGCCAGCAACCAGGAGCTGCTCGAGCTGCTCCAGGTGGTGCAGGGGGCGCAGGCGATCGGGTTCACCGGCCCGAACGCGCTGTCCAAGAAGCACTACGCGAAGGCGTTCAGCCTCCAGCTCGCGGACCCGAACGACCCCGACGACGCCCTCCAGCTGCCCGGCCCAAGCGCCGACCCGATGGGCGGCATGGGCATGGGCGGCATGGGGATGGGTGGCGAATTCCCGCCCGATCCATCAATGGGCGACCCCGCGCTGCTCCCGCCCGGCGACCCGTCCGCCGGCGGTGGCGCGGCGGTGCCGTTCGCGGAACAGCGGGTGCACGTGTTCGGGTGGGACGACTGGAAGCAGACCAACACGCCCGCCGGCCCGCGCATGGTGAGCGCCAGCGGGAAGCGGTCGCTCACACTCGAGTCGTTCCAGCGGCTCAGCTCCCGGACCCGCGCGGGCGGCGCCCTGCCCAAGGCCCGCGCCGCCGGCCCGGCGGCCCCGGTGCGGGCGCCCGCACCGCCCCCGGCGCCCGCCGCGCCGAAGCCCCCGGCCGCGCCGAAACCGCCGAACCCCCCGACCGCACCGGCCGCGCCCGCTGCTCCCGCCCCTGCTGCCCCCGCGCCGAAGACCGCGCGGGGCACGCTCGCCGCCCGGCGGGCCGCGGCCGCGGCGGGGCGGGGCGCGAAGGCCGCCGCCCGGCGGGCCGGGGACGCGGCCGCGCTCGGGCTGGCCGGCGGCTCGTCCACGGTCCAGGGCGCGGGGTGGGCCGCCGAGAAGCTGGGGCAGGCGATCCGCCGGGTGCCGCTGCTCGACTCCGTCGGCGCGCCCCTCGAGCGGTTCGGCAAGGCCCTCAAGGACGAGGCCCGCTCGATCGCCATCCAGGCCATGATCCGCGGGCAGAAGGGCGCGGCCACCCGGAAGGCGGTCAAGCGGGTGCTCAAGGCCGCGGCCCCGGACTTCTACCGCAACTACAAGATCCACGGGCTGGGCAAGGCGCTGGTGATGGAGGCCGGCACCCTGGCCCTGTCGTTCACCCTCGGCACCGCGGCCGTCGGCGGGGCGCTGGCCCTGGCCGGGCTGGCCGGGGCGCCGGGCGTCGCGGGGCTGGCCATCGGCACCGCCGCGGGCAAGGGCCTGACCGCGACCGCGCTGCTCGGGGCCGGGGCGAAAACGTACCTGTCCGGGGCCGTGTCCGGGCTCATCCGCAAGGCCGTCCAGGCGCCGTTCTACGGCCGCTGGAACAACCTCCGCGGGACGCGCGGGGCCGGCACCGCGGTGCGCAAAGCGGACGCGGCGATGGAGGCCCGCCGCGCCCAGGAGCTCGGCACCAACAGCGGCGGGCTCCTGAGCCGTGCGAAGCGCGCGCTCCTGCTCAAGACCCGCGGGCCGAAGGCGGTGGCCCGCGCGGAGGCCCGGGCCAAGTTGAAGGCCGCCCGGGCGGGGATGGTGGCGGGGCCGAGCGCGGCCGTGGGCGCCGCCCGCAACGCGAACAACCGGGCCGGCGGGCGGGACTTCTACCGCGGCCCGGGGCAGGCGTCGCAGCGGAAGTTCTTCGCCGAGGCCGCGGGCGACGACCCGCTCGGGTTCGTGGTCGCGTTCCGCGAGCAGGCGGAGCGCGCCCTCGGGCACCCGATCGACCTGACCGACGAGCAGCTCGCGGCGCTGCTGGCGGACCTGCTCGAGTACCTGGACGAGGCGACCGCCGCGGCGCTCGACGAGGACGCGCCCGCGCAGGCCGAATCGTTCGCCGACCGGGCGGAAGGCCTCGGGCTGGCGTGGGACGTGTTCGGGTGGCAGCCGGCGCGGACCCGGTCCGGGGGCGTGAAGGCCGTCGGTACCGCGGAGCATCAGGGGCAGGTTCTTTATGGGGACAGGGCCCGGGCCGCGCTCGAGCGCCAGGCCGGCGTGGGCCGCCGGGCCACGGCCCCGCGGACCCTGACGTTCGAGACCGTCGGCCCGCGCGGCGGGGTGAAGCGCACGGTCGAGCGGGGCGTGAGCCCGGAGCGGGCGCGCGAGGTGGTCGCGCAGCAGGCCCGCCGGGACGCCCAGGACGGCCCGCCCGACCCCCGCACGCCGCGGCTCGTGAAGATCAACCGGACCCGGATCCGCAAGGCCGTCACCGCGCAGGCCGCCGAACTCGCCCCGGCCGCCGCCCGGGCGGGGAGCGACCCCGCCGCGGCCGCGAAGGTGGCCGACGCCGGGAAGCAGGCGGTGACGCACGCCGCGGCCGAGTTGAAGAAGCTCGGGCCGCTCCCGGAGGTGGTGCGGCCGGTCATCCGCTCCACGTGGCTCGACGCCGCCCGGGGCATGCCCAAGGGCCAGCGCAAAGAAGTGGGCAACCTCCTGGAGGACACGCTCGGCCGGGACGTGGACGCGGCCGGCGACCTCGCGCTCAAGCTCGGCGGGTATTTGGCCAAGCTGCCCGCCGGCGGGGCGAAGCTGGTGGTCGGGGCGCTGGGGCGGTTCGCCGGCGGGCTGGTGCGGGCGGCGGTCAAGGCCCCCCGGACCGTCCGGCGGCTGGCCGGCGAGGTGGTGGGCGACGTCGTTCGCGCCGGCGCCCACGACCGGCAGACCGCCTCGAACCTGATCTCCGGGGCCGCCGGGGCGGTGACCGCGGCGGGCCGGGCCGCGCTGGCCGTGCCCCGCACCCTGGCCGGGCACGCGGCCGACGCCGCCGTGTCCACCGCCGTCGGCACGGGCCAGGGGCTGCTGGCGCTCGCCCGCGAAACCCTGCGCCTCACCCCGAAGGCGGTCCGGGCCGGCTGGGGCGCGGCCAAATGGCTGGCGAACTCGCGCCTCGGGCGGGCGGCCCGGCCGTTCCTGTGGTGGGGCGCGGCGCTGGTGGGCGGGGCCGCCGTGATGGCCGCGCCGGTGCTGGCCGCCGGGGCCGGGCTGATCCCGCCGCTGGCCGGGTTCCTCGCCGCCCCCGCGGCGGTCGCGGGCACCGTGTACCTGGGCCGCAAGATCGGGCGCAAGGCCGCCGACGCCGGGATGCGGGCCACCGGGAACGACGAGGTGGTGCCCCACTCCGAGCGGGTGCACGCGTTCGCGTGGCACGAGTGGACCCGGCAGGGCGACCGGATGGTGTCGCCGAGCGGGAAGCGGTCCCTGACCCTGGACGCGTTCCAGAAGCTCAGCGCGCGCCGCGGCGGCACCCCGGCTCCGGGGGCCGTCGCGGCGGGGGCACCGGGCCGGTCGCCGTTCGCGCCGCCGGCGAGCCCGCAGCCCGGGCGGGTGTACCAGGTCGCGCCCGGCCGGGTGGCGGTGGACCCGGGCCGGTTCCAGTTCAAGCTGAACACCAACGCCCGGGGCGTCGGCGCCGAGCTCGCGCACGTGACCACGTTCGACCCGGAGCTGGCGGGCGTGCTGGCGGTCTGGAAGGACCCGGCCGACGGGAAGACGTACGTGGTGAACGGGCACCACCGGCTCGACCTCGCGAACCGCACCGGCGCCCGCGACGTGAGCGTCCGGTACGTGACCGCCCGGACCGCCGCGGAGGCCCGGGCCAAGGGGGCGCTGATCAACATCGCCGAGGGCCGGGGCACCGCGGTGGACGCGGCCAAGTTCCTGCGCGACACGGGGCGCTCGGCCGCGGACCTCGCGGCCGCCGGGATCTCGCTCAAGGGGCAGGTGGCGCGCGACGCCGCCGACCTGGTGAAGCTCGCCCCGGATCTGTTCCGCCAGGTGGCCCACGGGTCCCTCGACCCGGACCGGGCGGCCGCGGTGGCCCGGCACCTGGACGACCACCTGGACCAGCAGCGGCTCCTGTCGGCGCTGGTCAAGCAGGAGGAGCGGACCGGGCGGGCGGCCGGCCCGCGGGTGGTCGAGGCGATGGCCCAGGAGATGCGCGACGCCCCGAAGGTGAGCCGCACGCAGGAGTCGCTGTTCGGCCCGATCGAGCAGGACGAGAGCGTCTACTTCCACCGGGCCGAGCTCAAGGCGTACGTGCGGGCCGAGCTGGCGAAGGAGGCCAAGGACTTCCGCCTCGGGGCCAGCGTGCGCCGCGCCCAGGCCCTCGAGTCGGTGGCCGGCAACCGGCTCGCCACCGAGCAGAACCGCACGATCGCCGACAAGGCGGACGCGGCCCTCGACGACTTCGACCGCGGCGCCCGGCTCAAGGGGCCGCTCTCCGACCTCCTGAACGAGTACGCGGTGCACTATGCCGACGCCACCAACGCCGGGCGCTCCCAGCTCCGGGCCAAGACCCTCGCCGCAGTGCGAAACGTGCTATCCGGCAACGACCCCGGAGCAGCTCCGGTCGTGGCGAAGCGAGGTCCGGGGCTTTTTGACTGAGCCCGCGCCGCTCGCGCGGTTCGCGGAGGGGGACGCGTTCGCCCCGGCCGGACCGGACGGCGCCCGCGCCGCGCAGCTCCTGGCCCGCGCCCGGGCCGACGGGGCCGAGGTGTTCGCCACGGCCAGCGAGTCGGCGGTGCGGCGGCTGCTCACCTCCGGGGACCCGCTCGGGGCGCCGGTGCTGTTCGACGACGCCGAGCTGGGGCAGATCGCCGAGGCCCTGGCGCGGTGCGTGGCCAGCGCCGACCTGATGGGCCGCGCGCGGATCCGCCGGCGGGCCGAGATGGCCGAGCGGGTGGCGTTCGCGGACGCCGGCACCGACGACCCGTTCCACGACTTCACCGACGCGGTCCCGGTGCTGGAGCCCACGACCGCGCTCGAGTACTTCCGCCGCCTCGTGCCGACGCTGGGCGGGGGGACGGCGCGGTACGGCGCCAAGCTCGACCGGCACGCGTTCACGCTCGCGGTGGCCAGCGATCAGACGGTGCTGGAGAAGGTCAAGGCGGCGATCCTGAAGCAGCTGCAAACGGGCGCCAGCGCGGTGCCGGACGTCGAGCAGGTCCTCGACGACGCCGGCGTGTCGGTGGCGAACCCGCAGTACGCGGACATGGTGGTGCGGACCAACGTGCTCGACGCGTACAACCAGGGCGCCCAGGACGAGATCGCGGACCCGGACATGCGGGAGCGGTTCCCGGCCTGGGAGTACTTGGGGGTCCTCGACGACCGGACCGGCGACGACCACCGCCCCAAGATCGGCAAGTACTTCCCGTCGAGTGTCCCGTTCGCCGAGGTGCGCGGCTCGCGGGTGTGGAACTGCCGGTGCAGCTTCGCCCCGGTTAGCAAGCACCTGATGGGCGTGGTCCGCGTGGAAAGGAGCTGGTAAGCGACTTATCCAAATTTAAGTACCAGCCTCACAAGCTCTTCGCTCATGCGGTAAATAGGTACATTTTTCGGGGTCACGTCGGTCAGGTAGCCTTGGTTTTCCAAGATGTCAATCTGGCCGCGGAGGTTGGAATGATCCTCTTCGTAGTAGACAAATCGAGGCTTATCTGAGCCGCCGAGGGCGTGGCGGCGGCTCATGACGAAAAACTCTCGCACGAACTTGCCTTCTTTGCTCTCCAGGTCTTTCTTCATCTCTGCAAAAAGCGCGGGCATCTGCTCTTTGATTTTGAGGAAGCTTGGGCTTTGGGCACCTGCGCGTTTACGAATCGCCTCGAAGCCCTCTGCCGTAACATGCAAAAGCTCGCGATCGGATCGTTCAAGCCAGCGGCATTGCAAGAGGAGACGGATCGAGTCGCGGATCAGCGCGGCTTGTTGGGTGTCGAAACCGCTATCAAACGGCGTCCCAGCTGCCATGGCCACAACGCCACCATCGTACTCGCTCAATTGGACTGGGCCATTGCCGTCTATCGCATGCTGAAGAATCTCCCAGGCCAAAGGCGGTAGCAGCGGATTAACCGGAACTCGGTTGACGAAAGCAATCGTGTGAGGAGTTGCGTCAGGGCGGCATAGGAGAACAGGCGTATCCTCCTCGGGAATTCCTTCTAGCATCAGTTCCGTTTTGCCCTGCTCGAAAGCTTGCCCGACGGAAAGGCCAAATGCCAGAGAGCCATAAAAGCGTGAAGCGAATGCTATCGCTGCATTGTCCCCAATTTCGGCGTTCATTCCAATGGTGCATTCGACTTCTCGACTTAGGGCGTGTGCTTGCGCGTCGGAGTGGCAGGCGTTGAGGACGACCAGTTGTACACTGCTACCCGCGCTTCTGAAAAGACTCACAAGTGCTGCGGCAGTTACAGGCTTAGTCGTCCCATCATCGCTCTTGAGGGCAAGTTCAGCAGTACGGCTACCGTGCCCGCTGAAATGGACTATGTGAGGGCGTACTTCGTTAAAAGCCTGAATCAAGTCGCTGGGCCGCACCCCCCAGCGTGAGACAAGGTCGAAGTTACTGCTGAAGTCAGCAGATCGGATTTTGCCCTGAATTGCTCTAATTTCTTCGTCCAGCTGCAACTGTGTCAGGTCCGACGGATTTGCTGCTAGGAAGAGTATTTTGACTTTTTCTGACATAGCCTCTGCTTTGCAGTGGTGGTTCGCGCGGTGGTGCGGTCGCGCAATGGGTTAGGCACCGTGAGTACACGCGGCAGTCAAAAGCAAAGGATTAGACCAGCGCAGTATAAGGTGCGCCAAGGTGCGATGTCTGCCGCAAACTAGCTCGGTATCCGGGCAACCCGGCCCGTTAACTTGGGTGCCATGAGCCGCACCGCATACCCGCTGCTCCGCGCCGCGCACCTGCTCGTCCACTGCTTCGCGGTGGAGTGGCAGCAGATCGACGGCGGCAAGTGGCGCTCGGCCGGCGGCCGGGTGCTGTCGAACGACGCCTACCAGCGGCACCAACAGCGGGTCGGCAACCGCGCCGCGAAGGGGGCCGCGAAAAA
This sequence comes from Gemmata obscuriglobus, assembly GCF_008065095.1. NCBI lineage: Bacteria > Pseudomonadati > Planctomycetota > Planctomycetia > Gemmatales > Gemmataceae > Gemmata > Gemmata obscuriglobus. The sequence continues at coordinate 7,584,328 of NZ_CP042911.1, read as the reverse complement.
GGCCCCGGCGCCACAGGGCGCGGCGCCGAAGCCTTCCGCCTCCGAGCCCGCGCCCGCCGGCTGGCCCACGGGAACGGCCGCCTGGGCGGCGCCGGCCGCGGGCGGCGCGGCCGCCGGCCCCCGGGCCATCGCCGCCCCCGCGAAGAGGAAGAAGAAAACGCGGTCCGGGGACCCGTCCGCCGCGGCGAACCGGGCCGCGTACGACCGGGTCCGGGCGGGCGGCCAGAGGCTCGGGCCGTACGCCGCGGACGTCGACTACACCCGCCCCATCAGGCCGCCCGTGAAGGCCCCGCCGTTGCCCGGCAGCCAGAAGCTGCCGGACCCGACGCCCGCGGAGAGCGCGTACATCACCGCCCAGCACGGCCGGGACCGGCAGCGGTTCGGCGCGAAGGTGGCCGACTTCCTGAAGAAGGCCACGGCCGGGGCGGTCGGGATCCTCGCCGGGCTGAACGGGATGGCGTGGGGCGCGATCGCCGGCACCGCCCTGGGCGGCCCGCTCGGGCTCGCGCTCGGCACCGCCCTCGGGGGCGGGCTCGGCGGGAAGCTCGGGGCCTGGGGCGGCAAGAAGATCCTCAAGGCGGCCAAGCGACCCACCAAACGGGGGAAACCGGCCGGGTTCGCCGAAGCCCCGCCGGCGGACCTCGACCCGGTGCCGCTCATCAAGGCCCGGATCCGCGCCCTGCTCGCGCGCCAGGGCAAGCCGTCGGACATCCCGATCGACGACGAGACCATCCTGGCCGCCCTCGCACTGGCCGCCCAGGACGACGACACGCGGGAGCGGGCCGCGGCCCTCGCCCGGATGGCCGAACCGGTCCGGGACCTGGTGGGCGCTTCGCGGAGGGTGTGCCGTGCCTGACCTGACCGACCTGCTCGCGCTCCGGGCCTGCGCCGCGGGCGTGTGGGACGCGTTCGCCGGGTTCGACGACTGGCAGCAGAAGGGCGACCGCATGGTCTCGCCCAGTGGGAAGCGCACGCTCACGCTGGCGGTGTTCCAGAAGCTGAAGGGCCGCAAGAAAGGCGAGAAGCGGCCCGCGGCGACGGGGCCGAAGGCGCCCGCGGCCGGGAAGGGCGGTCCCAAACCTGGCGAGCAGGAGCGCATCCTGACGATGAAGGCCAAGGTCGCGCGCGACTCGCACGACGCCGCGGTCCGGGCGAAGCTCCCGGCCGCCGAGCTCGAGCCGCTCCGCAAGCGCGCCGAGGCCGCCGAGGCGGAACTGAAGGCCGGGCCGAAGCCGTCGCCCACGCTCCCGGTCGCGAGCCTGCCCGCGGTCCCGAAGGAGGTACCGGCGCCCGCACCCCCGCCCAAACCGAAACCCGCCCCGCCGGCGAAACCGAAGTCGCCGACGGCGGCGCCGGAGTTCGACCCGAAGAAGAAGGTCGCGGACCCGCACGCGGTGGTGCGCCAACCGCCTCGCACCGGACCGGCGCCCAAGGGGCCGGCCGCCAACCGCGCCGGCGCCGCGGCCGCGAAGGTGAAAGCGGCCGCGACCGCGACGGGGGCGCCCGCGGTCCCGCCCCGGGCCGACGGCAGCCCGAATCTGCCCGCGCTGAAGAAGAGCGTGGACGCCGGGATCACCACCGGCCGCGCGCTGGGGTGGAACTACGAGACCACCGCGGCCCGGGCGGCCCTGAAAGCCGCGGAAAAGCAGATCGACGATTACGCGCGGAAGTTCCCGCGGAAGCTGGCCCCGCTGGCGCGCGAGGTGACGGGCGAGGCCCCGGACTCGACCCAGGACGCGGTGAAGAAGCTCAAGGCCTGGGTGGGCGAGACGCTCGACCTGCTCGACCCGGGCGCGCGGCAGAAGGGCCGCACGGCCCACATGAGCGAACGGGCCGTGGTCGCGGAACTGCGCGGGCGCTTGGCAGGCGTGCGGGCGCTGTGCCGGGCGCTGGCGGGCTGATCTCACGGTCGGCGCCGCGGTTAGTCGCATCGCGACGACAGCTGTCGAGGTGCGGTCGCCCTTGAGGTCGAGACCGCCGTTTGACTCGGTACGACCCTCACTTGGGTTTGACCCGCTCGTAAGTGTACATCACCTCGCCCTCGGCTTCCGTTTTGAACTCCGTCGGTCGGTCCCCGCCGGCACGGAACACGGCCTTCATCTGATCGCCGTTCAACTCATAAATGCCCTTATCGGTGCGGCCCCGGGCGTTCGTCACGTCGATCCATTTCGGCTTCTTCGTTGGGTCGAGCGCGATCGTTGTCTTCAGCGGCGGCAGCCCCGAGTTGGGGTCCGAAATGGAGGACTTCCCGTCCGCGGTGTACACGACAACCGACTTCGATTTGACCGCCTTTCCGCCGCTCTCGGCTTTGACGACCTTCCACTCACCTTCCAGCAATTTGAGTTCGTCCTTCACGGCCTTCGGCTGCTCTTCGCCCAAGGAAACGCAGGTGGTGAAGAGCGCCGCGAGCACGCAGAAACAAAGCCGGTTCATCAGAGCCCTCACGTGGTGGGTGGTGCTTCGGGTCCGAGGACGCAATGGCGATTTAGTTAGAGCAAACGAAGGAGTGATGAGAGCCGACGCGTTGCCGCACCGATTGGTGCGGCCCAACTCTTTTTTGGTCTTCTTTCATCCGGGCAACCCTCCCGCGCACAGTGGGGGCATGCCCGGCGCCGCCACCCAGCCCCGCACCGCGACCCAGCCCCGCTACTACATGCTCCGCGACGTGAACCTGTTCGCGTCGGGGGTGTACCGCGGCCGGCGCTGGTTCCCGCACTGGGTGCGGAACATGGCCGAGGCCGGGCGCAAGCTCGGCCCGGGCGGCGCGAAGCTGCACACCCCGCCGGCGGCCCCCGGGCACGAGGACGACGAGGGGTGGCGCGAGTTCGTGCCGACCGACGAGCCCGCGGCCGGGTGGGTCGACCCGAACAGCCTGCGGGCCGTCCCCGACCCGCAGCACGCGGGGCACGTGATCCTCAAGGGGAACGTGGTCAACGTGCCCGAGGCGATGGCCCGGAAGATCGAGAGCGGCGAGTACCGGTACGGCTCGGCCGAGATCTACGACTCGTTCCTCGACGACTTCGGGAACACGCACGGCAAGGTGCTGCGCAAGTTCAGCTACCTCGGCGGCGAGGTGCCCCAGGTGAAGCGCCTGGGGCCGCTGCCGAAGCCCGAGCCGATGCCCGCGCCGCTGCGGTTCGGCGAGCGCGCCGGGGTGCGGATCCGGGAGCACACCGTCCGGGGCCGCCGCGGCGCCCTGATCACCTTCGCGGAGACGAGCAGAATGGACCGCCAGTCGATGATCGCCGCGATCCAGGCGGCCATGCCCGGGATCAGCCAGTCCACCCTCGACGCGATGACCGACGAGGCCCTCGCGGACCTGGTCAAGAACCTCCCCACCGGGGCCGCGACGCCGACCCCGGCGCCGAACCCCGCCCCCGCGCCGGCCACCGGAATGTTCGCCGAGCCGTCGCGCGAGGAGATGATCGCCGCCCTGGTGGACGAGGGGGAGGACGCGGCCGAGCTCGAGGGGATGAGCGACGAGGAGCTCGGCGCCCTGTACGAGGAAGTGATCGGCGAGGGGACCGAGACCGAGGGCACCGAGGGCGAGGGCGAGGAACCGGTCGAGACGATGGCGGACCCGGCGGCCGTGACCCGCGAGGAGATGATCGCGGACCTGGTGGCGCAGGGCCAGGACGCGGCCGCGCTCGACGCCATGCCCGACGACCAGCTCCGCGCCCTGTACGCCCAGCTCACCGCCGACCCGGCCGCACCGCCCGCGGCCCCCGCGCCGGCCCCGGCGGCCGTCCCGATGAGCGAGCCGCGGCGCAAACCCAGGCCCAAACCCGCCACCCGCAGGGGCGTCACCGTGAACAGCGAACTCGCGATCAAGGCGAAGCGGCTGAACGCCGCGTTGGACAACGAGCTGAGCCGGCTCCGCGTCAGCAACGAGCGGCGGAAGCGCGACGACGCGACGAAGTTCTGCGACCAGCTCGTCTCCGAGGGCCGGGCCACCCCGGCCCAGGTGACGGCCGCGTACCTGCCGCTCCTGCTCGGGCTCGACGACACCCGGGCCGTCCACCGGTTCACCGAGAACGGCCGGACCCGCAACCTCACCGCCTACGAGGCCCGCAAGGCCCAGCTCGCGCAGATGCCGGTGACGGTCCGGTTCGGCGAGCGGTTCGCCGCCGGCCCGGCCGAGGCCAAGGACCGGGCGGCCGCAGAGGTGCGCAAGGTCGAGCGGTTCGCCGAGGCGCAGGGCGAGGCCCTGCGCAAGCACGGCACCGACCCGAAGAAGCTGGTGGCGACCGCCAAGAGCATGGCCGAGCGGGACCCGGCGTTCACCGCCGCCAAGCTGATCGGCGCCGACGCCGCCGCGATGGTCCACTGACCCCGCCGGGTGCGGGCGCCCGCACCCGCACCGACCCGACCCCGACCCCGCCGACCCCGAGGGACGACCGATGCCCAACACGATCAAGCGCGGCAACGTGGGGACCACCCCGTTCGGCGACTACATCACCAAGCGCGGGGCGGTCAGCACCGCCCAGGTGTTCTTCCCGAACGCGATGATCGGGCTCACCGCCGCCGGCTGGGCGGACAAGATGGACGACGCCGCCGTCAAGACGTTCGACGGGGTGCTCGCGTCGGCCAGTACCGAGGTGCTCGCCGGCGGGGCCAACGGGGACGTGCTGCTCGACGTGAACCAGCCCCGGTTCATCACCGTGGCGATCGCCGCGGCCGCCCCGGGCGACGTGGGCCGCCGGGTGTACGCGGTGGACGACCAGACGGTCGCGTTCGCCCCCGGCGCGTTCGGCAACTTCGTCGGCCGCGTCGCGGCGGTGCTCAGCGCCACCGCGGTGGTGGTCGAGGCCCACTACTTCCAGGCCGGCGGGGGCGGCAACAGCGCCCTCCTGGTGCTCGCGGGCGACGGCGCGGTGCCGGTCAAGGCCGGGACCGTGCTCCTCACCAAGGGCACCGCCGCCGCCCTCACGCTCGCGGCCCCGGCCGCCGGCGCCGACGACGGCAAGGTGCTCGAGCTGGTGTCCACCACCGCCGCCGCCCACGTCGTCACCTGCGCCGGCGTCGGGTTCAACGCCAAGGGCGCGACCGGGACCGCCACGTTCGGCGCCGCCCGCGGCAACAGCTTCCGCGTCGTCGCGTACCAGGGGAACTGGTACGCGGACGGCGGTCCGAACGGCGTCACCATCGCCTGAGGACCGACGACCCCCCGACCCCCTTCGAGGCCCGCGACCCGTGCCGAACATCAACGACAAGGTGACGATCTTCACCGCCAGCATGCGGTCGGAGTTCCTGCAGGCGTACGAGGCCCTGCGCGCGGGCATCAAGATCACCCCGTGGACGTCGTTCGTCCAGCGGGTGGCCTCGACCGCCCGCATCGAGCAGTACCCGTGGATGAGCCCGCCCCCGCGGCTCAAGCGGTGGCTCGGGAGGCGCAACTACACCCGCCCCGACTGGAGCAAGTACAAGGTCGAGAACCTCGAGTACAGCGCGGAGGAGGCGGTCCTGCTGCGCGACATCGAGGACGACCAGACCGGCGGGTACGGCACCCGCATGCAGATGATGGCGGCCGACGTGGCCGACTTCCCGGGCCGCGAGAGCCTCAAGCTGCTGCGGGACAACGGGCCGTGCTTCGACGGGTCCAACTTCTTCGCTACCAGCCACAACATCGGGTCCGGGAACAACGCCCTGACCAAGGACTGCGCGGCCAACGACGGGTCCACGAACACCGTGGTGGCGCTGCTCAAGACGCCCGGCCTGAAGCCGATCATCTGGCAGGACCGCAAGGACAAGGGGCTCGAGGACAACGGCAACTCGCCGCAGTCCAAGGAGGAGAAGCAGGTCAAGTTCTGGTACGACTTCGAGGGCGCCGCGGCGTTCGGGTTCTGGTGGAGCGCGGTCAAGATGACCGTCACCGACCTGCCCACGGTGAACGAGGTGGAGGAGATCATCAAGGCGGTCGAGCTCGCGTTCCGCGGGTTCAAGCTGGACAAGGCGGACCCGGCCGACGACGAGTGGTGGCCGAACGAGCAGCTCACGTTCAGCGCGGACACCATCACGTACATCGTGAACCCGTCGCTGGAGAACCTGTTCCGCGCGGTGTTCACCTCGGAGACGATCCAGGCCGGCACCGCGGGCGGCACCAAGACCAACGTCTACCGCGGGCACGGGGACCTGCTGGTCAGCAACTACCTCGGCGCCTGAGCCGCCCGACCCGTTCCCGAGGAGCCGCCGTGCCCACCTTCGTCAGCGACGAGCAGCTCCGCGCCCAGGTCACCGCGGCCAACGCCATGCGGGACGCGGCGCTCCCGGACCACTGGGACGCGCTGCTGCCGCGGGCCAACCAGAACGGGTACAACGACGTCCGCCGGATCATGCTCGGCCGCGGCATGTCCGCCGCCGAGTTCGCGCAGTTCGGGGCCGACGCGACCACCGACGGGTTCGACTGGAACCTGCGGTTCGCGATCGCCCACGCCTTCCTCGCGGCTTGCCGCTCGGACCCGGAGGCGGTCGCCGTGTTCCGCCAGGAGCTCGCGGACCTCGCCGCCGAACTCAAGGACGCCGACGTGCTCCTGGGTGACGACGTGTGGGCGCCCGCACCCGGGTCCGCGCGGATCTCGTGCGGCGACTCCGACACGTCGGGCGACCGGTTCCGGCTGGACGACCCGGAGGAGGGGCGGTTCTCCTTCGGGGACGGCACGAGGCTGTAGCGATGGCCGGGCTGGTGCTGAGCTTCGCGGACCTGGCCCGGGCGGCGCGGCAGCCCGCCGCGGGGCCGCTCGCGCTCCCGGCGGCGGCACCGCTCGACGCGCCGACCGGCCGCGAGCTGGTGCAGATCCTGGTGAGCGACGTGAAGCGGCGGTTCAGCACCGGCACGGCCCCCGACGGCACGCCCTGGCGGCCGCTCCGGTACGGGCGGGCGTTCCGGGGCGGCGGCACCGCCCAGCCGCTCCGCGACACCGGGGCGCTGATGGCCAGCTTCACCGGGCGGTTCACCGGCGACGAGGTCGTCGTGGGCACCAACCACCCCGGGGCCGCGCTGCACAACTTCGGCGGGACCGTGGTGCCGCGGCGGGGCAAGTTCCTGGCGATCGCCCTGACCGCGGCGGCGAAGCGCGCGGGCTCCCCGCGGAACCTGCGCGGCACGGCCCGCGAGCCGCTGTTCGCCCGCCGGGTGAACGGCCGGCTGGTCGGGCACTTCCTGCTCGTGCGGAAGGCCGTGGTGCCGCGGCGCGAGTTCCTGGGCGTGAGCGAGCCGGGGGCGACCGCGGCGGCCGCGGCCCTGGCCGAGAGCGCCGCCCGCAGGTGGCTGCAAACGTGAGGTAGCACATGCCCGCCGACCGGCACAAGGACACCGGGCTCGACGCCCCGGGGGACATCGGCATCGCGGTGGTCCCGAGCGACACCACGGACCTGCCCAACGGCCCGTGCCGCGCTTTCGACGTGGGCACCGCGGGCGACGTGCGGGTGATCTTCGCGTCCGACGCGAGCAACGGCGGCACCGGCACGCCCGTGACGCTCAAGAACCGGGCGGCCGGGATGCCGTACCCGTACCGGGTGCGGCGCGTCCTGGCGACCGGCACCACGGGCGGCGACATCACCGCGATCTACTGAGCGGGGGCGGCGGTGAATCTGAGCCTGGGGTTATCGCTGACATCGACCCGACGGCGCAGCGGGCTGGTCAACCCGCTCGCGTTCCTGGGCGCGGCCTGCTACGCGCTGTTGGTCGCGTGGATGCGCGCCAACGGGCTGCTGTGGCAGGACCTGGCCCGCACGATCCCGGCCGTCTCGCACCTGGACCCGGTGCGGGTGGCGGTGTGGCCCTTCGGCCCGCTCGGTGAGGTGGTGTTTACGGCCCCTTCTGACGCCGCGCGCCCGCTGCTGTACTTCGAGGGCGGGTTGTTGTGGTCGCTGAGCTTCGACGGGGTGGACGATTGCCTTGTCGCCAACGCGAATCTTCCCACCCCATCCGGTCAGGCGGTTACCGTTGGGGCGCGTAGCAATCGATCAATCAAATCAGGCGGTACATCGATACTCTACGGCTCAAATGCGGTCGGAGGTGATTTGCGCGGGCACCACGTCCGTAGCCCACCGGGCTCGACCGGTAGCGGGTCGCACATTTACGGCGCGGGTGGATCGCAGTTAGCTACAGCCTATCTCACCGGAGACACAACGGGCGCCAATACGATCGTAGTGGAATACGACAACGCGTTGTCGCAGACTAGAATTTCATTCAACGGCGGGACGCCTGTTGTTGGTAACTGGGTCGGCGCTCCCTTCCCGACTTCCAATCAATTGAATATTGGTGCGGAAGCGGGTTTAAATAATTACCTGGGTAGGACTTCCGGGTTCTCTCTTCTGTCCGGTTCGCTCCTGAGTGCCGGAACCAAATCGGCCCTCGAAGCCTATCTCGGAGGGCTGTAGCGGTGCCAGCCGTTTACGTTATCGCAATCGTCCCCGCTGGCACCCGCGACCTCGCGGAAGCAGCCGTATCGCCCTACCTGACCTCGCCACCGGCCGCAGGTGCCTATTCGTTCGCGGCCCCCCTCGTGCCATTCCCCGGCCCGGCAAGCGCGGCCCCCACCGCCTACGGCTGCTGCGCCCCGTGCGGCCCGGAGACTGTGGCGGCGCTCGGCGGGCTCACGGCCGCGATCCCGGGCAGCGCGGCGCATACGGTCGATCCCGCCGTATACGACCGCGAGGTTCATGTGATCGCGTGGCTCGCGGCCCGTGGGTATCAGCCGCAGGTTCTGGAGCCGGTGCCGGTGTGACGGCCGCTCTCATCGCCTCGCCCCACCGGAAGGACCGATGCCCATCACCGATTACCACGTGCTGATCCGCGACGCCGTCAGAGCGGCGCTCCAGGCCGCCACCGACGCGCTCGCCACCGAACTCGCCGCGCCGCCGCTCCCGTGGCACGCGGTGGACGAGCTCGACGACGCCGCGCGACTGACGCGCCCGTGCGGGGTGGTGTGCTGCGTCGGCCCGGAGCAGGAGCGGCCGGAGTTCGGCACCAACCGCCAGGACGGCCGCGGCTACCCGGTCGCAGTGATGCTGCTGGGCTCGGGCAAGAGCCACGGGGAGAAGCGGACCGGGCCGACGGACCTCACGGGGTTCAGGAGATTGGTGACGACGTCGCTCAACCGCCAGCGGCTCGCCGGCGTCGCCCAGGTCGCGGTGTGCGAGGTGGGCGACAGCGGGCCGATCGTGGACGAGAAGGCGCCGCTGTTCCAGGTACTCGCCACGGCGCTGGTGGTGAACTGCGTGGGCCGGTTCCCGCGCGCGTGAGGTGCGGGCGCCCGCACCGGCCACTTTCATCCGGGCAACCCGCCCCCGCACACTAAGGCCTCACCGGGCCGCGTGTTCCGCTGGGGGTGAGGTGCTGTCATGGCGGAGCAGATCGGGACGTTCGACCGCATGTGGCTGTCGGCCGACGACGCCACGTACACCGCTATCGAGTTTCTCGAAGGCACGACCCTCGGGCTGAACCAAACCCTCACCGACACCAACGGCATCCGCGGCACGCGCCAGCACAGCGCGGGCCGCGTGCGCGAGACCCAGCGGCAGGTGTCCGGCACGATCCAAATGGCGCCCGTCGCCTCGGAGCTGGACCTGCTGCTGCCGTGGATCCTCGGCGGCAACGAGAACGCGGACGCCTTCCCGCTCGCGGAGGCCGTGCCGGCGCGGTTCGTCAAGACCTACCGGGACGGCACCAAGCACCTGTACAACGGGCTCAAGGTCAACCGCGCGGTGTTCAGCGCCGCGGAGGGCGGGCCGCTCGGGCTGGCGCTCGACGTGGTCGGCATCGACGAGGCGGTCGACACCGACCCCACCGAGGCCGACGCGATCGACGACGACGCCGGCCCGTACGTCATGTCCGACTGCGTGCTGACGGTGGGCGGCCAGGCGCACCAGTTCCGCTCCATCTCGATCGAGATCAACAACGCGCTGCAGGTGCGGTTCAACAACTCGGTCACGCCGAGCTCGATCAGCGCCACCGACCTGATGGTCGGGGTGAACCTGAGCCTGCCCTACGGGGACACCGCCGCCCTGTACGGCAGCGCCATTAGCGGCGTGGCGGTGGTGGCGATGTTCACGAACGGGAACCGCAGCATCGCCTTCAACCTCGCCGGCGTCTCGGCCCCGAAGCAGCCGCTGCCGCTCGGGCAGCGGGGGCCGCGCGACCTCACCTGGGCGGGCACGGCCCGCCGCACCACCGGCGGGGCGCCGCCGATCGCCGTCACCAACGACTCCACGGGCTGACCATGCACGACACCGACCCGCTGCTCATTACGGACGGCTACACCGCCGTCCGCACCGTCCCCGCCGTCCCGGGCCTGCACCCGGAACTCACCATCAGCTACCGGCCGGCGCTCGCGAAGGAGCGCCACGTCTTCCGCCAGAAGATGGCCTCCCCGGACGCGGCGGTCCACGAGGCGGCCGAGGCGGACCTGATCCGGCGGCAGCTCGTCTCGATCAACGGGCGCGAGTACCGCGACCCGGACAAGGTCGCCCGGCTGGTGCCCGCGGTGCGGGCGTGGGCGGCGAACCTGATCCTCGGGTACGAGCCGGCGGACGAGGCCAAAGACGCAAAAAACTGATCTTCGCGCTGCGAGTGCTCCTCCTTCACCCGGAGATCGCGGCGCGTTCGTGTGACGACTGCGCGCGGCACCTGTACCACGACCGCGGCCCGGGCCAGTTCGGGCACCGTGTCGAACGGGGCGGCCGGCCCGTGGCGCGGCCGCGGGGCGTCAAGCCCCCGTGCCAGTGGTGCCCGAAGGTGGCGCCCGGCGACGAGCCGGTGCCTGCGAGCGCCCAGGACCTGAGCGAGAAGAACCGCGCCGCGTACCTGCACTTCCTGGAGTGCGACGCGGTCGGGGCGTTCCCGCCGGACCCGATCGTGCGCCGCAACGCCGCCATCATCCGCGGCGCGCGAGCGGCCGCCGAGCGGGCCGAGCGGGCGCGGCACGGGCTCCTGACCCTCGGCTCACTTCTGAAGGGGCTGTGACGTGCTCCCCACCCTGAAGCAGCTCGAACTGCGGCTCCTGCTCACGGCGGACCCGACCGTCGCGCACCGCGCGATGGAGCTCCTCGCCGCCGACGCCAAGAAGGTGGACGAGGCCGCCAAGCAGGCGAAGCGGGCAATGAGCGACATCGGGCCGCGCCAGCCCGGCATCCTCGCGCAGGTCGGCAGCGGCGCCGCGGCCGTCGGCCAGGGCGCGCGTGCCCTCGGGGCCGGGGTGATGGGCGTCGCGGGCGCTGCGGCCGGCTGGCTCGCGACGGGGGCGGCCGTGGCGGCCACCGTCGCCAACATGACCCACGCGTTCGGGCAGCTCGACAACGAGTTGCTCACGAGCCGGGAGCGGGTACTGGGATTCGCGAAGGCGATCCCGGTGGTGGGGGAGGCGCTGGCGGCGTTCCTCTCCAACGCCAAGAACGCGGTCGACCGCCTGGTGGACCCGGACACCGCCCGCCGGCTCGACCGCGACGCAATCGCGCTGCCGGTCGAGCTCGCGCAGCGCGAGGTCGACTTCGGGTACCGGCGCCGCTTCCAGGGCCTGTACGGCGAAAGCCGGGACGCCCGGAACCGTCTCGATGCTATCCGGAAATACCCGCACCTCGACTTTCGCGACCGGATCGCGATGCGGCATCCCGATTCCTTGACGGCCGCCGCGGCGAGCATCGCCATCGGCGGGGTGCAGGAGAACCAGGACCCGCGGATGCGGGCCGCGGACGAGGCGGTCCAGATGGCCCGGCGTGGCGTTGCAGAGGCCTCGGCCGGGGCCACATCGGCATACAGCGACGTCGGATTTGCGCGCCGTGAGGTGGATTCGACGTGGAGGCGGTGGAACTCCGCCCGCGAGCGCACGCTCGCCGAGGAGAAGGAGGCGAAGGACCTGCGGGCGGACGTATACGTGTCCCGGATGCCGTGGTTGCTGAGGACCCCCGCGACCCCGATCTTCGAGCGGATCGCGGGCTACGTGGGGCCCCGCGTGGCCCGGTTCTCGGACACCGGGCCACGCGGGGCCACGGGTACGGACTCCAGCTACCTCGACGCGATGAACCAGGAGCAGCGCGCCGAGCGGCAGGCCCGGCAGGCGCTGCAGATCCTGGAGGAGAAGATCACTGCCAGCAAGGAGAAGCAGCTCACCCTGCTCCAGAAGGAGGCGGAGCTGCGGAAGGCCGTTACAAACTCGATGAAGACGCAGCTCGCCATCTTGGACGAGGAGTACGCCAAGGCCAAGGGCGGCGCCCAGGCGTACGGCGCGCTGAGCAAGTCCGAGCAGTTCGACTTCCTCGACGCGGCGAAGCGGTTCCAGTCCGGCGGGCGCGAGAACGTCACCGCCGACGAGCTGTCGCGGCTCTCGGCGAACCCGATCACGTCCGGGTTGGTGCAGGACAAGCTGACGCGTGACGTGAAGGACGACCCTCAGCTGAAGGAACTCTTCCAGCTCGCGGGCCTGCGCGACCTGGACACGCTGAGCGGCCTCCAGCAGGAGCTCAAGGCCAAGGTGGACGTCCGGGTGCAGATCGACGAGCAGCAGTTCGCGGCGGTCATGGCGGAGAAGCTCAAGCAGATGAACCTGAAGGAGCTGATCGGTGAGGCGCTGATCAAGCAGCTCCAAATCGACCTCCGCCGCCCGCAACTCGACTCCGAGCGCGGGCGTATTGAGCGGGCAAACTAAGGTTCCGTACGGGCTTGTTGTGGCACAAAAAGCATCGCCTCTTGGCCTGCAAAACGCAGAAGCCGGTCCTTCGCGCCGGGGGAGAGTTCCTCGACGCGCCTCGGATGGGTCACAAAAAAATCGACTGCCTCAACATGGAGCAGCGAATCGGCCGCGCCCCAGTCAATCATGAACTGGATAAGCTGGAACTTATTTGGCCGCTCTGGCGCATTTCGGTCACATACGGCGCGGACAACACGCACAAAATCCTGGCTATTCGCGGCACGCGACATCACACGCGCCGTGTGCCAGCGCGCCAGACGATTCGCGGCAAACCAGTGAACATCGTCATCACTCCCATCTTTTTTATTAGCCTCGACAGCTGCCATCTTGGCATGCGCGAGTTCACGATCCTTAAGGTCGAGCAACCGTAATAGCTCAGCCTCTTTATCACCGTCTGCTGTGGCAGCGATTATTTCTCGCTTCGCAGCGCTAAAGGCGGACTCAAAATCATCAACCACAGCCGCCGGAGTGGCTGGTGCTGACGAAGCCTCATCAGTCGCTGGGCGGCCACAACAAGTTAGCAATGGGACGGAGACTACAAACACGAGCCAGCGCATGCGACACCCTAGTGCGGGCGCACGCACCGGCGGCGGCGGCCCGCGCGCCGTCCCGCCCCTCACTCACACACCGGGGTATTGGACCCGATCGGCGGGATCGCGCCAATAGCTTCCCGGGACCGGACTTAGCGCGCCGCCCCCTTTCATCCGGGCAACCCCCTCCCGCACACTGAACCCGGGGCCAACCGGGGGTTCGCGCCGTGATCGTCCGCTACGGGAGCTACCAGCACGACGACGGCGAGTGCGCGGTCGCGGTCGACCAGCAGGCGCTGGAGAACGACGCCGGCCAGTACTACGCCCGCCGGGTCACCTGGACCATCTCCGGGCAGCTCCAGGCGGACACCGCCGCCGCGCTCGCGGTGAAGATGGTGCAGCTCGAGCGCGCGTACGCGGTCTGGTACCGCGACCTGGTGCTGGCGGACGGGCCGACGGTGGTGTGGCAGCTCCCGAACGCGGGCAGTACGACCGGGGTGAAGATCGTCAAGCCGCCGAGCTACCCGAGCGGCGCGGGCGCCCAGCTCACCACGTTCGTCGATTACTCCATCGTCGCCACCGCCGACTACCCGGCCGGCGGCGGCGAGAACCTGCTCCGGTCGTTCACGGAAACGCTCGCGTTCAGCGGCGGCGGCCCGCGGCGCACGGTGGTCGAGTGCGCGAACGCGCCCCCGCAGGAGCAGGTGCTGGCGCTGTACACGGCGTTCCGCGCCACCCAGATCGGGCAGGCGGTGGGGCTGACCGGGTACCCGACGCCCCCGGCCCCGCTGTGGCCCGGCAAGCTCGAGGTGGACGGCGAGCCGACGCTCGGCTCGCCCCGGCTCCGCAACGGGGTGTACGTCGACTGGCCCGTGAGCTGGGCGTACCGGTTCGTGTCCGCGACCCCGCTGGCGGGCGTCCCGAACCGCTGGCCCGCGGGGTGAGGAGCAGCAATGGCCGCGCGCAACTGGGCCGGGGCGGCGCCCCGGGTGGCGAAGGTGGTGACGTTCGCGTTCGGCGGCACGTGGGAGGCCGACGACCTCGTGCGCGCGAGCTTCGCGAACGGCAAGCGCGCCGATTTCGCCGTCGGCTCCGTCACCACCGCCACCGCGGTGGCCAACGTCGCCACCGCCTGGAACAACCTCGACAGCGGGAACTACCCCGAGTTCGCCGAAATTACGGCCAGCGCGAACGGCACCACGCTCACCCTGACCCACGACACCGCCGGCAAGGACTTCGAGGTCACGCTCGCCCCGCTCGAGGCCGGCGGCACCGCGGCCGACGCCCAGACGATCCAGGGCGGCACCGCGGCCACCACCGGCGCCGTCGCGACCGCCGCGAGCGGCCCCAATTTCTGGAGCGTCGCGGCCAACTGGGAGGAGAACGCGGTCCCGGCGACCGGCGACGACGTGACCATCGCCAAGGGGCCGTCGATCCTGTACGGCCTCGACCAGGGCGCGGTCACGCTCGCGTCCCTCAAGATCCTGCCGGGCTACCCGAGCTCGTCCTCCATCGGGCTTCCGGACCACACGAACGCGAGCAGCCCGGAGACCGGCTACCCCGAGTACCGGGCGCGGCGGCTGCGGATCGGCGCGACCGTTGCGGACGTCGAGAGCGCGAGCCGCCGGGTCCGCCTCGACCTGTCACCGGCATCGACCACGGTCACGGTGCGCGACACCGGGCAGCCGGAGCAGGCGAGCGGGGACGCCCTCGACCTGAAGCTCGCGGCCACGGCCGCGGTGTACGTGTTCAAGGGGTACGTCGGGGTGAACCGGCTGCCCGGCGACGCCGGCACCGTCGCGGACCTGAACGTGAGCTACCGCACCAGCGTGTCCTCGGACGCCGTCGTCCGGTGCGGCCCGAACCTGACCCTCACCAACCTCGACCAGTCCGGCGGCACCGTCGAGGTCCTCAACGGCGCCGCCACGGTCGTGAAGACCGACGGCACGCTCACGCTACAAGGGCCGGTGAGCGGGTCCCTGAAGAACCGCGGCGGGGTGCTGTACCTCGACGGGACCGGCACCGTCGCGCTGCTGGAGAACGGCGGCGAGGCGTACCGGCGCGGGCTCGCCGCCCTGACCATCACGACCCTGCGGCTGTTCGCCGGGAGCCGCGGCGGCGCGGGGGACGCGCCGGTGGCGTACACGAACCCCGTCGAGTGGTACGAGTGCCGGCCGCCCGCGGGGCCGGACGACCGCGGCGCCGACGTGGCGTGGTGGGGGTTCGGGCGGCACAAGAAGTACACGGCGGCGGGGATGTGACATGGGCGTGCGGCTGGGGCAGGCGTGGTGGCCGGGCGCCGTCGGGTGCGTGTCGTGCACGTACACCGTGAGCCACGACGTCGGCCCCGGGATCGCCGCCCTGGAGATCCCCGAGCAGGACCTGCGCACCGTCCGCAGCTTCGGCACCCTGGTCATCACGGACGGCGTCGGCACCGTGAAGCTGGACCGGTGCCGGGTCACCGACGTCAGCTTCGGCGCCTCGCCCGCCGGCGGCCGCACCGTCGTCCTCCACATCGCCGACCGCCGCTGGATGTGGCGGTACGGCGCGATCTCGGGGAACTGGAACCAGCTCGCGAGCAAGGAGGACCTCACGAACCTGCCGCCGGGCGAGTACATCGCCGCCGGCGGGCCGTACGCCCCGGGCACGTACCGGCCCGCGCACCTGCTGATGGCCGACTGCCTCGCGGCCATGAACGAGCTCACCGCGCCGCTCATCGACCCGCCGCCGGCGGTGCCGGTGCCGGTCGAGTGGGACGACGAGGTGCCGGCGTCCGCGCTGGCCGCGCTGGCCGCCGAGGTCGGGTACCGGGTCGTGTACCAGCCGGTCGCCAACCGCGTGCTGCTGGCCCCCGCCGGCGCCGGGAAGCCGCTGCCCGACAACCTCCCCTTCGTCAGCAACAGCACGACGCTGGACCTGCCCGAGCGGCCCAACACGATCGTCCTCGCCGGCGGCCCCACCGTCTACCACGACTGGCTCGCGCTCGAGCCGGTGGGGCTGGAGAAGTCGGGCGAGGTCCGGCACATCGACGACCTGAGCTACCGCCCGCCGCGGGGGTGGAGCCAGTGCAACGCCCAGACCATGTTCGAGGCGTCGGCCACGAACCAGCTGACCGCCGAGGAGGCCCGCGAGTTGGCCCGGCGGCACGTGTGGCGGACGTTCCGGGTGAAGATGGCCGACGTCGTCAACTCGGCGGTCGACGGCCCCAACGTGGGCGGGTACGGGCGGGTCCGCGACCGCGACCAGCTCGTCCTCGGGCCGGTCATCTACTACCGGCAGAAGGACCTGCTGGGGCAGCCGATGACCGAGCCCGCGGAGGCGTGCGGGAAGGTGTACATCGCCCCGGCGGACGGGGTGACACGGAGCGAGTTGCCGCGGGCCTTTGACCACACCGACCGCTCCCAGGTGCTGCCGTGGCGCCCCACCATCGACGGCGCCCGCGGGCTGGTGACGTTCGGCCGCCAGATGTACGAATACGCGGGGGGCCGGAAGCTCGCGCCGGACCTGTTCCTGTTCACCGGGTTCACGATCCGCTCGGTCGTCGGGCGCGTCCCGGAGCGGTGGATGTACGGCGGCACGCTCGCCGGCCTGGTCGAACTCGGGTGCCCGCCGGAGGTGCTGCGGCATCCCGAGCTGGTGCGCATCGTCCGCACCAACCGGCAGATCAAGGACATGTCCCCGAAGGGCACCGGGGACAACCTGGACGATCTGATCCCGGCCGCCACCTACTACCTGAACGCGGCGAACGCGCGGTACGCGCCGGCCGGCGCCGCGGACCGCACGTACGCCGGGATCGTGCCCCTCGACCCGGACGGGGCGATCCAGCAGGTCACGTGGTCGGTGGGCGGTGGGCAGCCGGCCACTACGCGCGTGAGCCGCAACAGCGAGCACGCCCAGTACCTCCCCGCGTTCCCGGAGCGGCGCCGGCAGGAGGACCTGCGGCGGTTCCTGGGCAAGTCCCTGTACGACCGCCGCGCCCGGCAGGCCCCGCCCCCGGCCCGGCGGCTCCGGGACCCCGGCCCGCTCCCGCCCCCGTTCGGACTCGCGTGATGTTCCACCCGCTCCCGTTCGACGGCCCGGACCGCGGGCTGAACTGGCTCGCGGTGGCCCTCGCCGCCGGCGCGGACGCGCCCGCGCACGCGCTGGTGCGGCCCGTCGGGGGCGGCAAGACCGGGCCGTACGCGGTCGCGCAGCCGGACGCCGACGGCGGGTACGTGTGGGTGCTGTCGGGCGAGGCGACGCCCGCCGGGGCGGTCGGCGCGGCCGCGCCCGACGGCCCGGTGTGGGCGCTGTACGACGCCGCCGACGGCACCCCCGCGGCGGGCGAGACCTGGGGTGCGGGCGCCGGCACCTGGAAGCTGCGGAAGGGGCAGCCGGGGTGGCGCGTGGTCGGCGAGGCCGACGCGGACCTCGGGATCGTGCCCGTGGTGCGGGCGGTCGGCGAGACCACGACCACAACGACCGCCGCGCCCACCACGACCGCCGGCCCGTGCGCCGGCGCGTGCCAGTGGACCTACTCCGCCGCCGCAAAGGCCTGGACCCGCACCGCCTCCACCTGCGCCGCCGGCTGCGCCTGCCTGGCCCCGACGTGGTGCCCCGCCGCCGACGCCTGCGCCACCACCGCGTGCGGCCGCCTCGCCGAAGACGCCAAGGCGCCGAACTGCACCGGCGCGACCACGACGGGCGGCCCGTGCCCGGCCCCGGCGGACTGCGCCGACGGGTGCGACTGGTTCTGTCACCCGGTCCGCGGGTGGGTGCAGACGCGCAACGGGTGCGCCGGCTACTGCGGCTGTCAGCCGCCGGCCGGGGCGTGCTCGTCCTGTGCGCCGGCACACACCCCGTGCGTGGTGCCGCCGTCGTTCTGCAACGGTGGGTGCCGCTGGGTGTGGGTGTCGGGGGTGGCGGGCGAGAGCGACCGCTGGGAGAAGATCGGCGACACTTGCGCCGGCTCGCGCGTGCCCAACTGCTCCTGCGACGCGCCGGCCGCCCCCGGGAACTCTTGTGGTCACGAGGCCGCCACCCGCTGCTACGTCCACGGCGCCGCCGACCCGTGCGCGGCGGTGACCACCGCGTCCCCGGCCGGGTGCGGCGACTGCATCTGGGGCTCGGACAGCGGCACCGCTTGGGACAAGGTGGTGCGGCCGTGCGAGAACGCGGGCGGGTGCTCGTGCCAGGTGCCGCCCGGCGCCCCGTCCGGCACCTGCGCCCAGGCGGCCGGGGCGTGCGTGCCGCTGCCCGTCACCACCACGGCCGCGCCGACCACCACCGCCGGGCCGCCCACCACGACGACCACCACCACCACCGCGCAACCGTTCTCCTGCTGGCAGTGCCGGTATCAGGGATTCGTTCGGTTCGTCTGCACGAACGAACCGGGCCACCCGTGCGAGAATTACGAGACCCCGACCCTGCGGTCGCAGTTCCCGTCCGAGGTCGCGTGCACCAACGGTTGCGGCCCCGGCGGCGGCACGACCGCGGCGCCGACCACGACCACCAGCACCACCACACCCGCGCCGACCACCACCAGCGGCGGCCCGGCGGTGGACTACTACTGCTGCCAGTGCCCCGGGGGCGTGGCGCGGTGCTCCTTCGATCCGATTAACCAGTGCGCGGGCTGCACGGTCACGGGGCCGATGTCCCTGGCGTCGTGCAACGGCACCTGCGCGGGCGCGGGCACGACCACCACACCGCCGCCACCGCCGCCGCCCGTAACCACCGGGCTCAGCACCAGCAGCCCGTTTTGACCGGCCCCAGCTTCACGAGACGAGCGACATGAGCAGCCCGCTGACGATCGGCATGGCGACCCGGGGCGAGCCGGACCACGTGTGGTTCGTGCTCTCGGCTTTGCACGCGAACCACCCGAAGGTCGAGTACCTGGTGGTGGACAACACCCCAGCGCGGGACCCGCGGGTGGAGGCGATCACCCGGGCCGTGGGCGGCCGGTACCTGCACCGCCCGGACCTCACCGGTACGTCCAAGCCCCGGGACGCCGTGTTCCGGTTCGCTCGCACCCCGTGGGCCCTGTGCATCGACAGCCACGTGATTCTGGAAACGGGCGCGGTGCAGGCGGCCCTCGACTTCGCCTCACGTTATCCGGACTCGCGGGACATCGTGTCCGGGCCGCTGGTGTACGACGACGGCCGGGGGCTGAGCACACACTGGAAGCCGAACCCGGGCGGCGGGCTGTGGGGCACCTGGGACACGGACCCGCGCGGCGCGGCCCCCGCCGGCGAGCCGTTCGAGATCCCCATGATGGGCCTCGGGCTGTGGCTCATGCGCACCGCGGCGTGGCCCGGGTTCCACCCGCTGTTCAACGGGTTCGGGGGCGAGGAGGGGTACGTTCACGAGGTGGTGCGGCGCCGCGGGGGCCGGGCGCTGTGCGTGCCCGGGCTGCGGTGGCGGCACAAGTTCCGGGACGTGTCCGGCTGGCACAACAACCCGCCGCCCCCGTACCCGCTCCGCACCGAGGACCACGTGTGGAACCTGCTGGTCGGTCACCGCGAACTCGGCATTGAGGCGGACCAGCAGATCCGCGAGCACTTCGGGAAGAACCTGGGGGCGGACACCTGGGACAGACTCGTCAAGACCGCGGCGCACGTTCAGCCCCTTGACGGCCCCCGTCCGGGTCCAACGCGGCAGCGGATACTGGCCCTGTGGTACAGCGATAACAGCGCCCCGGACCCCCTCCTCATGCGCTCGCTTCAGTCCGTGATTGACGCCCGGGAGCAGACCATCCGGCACGACGTGACCGTCAGCGCGTGCGCCTGGGAGATCGGCGGGAACCTGGGCATTCTCCCGAGCGTGAACACCCCCGGGATCATGCTCCGGAGCTTCATCGGGGCGCGGAAGCGGGGCTATAACACGATCCTGGCCCAGATCCGGCAGGCGGTGGCCCATGCCACCGCTTCGGGCGAGGAGTACGACGCGGTCGCGTTCTGCGAGCACGACGTGCTGTACCCCCCGGGGTACTTCGACCGGCTCGGGGACGCCCTCGCCGCGCACCCGTCGGCCCCGGTGGTGTCGCACCGCGATTACATCGGCCTCAGCGGCACCGGCTGGCAGCGGGTGCGTGAGCGACACGAGCCCCTGCACCAGCTCTGCCTCCGCTGGGACACGATCCAGAGCAACCTCGCGCGAGCCGAACGTGAGGCGGCGAGCGGCGCGGCGGTGGTGCTTGAGCCGGACCATGAGGCCGATCGGTCCGCCTGGGCGCGGCTGGAGCCCGCCGACCCCGCGGGCATGAGTGGCACTCCGAGTGTTCACGTCAATCACAATGCCGGCCGGTTCACGGCGCACGGGGACGTGTGCTACGAGCCGCGCGGCGCGTCCCTGTGGCACCCGCACTGGGGCGAGGCGCGGCACTGGTGGCCCGGCCCGATGGTCACCGTGTCGAACGTGGACGTGACGCAGTTCAAACCGCAGAAGCCGGCCGGGTGCTCGGCGTGCGAGGCGAACGCGCACCCGACGCCCGCCGCGTGGGCCGAGGCGTCGGCCGCGAAGCCGTCCGACTTCCACGAGCACGTCGGCACGCTGCGCGCGCTGGCGGCCGGCTGCACGAGCGCCGCGGAACTCTCGCTGTGGATGAAGCCGGCGGACGCGGCGATCGTTGCCGGCCTCCCGGCCGACGGCACGTTCGTGAGCGTGTGCCCACGCGCGAAGCCGCAGTGGGAGCGCATGAAGGGCTGGCTGGGGGCGCGGTTCGAGGGCCGCACGGCCGACCCGGCGACCGCGGACCTGCCCCCGGTGGACCTGCTGTTCATCGACACCGAGCACACCGCCGACGCGCTCATGCCCCTGCTGGAGCGGCACCACGAGCGGGTGGCGAAGTACATCGCGGTCCACTGCACCGAGACGTTTGGGGAGAGCGGCGACCGGCCCGACGCCCCGGGCGTGCTGCACGCGCTGCGGGCGTTCTGTCACCGCCACCCGGGCTGGGTGGTGACGCGCCGCGACCGGAACAACCACGGGCTGATGGTTCTGTCGCGGTGCCCGGAGGACGTGAAACAGAAGCCGGCGCTGTGGCGCCAGGCGATGAACTACACGGCGGCGATGGCGCGGCACGTGGCGGGCGGGCGCCGAACGGTGCCGCTGGACGTACTGGAGGCGCGGCAGGCGGAGTGCGCCCTGTGCGAGGAGCGGGCGCTGGACGCGTGCGCCGCGTGCGGGTGCCCGCTGGAGGCGAAGCTCCCGCTCGCAACCGAGTCGTGCGGGCTGGTCAAGAAGGGGCAGGAGCCGAAGTGGGGGACGTGGTCCGCGGGCGCGGCCGCGTAAACGCAAAAAGCCCCCGACGGGATCTCTCCCGCCGGGGGCTCAGCGTATGGAATCGCCCCGGGCTCCCGGGGCGGTCAAGCGGAACTCGTTACCGGGCGGCGAGCCGCCGCACCCGCGGCGCCGCGCCCCGCTCGCGCAGGGCGTGGGACGGGTGCGTGACCCGCGCCGGCCGGTCCTCCGGCGCGAGCCGCCGGTCCTCGCGGGCGGCGTCGAGCGCGGCCCTCCGGGGCACGTCGCCCAGGAGCCCGCGGTCCCCGGCCAGCGCCGCGCACAGCAGGCGCACCGCGAACGCCGCGTGGAGCCCCACGAACACCAGGTGCACGCCCGCCGGCCCGGCCCGCCCGGTGAGCCCGGCGTGGGCCGAGCTGCACGTGCCGCCGGCGAACACCAACCCCAACAGCAGCTGAAGCGCCTTCCTCACGAACGGCCCTCCGTTGACAGGAACCCGGCTCTGCGTTGCACGGGCTGGCCACCGTTCCCCGGCCCGCGCCGGGGAGCCGCATTACGGCCCCGCGGCCCCGGGAAACCGGGGCCGCGGCGGGCGCTCAGTCGCGCCCGCAGTAGCCGTGGAGCTTGCACCCCGCGGCCCGCAAGATGGCGCTGGCCTCGAGGCGGGTCTTGGCCGTCCGGACCCGGGCCCACACCTTGGCCGCACGGCGGTACGCCTCGCTGCCGCTCTGCCGGCTCGGGGTGATCTCCATCCACTCGTTCACGTCGTCGAGATCGCGGATCGTCACGCCCGTCTCGTCCGCGCCGGCGGACCACGCGCCGGGGACCCCCGCCGTCAGCGGCACCGCCGGGGCGTCGACGCCCCGGATCTGTTCGTCGCGGACCACGATCCCGTACACCCGCGCCGCCTCCGGGTCGCCCGCGGTGTACGCCGCGAGCCGGGCGAGCAGCTCGGCCCGGAGCGCCTCGAAGTCGGTGTGCAGGCTGATCCCGTCGAGCCAGTGGCAGACGCCCTGGCAGAACCCGCCGCACCGGTCCTCGGGCGTGCCCGGGCGCGCGGCCCCGGCGCCCCAGCCGTTGAACCGGAGCACGCGGCAGGTCTTGCCGCGCTTCCCGGCGTGGGCCATGTCCGTGACCGTCGCGGTCCCGCTGCCCGGCCACGTCCGCGTGTGGACGCGGGGCGGGGTCACGTGCTGTCGCAGCAAGCTGGCGGCCCGTTCGCCGCACGTGTCCGGTTGCGGGTTGTCGTCCAGGTAGTCGGCGAGCACCTCCTCGCCCCGCTGCTCCGCAATCACCGCCCGCGCCAGCGCGACCGCCTCCGGGTCGTCGCTGACCCAGCTCGGGCCGCGGCCGCCCGCGAGCGGGTACACGCTCGCCGCGAGGCCGCCGTCCCGCCACGGGCCGACGCGGACGTGCACGCCGTTCACGTCCGCCGTCTGCTCCCGGGGCGTTGCTTCCGTTGTCACCATCTGAAAACCTCCGTTCGTTCACCCCCCTCTGCATTCGCTCCGGGCTTGGGACCGGCGCCGCGGCGCGTGCCGCGGCGGCTGCATTACGGCCCGCGGCCCCCGGGTTCGGGGGCCGCGTCGGGCTAGTTGCGCGTCGTGTCGAGCGTGGATTGCCAGTCGTCCCACGGGTCGAGCGGCCGCGTCGCGTAGTTCCACCGCAGCGCGGTCCGCTGCAGCGCCTCCACGTCTGCCACCGTCTCGCACCCCCGGAGCCGCTCGGAGAGGGCCTCGTGGTCCTCCTCCTCGCACAGGAGCCCGCGGTCCAGGTTCCCCTGGACCCGCCGCACCAGCGCGCAAAACGCCTCGTCGTCGGCTTGCATGAGCAGCCTCCCTTGACTCCCCGTTGCTGGACTTGTCACCAGCGCCCCACCGTGGGGCGGTCGGGTTAAGGGCCGCGGCCCCGGTTTCTCGGGGCCGCGATCGGTCACGTCGTCCGGGCTGGCCCGTCGAGGAACCGGTCCCACAGCGGCTTCAGGGCCGCCGCCACCACCCCGACCAGGCACCGCCCGTAAGCGAACCCGAGGGCCAGGTGGAGCAGCAGGTGCCCGACCCGCGCGCCGACCGGGGCCGCCTCGACCGCGGCCGCCGGGGCCACCGCCTTGAGCGAGGTGATCAGGAACCACACCAGGGCCGCCCCCAGCGCCCACCCCGCCACGTTCTTCACCGCTTGCATTCCGAACCCCTCCCGCGCTCTGCATTCACCCGGGCTTGCGACCGGCCGCGGTTCCAGCCGCGGGCTGCATTAAGAGGGCGGGGGCCTCGGAGGCCCCCGCCGCGGGTCACCAGTTCCGGCCCTTGTTGCCCCAGGCCCGGTAGCCCTCGGCCAGGATCAGGCAGATGAGCTTGCGCTCGTTCTCCGTCTCCCCCCGGATCGTCGGCACGTAGCCGCCGTCCATCGCCGCCTTCAGCTCGTCCCAGGTGTCGAACGCGGTCACCGCGTTCACCAGCCGGTCCTTGATCTCGCCCGGCAGTTCGGCCTTGCACATCGCCAGACCCTCCCCGGGAACGCACGCGGGCGGCCCGAATGGCCGCCCGTCGCACGCCCCAACGGGACGCATGCTAGCGAATCACTAGTGACTGGCGAAGGGAAATCGCTGGGGAATTTCTAGGCCGACACTAGTGACGCCCGGGCGGGGGCCGCGTAGAGTGGGCGGGGCACTGCGGTGGCGCGGACGAGGTGCGGACATGGCGAAGCGGACGCGGCCCCGGCAGAACGTGGCCGGGGCCAAGCAGTTCAACTACGAGATCGACGGGGCGCTCGCGGACCGGTTCCGGCAGTTCTGCCGGGACCGCGGGGAGACGATCGTGGGCCACCTGGAGATGGCGCTGCGGCGGCACATGGACAACCCGCCCCCGGTGCCGGTGCTGCCCCCGCTCCCGCCGGTGCCGGCGCCCGCACCTGCCGCGAGCGGTGCGAAGACGCGCGGGCGGCCGCCCAAGCCGAAGGGCGGCTCATGAGGTCGGAGGCGCACGCTGGGTTCGAGGAATTCAGAGCTGGTGAGGTGACCGACTTCCCATCTGCGGGCGCGCGGCCGCGCCCCACTTCCATCCGGGCAACCCGCCCGGGCACCATGACCCCGTAAACGCGACGGGCGGCGGGAGCCGCTAACTCCCACCGCCCCTGGTGTCGCGCCCCGTGACGAGCCGACCGGCCGTTGTCATTCTCCCACGCACACGGGGAAGGTCAATGGCCGTCGGAGCCGCACCGTCCGCACCACCGCCCGGCCCGCCCGCACAGGACGACCGGGTGATCCGCACCTGGCGTGCCGACCCCGACCGGTACGTGCGCCGGGTCAAGGGCGGGCGGTACCAGGCCCGGCCGTACGACCCGGAGACGCGCACCCGCGTGAACCTGGGGACGTTCGGGACCCCGGGGCAGGCCCGGGGCGCGGTCCAGAAGTACTGGTGGGGCGAGCTGGCGGCGAAGCCCAAGTTCGTGCGCGCGAGCCGCAACCAGTACAGCTTCGGCCGCGGGGACCCGGTCCGGTACTTCGTGCTGATCCCGACCGCCGCGCCCGGCGCGGGCGGGGACCGGAAGCGGAGCTACCAGCGGGTGGGCGACTGGTTCGCCACCGAGGCCCAGGCGGTGGCCGCCCGGGACGCGTTCCTGGAGGCCACGTACGGGCGGCTGGTGGCCAAGGCCATGCTGTCCCGCGCGGACACCTCCCGGCGCGCCGGGAAGTACTAGCACCCGTTCCCCCGGAGGCCGTCATGCTCGCGCTCGTCCTGTTCGCCGCCCTGTCCGCCGTCCCCGAGCTCCCGCACACCGCCCCGGCGACGCCGCCGGCGGACGTGTCGCGGGACCCGATCCCGACCCGCCCGGAGCACCCATGCGACACTACGCCGCCGCGGTCCTGACCGCGGCCCTGTTCTGCGCCGCCGGCCTCGCGTTCCCGCGGGCCGAGCGGCCGCTGCCCGCGCCCCCGCCGGCCGCCGCGGCCGAGCCGGACCGCGAGTACAAGCTGCCGCCCAACGAGCTCGCGCCGAGCGCGGTGCAGGCGCTGGCCGACGCCGGCGACGTGGCCGACTGGGGGCACGCCGCGATCGGGGTGCCCGACGCGTGGAAGGTGACCAAGGGGAAGGGCGCGAGGGTGGCCGTGCTCGACACCGGGTGCGACTCCGGGCACCGCGACCTGAAGGCCCAGATCGTCGCCGCCCGGGACTTCACGGGGAGCCGCTCCGGCAGCTCCGACGTGAACGGGCACGGGTCGCACTGCGCCGGCATCGTGCTGGCCGCCGAGAACGCGGTCGGCATGGTGGGCGTCGCGCCCGAGGCCCAGCTGCTCGTCGGCAAGGTGCTCGGCGACTCCGGCTCGGGGCTCTCCTCGGGCATCGCGGCCGGGATCGACTGGGCGGTGGAGCAGGGCGCCGACGTGATCTCCATGAGCCTCGGCAGCCCGTCCGAGGACGCGCGCATCCGGGCCGCGATCGCCGCGGCCCGCGCTAAGGGCGTGCTGGTGATCGCCGCGGCCGGTAACGAGGGGCCGCGCGAGGGGACCGTCGGGTACCCGGGCGGCTCCCCGGGCGTGATCTGCGTCGCCGCGATCGACTCGGCCCTCGCCACCGCGTCGTTCAGCTCCCGGGGCCGCCAGGTGGTCATCGCCGCCCCGGGCGTCAACATCCGCTCGTGCTACCCGGGCGACCGGTTCGCGACGATGAGCGGCACCTCGATGGCCACGCCGTACGTCGCCGGGTGTGCGGCGCTGTACGTCGCGCGGTGCAAGGCGCTCGGGGTGAAGCCCACCCCGGACGACTTCGCCAAGCGGATCGGCGAGACGGCGAAGGACCTGCCGCCGTCCGGGCGCGACACCGCGACCGGGTTCGGGCTGATCCAGCCGGCCAAACTGCTGCCCGCGGGCGACGCCCCGGTGCCCGACCCGAAGGACCCGGTGGTGCCGGTGCCGATCGGGGACAAGGTGGAGCTGGTCCTGCCCGGGCTCACGCTTGACGGCCGGCCGGTGAAGCGGATCGTCCTCGAACTGGCCCCGCGGCCGTGAGCGGAGGGGCGCCGATGTCGGGCCACACGGTCGCCGAGATCCGGGCGATGTCGCAGCGGCTGCGGGACCTGGCGACCCGCGCCGCCTACCACCGGTGCCGGGCCGCCGCGCACACCGCGAACGCGGCGCTGGCGGACCGCGAGGCGGACCTGGTGCAGGAGCAGCTCACCCAGGCGGTGCGCGACAGCCAGCACGAGGTCGAAGTGGTGCTGGTCGGCGAGACGGGCGCGGCGCCGCCGCTGGACCCGAGTTCCACGCCGCCCGTTCCCACCAAGAAGGAGTGAACCGCCGTGGTCACGCTCCTGCTCACCGTCGCCGTGCTGATCCCCGCGGCGTGGCACCTGTGCGCCGCCTCGGCGCTGTTCACCGCCCGCCACACCGGCGTGGCGGGTGTTTTCTGTCCCGTTCTGCAAGGGAGCTTGAGATGCGCAACCTGATTCGCTTCGCCGCGGTCGCCGTGGTCGCGGGGCTGTTCGCCGGCGACGTGCTCGCCGGCCCGATCCTCGACCGCCTGCGCGAGCGCCGCGCGGCCCGCCAGGGCGTGTGCGGCGCGTGCCCGTCCGCCGAGCCGGCGCGGCTGTCCGCGGCGGTCCCGCCGTGCGGCGCCTGCCCCGACGGCTCGTGCCCCGACGGCTCGTGTCCCGGTGGGGTGTGTCCGGTGCCGCCGGCGCCGGGCCTGGACGTGAGCGCGTCCCCGCACCCCACGGCCGCGCTCCCCGCCGGGGCGCTGGTGTCCGTGTCGGGGCGGGTGCTGTTGCCCAACGGCGACGGCACCTACCGGCACGCCGACCCCGGGGCGCCGACCGTCTTGCCCGGCTACTCGCTCGCCCCGGGCTGCCCGAACGGGCGGTGCCCGCTCCCGCAGCAGCGGCTCGTGATCCCGGTCAAGTAGCGTTCGCCCCGGAGGTGCGGGCGCCCGCACCCCGTCCCCCTTCGCCCGCTCTTGAGGAGCCCGACATGATCCAGGTCCACTTCCACGTTCACGCCCCCGCGCCGCTCCCGCCCGACGCGTTCCAGCCCGCCGCAGCCCCGATGCCCGGCGACGCGCCGGTCGGCGCCGAGGCGATCGGCGACGGCACCCTGCTGCGGCTGATCGGCGAGTACGGCCCGAAGCTGCTCGCCCTGCTGATCCAGCTCGGCCTCATCAAGCTGCCGACGACGACCCCGGCCGGGGGCGTCGGCGCGACCCCGTGACCGCACGGCGCCCGAGTAGCGATTTGTGAGCAAGAGGTGTGCGCATCCGGGTTGCCACCCGGTGCGCAACTTGCGCTCGCGGTCAGTCGAACAGGCTCGGCGTTTGATCGCGTCGCCACCCGCCGAGCCGATAGCCCTTCTTGTCTTGTGGGTTTACCAGATCCCCGCTCTTCGTTAGCTCTGCGAGAGCCTTTGCAACGGTTCCCGGCCCGTGCTGACGGCCCGCTTCTTTGAGCAGGCGGTTGATATCCTTCCGGGTCTTCGGCCCCGGGGTCGCCCGCATCACGTCCATAATGTCCGCGCGGCACATGTCTCGCGCCTCTGCGGGCCGCCGCTTTTCAATGTCGGCCGTCGGCATCATCGACCGGGCGTCCCACATTTGCACGAGGACCGCGGCCCGTCCTCTCGCGTCGACGACCCGGAAAGTCGGGACCGCGTCCATCGACGCACACACGTCAAGTAGCTCACGGACCAGCCGGGCTGCCCGCACTCGTGGTGACTCGTCCGCCACAGCCACACCCGGAACGCACCGGAACACGTACCCCAATTGACCAATAGTGTACGCGTGGCCATATTCAAGCACAGGCACTGGGCGCGACAACCCGGCCCGCCGCATTAACCCAAAGAATCGCTATGCCCGGATTTATCGCTCATCTCGACGCGGACTGTTTCTACGTTTCGGCCGAGCGGGTGCGGCATCCGGAACTGGAAGGCAAGCCCGTCGGAGTGCTGGGCAATAACGGCGCGTGTGTGATCGCGAAGAGCTACGAGATGAAGCGCGACGGGGTGAAGACGGGCACGCCGATCTGGGAAGCCAAGAAGCTCTGCTCCGACGGCGTGTACATGAAGCGGGACTTCTACTGGTACGAGGTGCTCTCCCGCAAGATGCTCGGCATCGTGGGATCGTTCGCCCCGAGCGTCGAGTACTACTCGATCGACGAGTTCTTTTTTGAGTGCCGCGAACTCTCGCACCGCACGAGCCTGGCGGAGACGGCGACGAAGATCCGCGACCACATCCTGGCGGTGGCGGGACTGCCCGTGACGATCGGGGTGGCGCGCACGCGGACGCTGGCCAAGCTGTTCAGCGACACCGGCAAGCCGTTCGGCGCGGTGGCCGTCTTGAACCGGGAGCACGAGCGGGAGCTGCTCTCGCGAATGCCGGTGACCGAGATCTCGGGCATCGCGGGGCGCCGCGCCGTGCGACTCGCGCCCTACGGCATCCGCACCTGCCTGGACCTGGCGGACGCGGACGGCCGGCTCGTGAACAAGCTGCTCACGAAAACGGGCTACGAGATCTGGCTCGAACTGAACGGCACCCAGGTGCTCCCGATCCGCCCCGAGCGGGCACCGCACCAAGTCCTCACCCGCGGCGGGAGCCTGATGGGCGACGTGAGCGACCCCGCGCAGCTGTGGGCCTGGACGGTGCGCAACCTGGAGCGGCTGATCGAGGAGCTCCGATACCACAACGTGCGCACCGACGCGCTGGCGATCTCCTTGGCGTGGAAGGGCGGCGGCGAGACGGGCGGGGGGTGCCGGTTGCCCACGGCGTCGGACCGGTTCGACGAGCTCCTCGACGCCGCCCGCACCGCGCTGCGCCGGGCCTACGTGCCACACGCGACGGCCACGCACATGCACGTGATCGCGCCGGAACTGCGTCGCGGGAGGGGCATCCAGCTGACGCTGTTCGACGAACCGAAGCCGAAACTCGACGCGGTAGCCTCTGCGAAGGAGGCCATCAACGCGCGGTACGGGCGGTTCAAAGTGCGGAGCGGGGCGACCCTGTTCCTACCGAAGGTGTATCGCGACCCGGCCACCGATTTCGACATCTGTGACGTGCGGGGCAAGGTCTGCTTTTGAGAGGGCGCTGTCGTGTGTGTCGCCATCGCGCTCGCGCTCAGCGAGCTGCCGACCACGCTCGTTGAAGGGCACGGGCTTACGGACCGCGTCCACAAGAGGGGCGGTGAGCCCGAGGTGCGGTTCTATTATCGGGCGACACCGACCTTGCTGCCGGTGTGGTGGAACGGGCGGCTCCAGGTCGTGCGCTGGGGAAACAAGGACCGACGCGAGCGCATGCTGCCCCCGACCGGGTGGACCTGGAAAGAAACGGTGGAAGAAGGGAAATGGGCCGCGCTCGAACCCGAGCCGGTGCTGGTACCGACCTCGTTCGGGATGATGAACGGCGTCTGGTACAAGGTCAAGGTAGGGCTCCGGGGGCTGCTCGTGCGCGACCAGGCCGGGGCGCCGGTGGTGTACCTGATCACCGAGCCGGCCACGCGCTACTACGGGGTGATGTGCAGCGCGGAGTGGATGCCGGTTCTGGAGGGGCAGGTGATCTGACACGCCCAACCCGCAACGGTGATTCGCGCGTCACATACTGGCGCGTTACCTTCTCCCCCTTCACCAGGAGCAACACTGTGGAATCGATCGCCCGCGTCGTCGCCGAATTTACTCTGTGGACCGAGGGGCACCCGCATCTGCTCGATCTGACGACGCGCGAAGTGCTCGTGCGGCTGCGGGGGTGGCTCGACGAGCGGTATCCCGGATGGCGCGAAGCCGCGCTTGCGGCGATGGGCGACGAGCGGCACGGGGTAGAGGTCGAGGTGCTGTTCGCGGAGCGGACGATGAAAGGGGCGATACTTCAACGGGCCAGCGTGACCGGAAGTAGTCCGGCAAGCTAGGCGGCAAGCGAGATGGCATAAAATCGCCGATCGCCTATAAATACAGTACAATCGGCGATTGGTGTATTGTCCTCATAACACCTTGGAAGTGGGTTCGACTCCCACCGGACCCACTGGCCGTAAGTCCTTTAGCTGCTGCATTTTCCGCTTGCTCCGGAGGATTCCGGACGCGGCTCCTCTTCGCGTTCTGTGTAATCATTCCACAGAACATGAAGAGGAACCGCACCAGTGTCCCCACGTTGCAATCTCACCCCGTCGTATTTGCTTCACAAGCAATCTGGCCCCGGTCGCCTCGTGTGGACCGATCACACCGGTACCCGGCAGCTTATGAAGTGCCCGTGTGATAATATGTGTGCAATAATGTTATCATGATCGCGACTGGGGCGTTCGACGAGGCGTTCGATCCGGTTACGGCGCGGTCCCTGGTGCGTCTGGAGACGCGGACAGGTGTTGCACATGCCCTGCCCGTTCTCACAGTGCGGCTTCCGGAATGCGAGGGCGTCCAAACGCCCGCCGAAGTGTCGGGAAATTGAGCAGCCGAGGTGGAAATCCTACAGCGCAATTGGCCGGTCCGGAGTTTTCCAATTTGCGGGCGCGGGCTCGCCCTCGGAAAATCAGCGCAAGGTTTTCGCGACCCGGGGGCTATTGAGGATGGACCAGCAGTTCGCTAGCGGCACCGATTTGAGTCTGCTGCGGCGGTTGCAACAGGCCCCTACTGACCAGGTGGCGTGGGGGAACTTCGTTCAGCGGTACGGGCGGCGGATCTACGTGTGGTGCCGGCAGTGGCAGCTCCAAGAAGCGGACGCCGAAGACGTGACCCAGAGCGTCCTGCTGATCCTCGCGAGCAAGCTGCGCGAGTTCGAGTACGACCCCGCCGGCAGCTTTCGGGCGTGGCTCAAGACCGTCGCGCATCACGCCTGGGCCAAGTACGTCACGAGCCAGCAGCGGCCGGGCGGCGGCACCGGGGACAGCGACACGCTGGGGGTGCTCCACTCCGTGGAGGCACGCGACGATTTAGCGGCCAAGCTGGAAGAGGAATTCGACTACGAGTTGTTGGAATTGGCGATGCTGCGGGTGGCCCAGCGCGTTGAGACGCGGACGTGGCGGGCGTTCCAGCTGCTCGCTCTTCAGGACGTTTCTGGGGCCGAGGTGGCGGCCACTCTCGGAATGCCCGTCGGCATGGTCTACGTGGCCAAGAGCCGTGTGCAAAAGATGCTCCACGAAGAGATTCGTCAACTCGAGGGGCGCGACTGACGCCGCGCGGCCGAACGATGCGCACGTGCCCCCCCGTCGACGAGCTCCGGCAGTTCCTGGACGAGCGCCTCGGCGAGCGCACGGCGGCCGTCGCCGACCACGTCGAGTCGTGTCCGGCGTGCCAGAAGGCCCTCGGCGAACTGGTCGGCACCGGGCCGGACGTGGGCCGCCTGTTCCGTGCCCCGTGCCACACCAGCGGGGACGAGCCGCGGCCGGGGTTCCTCCGCCGGCTCAGCGACATGTTGGCCCCGGGCAGCACGCTGACGCGGGTCGCGCTCCGGGGGCCACTGTGGCCCTTGGGCGGGCACGACCCGCCCCCGGCCGTGCCCGGGTACGAGATCCTGGAGCGGATCGGCCGCGGCGGGGTCGGGGTCGTGTTCAAGGCCCTGGACCCGCGGCTCAAGCGCACGGTCGCGCTCAAGCTGCTCCTCACCGGCGCAGACGCTTCCCCCGACGAGCGCGCCCGCTTCCGCACCGAGGCCGAGGCCGTGGCGGCCCTGCAGCACCCCAACATCGTCCAGGTTTATGAGATCGGCGAGCGGGACGGCTGCCAGTTCCTCGCCCTCGAATACGTCGAAGGGGGCAGTCTTGAGGAGCGGCTCGGCGGCGCCCCCCAACCGCCCGTCGTGGCGGCGGCACTGGTCGAGAGCCTGGCCCGGGCCGTCCACCACGCCCACCAGCACGGGATCGTTCACCGCGACCTCAAACCGGCGAACATCCTCCTCCACGCGGACGGGGGGCCAGCAGCCCCACTCGCCGAGGTGACGCCCAAGATCACCGATTTCGGCCTTGCCAAGCGGCTCGGCGAGGCGAGCCGCACCCAGACCGGTGCGGCCCTTGGAACGCCCAGTTATATGGCCCCCGAGCAGGCCCGGGGAAAGAGCCAGGAGGTCGGGGCCGCCGCGGACGTGTACGCGCTGGGCGCGATCCTGTACCAGTTGCTGACCGGGCGCCCGCCGTTCCGCGGCGTCGCGTCCGTGGAAACCGTCATGCAGGTGCTGCACGAGGAGCCGGTGCCGCCCCGCCGGCTGCAGCCTCAGATGCCCCGGGATCTGGAGACCGTCTGCCTGAAGTGTTTGGAGAAGG
Organism: Gemmata obscuriglobus; assembly: GCF_008065095.1. Lineage (NCBI taxonomy): Bacteria > Pseudomonadati > Planctomycetota > Planctomycetia > Gemmatales > Gemmataceae > Gemmata > Gemmata obscuriglobus. The sequence goes on along the minus strand of NZ_CP042911.1, from coordinate 7,551,678 downwards.
AGCCGCGCAAGCGGTACGTCAGCGCGCTCGAACTGGCCGAGGACTTGGAGCTGTTTCGGGCCAACCGGGCGATCAAGGCGCGGCGCGTCGGGCCGCTCGAGCGCTGCGGGCGGTGGTGCCGCCGGAACCCCGCGCCGGCGGGGCTGCTGACCGCCCTGTTCCTCGTGTTCACGACCGGCACGGTCGGGGTCACCTGGAGCTACATTGGGGCGGAGGCCGCGCGGGAGCGCGAGGCGCGGGCCCACCGACTCGAGGCCGAACAGCGGGAGCGGGCGGAACTGCACCTGTACTCCAGCCGCATCGCCCTCGCCGAGCGCGAATGGGAGGCGAACAACGTCGCGCGGGCCGAGCACCTGCTCGACCAGTGCGCGCCCCGGCCCGACCAGCCGGACCGCCGCGGCTGGGAGTGGTACTACCTCAAGCGCCTGTGCCACTCCGAGGTGGTGACCCTTCGGGCGCACCGTCAACCCGTGTGCGGGTTGGCGTTCAGTCGCGACGGCCGGTTCCTCGCCTCTTCGGCCGGCGAGCGCGGCTACCTCGGCAGAAAGCCGGACCGGAATCCGGGCGAGTTGGCCGTTTGGGACGGCAACACCTTCCGGAAAATCGTCGACATCGCCGGGCACGACGGGCGCGCCGACGGGGTCACATTCGACCCCACCGGCACACGCCTCGTCACCCTCAGTCCGGACGGCAAGGTCCGATCGTGGGACGTCCCGTCGGGGCGCCTGCACAGGTCCGCTGAGTACCGGAACTCCCCCTATTGGATTGGCACGGTGGCGGCGCTCTCGCCGAACGGGCGAGTAGCCGCCGTGCCGAATCTAACCAAAATTGATCTGCTGGACGTGGAGACGTTCGCCCCGGTGGGCGCCCTGGCGACCCCGTTCGACTCGGCAGCCGGCGCGTGCGACTGGAGCCCCGACGGCTCCCTCCTCGCCGCCGCGGGCGAGACCAAACCGAAGGGTAAGCCCCTCGGCGAGTCGCACATCGGGGTGTGGGAGGTCGGCACCGGGGTTCGGCGCTACCTGATCCCCTCAGACACCAAGATCGCGGCGTTCTCACCCGACGGCCGGTTCCTCGCGACCGCTCTCGGCGGCACCGTCCGGGTCGTCGACGCGCCGACCGGGCGGGAGGTGTGCGTCATGCGGGGCCACGCGGGACTGGTGTACGGCCTCTGCTGGGCGCCGGACGGCCGGTTCGTGGCCAGTTGCAGCGCCGACCGAACGGCACGCGTGTGGAGCGTCCCGGACGGGGGCGAGCACCGCATCTTCCGCGGCCACGCCGGTCTGGTCGCACGGGTTGCGTACCACCCCAGCGGGCGGAGGCTGGTCACCGCCGACGAGGACGGGCTGATCAAGGTGTGGGACGTGTCTCGCGACCAGCGGGCGCTCGAACTGCCGCCCGCCGAGCCGGACGTCTGGCACGACGACCGATCGGTCGCTTTTTCCACTGACGGAAACCAGGTGGCGGTCGCGAGCACGTTCGGGTTCGTGGGCTACGATCTGGCGGCCGCCCGGCCCATCTTCCGCCACCAGCTACAGGCATACGAGCGACCCGAATGGCCGCTCGGCTACATCGCGCTGAGCTCCGACGGGCGCCTGGATGCGAGACCGGACCGGAAGAAGCCAACAAACGTGCGGGTGACGGACGTGCGAACCGGCACAGCGGTCTGCGTTCTGCCGGGACGGGCCGATGTGCGGTGCGTGGCGTTCAGCCCGGACGGTCGCCGGCTCGCCGTCGCGCACGGGGAACTCGACGCCGCCGAAACGCGCGTCGTGGCCGTGTGGCGCCTCCCCGAGCCGGGCGGCGAGCCCGAGCGGGCCGAACTGCTTTGCGAGCGCCCGGTTCAGGCGCTGGCGTTCAGCGCCGACGGCTCTACGCTGGTCGCGGGCGAGCGCGGGACGCACACGGCGGGCGACCCGCGGGGTAAGTGGGCGGACGGTCACGTGAGTGTGTGGGACGTCGGCACCGGCCGCCAGTTGCGCCGGTGGGCCGCCCACCCCGGCCCGGTCCAGAGCGTGGCGACCGACCCGAAGGGGCGGTGGGTGGCAACGGCAGGGCGGGGGGCGGATGAAGCGGTCCGCGTCTGGGACGCTCACACGGGGGCGCTGCTCCGGGACCTGCGCGGCCCGACGCGACTCACCCACGTGACGTTCAGCCCGGACGGCACGCGCCTCGCCGCAGTGGGGTGCGAGGGCCGCGTGCAGCTGTGGGATCCGGCCTCGGGCTTGGAGGTACTGACCCTTTACGGCAACCCGCTGAACGAAGGGCGGAACTACGAAACCCGTGTGGCGTTCAGCCCGGACGGCACCCGCCTGGCCGTCAACTCTTGGACCGGGGCGGTCCGCGTCTGGGACGCGCGCCCGGTTGCCGGCAACTGATCGCGGGGCCGACCCGCGCCGGGCTCTTCAGCCGGGTCGCATCCGCCGCCCCGAACGGCTCCCACTCGTCGTATGTGGACAAGCGCGCACGGCACATCTGGGGAGCGGCGCCCGCACACCTTCTGGAGCCGCCGACACCGGCCCCGCGGCCGCGGGGCTCGGCTCGGGAGCGGCATTTTTCACAACCGGGTGCAAGGTTCCAACGCGCTCCCGTCTATTGCCCTCGTCCCGTGTGTCATGCACCGCACATCGGTGCGAGTCGTGGCGGGTCTGCCGCGACACTCCAACTCACCCCACGCGCCCCGTTCGTAGTCCGTTGCCGTGCGGCGGGCGCGGGGCGGCGTGCCCGGACCGACACCCCTGCAGGAGCACCGACCATGCCCCGCGCCCTCTCGTTCCGCCTCGGGCACATCGAACGCCTTGAGGACCGGCTCACCCCCGCCACCCTCGCAGAACTCACGGCCGTGGCGCCCGACGCCCGGGGCTTCGTGAGCGGGGTTTACGAGCTCTTGCTGGACCGCCCGGCCGACGCGGGCGGCCGGGCCAACTGGGAAGCGCGCCTCGCGTCCGGCTCGTCCCGGAACGACGTGTCCGCCTCGATCCTGAGTTCCGACGAGTACGTCACCCGCAACCCCGACTGGGTCGGCAGCCTGTACGCGGACGTGTTCGATCGCGCGGGCGAGGTCGCCGGCCTGGGCGGGCACGCCGCGGCCCTCGCTGCCGGGGCGTCCCGCGCGACGGTCGCCGGCTCGTTCCTCGGCAGCGAGGAGTTTCAGTTGCACGTGTTTGTGGCCGCGCCCCGGACGGCCGACGCCCCGGCGCTGCCGGCCTTGCTCGGGTCCGACGCCGACGCCCCGTCCTTCATCGCGGGCCTGTACGCCGGGCTGCTGAACCGTGACGTCGACGCCGGCGGCCTGAGCAACTGGCAGGCCCGGCTGGCGGCCGGTACGACCCGGGCCGAGGTGGCGGCCGCGCTGCTCGCCTCCCCCGAATACGTCGGCCGCAGCGGCGACTGGGTCGGCGCCTTGTACGCCGACACCCTGGGGCGCCCCGCCGACGCGACCGGGCTGGCCAATTACCACGCCGCGCTGGCCGGCGGCACGCCCCGCACACAAGTGGCACTGGCGATCCTGGGGAGCGGCGAATTCCAGGGGCTGACCACGCGGGCCGCGGACGCGCAACTCGGCGGCCGAACCGACCCCGGCGCCCCGCTCGTTGTCGGCGCCGTCTCGACGGGCAACCGCTCGGTGCTGGTGTCCTTCAGCGAGGCCATGGGCGGCAGCGCGCTGGACCCGCGGCACTACTCGATCTCCCTCGACACGGGCGGGCCTGAGGCCGCCCGCTTGAGGGTGCTGTCGGCGGCCTTCGCGGGCGACCGGACCGCGGTCGAGCTGACCACCGACCCGCAGAGCGAGGTCGGGTACTCGGTTTCGGTCGTGAACGTAAAGGACACGTCCGGCACCCCGCTCTCGTTCGCGGTGCTGGCCGGCAACGTCCGGGTCGATCCCACCCGGGCGACGTTCCGCGGCACCCCGCCCTCGGGCCCCGACCTTTCGGACACCGACGGGGACGGCCTGACCGACCAGGAGGAGGTGCGCGGCTACACGATCGCCTACCGGTTGGCCAACGGTGCGGCCGTGACGCGGGCCGTCACCAGCGACCCGCTGCGGGCGGACACTGACGGCGACGGGCTGACCGACGGCGTCGACAAGGTGCTCGGGCTGGACCCGCGGGACGCGGACACCGACGACGACCTGCTGGGCGACTACCAGGAGTACAACGAAATTTTCAGCGACCCCGCCAAGCAAGACACCGACGGCGACGGGCTGGACGACGGGCTGGAGTACAACTTCTTCCGCACCTCGCCCGTGCTGGCGGATACCGACGGCGACCAGCTCCCCGACGGCGACGAGGTGCTGCTCGCCAACCGCAACGCCCGGGTCGCCGACCTCCCCGCCCCCGCGATCGAAATCGGCGGCGTGAACCTTCAGCTCGATGTCCGGTTTGTGGACACCAGCACCTCGCAGCGGCGCGAGTTAGAAAACCGTACCGTCAGCTCGACCCTCACCCAGAGCGAGCGGAAGGAGTTCAGCAACGCCCACGAGACGACCCTTGAGGCCGCGCAGAAACTGACGGTCTCCGTAGGTTTAGAAACCTCATTCGAATCGAATCCCTTTTCGATTGCGAAAGGGAAGTGGACCACCTCGACGAAATCCGAAACCAGTACTTCGGGGAGTTGGACCTCATCGTGGTCCGAGGTCACGGCCAAAGAGACTCAGCGGCAGTACGAAGAATCACTCGGCACCGAGGCCGAGACGACCAACGGCTCGACCGTCGAGCGTCAGGTCCAGGGGGCACGCCTCCAGACCACTGTGTACTTGAAGAACACTGGAACACTGGCGTACCGGGTCCAGAACCTCCAGGTGACCGCGTTCATACAGGACCCGGCCGACCCGACCCGCCTCACGCCCTTGGCCACCCTGCTGCCGGACGCCGAGCCCGCCGACGGGTACACCCTCGGCCCGCTCGTGGCCCAGCGCGGGCCGCTGGTGTTCTCCAGCGACGCGGTGTTCCCGAACCTCGTCGAGAGCCTGATGGCCAACCCGCGCGGGCTGGTCTTCCGCCTGTCGAACTACGACATCGTGGACGAGTTCGGCCGCAACTTCGCCTTCACCTCGCGGGACGTGATCGACCGCACGGGGTCGGTGGTCATCGACTTCGGCGGCTACGACAGCGACGGCGACGGTCAGGGCGACCTGACCGAGTACCACCGCGTCTCCACCAGCGCCGGCCGGGTGATCGACACCAACGGCGACGGCGCCGTGGACGGGTCCGACCACCGGGTGACGTTCGACGCCAACGGCAAGCAGGTGGGCATCACCCTGCGCGAGGCGCTGGCGGCGATCGGCCTGGCGCGGTACGACGAGGCCGCGACCCCCACCGGCTCGCTGACCGAGGTCGAGCGCGACAACAGCTACTCCACCATCATTGACGAGGACGGGCGCGAGCGGATCTTCCGCGTCCGGGGGACGGCGGAGGAGGCGGGGCTGCAAAAGTACTGGCAGATCATCACGCCGACCGGGATCGACCGGACCGTCGGCCTGGACGACTTCGTGCTGCGGACCGACTCCGACGCCCGCCTCGCCTTCGTGCAGGACCTCGACGGCGACCGGCTGCCCGCGTCGCTGGAGTACATCTTCGGCACCTCCGACAGCCCGGAGGACCTGAACGGCGACGGGGTCCCCGACGGCCGCGACACCGACGGGGACGGCCTCGACGACCGGTTCGAGACCCTGATCGGCTGGACCGTCGAGATCGACGGCCGCGGCTCGTACCGGGTTCTCTCGTCGGGCACGCTGGCCGACTCCGACGGAGACGGGCTGGGCGACGCCGACGAGGCGCCCGGCACCCTGACCGATTCCGACGGTGACGGGCTCATCGATTCGGCCCGCCGCGCCGGCCCGGCGGATTACGTCACCGACCCCTTCCACCCCGACACCGACCGCGACGGGATACCCGACTCCGATGAGGTGACCGGCTACAACGTGACGTTACGCAGCGGGCAGGTGATTCACGTCGTCACCGGTCCGTCCGACCCCGACACCGACGGCGACACCGCGCCCGACGGGGTCGAGAAGCGCCTGGGCGGCGACCCCACCAACCCGGCCGACCGGAACCTGTTCGCCGACGACGACCGGGACGGGCTGGTCAATGTTCTGGAAACCGCCGGGTGGGACATCACCGTCTACAACACCAGCACGACGGGGCTCCAGCAGGGGGCCTTCACCATCGTTCACGTGACCTCCGACCCCGGCAAGGCAGACACGGACGGCGACGGGATCCCTGACGGTGAGGAGTACGGGGCGCCCGACCCGGCGGCCCAGAACCGGCGGGTCGGCACCAACCCGAGGAGGGCCGACACCGACGGCGACGGGCTGACCGATTTCCAGGAGCTGCGCGGCATCCAGATCCGGAGCTTGGGGGTCATCACGCTCAACCCGTACGACGCCGACACCGACAACGACAAGCTGAGCGACGCCAAGGAGGCGGCGCTCGTGGACGTGGAGGCGGACCGGTGGGTCGTGAACGTGGCCGGGAAGCCGGCGTATCAGGTGTGGAGCGACCCGCGCTTCGCCGACGCCGACTTCGACGGCCTGATCGACGGCGACGAGTTCGCCAGGCGGTCGGACCCGGGCAAGAGCGACACCGACGGCGACGGCCGCGACGACGCCCGGGAGTTCGCCGTGGGCACCGACCCGCTGAGGAAGGATGTGCGGGTTACGGTCGCGTTTACGGAGCTGTTCATCGAGCACGACGCCGATGTCAACGGCGCCCCCCAAGCGAACGAGTACCAGTACGACAGTCCGGGGGAATTTCAGTTCGGGCTGGGCGTCCGCCGGCCGGACGCCGACGGCCTCCTCGGTCTGGGGGATTTCGATCCGGTCGTTGATCACCTGCTGCTGAACCAGTACCGCCCGGATGATGACGGCTTATTTGACGGGGGCTACGACATTTCCGGCGGCACGCGGCTGCTGCTCGAATCTTACATCCCGCGGGGCCTACTGGCTGTTTCGTTCGGGTTGAGCGAGGAGCAGCGGTTCACGATCGAGGCCGTGGTGCGCGAGGTCGACGCGTTCGTCACCGATGGGGTGACGACATTCCGCAACCAGTTCGTGAACCTCGGCGGCGTGGGCGGGTTAAAAATTAGTGTCGACGGTGCCGAGCAGAAAGGCATCTTCGAAGGTTCGAAATTGACACAGGGTGTCACCGCTCTAAGGCTGTCGTGGAAGGACGGTGACACGATCGGGAACCGCAACGACGACAATGAAATCCAGGGCGAGATTTTGGGGTTCCTGATCGTGGACTGACCAGCGCGCCAGCCGTCAGCAGGTCGAGTGATCAGTAGCGGTGGTGGTGGTGCTTCGCCGTGAGGTCCGGCGTCGAGTGTCGCATCAGCTTCTGGGCGCGGGCCGAGCGGACGCCCATGCGGTCCGAATCCGTTCGCTTCGCGTGCCGTTCGTAATGGAAGTCGTACACCTGCCCTTCGGCGTCCGTGGTCTCGTTGCGGGGCGAACGCATGGCCGCCGTTGCGATCGGTCCTACGCATGCTTCGGGGTACGGCGCCACACGGAGCAGTGTGCATCCGCTGTAACGCAAAGGGCTTCGAGTCAAAAGTCGTCAGGCCAGAAATTCGTAACGTCACAAGATATTGTTGCCGTTGGATTCGTGGCCTTGCGACTTTCGACGATCGGACTTTTGACCTGAAGCCCTTACCATTTCTGCCAGGTCGGCGCCGGGGCCGACGTGTTGAGTTGCTTGCGCAGCAACTCGCCGCGGTCGGACTGCTTCACCAGCGGCTGCACTTTTTCCAGATCCGCGGGGTCGAAGCCGGCGCCTTTCATCAGCTCGCGGGCGCTCTTCGTGGTCTCCTCGGGATCGACTCCCGGGGCGGTTCGCGGGTACCGCTTTTCGTGGTACGCGAGGTTCGCCTGCTGGCTCGCGTCGTAGGGCGTGCCCCCGGGAACTATCGACCCCGCGCCGTGGCCGGTGTCCCGCAGCGGTGCCACCTCACGGGCCACGCTCCTCGCGTTCCGCGCTTCCGCCACCATCTGGCCGAGTTCCGAGCACAGCACCGCCGCGAGTTCCTCGTCGGTCTTGCACTTGTTCACCAGTCCCTCGCTGATGAACAGCTCGTTCGGGCCGCGGTGGAACAGCGTGGGCTCCTTCACGCCGATCGTGAAGATCATGGGCTCGATGCCGGTGAACGTGTTCTGCACGACGATGCGCCGGCTCAGTACCTCGACCCGGCTGGCGGTTTGGAGCGACGCGGCCGGCACGTCCTTCGGGTTGAAGTTCGAATTGCCGTCGTCCGGCCCGAACAGGCGGCGCGCGGACCACGACCCGTCGGACAGGCACCCGGTCGAGGCCAGCAGCGCGAGGCCCGCGACCAGTGCGGCGATGCGGTTCATGCCGGTGCTCCGTGTACACAGGGAGCCCGCCGATAGCCGGTACGCCGGGGCGTGTCGAGAGCGCCTTTCCGGCGCGCCGCGCGGCGCTGCGCCGAGCCGCGGCTTCGCGAGCCGGACCGCTCCGGCACGTGCGTCAGACGTACATCCAGCCCTCGCGGGTGAGTCGCGGGTGTACCGCGAGGGCCTTGTGGTCCGCCTCGCGAACACCCCGAAGCGCCCCGACCGCCGCGATCACCGCGTCCAGCGCGTCCCCGCCCGGGTTCCGCATGATGACCCGTCGGAAGTGGTCACCGATCCGCACCCGCCGGGCCAACCCTTCCAGAATCGCGTGCCGGGTGGCGACGCACCGGCGCGGCAGCGGCCCGCCTTTCGGGTGCTTGTAGTTCTGGTGCGGCAGCCCGTCCCTCTTCAGCACCGACGACGGGCAGCACTCCACCACGACCCGCTTCGCCTTCGGCACCTTGCGGTACTGGAACGGCAGCACCGCCGTTCCCGGCGTCGCGGCGAGCGGCCGGACCACGTCGCGCATGCCGAAGAAGGTCTGGTAGATCATCCGGTAGTGGAATGCGTCGAATGGGGCCTTCGCGGCCACGTCCGACTGGCGGCGGCAGTGCAAGGCGGTGCGGTGCAGCGCCGCGGACATGGCCTGCGTGCGCCGGATGCACTCCAACCCACAATCGTAGGCGTCCTCGTATTCCGCCAAGAACGCGAAGTGGTCCGCCCACGGCGCGTTTTCGGGGAACAGTTCGACCGGCAGCCCGAACGGGCAGTCGAAGCCCCACAGAGCGCCTTCGCTCGCGTTCACGATTTCGACCAGCGCCGCGAGGCACACGCCGCGCTCGGCGGTGCCGCACAGCCGGTCGAGCCGGTCCAGCGACACGAGCCGGGGTGCCACGGTCCGCGGCACCGTGAGGCGCGCGACCCAGATGCACCGCCCGGCCCGCTTCGCGCCGGAGAAGTCCACCCCGCACGCCGATTCGAAATCGGGCACCCTCAACTGGCTTCCTCCGTTGCATCCCGAGCGGGCGTGTGATTAAGTGTCGCACACGAGACCGTGTTCGGCGAGGCACGTTACGGACTCATGCCACAGCCCCCATTCGATGTCGTGTGGACGGCGGAATACGTTCGCGCGCTGGCACCCCGCGCCGCGCCGTCGGCCCGCAAGGTGCTGGCGCAGGGCGGGCTCCAGGCGGTCGAGCCGACCGCCGACGGGCGCGGGTGGTGGGGGGAATGTCGCGCCCCGGTCGGCGGTTACCAGGTGACGGTCCGGCGCGGCTGGGACCGGCTCAACTGTCGGTGCGACTGCCCGAGCCCCACGGCCCCCTGCGCGCACGCACTCGCGCTGCTCCTGCACCTCGTCGAGCACCCGGAGCTGCGCGCGACGGCCGGCGCGCCCGAGCCGCCCCCGGGCGACTTCGAGGCGCTTCTGCGGGCCGTGTTCGCCAGCCCCGACGACGACACCCCGCGGCTCGTGTTCGCGGATTACCTTGATGAGAACGGTCAGCCGGACCGGGCGACGCTGATCCGGCTCCAGTGCGAGCAGGCGCGGCTCCGGGCCAACAGCAACCGCTACAAGGAACTCGCCCGGCTCATCGGCCGTCTCGCGCCCGACATTCGGAAGCGGACGGGCGTGTTCCCTTACGCGGAACGCTACACCGGGATGCGGTACGCGTTCCGCCGCGGGTTCCTGCACCTGATCGGGCGCTTCAAACCGTTCGACCTGGACACGGCGCCGGCCCGGTTCGTCAACCTCTTTCGCGACGGCTGGGTGGAGTCCGTTCGTACCACCGTTGCCGACGGCAGCGGCCTCGCGGCGGGTTGGGGGGCGCTACTGGCGCGCGTGGCGGAACTGGACACGTCCGCGCGCCCGCACGGGAACGCCATGCCCGCGCTGATCGCGGCGACCGCCGCGGCGCGGGCGAGCGGCCGGCTGGTGCGGTTCACGGTCCACAAGCAGGACCAGGGCCTGTTCAACTGGCTGGCGCTGCTCCGGGACTACGAGCGGAAGCCGGACCCGCCCGCCGGGCTACGGGCCGACCGCGGCGAAGACGGAGCGGGCACGCCGCCGCCCGAAGCAGATCGGTAAAATCCTTGCCCCGGACGGGGCGCATCTCACGGCCCGGGGGCGCGCCACTCACCCGGCGGCGCCGGCTCGCTACGCAAGCACCGCACGCCGGCAGCGACGGTTGCGGTGGCCGGTCCGCTTGGGTAGGGTAACCGCGAACCGTCTTCGTGTTTTGCTGTTCAACGTTCGGAGCGCCCGAGATGGATCTGCTGACCGCGGTGTACGAGTTCGTCAAGCAGTACGGCGCCACGCTGGCGCTGGTGGCGACGTGGGCGGGCGTCGGGCTCGCGTGGTGGCGCCGCCGGTCGCAGTTCCGCCGCAAGGAGTTTCTGACCCAGGTGAACTTCTCCCTGAACCTGTTCGGCGGCACGCTGATGATGCGCACGCTGGTGGAGCGGATGGCCGCGGACGTGTGGCCCAACGCGCACGGGCTGGGCCTCCTGGACCGCGCGGCCCGGCGCACCACCGACCCGGACCCGTTCATCCGGCTGACCGACAAGGAGGACCGCGATTACGCGTACCGGGCGATCAAGAACGCGCTGTCGCAGTTGTGCCCGGCCACGTTCGTGGCCGCCGCGCTGGGGGCGGAGGTGCGCACCGGGACGTTCCTGTTCGCGCTCACGTGCGAGCGGTATGAGGAGGGAATGCGGACGATCAAGCTGCGGGTGATCCTGATCGAGCAGAACACGCTCCGCGAGTGGTGCGCCCCGGGCGGCAAAGGGGACCAACTGCCGATGCCCGAGTTCTACCGCACCCGGTTCAAGACGCTCCAGGCGATGTACAAGATGGACGCGGCGGCGCAGGCCGGCGGGCCGGACGAGTTGGGCCGGGTGGAGTTGGGTGTTCAGGCGTGACGCGGGCTACTTCTTGAGCTGAAGTGCGGCGGTGACGAGTAGGCTGATGAGCCCGAACCCGAACCTGAGGGCCGCGAGCCACAACTGCCAGCCGCGGTCCGCGTTCTTTTCCAAAGTCCGGGCGCGCTCTTCCCAGCTTTCCTTCTGACCACGGGCGCGCTCCTCAAGGGCCGCGTTCTTGACTGCTAATTCGACCACCTTGTTGCGCAACTCGTCTTCAACCTTCGCCCGGTCGCTCACCTGACCTTCGATCGTCTTCAGCGCGAGGTCCGTGACCTTCTGGTAGGTGTCGAGGGCCGCTTCCAGATCGCGAACGCGAGCGGTCAGGTCGTCGATCCGTTGGGTGGGCGACTTCCCGGGCATGACTGACTATTCTTCTCCGACCGTTGCGAGTGCGGTCAGGTCGCGGCGGATGCGGGCCAATTCTTCCTTGAGAACACCGGACAGGGCACGGCTGAAGTGCCACAGCGGTTGTCGAAGCGCGCGACGCATGGAATCGTCGTCCTTCAACTCGCCGGCATCGAACGAACAGGCAACCACGCCGATATCCTTGTTCCCAGACACGTTCGGGGTCGTGAGGTCGAACCCCGGTCGCAGGTCACCGCCGCTTTCGGGCACGAACCACCACCTCAGTTCGATCTCGAACTTTTCGGCGACCTCGCGGAGTTCCGATTCGAGGAATTCGGTTGCACGGCGCACCTTCTCACGGAGGTCCGCCGAGATTGGTAACTCCACGCCCGTGGTCTCGTCGCGCGTCTGAATCGTTGTGCGGAGCATGCGCCCTCCTCCTCGCGATGAGTCTCAGGCATTCTAACACCCCGTCCGCTTGGCCGCGCCCCGGATGTGTCCGTAAACCTAATGGCGAACCACGCTGCCGTAGGCGCGGCCGACTCCTCATCCCACGGAAGATCATGAGCGCGAAGTACGTTTACTCGTTCGGCGGCAAAACGGCCGACGGCGACGGCAAGATGAAGGAACTGCTCGGCGGCAAGGGCGCGAACCTGGCCGAGATGTGCAAGATCGGCATCCCGGTGCCCCCCGGGTTCACCATCACCACCGAGGTCTGCGCCGCGTACTACGAGCAGGGGAAGAAGATCCCCGACGCCGCCGTCCCGCAGATCGACGAGGCGCTCAAGAAGGTCGAGGCGGAGTTCGGCAAGAAGTTCGGCGACCCGGCCGACCCGCTGCTCGTCAGCGTCCGCTCCGGCGCGGCGCTCTCGATGCCCGGGATGATGAACACCATCCTCAACCTCGGCCTCACCGACGCCAGCGTCGAGGGGCTCGCCAAGAAGACCGGCAACGACCGGTTCGCCTACGACAGCTACCGCCGGCTCATCGACATGTTCGGCTCCACCGCGATGGGGCTCGAGCACGAGCACTTCGAGCACGAGCTGCACTCCATGAAGGAGGCCAAGGGCGTCAAGCTCGACACCGAGCTGTCGGCCGACGACCTCAAGGAGCTGGTGAAGCGGTACAAGGCCGTCTACAAGAAGGACGTGGGCGAGGACTTCCCGCAGGACCCGAAGAAGCAGTTGATGCTCGCCATCAACGCGGTGTTCAACTCGTGGAACGGGCACAAGGCCATCGAGTACCGCCGCATCGAGCGCATCACCGGGCTGAAGGGCACCGCCGTCAACGTGCAGGCGATGGTGTTCGGCAACATGGGTGAGGGCTCGGGCACCGGGGTCGCGTTCACCCGCGACCCGAACACCGGCGAGGACGTGTTCTACGGCGACTACCTCATCAACGCCCAGGGCGAGGACGTGGTGGCCGGCATCCGCACCCCCGAGCCGATCTCGAAGCTCGGCGAGGACATGCCGAAGGTGTACGAGCAGCTCGTCGGCATCCGCGCGGCGCTCGAGAAGCACTACAAGGAGATGCAGGACATCGAGTTCACGGTGCAGGACGGCGTCCTGTACATGCTCCAGACGCGGACCGGCAAGCGGACCGGCACCGCGGCCGTCCGCATCGCCGTGGAGATGGTGAAGGAGGGGCTCATCGACGAGACCACCGCCGTCAAGCGCGTGGCCCCGGACTCGCTGAACCACCTGCTCCAGCCGCAGCTCGACCCGAAGGCCAAGAACAAGCCGGTCGCCCAGGGCATCGCCGCCAGCCCCGGCGCCGCCAGCGGCATGGTGCTGCTGTCCGCCGAGGCGGTCGTGGCCCACGCCGAGAAGCACCCGAACGACCCGATCCTCCTGGTCCGCAAGGAGACCTCGCCCGAGGACGTGGCGGGCATGCACCTCGCGAAGGGCATCCTGACCAGCACCGGCGGCAAGGCCAGCCACGCGGCGGTCGTCGCCCGCGGGTGGGGCAAGCCGTGCGTGGTGGGCTGCGAGGCCGTGAAGATCGACGAGGCCGCCCAGACGGTCACCATCGCGGGCACCGTGGTGAAGGCCGGCGAGTTCGTCACCATCAACGGCACCACCGGCGACGTGATGATCGGCAAGGTGCCGACCGTGCCGCCGTCGATGACCGGCGACTTCGCCACCCTGATGGCGATGGCCGACAAGGTGCGGAAGCTCAAGATCCGCACCAACGCCGACTCCCCCGCGGACGCCGCCAAGGCCCGCGAGTTCGGCGCCGAGGGCATCGGCCTCTGCCGCACCGAGCACATGTTCTTCGGCAAGGACCGCATCGCCGCGGTGCGCGAGATGATCCTCGCCCCGGACGTGGAGGGCCGCACCAAGGCGCTCGCCAAGATCGAGCCGTTCCAGAAGGCCGACTTCGTCGGGCTGTTCGAGGTGATGGACGGGCTGCCGGTCACCATCCGGCTGCTCGACCCGCCGCTGCACGAGTTCCTCCCGCAGAAGGACAACGTGGCCGGCGCCGAAGAGGTGGCCCGGCAGACCGGCACGACCGTCGAGAAGATCTTCGAGCGGGTGGACGAGCTGCACGAGATGAACCCGATGATGGGGTTCCGCGGGTGCCGGCTGCCGCTCGTGTTCCCCGAGATCGGGGACATGCAGGTGCGGGCCATCATCGAGGCCGCCATCGAGGTGAAGAAGAAGGGCAAGAGCGTGCTGCCCGAGATCATGATCCCGCTCGTGGGCGTGGTCGAGGAGCTGGCGATCCTCAAGAAGCGCGCGATCGCGGTGGCCGAGGAGTGCATGAAGGCCGCCGGGGTGAAGGTGGAGTACCAGGTCGGCACCATGATCGAGCTGCCGCGGGCGTGCATCGCGGCGGACAAGATCGCCGAGGAGGCCGAGTTCTTCTCCTTCGGGACCAACGACCTGACCCAGATGACGTTCGGCTTCAGCCGCGACGACATCAAGGGGTTCATGCCGACCTACCTGCGGGACAAGGTCCTGCCGATCGACCCGTTCCAGACGATCGACTTCAACGGCGTCGGCGAGCTGATGAAGATCGGCATCCAGAAGGGCCGGACGAGCCGGACCGAGAAGCACGGCCAGCACCTGAAGGTCGGGATCTGCGGCGAGCACGGCGGCGACCCGGACAGCGTGGTGTTCTGCCACGCGATCGGGATGGACTACGTGAGCTGCTCGCCGTTCCGGGTGCCGATCGCCCGCCTCGCGGCGGCGCAGGCCGCCCTCGGTGAGGCCGGCAAGCGCGACAAGTAACTCGCGCGACCCGAGCGTGAGTCCGGGTGTGGGGATGTAAATCGGGTAGGAGGGGGGATTGCTCCCCCCGTCCTCCCACACCACCGGACATACTTCGCGTATCCGGCGGTTTCTACTTCTGGTTTAGCTTCTCGAACCTCTGTCGCAGGCACACCAGCCCGAGTTTCTCGAACCACTCCTCGGTCATGGCGCGGTGGGCGGCCTCACTGCCCGCCGGACGCCACCAACCTTTGCCCTATGAACTCGTCTGACGCGTCCCGTTCGGGAACACGGGCCCGACGAAGGAAATCGGCGATCGCACCCGACCGCTTACACTCCTTCAACCGCACGCAGCGCAGCTTCCGCCGAATCCAGCCATCCACATCCGGTAACAGGCTCCGCATCGCCGCATGGCGGAAGTACGTCACCCACCCGGTGAGGAAGCTGTTCAACTCGCCGACCACCCGGAGTAAGCCGATTCCGCGGTTCCTTCGGGTGATCTGCCGAATACGATCTTTGGCCCGCTCCAGACTCTTGGGCGCCATCCCCAACCGCCCGTCCCCCAGGAGTCGATCGCCCAGGAACGTGCGCTCCTGGACCGGCGCCACCGCGCTCTTCTCCCGGTTGACACGCAATCGCAGCTTGCCTTTTGACACGCAATCGCAGCTTGCCTTCCAGGAATCGGATCAGCGACGCCATCACCCGTTCGCCCGCCCCGGGCGACTGCACATCCACGTTGCAGTCGTCCGCGTACCGACAGAACCGATGACCGCGTCGTTCTAATTCCCGGTCCCAATCATCCAACAACAGGTTCGCCAGCAACGGCGAAAGTGGTCCGCCTTGCGGAGTCCCCTCATGTCGCGCGATACAGACACCGTCTTGCATCAGCCCCGCTTCGAGGAAGCGGCGCACGACCCGCAACAGGTGCTTGTCGGCCACACGTCGGGCCCGCCGCGCCATCAGGATGTCGTGGTTCACCCGGTCGGAGAACCGTTCCAGGTTCACCACGATGGTTCGTCCCTCCTCCACGTACCGCTTCGCCGCGGCCAAGGCGTCGTGCGCCCCGCGCTTCGGACGGAAGCCGTAGCTGGAGTTCGAGAAGGTCGGGTCCAATAACGGTGTGAGCACTTGCAGGATCGCTTGCTGCACGAGTCGATCCACGACCGTCGGTATCCCCAACTGTCGCTGGGCGCCTCCGGACTTGGGGAGAGGGGGCGAACACCCTCACGCTATCGTGAATGAGGACTAATGGCCGAAACAGAGCCGGGCTCAGTGGGGGAAGTGGACCCGCAAGCCCTCCTTTGCCAGATATTCGGGGTGGAATACGTACCTCCATCGCCACCACCGAAGAGCATTGAGGTGGAAGTAGATTGGCTATCTGCCACAGAGCTCGATGCTCTGCTCATATTCCTTCAGCCCCGTGTCACTCGTCGCAAACCTCTCCTATTCGGCGTTGCGGGTTGCCGTCGCATTTGGCACCTGATCAGCGACATAAGGTTACAGCAACTCGTCGAGGTGGCTGAACGGTTCGCTGATGGAGAAGCCTCGAAGAGAGACTTGCGGCGTGTGGCGAAGGCTGTCAGCGGTCCACGCGATGGCGAGTGGAACGGAGCGTGTTATTCGGCTGTGACTGCTCTGGCGGATTTTGCCTACCCAATGGGGCCGGCGAACATCGTCACGAAGTACGCACCCCTTGCCCTGTGCAAGCAAGATGAGTCTGTTCGCTCGGATGAGAGCAGAGCCATCATAAAGGGTGAAAAGGCCGCTCTTGCCGTGCTGGTCCGTGATATCTTCGGTAACCCCTTTCGCCCCGTGATCGTCAACCCGTCGTGGCTCACATCGAATGTCGTCGCGCTCGCCACCGGCATCTACGCCGACCGTGCTTTTGATCGCATGCCGATCCTGGCCGACGCCCTTCAAGACGCCGGGTGCGATAACGCCGACATCCTGACTCACTGCCGCAGCGAGGCGCCGCATGTTCGTGGGTGCTGGGTGATCGATTTGCTGCTGGGAAGGGAGTAGCTTCGATGACCGCCTGAAGCAAAGAAGCCGTTCGGCTGAAGAAGTTACCCGCTCAAAACGACAACCCCACCGACAGGCCGATGGCCCGGCGGTGGGGTGTCTACCCGAATAAGGACAATCCATGCCCGCGCGGTGTACCGTCCTGGTACGCGTCCGAGTGGGCAGAACAGTAAGCGAGTACGGAGCGCGTGTCAACCGCAGGCGAGTTCCACGAGGGACTCGACTTCTTCGGCGGCGATGCGGGCCGCGACCTCGGCCCGATCGATTTTGATGTTGGAGGGGGCCTTGATCCCGAGTTTCACGCGGCCGTCGCCACAGGCCGTCACCGTGATGCGGATGTTGCCGTCGATGATGATTTCTTGGCCGGTCTTACGGGTGAGCACGAGCATGGTGGCCTCGTCCTTGAGGGAGTGGCAAGTTGTTGTGAGCAGAAGCAACCTGCGGACCAAAATCGCTAAAGTTCCGCGAACACAAAACCGACAAGTCCGGGTTGCTTGCGGTTCACTGTAGAACACGATCTCTTCCCTGCGGGACTCTCCCTTTTTTCCCCTCAAGTTCCGATGTCAGTTGTCCGACATGGCATTCGGCTTCCCACGGGTTGATAAGTTGGGTACCTTGTGCCCGGTTCCGGCGACCTCACGGCTGGCGGCCCCTCCGCGCGCTGTCGAAACCACAGCCGCCACTCACAGCCCTTCGGATGATGCGGGGAACGCATCGATCGGGTGCGCCTATTCGCCCATCTCTGACACACTGTCACCGCTCACGCCCGTCGCGCCTGTGCCAGGCTCGCACAGGCTTTTGCGAGAGGAATCGGCGTGCCCCTTCCGCAGGGGCACCAGCGGCGTGCCGCACGTCGGACGGTGAAAAAGTTTGGACGATCGGCCGGCTCGACGCACGAGTGAGGTGAGATGAATGACGCCACCCCGACCGACGGCGAACTGGTGCGTCGAACCGCAGCGGGCGATTGCGACGCCTTCGCCCGGTTGTACGACCGGTACGCGCGGCTGGTCCGGACGGTCGCGGGTGACGCCGGTCCGAGCCTCGCCGAGGACATCACTCACGACGTGTTCCTCCGGGCGTACCGGTCCATCGCGACGCTCCGGGATGCCGAGCGGTTCGCCCCGTGGCTCGTCGGGATCGCCCGCCGCGTGGTTCAGGAAACCCGGCGGCGGAACCGCACGCGGGAACCGCTCCCGGATGACCTCGCCGACGGGCGGGCGGCCGAGCACGACATCGACGGCGCGGACGAGGCGGCCTACATGCTCGCGCTGGTGGCCCGGTTGCCCGAGGAGGAGCGGCGGGCGATCCAGTTCTTCTTCCTGAACGGCCGCGACGGGAACGAAACGGCCCGCCTTCTGGGCCGGTCCCGGTCGGGCACATACGCCCTAATCACGCGTGCTGTCGGAACACTCGCCCGGTGGATGGGGGCCGATCGACCGGCCGGGGAGGTGCCGCAATGAAGTGCCCAACCGACGACGCCCTCGTCGAACTCGCCCTGACCGGCGATGCCTCCGCGGTTCAGCAGCACGTGGCCGGGTGCCCGGCGTGCGCGGCCCGGTTCTCCGACATCAATGGCGTCATGCACGGGATGGAAGCGGCCCACGCCGCGGCCGATCGCGGCCACGCGGCCGGGCGTGCGCGGCTGCTCGCGGCCCTGGCCGCGGAGCCCGCACCGACACGTAACACACTCCTTTGGAGGGTTCTCATGGATCGACGCACCTGGATCACGTCCGGGGCCATTTCGGCCGCGGTGATTGTCGTCGTCGTTCTCGGCTGGGGCGGGACCCCGGCCGTCGCTTTGGCCGATGGCCTCAAGCCGTTCAAGGAGGCGAAGTCCTTCTCGTGCGATTACGTCCTGCTCCATGACGGGAAGCCGGCCGCCGTCGCAAAGACGATGACCGTCAAGCTGACGTGGGCCGCGCCCGGATCGTTGCGCAACGAGATCTTTGCCGGCGGCAAGTCGCAGGCCGTTGCCATTCTCCCGCACGGGAAAGAAGGGGTCGCCATCGACCACCGTGATAAGACGTGCGACTCGTTGGGCGGAAAGCCCGGTGCGCAGGAGGCCACGCTACTCAAACTCGTTCACGGGCTGGCGACGTACTCGGGTGGGGACAAGAAGGCGGCCGGGACGGATGAAATCGACGGTGTGAAAGCCGCGCGGTTCGAGCTGGAAATTCCGAACGCCGGGGCGAAGGACGCGCCCTGGCGGTACCGGATCTGGGTCCACCCGGAGACGAAACGGCCGGTGCGGCTCGAGTTCGCGCTCCAAGCTGGGAAGGACCCGACGGCAAAGGGCGTCGCGGGGGTTCGGCTCGAGAAGTTCGAGTGGGACGTGAAGACGGACGGGCTGTTCGATACGAAGCCGCCGGCCGGGTACAAATCCGCCGTGGAGGAGAAGAAATAAGATCGATGAACGTATACCTTACAGTAGGACCCATTACTGAGAGGTCGCTATGGCCGGATTTAACGCAACGGTGCTTGCCTTGATTGCTGGGATCGTCATCGGCACGGTGCTGCGACCGGGGCTGTTGGAGGTCGCAATCGTCGGGGCTCTGGTTTACGCGGTCGCACGGGTCGGCCGACCGAAGCGGCGCCAGACCGGCGCAGAGCGGCACCTCGCGTAAGAAACGGTGGCGGAACGGATTGCTGGTCGCGGCTTCGTGTGGGCGAATACAGATTTTGACAGGATCGACAGGATTCACCGGATGAAGACCGATTGGTTGAAATCCTGTTGATCCTGTCGATCCTGTCAAAATTGTCTTGTCTCAGCCATCGCGTGTTGGTGCGACCCTCTCTCGCCTGCTTGTCTTAGTTCTGGCTCTCGGTCATGCTGACAAGGACCGACCGGAGCCAACGCCGTGACCGAGCAAGAATGGCTGAACTGTACGAACCCGAAGCCCATGCTGGAGTACCTGCGGGATAAGACAAGCGACCGGAAGTTAAGGCTATTCGCCGTCTTCTGCGAGCGGGAGTATCTACGGTTTCGTCCGGACATGAGCGAGGGGATCGGCTCTCAGTACGCTGCCACGACCGAGCGGTACGTTGACGGGGAGGCCACGTTCGAGGAATGGGAGGGGGTCCGCCAGTTCGTTCACGGGGCGTTCCACCATACCGACCCGTACTACCACGCTAGGTACGGCGTCGATAGCGCCGTCTGCTGCTGCTACACCGACGACAGCGTGAGGGAAGTCCAAATAGCAGCCGAGCACGCCGTCCTCGCGGCCGTCGTGCGGGACATCTTCGGCAATCCCTTCCGCCCCGTGGCCGCCGATCCGGCTTGGCTCACCTCCAATATCACTGCCCTCGTCACCGGCATCTACGCCGACCGCGCCTTCGACCGCATGCCCATCTTGGCCGACGCCCTCCAAGACGCGGGGTGCGACAACGCCGACATCCTGACCCACTGCCGCAGCGAGGCACAGCATGTGCGTGGGTGCTGGGTGGTCGATCTGCTGCTGGGGAAGGAGTAGCTCCGATGGCCGCCCCCGAAGCGTGCCGAAGCGAACAAGAAGCCCTTCGACATTGAGGAAGCGGTGCCACTTCTCCGGGAGGCCGTCGCACCGTACCCGAAGGCGGCTCTTTTCGAGCTTGCCGCGGCGGGGCACGATTCCGTTTTCGAGATCCTGATTGCGTGCATCGTGAGCATCCGCACGCAGGGGGCAACAGTTACGACACACCCTCAAGCTGCACCGAACTAACCACCCTGAATAATGTTAAAATTTAAAGATTGTGACGATTAAAAGGCTTGCGTCAGGAAAACGATAGAGAAGCGGGAGCACTTTTTCGAAGCCACTCAAGACGATTTGCCGATGACCATGTTGACGAGATGAGCTAACTGAGGTAGAGGCATGTGTACTATTTCGGACAACCCCCCAGAGGTAGCAGTGCTGGGCTGGGCGGCTAAGTACTTGAGGGAGGAAGAGCGTGCCGGGAGGAGCTACGAAGCTCGCCCCGGCACGCAAACGCAATGGATGATGTACGTCAACGGGGAACCGGTCGGGGATGAACGCAGGGATCGCCTGATGCACTTTCTGACACGGCTCGACCTACCTTCTACGCTCAGGGCACTAGGTCAGGAAACGACGAAAGCAGAACCTCAGTACTGGGTTAATGACTTGGACGAAGCCGTCATGTATCGACTGCTGCAAGAGCGGGGAGAGAGACCGGCGACGTAGCGAGGTAATCCGCCCCGGACTAACCACCCGGGGCTTTTCGTTCGTGCCGTCACTAAATACGGGCATGCTCAACGACACGCTGTACTCCCGTCTCTCGAACGACGCCACTCTTACCGCACTGGTCGGCAGCAATATTTACCCCGCAGCCACGTTTTCCAACGACGTAGCCACCCTGCCTTTTCTGATTTTCGACTCGGCGGCTGTAAGCACATCTGCACCGGCGATCGGCCCAAGTGCTCGACGTGCCCGCTGCTGTCCATGTGTCAGCAGGTGGGCGTCACGAGGCACGGGTGAGCCGTGAAAGCTCTCCCCAGTTTTTAAGCACTTCCTAATTGTTTCCGCGCGCGGGCTCTCACACAATACGTTCACTCTCTCATCACGCTCGCTCTCGCACCGTCCCGCTCGGAGTCCGTCTCATGCCCCGCGTTCTGAAGCCCGCCGCGCTCGGCGTGCTGTGCGCCCTTTTAATGCCCCCCACCCCGGCGACGCCGGCCGACACCGCGCCCAAGGCGCGCGCCAGCTCGGACGACCTGGACCGGCTGGTCATCGAAGAGGTGAAGGCCCGCACCGAGATCATGAAGAACCTGCGGTACCTGTCCGACGAGATCGGCGGGCGCCTCACCGGGTCCCCGAGCCTCGAAAAGGCGAACAAGTGGACCGCCGAGAAGATGAAGGAGTACGGCCTGGAGAACGTGCGCCTCGAGCCGTGGGAGATCCCCTACGGGTGGCAGCGCGGCAAGGCCGAGATGAAGATCGTCGAGCCCGACACCGGGCGCAGCCTGCTGGTCGCGTCCGCCGGCTGGTCGCCCGGCACCAAGGGCAAGGTGACCGGCGACGTGGTGATCCTCAACGTCCGCACCAAGAAGGACCTTGAGGCGTACAAGGGCAAGCTCAAGAACGCCGTGATCCTGCGCCAGCCCCCGAGCCGCGTGGCCCCGATCTCGGACCTCACCTACCTCGGCACCCGGCCCGAAAAGAAGGACGAGCCGAAGAAGGACGAGCCGAAGAAGGACGCCCCGCCGAAAGAGGAGTCCAAGAAGGCCGACCCCAAAAAGGACGACGCGGGCGACTCCGGCGTCTCGTTCAAGCTCCAACCGCCGGCCAAGGACGGGAAGAAGGAGCAGCCGAAAGAGCAGCCGAAGAAGGACGGCGGCGGGTTCGGCGGCGGGTTCCAGCAGTTCCAGAACGAGCTGAACGAGTTCCTCAAGGCCGAGGGCGCGGCGTGCCTCGTGTCCGACTCCGGCAAGCCGCACGGGCTGCTCGTCACGACCGGGGGCTGGGGCCGCGGCGACCGGGCCGCCGCCGAGGGCGGCATCGCCCGCGTGTACATGGCCCACGAGCACTACGACCTGCTGTGGCGGCTCGCGTCCCGCGAGAAGGCGACCACCCGCGTGGAGGTGGAGATCGAGAACAAGTTCATCCCCGGCCCGGTGGTCGTGTACAACACGATCGGCGAGGTGCGCGGGAGCGAGAAGCCGGACGAGATCGTGGTGGTCGGCGCGCACCTGGACTCGTGGGACCTGGGCAGCGGCACCACGGACAACGGCACCGGGAGCTGCGTGGTGCTGGAAACGGCCCGCACCGTCGCGAAGCTGGCGCGGGCCGGGAGCCCGCCGAAGCGCACCATCCGGTTCTGCCTGTTCAGCGGCGAAGAGCAGGGGCTGTACGGCTCGAAGAAGTACGTGGAGAAGTACAAGGACGACCTGCCCAAGCACTCGCTGGCGATCGTCCACGACACCGGCACCGGGAAGGTGACCGGGTTCGGGCTCCAGGGCCGCACCTACATGAAGGACATGCTGGACAAGGAACTGGCCGTGCTCAAGGGGCTGGACGGCTGGAAGGGGCTGACCACCGGCGGGATCGGCGGCGGCACCGACCACTGGCCGTTCCACCAGGCGGGCGTCCCCGGCTTCGCCTGCAACCAGGACGTGGACGAGTACCGGCTCACCCACCACACCCAGAGCGACACCTTCGATAAGGCGAAGGAGCCGAACCTGATCCAGGGGGCGCAGGTGATGGCGGTGACGGCGCTGCGGGTGGCGAACCTGCCGGAACTGCTGCCGCGGAAGTGACCGCACATCCGGTTGAAGAGTACATGTATTCTGTAGCCGGCCTCTGTAAGGCCGGTGGTATACGAATGATGTCGCTCCGGCCTCACAGAGGCCGGCTACAGAACACGGACCAACCGCGTTCGGACGTGACGTAACGGCCGCGGTCGGCGGGGCGAGAGGCACAGACCTCCCGCCCCGCCGACCGCGGCCATTTGGTTTGTCGGAGGCCAGGGCTTTCGGACCAGGGGCTTTCGCCCCTGGCTACGGACCCGGCGCCCCTTCAGGGCTGAAATGCAGAGGTTGTCTTTGAGCCCTGAAGGGGCGCCGGGTCCGTAGCCAGGGGCGAAAGCCCCTGGAAAGAGGGCGGGTGCCTTACTGCGAATCCGGGATCGGTGCAAGGGGCGGCACGTCCTGTCCTCGGGTGACCGGCGGAGCAGCAAACGGGTCGCTGCCTGTGGACGGTGGGGGCGGGAGCGCGGGTTGTGCCTTGGGAGGCATCGTGGCACGCGGGGCCGCCGGCGTGGCCGGGCGGGTGTTTGGCGCCGGCGCGGCTGGAACCGTGTTCCCGAAGGGGGAGCTGGGGACCGCCAGTGTCGGGGGGGTGGGGAGCATCTGACCGCCGTAGGTCGGGAAGTAAGACGTGGCCCCGCCGGCCGAGTGTTGTGCGTAACCGGTCGGCAGCACGATCACCAGCGTGTCCGGCTTGAACATCGTCAGCTCGCGCGGGTTCGGCAGCGAGCCGTTCGAGGAGATGAGAGCAACGACATCGGTCTTCAGCATCTCCTTCCACGCCTTCGGGGAGAGCCGGTTCCCCTTGATATCGAACACCGCAATGTCCGCTGGGTCGTAAGCGGTCGCCTGGACTGAGGATGTCATTTGGTAGCCCAGAATGGTCTGATCGCCGACCACCTGTTTCACCAGTTCCGCGCCGCCGACGCGGTTGCGCCTGACCAGCTTCCCGTCCTCAATGCGCACGACCGCCTGCGAAGGGAACGTCCCGTAGGGCACGTCGTCGTCTTCGATGCCCTTCGCCACGATCTTCTTCGCCTCCGGGAGCTTTTTCGTCGGTTGGGCAACGAACGGGGCGTCTTCAGCCACGAGCGGCTGCTCGGGCGCGGCCGGTGCGGTCTTCACGGCCGGCGCGCCGAGCTGCTGGGCCAGCGCGCCCCCCACCCCGATCAGCCCGCAGGCGAACAACCCGGCGGCGAACGTCTGCTTCAAGCGTGTCACGAGCATGGCCTTCAAGGCTCCTTCGGTGAGGGACGAAACTTCCGGCGGCGCGCCGGGCGGGACCGTGCCCCGCGCCAGCGCGAACCGCGCGGCCAACTGAACCGTTGTGTGCGTCAGGTTGTGGGGGACGACCGTGGCCGCCGCGTCGCGGGTCAGGACCGCGCCCGCTGCGGCGACCGACGCCGTGACCCCGCGCCGGGTCAGCCGCCCGGCGAGGAGCTTCCGCGCGTGGGCCAGCCGGCTCGACAGCGTGCCCTCGGGGACGCCGAGCGCCCGCGCCGCGGCCGACCGCGGCAGCCCTTCGAGGTCGCAGAGGACGACCGCGGCCCGGTACTTGTCCGGGAGCCGGGCCAACTCCTCGTCGATCACCCGGCGCAGCTCGGCGTTGTCGTCGGGCGGCTCCGGGCAGGCCGGTTCGGCGGCGGTGGGCACGACACGGTCCTCGGCACGGCGCCGGGCGGCGCGGGCGTCCAGGGCGGTGCGGAACGCGACGCCGTACAGCCAGTTCGCGAGCAACTCCGGGCGGCTCAGGTGTCCTGCGCGCTTCGCCAGAACGAGGAAGGCCGCCTGGAACGCGTCCTCGGCGTCGTGGGCGCGCCCGGTGACGCGGCGGCACACCGCGAGCACCATCGCCCCGTGCCGCCGCACGAGTTCCGCGAACGCGTCCTCGTCGCGTGCGTTCACGAACCGCGCGAGCAGGTCGCGGTCTGGCACGTCCGGCGTGCCGAGAACGACCCGGAGCAACTGCCGGGTGAGTGGTCGGGCTTCGGTGGGCATCGGTGTTCCCGCTGAACGCGTCACAACTGGTACTGGGGTGAAACCGCCCCGCGCGTCGGAGAAATTGAAAATTTATTCACGGCGGGGCGCGACGGGTGAGGAGAGGAGCACGAGCGGCGTTACTCCCTATTCTTCTCTCTGCGCCCTCAATCGCACTGTTTGCGGTGAACACGAGGTTACCTATGCCCACCGTCGCCGAGTTCGCCGCGTACCTGGAGCGGTTCGCCCCCTGTGCGACCGCCGCGGATTGGGACAACGTCGGGCTGCTGCTCGGCGACCCGAAGGGAGAGGTGGGCCGGGTGCTCACGTGCCTGACTCTCACGCCCGACGTTGCCGCCGAGGCCGTGCGCGAGGGCGTACATCTGATCGTCTCGCACCACCCCGTGCTGTTCCGCGGCGCGAAGAAGCTGACCGCGAACACCCCCGACGGCGAGGCCCTCTTGCCGCTTCTGCGTGCAAACATCGCAGTCTACTCGCCGCACACGGCGTTCGACAACTGTTCCGGCGGGATCAACGACGGGCTGTGTCAGAAACTCGGCGTGACGAACGCGGTTCCGCTGCGGCCGCGCGAAGCGAAGCGGCAGTGCAAACTCGTCGTGTTCGTACCCGACGCCGACCTTGCGAAGGTGTCCGACGCGCTGTTCGGGGCTGGGGCGGGGGTGATCGGGCAGTACCGCGAGTGCAGCTTCCGGCTCTCCGGCACCGGCACGTTCTTCGGCACCGACGCCACCAACCCGGCGGTCGGCCAAAAGGGCCGGCGCGAAGAGGTGCCCGAATGGCGGTTGGAGGTCGTGGTCCCCGAACCGCTCGTCTCGGGGGCGATCGCCGCGATGCGGAAGGCGCACAGCTACGAGGAGCCCGCATTCGACGTGTACCCGCTCAAACCGACCGCCAGTGGCGGCGAGGGGCGGATCGGCGAACTGGAGAATCCGACCACCCTGGGCGAACTGGCCCGGCGCGCGAAGGAGATGCTTCGCGCGAACGCCGTTCAGGTCGTGGGTGATATGGAGCGCCCTGTGCGCACGGTGGCCCTGGCGTGCGGTGCCGCGGGCGAGTTCCTGTCCGATGCCATCAGACGAAAGGCGGACGTGTTCCTCACCGGCGAAGTGCGGTTCCACGACGCGGTCGCGGCCGGTGGCGCGAACGTCGGCTTGATTCTCCCCGGGCACTACGCCACAGAGCGCCCGGCGGTTGAGGATCTGGCCGCGAAGCTGGGGGGCGATTTTCCGGGTGTTACGGTGTGGCCGAGCCGGGCCGAACGCGACCCACTCGCGGCGCTCTGATGCACGTGCCCGGCGGTAGTGCCGCGTTCTTGACGAGCCGCGACCGCCAGGGAGCGGGGTACGTGGCACCGCTCCCTGGCGGTCGCGGCTCGTCAACAAACGTGATACCCATTGCGGGTTCATGTATGAGCATTTAGACCGTTGACTCACGCCCGCCCCAACGCTATGAGCCCCCCAAGTGACGCAGGAAGCGTTGGGGGGAGCGGAATGAGTGGGCGACGCATGCTGATCGCGGTGGCGCTGGCGTGCGGGCTGTGCGTGTGGGGGTACGCGCGGTCCGGGGACCAGCCGGTAACGGCGCACGGGTTCGAACCGATTTCTTCGGAAGAAGCCGAATACGACGAGGAGACCCGCGACGACGCGGCCAACCGGTACCGCACGAACCAGCCTCGGCACTGGCGGTACATGGCGGTCGGGAACAGCTACTCGCACTGAACCCGCCGCCCGCGGCTGGTATCATGGACGCGAACACCAACCTTCGCGCCCGTGACCCAGCACATGGCCCTGATCCACATCGACCCGGTTCCGCCGCGGTGCCCGCCCGGGGTCGTTCTCGCGTTCGTCTGCGGCGGTGGGAAGATCGACTCGAAGCACGTCGGGAAGATCGCGTTCGTGGGCCGGGGGGCCACGGTCGAGGTGCCCGACGGCAAAGCCGCCGCGATCGTGAACGCGCTGGACGGCGCGACACTTCAAGCCAAGCCGGTGCGGGTGCGGTTCGCGGGCAAAGCGGACTTCACCGACGCGAACCACCTTTCCAACCTGTCGCACCTGCTGGACCTGGAAGCCAAGGCCGAACAGGAAGAGGCCCGACGCCGCGCGCAGGCCGAAGAGGGCTCGCCCGTCGGCGACGGCTCGACGCTGACAAAACTCGTCCTGCGCGACTCGGAATTCGGGCTCGGCGGCCGGTTGCTGCTCACCTTCGGCCGCAAAACGCTCAACGAACCGCTCCCGCCGTCCCGCCTCGGCCCCGGGGCGCCGGTGCTCCTCAGCCAGACGAACGTGAACCGCCGGGTGCCGTCGTACCGCGGCGTGATCTACGACCGCGACACGGCCACGATCGGCGTGGCGATCGACCCGCCGGACGACGACCTGCCGGACGAGGCGGTCTGGCGGCTCGACCTGTCGCCCGACGAGGTGTCACGTTTACGCCAGCAGGACGCGCTGCGCCGCGCCGCGAGCGCCACCGGCGACCGGCTCGCCCAACTGCGCGAGGTGCTGCTGGGGGAACGACCTACCCCCCCGGCCCCCCTCCCTAAAGGGAAGGGGGAGGAAGGCGGCCCCCTCCCTGAAGGGAGTGAAGACAACCCACCCCCCAGCCCCCTCCCTGAAGGGATGGGGAGTGAAGACGAACCGCCAACCACGTCCGATACGCCATCCGTTTCTGGAGCGAGTTCTCCCCCCTCCCTTCAGGGAGGGGCTGGGGGTAGGTCGCCTTCCACCCTCAACGAGCCGCAGCGCGACGCGGTCGCGTTCGCACTGGCGGCGCCGGACTTCGCCATCATCCACGGGCCGCCCGGCACCGGAAAAACCACGACCGTTGTCGAGTTCATCCGCAAACTGGTCGCCCGCGGCGATAAGGTTCTGGCGTGCGCGCCCAGCAACCACGCGGTCGATAACCTCCTCGAAAAGTTGCTCGGTGTGGGCGAACTCCCGGTGCGGCTCGGCCACCCGGCGCGGGTGATGCCGGAGCTTCGCGCCCGGGCCATCGACATTCTCGCCGAGAAGCACCCGGACGCACGCCAGGCGCGCAAGGTGGCCCGCGAGGCGTTCGCGCTGTTCCGGCAGGCGGACAAGTGGACCCGCGAAAAGCCGCAACCCGGCGAAAAGGCCGCGCTCCGGAAAGAAGCCCGCGAGATGCTCACCGAGGTGCGGCGGCTCGAAGCCAGCGCCACGGAGCGCGTGCTCGACGAGGCGAGGGTCGTGTGCGCCACGCTCACCGGGCTCGACAGCCAGTTGCTCGGTCAGCGCCGGTTCGACGTGGTGGTGATCGACGAGGCGTGTCAATCAACCGAACCTGCGGCGTGGGTCCCGCTGTTGCGCGCGAACAAGGTCGTACTCGCCGGGGACCACTGCCAGCTCCCGCCGACCGTCCTTTCGCCCGAGGCCGCGGAGCGCGGGCTCTCGGTCAGCCTGATGGAGCGGCTGGTGCGACAGTTCGGGCCGGGCGCGTCGCGGCTGCTCACGGTCCAGCACCGGATGCACGCGGCCGTGATGGGGTTCTCCAATGGCGAGTTCTATGACAGCCAACTGGTTGCGCACGAGAGCGTCGCCGCGCACCTGCTCTGCCATCTGCCGGGTGTCGCGCGTGACCCGCTCACCGAAACGCCGGTGCAGTTCATCGACACGGCCGGCGCGAGTTACGACGAGGAACTGGAAGAAGACACCGGGAGCCGCTTCAACGCGCAAGAGGCCACACTTGCGGTGAAGAAGGTCCGTGCGTTACTCGCGCTGGGGATAGCGCCTTCGCAGATCGGACTGATTACGCCGTACCGGGCGCAAGTGCGGCTGCTGCGCGAGAAGCTCGCCGACGTTCCGGGGCTGGAGATCGACAGCGTGGACGGCTTCCAGGGGCGCGAGAAAGAGGCGATCGTTGTTTCGCTGGTGCGCTCCAACAACGAGGGCGAGATCGGGTTCCTGTCCGACACCCGGCGCACGAACGTGGCGTTCACCCGCGCCCGGCGCAAGCTGCTGGTGATCGGCGACAGCGCGACACTGGCGAGCGACCCGTTTTATCAGCGGATGCTCACGTACTTCGAGCAGATCGGCGCGTTGAACAGCGTCTGGGAGGAAACCGAGTGATACCGGCTCCGACGCACGAGCCATCTGCAACTATCGAGGCGAGGGTGTTCGGTGCGCGGTGCGTTGACCCACCCCCCGGCCCCCTCCCTGAAGGGAGGGGGAGAGGATGCCGCGCCCCCCGTATTCGATTCGCGAGCCGCGGCCAGCGTGTCTTCTCCCCTCTCCCCTCAGGGAGAGGGCCGGGGGGGGCTCGGGGAGCATGGGGTGTAACGGGTGTTACAGCGCCGCTAACGGGGCGCCGACGGGACAGTAGCGGGACTGGAGCTACCCCGCCCGCTACCCACTCGCTACCTGTTCGCTACCCACTCGCGGGCGGGTTGATGCCGACGAATCGCCCGCACAATCCGCACATGCGGACCGCGCGGCCGGGCCAAAGAAGCCGCGGAAGTACCTGGGTTTTCGATCGTAGGGTTGAGTTTCTGATTCAGGGTCCGACTGGTGTGTCTGTTTTTCGTGGCACAGACATTCCTGTCTGTGCGGCCTTCTCGCGCTGTACAGACAGGAATGTCTGTGCCACAAAGGCAAAAACCAAAACGGACACCAACAGCCGGTTCGTGTATGAGAGGGTTACGCGCAGCCTGGGGCGTGAAGCCTTGGCGCCCTGGCGACAAGTGAGGGGTCGAGATCCCAAGCAACAACTCGCGGGAAGCGACAGGAGCCGGAATGACGCCCGACCTCAAAGAGACCGCGCACGCCGCGCTGTGCCTGACCGAAGCGCCGTACCTGAAGCATTACAAGCGTGGGCGGTTTCGTGTGTGGGAAGGCGTCGCGTTCGTCGCGAGCGAACTCCCGGGGCCGGGCTTCAACTTCGCCGCGGTGCTGCGCCCTTCCGCGCCGTCCCTGAACGAACTGCTCCCGGTGGCGCGGGATTTCTTCGCCGACAGCGCTGCCGGATGGGGCGTGCTGGTGGAAGGCAACGCGGGGCACCCGATGGAGGCCGAACTCCGCGCCCGCGGGTGGGCGGTCGATGAAGACGAACCGGCCTACGTGCTGCCGGCGCTCGATTCGATCGGCACTCACCCCGTACCACCGGACCTGACGATTCGCAGAGCGGAAGGGCAGGTGGGCGCGGACGTGTACAAGGCCCTCACCGCGGCGGCGTTCCAGGCTCCCCCGGAGTTCGCCGACCTGATGGTGCCGTCCGTGAACTTCATGTTCGATCCCGACATCGCGATCTTCATCGGTTCTGCGGGTGGTATCGACGTGGCCGCTGCCGCGTACTCTCGGGCCGGTTCGACGGCGGTGCTCTGGGGCGTCGCGACACTCGAACCCTATCGCGGTCGCGGTTACGGTGCGGCGGTGTCGCGGGCGGCGCTCGCACACGCCGCCTCGCAGGGATGCGATAACGCGGCCCTGCGATCCGGCCCGAAGAGCCGGCAGCTGTACGAGCGCATCGGCTTCAAGTACGTGTGCCAGCACCGCACCTACGCGGCCCCGGCAGGCGTGTAACGGGAGTTCGCCATGCATCCCGATGCCGACGCGCTCCTGGACGCGATCTTTGACGCCCCGGACGACGACACGCCGCGCCTCGTTTACGCCGACTGGCTCCAGGAGCACGGCCAGGAGGCGTATGCGCAGTTCATTCGGTTGCAGTGCGCCGCGGCCCGTCACCCGCTTTGGAGCGACGAGGCGAACCGGTTGTGGGAGGAGATCGGCCGGGTGTGGACGCGCTTGGACGAAGAATGGTGGCCAGCGACCCGGGACGATTGGGACCTGCGCAATGGCGCCCGACTCGATGCGACGCATTTTCACCGTGGGTTCCTCGGGAATCGCCTGGGCCTTACCTGCGATCAACTCGCACGCTACGGCATTTCTTGTTGGCCGTGGCTGCCGCTACCCGAAACAACGCTCTCGTCCGATCCAGAAGATGAGTACGACGATGACGAAAACGATAGTGAGGAGCCGCTGCATTCTGATCATGACGAAGGCGAAGAACCGGACATCCTCCGGTTGTTCCGCTTGCGTCGTCTGAGGGTGGTAGGGGGAGACCGGCCCCGCAGGCTCGGCTGTTGGCAGCTCATCGCTTCGCCGCGGCTGACGAACCTCGAAGTGCTCGATCTCAGCGCCCTTGGCCTGTCGAGTCGGTACGCCGAACAGTTGCTTGCCCCTGATCGCTTCCCCCGCCTCCGAGAGGTTCGGCTGAACGTGTTCGATTCGAACGGACCGCGCATCGGCTCCGCCGGGTGCTTGACGGCAGACATCGACACGTCCGCCATCTATCTCGCTCGATTGCGGCGCCGGTTCGATGCGCGATTCGAAAAGGTTGTTTGGTGCACGGACCCATAAATCGCGGTTGTCGTGGGCCGTGTCATCCGTCGTGTATGATGGAACCATTCACGGCGCGACACGGGCACTCGCGGGACACATGTCACACTCCATTCTCATCATCGACGACGAAGAGCCGATCGCGTGGGCGCTGCGGCGGGCGTTCGAGCGCGACAAGCACCGGGTGGCGGTTGCGGCGACCGCCGAGGACGGTCTCGTCAAGGCCCGGCTGCACCCGCCGGACGTGGTGTTCCTGGATGTCAAACTGCCCGGAATGGACGGACTCACTGCGCTCGGCGAACTCAAGAAGACGGCGCCCAACGCCGCGGTCGTCGTGATCACCGCGCACGGGAACCTGAACACCGCCGTTAAGGCGGTTGAGGGGGGCGCGTTCGACTACCTGGCGAAGCCGTTCGAACTGGCGCAAGCGGTGGACGCGACGAAACGCGCGCTCAGCAACCGGAGCGAGGACACCGGCGCGCGCGAATCGCTGGCCGAAGAGGACCACAGCCCCGATGCGATCATCGGGCGCAGCCCGTCGATGCAGACGGTGTTCAAGCGGATCGCGAAGGTGGCGCCGTCGAACGCGTGCGTGCTCATCACCGGCGAGAGCGGCACCGGTAAGGAACTGGTCGCGCGCGCGATCCACGCGAACAGCCCGCGGCGGCACAAGCCGCTCGTCCCCGCCCACGTCGCGGCGTTCAACCCGAACCTTGTGGAGAGCGAGCTGTTCGGGCACGTTAAGGGGGCGTTCACCGGCGCCGAGCGCGCCCGCGACGGGCTCCTCAAGCTCGCCGACGGCGGTACGGTGTTCCTCGACGAACTGGCGGACATCCCGCTCCCGGTGCAGGCGAAGTTGCTCCGGGTGCTGGAGCGCCAGGAGGTGCAGGCGGTCGGCGGGAGCGACTCCCAGACCGTGGACGTGCGGATCGTGTCCGCGACCCACGCCGACCTCTCGTCCGCGGTGCGCGAAGGGAAGTTCCGGCACGACCTGTTCTTCCGCCTGAACGTGTACCCGATCCACCTGCCGCCGCTCCGCGACCGTGTGGACGACATCCCGTTCCTCGCCGAACACTTCTTGCGGAAGTTCGGGGTGCTGAACCCGGCCGGCGCGGTCCCCGCCGAAACGATCGCGTTCCTGAAGTCGCGCCCGTGGCCCGGGAACGTGCGCGAGCTGCGCAACGCGCTCGAGCACGCCGCGATTGAGTCCCGGGGCGGTCCGCTCCGGCCCGAACACTTCCCCGAGCCGAGTACGGCGGCGGGGCCGGTCTCGCTCACCGAGCGGCTCCGCTCGCTCGCCACCGAGTGGGTCCGGGAGCAGGTCCAGCAACTCGAAGGCGAAGAGCCCGCGGACCTGCACCTCAAGCTGATCGAGGCGATCGAGCCCGCGGTACTCGACGAGACGCTGCGCCAGGTGGACGGCAACCGACTGGTGGCGGCGCGGTGGCTGGGACTGGCGCGCGCGACCGTGCGGAAGCTGATTCGGAAGTACCACCCCGAGACCGTCGACCCGGACGGTGACGAATAGCCGGCGAAGAGGATGGCCGCAAAGAAGCACAAAAGAGAGGCAGGGCGGAGGAGTGGTTGGGCTTATTCCTGTGCTTTCGTTCTCTGCTTCCTTTTGTGCTTTTTGTGCTTTTTGTGCTTTTTTGCGGCCATCCTCTTTGTCTTGATTCCCTCCCCGCGCACGGTTCCAATTCATCCCCACAATCCGCGAGGAGAGCCAATGCGTCGCGTGCTCGCTTTATGTTTGTTCGTTGTGGCGGTCGGCAACCTATCGGCCGCGCCCGAGCGCACCCACGACATCACCCCCGCCGATTACGCCGGCGTGAACACCATCACCGAAATCGCGCTCTCGCCCGACGGCAAGCAGGTCGCGTACACGCTGGCGACGTGGGACAAAAAGGGCGACCGCCGGTCCACCGAGTTGTGGGTCGTTGACACCGACGGCAAGGGAAAGCCGAAGCAACTCACCACCGACCGCGCCAACGACCGGCACCCGAAGTGGTCCGCCGACGGGAAGGCCGTCTACGCCCTCGCGAACCGCAAGGGCAAGGCTCAGGTGTGGAAGGTTCCGCTCGACGGCGCGCCCGAAGCGGTCACCAGCGCGAAGGGTGGCGTGATCGGCTACGACTACGCCCCGAAGGCCGATGCAGTTTTCTACACGGTCGATGACACGGTCACGGACAAGGGCGATTTCCTCGAGCTGCGCGAGAAGTTCGCCAAGATCGAGTACGGGCACAACAAACGCACCGTGAGTAAGTTGCTCCGCATCGATCCGAAAGAGGAACCGCGCGAGGTCCTCGCGAACGGCCGGTACATTCGCGAGTTCGCCGTCACCACGGACGGCAAGCGGGTTGCGATGGTTAGCGCGCTCGACGACACCGTCATCCGCTCGGAAGGCGAATCGCGGGTGGACGTGTGGGAGGACGGAAAGGTGACCACCCCACCGACGGACGTGTATCGGGCCAAGGCCGCGAGCCCCTATGCATGGCTCGAAGGGCTGGCGTGGAATCCCGCGGGCACCCGGTTCGCGTTCTGCGCGATCCACGACGCGTACCCGGCCGAGATCATCATTGGTGAGTGGGGCGAGGGAAAGTGGACGACCGGTCGGATGAATCGCACGAAGCTGGTCGGTCCGGAGCGGTCGGAAGGGTGGGTTCACGTCCACGGATACGGAAGCCCGCTCCAGTGGACCGGTAACGACGCGCTTTCGTACCTGCAGGAGCGGGCAGGGCAGGTCAACGTGCGCACTTACGTGTTGAAAGACGGGGCGACGCACGTTCCGCCACCGGATTACCAAGAGTCGACGGTCGAGTACGCGGTGCATTTCGCCACCGCGCCGCTCCGGGCCGTCATCGCCGGTAGCCAGAACGGGCTCCCGGTGCTCAAGGTGCAGGCCAAAGCGACCGGCGAACTCGAAACGCTCGTGGACCCGAACCCGCACACCGCGAACTGGAAGTTCCCGAGCGTCAAACACATCGCGTGGAAGGCGCCCGACGGTACCGAAGTCGGCGGGCCGCTGGAACTGCCCTACGGCTGGAAGAAGGGCGACAAGCCTTTGCCGCTCGTCGTTGCGATCCACGGCGGGCCGACGACCTCCAGCCCGAACGACCTGCGGTTCGACCCGCACAACGGCCGGCTCTACTTCGCCGCCGCGGGGTACGCCGTGCTGTGCCCGAACTACCGCGGGTCTACCGGGTACGGCGACAAGTTCGTCACCGACCTGATCGGCAACGAGAACGACGTGGACGTGAAGGACATCATCGCCGGCATTGAGCACCTCATCAAAGAGGGGGTCGCGGACCCCGAGCGGGTCGCGGTGATGGGCTGGAGCAACGGCGGGTACCTCACGAACTGCCTCATCACCCTGAAAGACCCGCCGGTGAAGATCAAGGCCGCGTCGAGCGGCGCGGGCATCCTCGACACCGTGGCCGAGTGGGGGTTCAACGACGAGCCGGCGTACCCGGTGGTGTTCAAGAAGGGGACGCCGTGGGAGCAACCCGGGATCTACAAGAAGACCTCGCCGATCTACGGCCTGGGGAACGTCACCACGCCGACGCTGATCCACGTCGGCGGGAACGACGATCGGTGCCCGCCGGGTCACAGCCGGATGCTGTATCGAGCGCTGAAGGAGTACAAGAACGTGCCGACGCAACTGTGCGTGTACCCGAACCAGCCGCACGGGCTGGGCGCACTTTCGTTCCGCACCGCGAAGATGGAATGGGATCTGGCCTGGTTCGATAAGTA
Organism: Gemmata obscuriglobus; assembly: GCF_008065095.1. NCBI lineage: Bacteria > Pseudomonadati > Planctomycetota > Planctomycetia > Gemmatales > Gemmataceae > Gemmata > Gemmata obscuriglobus. The sequence continues at coordinate 7,516,500 of NZ_CP042911.1, read as the reverse complement.
CCTGAATAAGAAATAGCCCAAGCAGGCAGAGTGTGTATTTGACAGGATTAACAGGACTGAAGCAAAAGAGTTGGCGTATTGTCTTTCAAATCCTGTGTATCCTGTTGATCCTGCCAAAAATGTCTGCGCGGTTTGAGGGGCTGTCGCGAGCGTCGGTGCCGGCGTAACCCTCGTGGACGTAACGTTCGGGAACGGCGTGTTCGTTGGTGCCGCGTGGAAGGGCCGGCTGTTCGCTTCAATCGACGGCGTTAACTGGAAAGAGACACGTAAGGCCGAACGGCTTGCGGTCGTGTTCGGTACCGTCGGCGGGTGAGCCTTCGCCGCCCCGCCGCTCGCGCGTAGAACATCGCTATGAACACACTCATTCGTTCGATCGCGCTTGCGGCTCTGGCCGCGACGGCCGGGCTCACACACGCGCAGCCGCCCGAAGAGAAGCCCCTGCCGCCCAAGGTGCCTGCCGAGAAGGTGGGCGGGCCGCCGGTGGTCAGTGCCAAAGGGTGGGCGGTGGCCGACGGCAAAACCGGAAAGGTGCTGTGGGGCGGGAACGAGAAGGACCCGCTCCCGATTGCCAGCACCACCAAAATCATGACCGCTTACATCGTGCTGAAGCTCGCGGCCGAGGACGCGAAGGTGCTCGACGAAGTCCTCACGTTCTCCGAGGCCGCGGACAAGGTCGTGGGCAGTTCGTCCGACCTGAAGGCCGGCGACAAGGTCGCCGTTCGCGAGCTGCTTTACGGGCTGCTGCTGCCCTCAGGTAACGACGCGGCGCACGCGTTCGCCGAGCACTTCGGCCCGCGGTTCAAGTCGGTGGGCAAGGAACAAGACCCGGTCGCGAGCTTCGTCGCGCAGATGAACGCCACCGCGAAAGCGCTCAAGATGGGCGAGACGAACTACCTGGACCCGCACGGGCTGACCCGCAACGTCGCCAGCCCGCGCGACTTGGTCACGCTCGCGTTCCACGCGATGAAAGACCCGGCGTTCGCGAAGTACGTCCAGACGCGGCGCCATAAGTGTACGGTCACGGACAAGGACGGCAACGCGCGCGAGGTGACCTGGAACAACACGAACAAGCTGCTCGACATTGAGGGCTACGAAGGCATCAAGACCGGCACCACGACCGCGGCCGGTGCGTGCCTGGTGTCCTGCGGCACCCTCAACGGGGACCGGCTGATCGTGGTGGCACTGGGCAGCACGTCGAGCGACAACCGGTACACGGACTCGCGAAACCTATACCGCTGGGCCTGGGCCGAACGCGCGAAGAAGTAAAGGCGGGTTTCACCGCAGAGGGCACGAGAGGGCGCAGAGAAAGAACATTACTCCTATCTCTTGGCTTTCTCTGCGCCCTCTCGTGCCCTCTGCGGTGAAACCCGCCTTTTGGCTTTTACGCCAGTTCGCGGATCGCCTGTGCGTCGGCGTCGATCGGGAAGTGCGGGCGGCCGTTCGCGTCGTACTCGCGGACCGCGTTCGGGTCCAAGCCGAGGTTCTTGTACAGCGTCGCGAAGATCTCCTGGTGCGTCACCGGCCGCGACGACGCCCGCTCCGCAAGGCGGTTGGACGAGCCGATCACCTGCCCCGTCTTCATCCCGCCGCCGGCGAGCAGTGCGCAGCTCAGTTGCGGCCAGTGGTCGCGGCTCGCCATGTTGTTGATCTTCGGCGTGCGCCCGAACTCGCCCCACACGATCACCGACACGTCCTTGTCCAACCCGCGGTCGTGCAGGTCCTCGACCAGCGCCGTGATGGCGGTGTCGAGCAGCGGGAAGTCCTTGCGGGCCTGCACGAAGTTCTTCCCGTCCGGCCCGTGCCAGTCCCACCGCGTGAAGTTCATCGTCACCACCCGCGCCCCGGCCTCCACGAGCCGCCGGGCGACGCAGAAGTTCCGCACCATCCGCGGCGCGCCGTCGCGCTCGAACGCCGGGTCGTCGACCCCGTACCGCTCCAGCACCTTCGGGTCTTCCTTCGACAGGTCGATCGCGTCCTTCAACCGGGACGAGGTGAGGATGTCGAGCGCCTGACGGTTGAAGGCGTCCATCCCGTCCATCGCGCCCTTGGTGTCCAGCTTCCGGTCGATGTCGTCGAACCCCTTCAGCAGGCCGACGCGGTCGTTGAGCCGCTCCAGCGTCACGCCTTTGAGGGTCAGGTTGTCCGACTTCATCCCGGTGTCGCGCCCGCCGACCATCTGGAACGGGGCGTGCTGGATGCCCAGGAACCCGCCGTCGCCGGGGTACCCCCAGCGCTTCTCGCCGCACGGGTACGCCAGCGACACGTGCGCGGGCACCGCCGGGTCGGCCTGCCCCTGCGACTTCGACACCCACGACCCGAACGACGGCCAGTGGCCCAGGTTCGCCGGGGTCCGCGGGCGCCCGGTCATGCACTGATAGGCGTCGTGGTCACCTGAGCTACCGACCAGCGAGCGGATGATGGTAAACTTATCCATCATCTTCGCGATCTTGGGGAACAGCTCGCAGATTTGGATGCCGGTGACGTTCGTCTGGATCGGCTTGAACTCGCCGCGCACCTCGGCGGGCGCGTCCGGCTTCAGATCCCACATATCGAGGTGGGGCGGGCCGCCGGGGAGGAAGACGTTGATGACCGCCTTGTGTGATGTTTTGACGCCGCTCTTGGCTTCTGCCGCGAGTAGGTGCGGGAGTGCGAGGCAGCCGCCGAACAACGTCCCGCCGACCGTGAGGAAATCGCGCCGGGTGGCGCCGTCACAGAACCCGCCGCGCGCGTGCGGCTTGCCAAAAATGGAAAGCATGGAAGGGCCTTAGCGGGGCAGGGTGGTGGGAGTCGTCCTGGCAGGAAGCTACACTACTTTTCGCCGAAATCGTGTCCGTTGTCCAGCAGAATTGGCACGCATTTTGGCAAGTGAGGCGCCCGCGATGAAGTGCGGCTACAACACCTCCGATCCGATCGAAGCGGACCTTCCCGTCGAGGCACCGATGGAAGCCATCCGGCTCCGGCCCAGAATGTTTCTCGGCGGTACCGGTTCACGTGGGCTTCACCAGCTACTGTTTGAGCTGGTGAACGACGCCCTGGGGCCGCTCTCGGGCGATCCGGCAGGCGTGGTGCGGGTTGCGCTCGATGCGGACGGATTTGTTGAAATCAGCGATGATTGCTCGCCGCCACTGAACGTGGAGGCGGTGTTCAGCCGCATGTCGGGTCTTCACGCCGCTGACAGCCGGTCGGTCGCGTGCGCTCTGTCCGAAGAACTCACGGCCCGTGCCCGGCGTTCCGGAGCGGTCCCGCAATGCACTTTCCGGCGCGGGCAACTCCACGCCGAAACACAATTCGGCGGTCCGCCAGATGACTGCGGCCTCACCGTGCGGTTCCGGCCCGATCCTGCGATCTTCGGAGCGGCGCGGTTTGATCCCGACATCATCCGAAACCGTCTCCAGCAGTGCGCGTTCTTGAACAGCGGCGTGCGCATCGCATTTGCCGACGAATCGAGCGGCACGGAGGACGTGTTCGAGTATCCGGACGGCATTGCGGATTATGTGAAGTGGTTAAACACGAACCGCACGCCAGTTCATGCGGAAGTGATCGCCTTCGACGGCGAAGCGGGCGGCGTCCGCTACGAGGTCGGGTTGCAATGGTGCGCAGACGCGGACGCGCTACCGGTGTCGTTCGCTAACGGTTATTGCACGCGACTGGGTGGAACCCACACGACGGGCGTCCGTGCGGCGGTCAAGGACGTGGTGCGCACGCTGTTGTGTGAGATCGCTCCGGGCGAAAAAGTCGAGCGCGATGACGCGCTGGGCGGCCTAACGGCGGTTGTGTCCGTGTGCCTCGCCGACCCTTTATTCACAGGCGAAACTCGCGACCAAATAGTGAATCTTGAGGTGGAACGGATAATACGTGCTGAGGTCGGGCTGGCTCTGGGTGATTTCTTTGAGATGAATTGTGAGGTTGCGGACGCCATCGTGCGCCGGGTACTGGCCACCCGAAACGCGCGTGAAGCTCTCCATGCGGCTCGCAAACAGAAATGACGACGGGGCACGGGTCCGAGAACCCGCGCCCCGCGTGCAGCGTTCGGCTTCTTAAACCGTCGTGCGACCACTCCGGTCGGCGGTCAGCGCGATGTAGCCCCACAGCACGATCACGCCGCCGATGACGGACATGAGCCAGCCCGGCCACATGCGGTCGACGTTCGGGTCGTTCGCCCACGTCGGCCAGAAGGCCGTGGAGATCAGACCGCCGACCGCGGCCCCGATCACGCCCAGCGCGACCGTCAGGATGAGCCCCATCGACTGGCGCCCGGGCACCAGTGCCCGCGCGATCAGACCCACGACCAAACCCGTCACGATCCAGCTCAGCAACGACAACATGACTCGCTCTCCAGGTGGTTTTCGCAACCGGCTCAGTGCGGCCGGAACACCCGGAGATAAAGCAAGGGCCGTGCCAGTTTCGCCGCTCAGCGGCCCGCGGTTGCGGTCACGTCGTTGGTTACTACGATCACATCGCAGTTGCGATAAAAGTCGTAGTGCTTTGCGACCACTTGGGTTTGGACGGTCATCTTCGGTTCGACCCGCTCGGTCCACGTTTTCTCGGGGATGAACAGGTATCCGGGAGTTGGGAGCGAAAAGAACTCGGCGACCTTCTCCGCGTTCATCGTCTCGACCACCTCGCGCCGCGCGTAAAACACAACGCTCGGCTGGAACCAGTCGCAGTGGGCGAGTCGCACGTCACGCGACGGGTCGTCGACGCCGCTCGCCCGCACCAGTTCTTTGGGCGCCTTGTACGGGTCGATCACAAGCGCCGGGAACGCAGCCGTCAGCCCCGTGAACACGACCGCTCCGATGCCGGCCGCGCGCACGAACCGATCACGGTTCCCCGCCCGGAGGGCGAACGCCATCACGACGGCCGTTGCCAGCGGCACCAGCCCGATGACGGCCCACGGCCCCAACCCCGGGAACATCCGTGCGGTTGGCGGGAGCACCGGCACCGTGTTGCCCGCGATGAGCATCCCGACGCCAACGGCAATCGCCGTAAACGCCAGCCCCGCGACCCCTGCCGGCATGAGCCACTTCGGGAGTTGTAACTCGCCGTCGCGCCACCGGATCAGGAACCGCGCGGTCAGGATCGCGAGCGCCGGGTACAGCGGCAGGATGTAGTTCGGCAGCTTCGTGGCCGCAACGGAGAAGAACACCAAGTACGACCCGAACCAGCAAACAAGGAAGCGGAAGGGGCGAGGAGAAAACCCATCACCCAGCTCGCTACCTGAAGGGCGGGGGAGTTCGAACGAAGCGCCTTGCGAACTCAATTCTGCGGTGCCTTCTCTCCCGTGCCCTTCAGGGAGGGGGCTGGGGAGTAGGTTATTCGCCCCCCGTATTCCGTACCACACGGCCGCGAGCAGGAACGCGCTCCACGGCACGAACAGCACCATCAGAGCCGCCGCGTGGTAGTAGATCGGCCCACGGTGGTTCTGCATCGGAGAAACGAACCGGTTCAGGTTCTCGTTTCCAAGGAACGAACGCAGCCACTGGCCGCGGGTTTCGGCCGTCACCAGCCCGTACCACGGACCGATGACCAGGAGAAACACCAGCAGCGCCCGGAAGATCTTGCGGTCCAGTAACCGGCTCAGTTCGCGGTTCCAGGCGAAGTAGAGCAAGAGGACCAGTCCCGGGAGCGCGACGCCGACCGGTCCCTTGGTCAGCACGGCCAGACCGCAAGCCGCGGCGGTCGGCACCCACCACCGGCGCGACCCGTTCTCGTGTCGCGCCCAAAACAGGTAAAAGGTCAGCACGGTGAACAGCAGCAGCACCGCGTCCGGGGTTGCCGCGTGCGCGAGGACACACACCTCCAGGGCCGACACCAGCACGATTCCTGCGAGCAACCCGGTGGCGCGGTCGAACATGCGTCGGGCCAGTTCATAGACCAGCAGCGCCGTCGCCCACGACGCCAAAACGGAGGGGAGCCGCGCGGACCACTCGTTGACTCCGAAGGCGGCGTAGCTGGCCCGCTGGAGCCAGTACAGCATCACCGGCTTCGCGGTGCGCAATTTGAAGTTGAAGGTGGGGATGACCCAGGTGTCGTTCTCGCGCATCTCGCGCGCGGCCTCGGCGTTCACACCCTCATCGACATCCCACAGGCTGGGCGCACCGAGATTCGGAAGCGTGAGCAGCGCGGCCGCGGCCACCAGAACAACATAATCGCGAACCCGCTCCCGCATGTCTGCTCCCTCCAGGGCCGGGAGCATAGCCCAAACGTCCGACCGGCGGAAGCGGAACTCGGTCCGCGGCGCGAGCGGGCGCAACTGGCGCAGGTGTGGGAACGTGTGACGAGCGGCGCCGGGCTTTTCGCACCGGCGGGAACGGTCGTTACTTCGTGGGCGGATCGCCGGGCGTCAGTTCGTCGAGCGTGCGGAGGAGCTGCTTCATCGTGACGCCGGGATCGACCAGCACAGCCCCGTGCTGGTGGGTTCGGGCCTCACGCCGCCACCCGGTCTGGTCCTCACCCAGAATCAGTACCACGGCGACCTCCATGCTCGCGTTGTCGGCCGCGCGAAGCACGTCGTTGAACGCGGTCACGCCTTCGCGGCCCACCGTGCGGGCGTCGATGATGAGGGCGTGGTACGCCTGCTGCTGGTACCGCCGCAGCGCCTGGTTGGGGTCGATCGTGAGGATCACCCGGTAGCCGGCGGCCTTGAACTTGTCGCGGAACGCGTCCTGGAGCTTCTGGTTCTGTTCCACCACGAACAGCGTCTTCGGCCCGCTCGGCCCGCGCGCCACGGCCCCGCCCGCCAGTTCCGCCCGGCACGCCTGGATCGCCTCGACCAGTTGCGTCGGGTTCTGGAACCGCTCGGCCGGCTCGAACGCGACCATTTTGGCCAGCAGGCGCAGGAGCGGGGGCGTCAGTCCCAGAGCCGGCCCCTGTGAGCGGAGCGTGTCCTCGACGTCCGTGTACCGCCGGGCCTGCATCCGCGCCTGTCGGTCCTTGGTCACCGGCATCAGCGTCGCCCCGGTCAGGCACTCGTACAGCACCGTACCGAGGAAGTAGATGTCGCTCCGCACGTCCCCGGCTTTTTGGTTCGTGGCCTTCTCCAGGCCGGCGTAGTCGACCGTGCGGTCCACCGCCACGTCGTCGTCGCGGTCGTCCTGCCGCTGGAGGTGGACCGAGGAGTTCTCGGTGATCTCCGCGAGCCCGAAGTCCACCAGCTTCGCCTGCCCGGTGGACACCGCGATCAGGATGTTGGTCGGTTTGATGTCCCGGTGCGTGAGCCCGCGGGCGTTGGAGTACGCCAGCCCCTGCGCGCACTCTTCCAGGATGCGCAGCGACTCGTCCGGGGTGAGCTTCTTCCGCGCCTGGAGCAGGTCCCGCAGGTTCCCGCCCTCGACGAACTCCATCACGATGAAGTACTGGCCGGTCTTGGAGTCCTGGTTCACGGCCAGCACCGACACGATGTTCGCGTGCCGGATGGTCATCCCGAGCTGGCCCTCACGGCGGAACAGGTCCACCTTCTGCTTGTCCTGGGTCCACTTGTTACGGAGCACCTTCACCGCGACCACCTGCCCGGTGCGCGGGTCGTCCCCGCGGTACACCCGGCCGAAGCTCCCGGACGCGATCTTGTACAGCAGCCGGTACCCGCCCAGGACGTACCCGTCGGTGTCGCCCTTGAGCAGCTTGTTGCCCTGCCACGGGGTGAGCTGCCGCTTGCGTTCGAGCAGCCGGACCATGTCCGCGGCGGGGGCGGACTTATCGCCCAACTCGTCGAGGGCGTCCCGCACTTGGTCGAGGGTGATCAGGCCGAGGCGAACGGCCAACTGGCCGATTCCGGACGCGTCGAGGTTGACGGACATGGCGCCAGTTGGGACCGGAGGAGGGACATAGTTCAAGGGCACCCGCACACTCGGGTGCAGTTACCTTACCACCCGCGCGGGGGCCACGCAATCCGGCTGCCTTCCCCAACTTCCGGTTGGCGTTGCAACGCCCCGCCGGGCCGCTATAAGCGGTCCGCGTGTGGCCCGTCCGTCTCGCACCGCGGTTTGAGGCGACCCGTGACCGCTGTCCTGCTAACCCTCGCACTGAGCCCGGCGGCCCCGCCCGAAGCCCTCGGCCTCCAGCCCGGCGCCGAACTCACCTTCGTCGGCAAGGTCGAAGAGGCCGTCGAGCGGCCCGGCACGCGGTTCCTGCGGACCCAGGCGCTCGAAGTCCGCGTACTTGTGCTCGAGAAGCAGGACGCCTGGACCGATGCGGCGATACTCACACTGCTCCGCCGGGGCGACGATGCCGTGACCGGGGCGGTGGGCGCGGTCACCGGTGGGACCGTCGAGAAGGCCGCCCCCCCGGCGGTGCGGCTCGACCTGGTGCGGGTCCACGCGGACGGCACCGTCCACCACCTCCAGCCCACCGGCGCGCCCCCGTTCACGCTGGACGCGAAGACCCCGGCCCGGGCGCCCCCGGCGATCCGCCTCGACGCGTTCACGCCGTTCGAGTTCGGAATGTTCCCGCCGCGCCCGCCGCGCACCGACCCCGAGAAGGCCTGGACCCGCGCCGCGGCCGATCCGTCCCGCCCCGCCGAGGTGTGGCAGCTTCAAGGCACCAAGTTTGTTACCGGCGAGCGGTGCGCGGTGCTGGTGGCCAACCAGCAGCACCCGAACTGGGACAAACCGGTGGGCGGGCGCACCGCCTGGCACCGGGCCGACGAGGTGTGCGTGGCGCCCGACGGCGCCGCCCGCCAGGTCCACCGCGTCATCCGGCACCGCGACGGCACCGACACCGCCCTCGCCGCGTGGGTGGAGGTGAAGTACGAGTTGAAGGAACAGGCCCCGGTGGCCGGGCGCACGCGCGACCGCTACCGGCGCGACATCGAGACCGCGCTCGCCGCGGGCGCCGAACTGGCCCCGTTCCTCGCGGACCCGGTCCGGCACGGGCCGCGGTTCTTCGAGGCTAAGGGCGCGAAGCTCGACGCGTACCTGGACGCGGCCGACGAATCGAGCCCGTACCGGGAGGCCGTGCTGGCCGTGCGCCGGCAGGTGACGGCCGCCGCCCGGGGCGAATCGGTGTCCGCCGCAGGGCCGCTCGCGGTTCCGGTGAAGCGGAGCCCGTGGCCCGAACCCAACCGGCCGGCTCCGGACTTTACGGCGGGCCGCTTTCGATTGTCTGAGGGGCGCGGACAGCCGGCCCTCCTGGTGTTCTTCAAGCCGGGGAGCGAAACGACGGACCTCGCGCTGGCGATCGCGGACGCGCTGCACCGCAAGCACGGGCCGCGGGCCGCAATCGTGCCGCTCGCGGTGTGGGGTGACCCGGCCGACGGCCCCAAGGAACGGGCGCGGTTGAAGCTCACGGTCCCGGTGTACGACGGCGAGCAGGCGGACACGTCTTACGGAGTTGACTCGGTGCCGCGGTTCGCGCTCGTCGACGCACACGGAGTGGTGCGGTGGACGTTCTGTGGTGTGGGTGACGAAACCGGCGCGGAGGCACTGGCGCAGCTCGAGCGCCTACTCAAGCCAGCTTCGCCAGTCGGTGCGACCGGCACAACCGGCGGGGCCGCCCCCGGGGCGGCCGGTTCCGTCCCGCGACCGTGATTGTTTTCGGTAGCGCGACGGCGCTACGATGCGTTGGTCGAGAAGCGAGCGACACCCGCAATGACCGAATACGACATTCAGGGGCCGACGCGGGTGTGCGCGGTTACGGGCCGCGAACTGAAGCCCGGCGAAAAGTACTTCGCCGCCCTCACCGAGAGTGCGGGGAAGTTGGTCCGCACCGACTACGCCGCCGACGCCTGGCCGGGGCCGCCCGCCGGCGCGGTCGCGTACTGGTGCGGCAAGGTGCCGGCCGCCGGGGTGAAGCCCCGTAAGCCGGTGGTGAACGACGACCTGCTGCTCGACTGCTTCGACCGGCTGAAAGACTCGGCCGACGCCGACGGGCTGAACTTCCGCTACGTCGCGACCCTGCTGCTCATGCGGCGCAAGCGGTTCAAGTTCGAGGACGCCAGCCGCGACGCCAGCGGGCGCGACGTAATGATCGTGCGGGACGCGCGCGGCGGCGCGGTCCACCACGTGGTCGATCCGCGGCTGAACGACGAACAGATCGCCGCCGTGCAGACCGAAGTATTCCGTGTCCTGGGTTGGGAGTAGCGCGGGCGCTCCGACCGGCAGCGAACGACGAACGGCCAACAGCTTCCACAGGTACGTTACATGAACCGCCTGCATCTGATCCTGGCCGCTGCTGTGCTGTGCCCGAGCGTCGGGTGCGAGTGGATGAAGCAGAACGGGATCGGTAAGCCGGACAACTTTCCGGGCAAGTACGGCCGCGACCGTGAACTGCCCCCGGTCGCGCCCGAAAAGTTGGTCGCCTACCTGAACGATCGGGCTGCCGGGCTCCAGTCGATCACCCACGCCGAGGTGCGGGTGCTGGCGACCGACCGTAGCACGCTGATGCCCACGCCGCCGGTCTCGCTCACCGGGGAGTTGTTCGCGGCTCAGCCGCGGAATTTCGAACTCGACACTCGCAGCGGTGGGCTCGTCAACGTTAAGATGTTTATGGGCTCGAACGATCAGGAGTTCTGGGTGTTCGCCAGGGTCCACACGGGCGACCCGATGTACATGTACGCGTCGCACGCGGACTTCGAGGCCGGAAGAGCTAAACTCCCCGGAGGTGTCCCGTTCGAACCCGAATGGGTGATGCAGGCGTTAGGAATGGCGACCTTTTCCCCGAACAACCGGTACGAGGTTAAGCCCGATCCGAAGGTCGGCACCTACACGCTGTCGTGGCCCGCGACGACCCCGAACGGGATGTTGGTGGTCAAGGAGGTCGTGTTTAACGCTGACCCCGCCGACGGGAAAAAGTCGCAGGTCAAGCGGCACGCCGTGCGCGACGCCAAGGGAGGAAAGGAACTTTGCTACGCGGAGATCAAAGAGGCGCGGACAGAGCGGGGCGCAGACGGGCGTGTGCTCCAGTACCCGACATTGATGGTGCTGCGTTGGGAGGAGCCGCAGAAGTTTGAGCTGAAGCTCGAGATAACGAACGCTCCACAGATCAATCAGCCGTTGACAGCAGAGGAAGCTAAGCGCCATTTCCGCCGCCGGGCCATTGCCGGCGTAACACCCATCGACCTCGCTCACGCTCGGTTCGATCTACCTGCGAAGTAGCCCGAGTTGCATTCGGTTCTGTATAGGACTTACGTAGTTGACTTTTGGGTAAGTAGGTATGTAGGTGCGGCGAGGTAGGTTCGCACCGCTTCGCGCACGATGGCCGTCTTGGCCGCGAACCAACTGACGCCGGACTTGAGCCGGTGCCACTCGAGCCGCAGGAACGCGCGGATCGCGAGCCCGATGTGGACCGCTTGGGCCCGGCTCATGCGCACCTGGCACCGGTCCACGTGGCAATGCTGCTTGAGGCCCCGGTGATACTCCTCGATGCCCCACGCGTGCCCGGCCAGAACCGCACGAGTGGCCTCGTCCATGTCGAGGTCGTTGGTGATCCAATGCTCCGTGCCCCCATCACCGGTGGCGATCCGGAACGCCTTCACCAATCCGAACCCCTCCAGGTGCACCACCGTACCGGCGGCCCCGATCGGGCACCCCTCGATGGCCCGATTGCCCGTGCGATCCGGGTTCACCCGCCGGTTGCTCCGCACCCGGGTCAGGAAGTGCCACCCCAGGGCCCGCACCGCCTTCAGGTTGTCCTTGCCCGAGTACCAGGTGTCGAACAGTACCACCCGGGGCGACAGGTCCCGTCCCTTGGCGACCGCCAGCATGGCTCGGAAGTGGTCGTTCTTGGTCTCGGCTCGGGCCGGGTCGGCGAGCCGGTAATCACACGGTACCAGGGCGGCCCCGTCGGTCCACAGCAGGGTCACCAGCCCGATCCCGCTCACCACCCGGCGGTGCCGCCCGGACCAGCACCGGCGCACCAGCCCCATGTGCCGGGCGAACGGCTTGTCCAGCACCGAGTCGTCGAGCACCACGGCACCGCCCGGGCGGACCGACGACCGGGCTTCGTCCCACAACGCCGCTGGGTCCGGTTCCAGCCGGTGCAGCAGTCGGGTGAACGCATCATGCGCGGGCGCCGTCGGATGGTCCGGTTGGGCTCGCGCGGCTTCCGCGGCCGACGCCACCTTGGGGGTGGCGATCAGGAATTGGATGTAGTCCTCGGCGCTCGCACGTGGTGCGTTCATGGCCCGATCATAGACCAACAACACACCATGCGCAAATCCTGCGCCAGCGCAACTGCGTAAGTCCTACTGTAGTTTCCGCGAATCGGCCGCGCTCACGCGGCCAGATCCAAGCACCGGTGGGCGAGGTCGCGGATTTTCGCGTGGTCGTGGTGCTCGCCCACAACGGCCTGAATCTCCTGGGCCAACAGCTCGTGTTGCCAGGCCCGGCGCTTGTCCGCGTGGCTCGGGCGCCGGTTCGGGTCGTCCCACGGGGATGCGGATCGGTGCCCCACCAGGGCCTCGGCGTTCTGGTTCCAGGCCCACACCTCGGTCAGGGTGTGGGCCCACGCGCACAGGTGGAAGCACCCCACGTTCGACGGCACCCCGCGCACCTGCTGCTGACCCGCCCCGGCGACTTGTTTGAGATCCCGAAAACAGGTCTCCAGGGTGAACCGGTCGGCCACCCGCTCCAGGATGTCGGCCACGGTCGCGGTGGTGTCGGTGCCGAAGAACGCGACCCATCCGTGGGGCTCGTCCACCAACACCACCCGGATCGCCCCACCGGCCGGGCGCCACGTGGCCACGAACGTCTTGTACCGCTTCTCGACCGACTTCCCGTACACGGTGAACATGCCGGTGCTCCACCCGCCGGGGTGGGCGGCCCGCTTGGCCAGCGACACCCGCTCGGTCCCGTACACCCGCGGCCGCCCGGGCCGCCCGGGTACTCGCGCCGGTGGCACCGAGCACAGGGCCGCATCCCGGCGCAGTCGGCTCACCACCGTCACCCCGAGCTTCCGCAGCGGCTTGAGCACCGGCCCCTGGGCGTACGCCCCGTCGGCCACCACCCACACCGCCTTCCCCCACAACGCCAGCCACCCGTGCGCCCACCGCACCAAGCCCACGGCCATGGTCAGCTTGGTTGCGAACGGGGGCCGGTCCGCCGCCCGAACCGCCCCCAGGTTCGCCTTCCGGATGTACCGCCGGGCCAACAGGGGTAACGCCACGACCCCGCCCAGCGGGTGCGCCACCAGCAACCCGAGGACCACCCACACGTGCCCGTACACGAACCCGCTCCCGGCCGGCCCGGGGGTCGGGTTGTGGTGCACCCCGGCCCCTTGCACCTGGGAACCGTACCGCGCCGTCGGGGTGTCATCCAACGCGAGCACGACCCGCGGCCCGGTCACCAACGGCCGGAGCACCTCGACCAACAACCGGGTGGCGATGGCCTCGGCCCGGCGCCCGACGGCGGCCGCGGTGGGGTAGCAGCGGCGGTACTGGGACGACAACCCGGCGGCTCGGATCCAGCAACTCAGGGCCTGTCGCCCGCGGGCCAACAGCACCCCCAGGAACAACAGCGCCAACCGCCGGCCCGAGCGCCGATCCAAGGCACCGGCCAGAATCGAAAACCACTGGCACCGCGGGGCCGGAGTGTGCGAAGATGGCATCGCCGCGTCCGTTCGGGTTGGGAGGTCGTGTGGTAACGCCATCCTCCCGGACGGGCCGGCATTCGTCTACTCCGAACGTACCACCATCACCGCCCGGCCTACAAATTCGCGGAAAGTACAGTTCGGTTGAAAGCCGAGGAGCTATCGGCGCCTGGTTTTCAACCGAACAGAGAACACCAAAATCCTGAACACCAACTCTGCTACTTCGCCAACATCCCCACCTTCTTGGCATAAGGGAACAGCCCGCCGGCTTCGAGGATCGGGGCCACTTCGCCCAGCGGGAGCAACTCGAACGTCTCGCCGCTCGTCTCGTTCGTGAGCGTGCCGGTGGCGATGTCAATGACCAGCTTGTCGCCGGTGCAGACGCGGTCGATCAGACGCGCTTTCGCTTCCAGCGGTACCAGGTAACCGCCGTTCACGCTGTTGCGGTAAAAGATGCGGGCGTAGAACTCGGCAACAACGGCCACCACGCCGGCCGCGGCCAGCGCGATCGGGGCGTGCTCGCGGCTCGACCCGCAGCCGAAGTTCTTTCCGCCGATCACGATTTTGTACGGGGCGACGAACTCGTCCCCGCCCGGCGTGTGGAACGGGACGTTGCCCTTCGGGAGCCCCGCCGCGGCCTCCGGCACGCCGCACAGGGCGTACTTGCCGAACATCTTGTACTCGGCAGGAATCGAGGGGTTGAACGTCAGGTACTGCGCGGGGATAATCTGGTCGGTGTCGATGTTGTCGCCCAGAACGTACGCGACGCCTTCGATGCGGGTCTGCATGTCTGCCTCGGGTTTGGCAAGTGCAACGCGGACGCGTAGAATCGCGTACACAGGAACGGCGGGCGTTCCCGGTCACCCACGGCCGCGCCCGCACTGTCCGGTTCTCGTCGCCCGGTTCGTTACACGGGGTGTCTAGTGCCGCGCGTCTTTGCTCGCCCCCATTAGCTTAGGCCCGCGTGCGGCGTTCGGGAACCCGACGCGCCGCCCGCCGCGCCGCAAAACGCGTGCTAAAGTTTTCCGGATCGAACGGTCGTCCGGTGGCCGCCCGGCCGTACTCGCCCCTCCTAGGTGTGACCGAACCGGCCTGTTGGAGCGTTACGCGATGCGCGCGCGACTGACGTTGGAGGGCGGCGAGTGCATGCCGCCGACACTCGACCTCTCACCGACCGGCCAGCCGGTCACCCTGGGGCGGAGTCGGGACAACACGGTCATCCTGCGGGACGAGATGGCCAGCCGGACCCACGCCAAGGTGTACTTCGAGGACGGCCGCTGGCACGTCCGCGACTTCGGGCTCAACGGCACCCGCGTGGACGGGCTGCGGGTGAGCGGGGCCACCGAGCTGACCGACGGGCAGCGGATCAAGATCGGCGAGGTGGTGCTGCGGTTCGTGCTGGAGCCGAAAGCCCTGCCGCGCTCGGGGGCGACCCCGCTGCCGGCCGCGCCGGTGACGATGCCGAACAAGGCCTTGAACGACAGCCGACAGGTCGCCAACCCCCAGAACGCGACCAAGCTCCACGAGTACCCGCAGGAGCGGCCCGTCCCCACGGAGCCGGCGGCCGACCAGACCGCCAAACAGCTCCGGGTGGACGAACTCACCGCGCTGTGCAAGTTCATGACCGGGGCGGTCGAGGCCAAGAGCCCGCACGACCTGGTCGGCCTCGCGCTCCGCGCGATCCTCAACCAGACCGCGGCGAAGATCGCCGGCTACCTGAGCCTCGACCAGGACGACCCGAGCCCCAAGATCGTGCTGCCCGAGTCGGCCCCGATCGACACCGCGCTCAGCAAGCGGCTCACGCTCCAGGCGCAGAAGGTAGGCAAGCCCATCTGGCTGTTCCCGGACCTCAGCGACGCCCACCCGCCCACGGACTCGCTGTCCGCGTTCACCGACGCGATCTGTATCCCGCTGAAGGCGTCCGGCGAGCCGTTCGCGACGCTCCACGTGTACCGCAGCGGGCGGGCGTTCGTGGAGCGCGACGTGCGGTTCATTGAGGCGGTCGCGGGGTTCCTGGCGCACGGGCTGGAGATCAGCCGCACCCGGCGCACGCTGGAGGCCGAGAACTCGCGCCTGCGGACCCACACCCCCGCGGCCGACGACATCATCGGCGGGAGCAACGCCGTCATCCACCTGCGCCAGCAGATCCTGCGGGCGGCGCCGCAGCAGTTCACGGTGCTGGTCCAGGGCGAGAGCGGGTCCGGCAAGGAGCTGGTGGCGCTGGCGCTGCACCGCAACAGCCGCCGGGCCGACGGCCCGCTGGTGGTGGTCAACTGCGCGGCCATCGCGCCGACGCTCCTGGAGGCGGAGCTGTTCGGGTACAAGAAGGGCGCGTTCAGCGGCGCGGACCGCGACCACCCCGGGCTGTTCCAGCAGGCCGACGAGGGCACCCTGTTCCTCGACGAGGTCGGCGAGCTGTCGCTCGAGTGCCAGGCGAAGCTGCTCCGGGTGATCGAGGGCAAGGCGTTCCGGCCGGTGGGCGGCACCGGGGACATCAAGGCGGACGTGCGCGTGGTCGCCGCGACGCACCGCGACCTCGAAAAGGAAGTGAAGGCGGGGCGGTTCCGCCAGGACCTCATGTTCCGGCTCAAGGTGATCCCGATCCGCGTGCCCTCGCTCCGCGAGCACCCCGAGGACATCCCGGAGCTGGCGTCGTTCTTCCTGGCGAAGGTGTCGAGCGAGTGCCGGCGGCGGTTCAAGCTCACCCCGGCGGCCATGCGGAAGCTGCAAGCGTACCAGTGGCCCGGGAACGTGCGCCAGTTGCGCGCCGCCATCGAGAGCGCGGCGGTGATGAGCGAGGGCGACACGATCGACGCCGACGCGCTCCCGCTGAGCGGCGCCACGGAGATGGTCCCGCCGCCCGGCGCGAGCGGCGCGGGCGTGATCCCGGAGCTGCCGCCGAGCCTCGACATGAACGACATCGAGACGTGGGCCATTTGCCGGGCGATGAAGCAGACCAACGGCAACGTGAGCCACGCCGCGAAGCTGCTCGGCATCAGCCGGGACACGCTGCACACGAAGCTGAAGCGGCTGAAAGAAGAGAAGGGGATCGACCGGTACGCGCTGACCAACACCCCGGCCCCGCTGGGCACGCCCGAGCCGGTCGCCGCGGGCGAGGCGTGAGCGGTCCGTCGCGGCGCGGCCCCGGGCTATTCGATTCCCCAGGTCGCGAGCACCTCTGTCGGTTCGTGCCCCTCGACCGCTCGGATGTGCGCCCACCCGAGCAGGTTGCGGACGGCCTTCGTGCCGAGTCGCCGCGGGTCCGGAGTGACGCCGACCCGCCCCAGGTCCAACCGGTCCGCGTCCCAGCACGCCAGCAACGTCCGGTCTCCAGTCACTCCACCGTCCGTGTGGAACCGGCACGCCTCGAACAGCAGCTCGAACCTGTCGTCGCCGAGGTGAACCAGTTCCCCCCGTAACGACCGCGCGAGTTCGCCGCCTCGTAATCCGTGCCCGTCGTCCCGGTTCTCGTTCACCCGGCGCGAGTCGTGAAACAGGGCAAAGAGGGTTACGATCTCTCGGTCCGCGCCGTTTGCTTCCGCGATCCGGAGCCCGTTCTCCAGAACTCGCGCCCAGTGAACGACACCGTGAGTGCCGCGCGCAGGCAAGACGTAACCGTCGAGGACGGCGGCGGTGATCGCGGCCCAGTCGTGCATGAGGAATACTCTTCTGCAACTGAACAAGCTGTTCTGAACCGGCTCGGACATGAACCCGCCGTATCGCCGTTCCAGCGGAGTAAAAGCGAAGACCGGTCTCATCCTGATCGGGCGGGTTCGTAGCTCCCCATCGCCCACGCGCCGATTCCGCACACGACACCGAAGAGTACGGCCGCCGGGACGGCCTTGCCCAGCGCGGCACCAAGGCCCCAGTGGAGGAACGCAAGCGCCACCAGTGTTCGTAACAGACCACGCACGAGAGCTGGTCGCAAGTATGTCATGGCTATGGTTGTCTCGGGCGTCGAATGTTGAGCACTGCTAGCGCGCTTCTGCCGAACGAACCTATTGGAGCGGTGAATCCCAGAAAGCCTACGTGCTTGATGCCGCACCGGGTCCGGCGGGCTTGGGATCGTCCAGAATGAAGTAGTCGTCGTCTGTTGTACCGTCGAGCAAGGTAATGAGCCGGTAGTGGCCGATCGACCGCCGGCCTTGGAAGTACACGGCGGACGGGTCGGGAACGTACAGCCCCAGCCGTGTCTCGACGAATGGATAGTTCAGGATGCCGTGCTCGAATACCAGCGCGCACCGCTCGAACACCATTTGGATGTCTGACGGCGACAGCCCGTTTAAGTCACCCTCCTCGGCGGACGACTGGATCCACTGTCGGCACGATGTCTCGGCTTGCCGCCGCAGATCGTGCGTTTCTGCAAGCCTGAGCATCGCTGCAACCGCATCGCTAGGTGTTGCTTCCACGCCTGGATGCCCTCCTGTGGCCGCCCCAAAAGCTCGTTGCCCAACCGAGACACCGGTTGTGACAACGACGAGTCGGTGAGCAAAGAAAATTACACTGCAACGGCGCTCTGCATAACCATTCTGGCGTACTGCGTCATGCGCCACGGATTGGTGACCCGATGGCCATCTCCGCCGGGCAACCTGCGGCGCATTTTCGCAAACCGCATCACCTTACCGGCGCTAAGTTCGACACGAACTGCGCCGTGCAGTTCGCCCAGGTGTAGCGGGCCCCTTCCTCCGCACACGCCCGCGGGCTCCCTTCGGCCAGCGCCTTCGATACCGCGACGCTCAGGTCGTCGTTGAGCGCGCCGAGTTCCGGGCGCGTGACGATGTCCACCGGGCCGGTCACCGGGTACGCCGCGACCGGTAACCCGCTCGCCAGCGCCTCAATCAGCACGATCCCGAACGTGTCGGTCCGGCTCGGGAACACGAACAGGTCCGCCGCGGCGTACACCTCGCCGAGTGGTTCGCCCTTGCGGTAGCCCAGGAATGTCGCGTCGGGGTGCTCGCGTTCCAGTTCGGCCCGCGCCGGTCCGTCGCCGACCACCAGCTTCGTGCCGGCAGTTTTGAGCTTCAGGAAGTCGCCGATGCCCTTCTCGTGTGAGACCCGCCCCACGTATAGCAGCACCGGGCGCGGGTATTCCAGGTCCGGTTTCGGGCGCGGGCGGAACAGCCCCAAATCGACACCCCGCGACCACCGCCGGATCGGCGCACGGAACCCGCGGGCAATGAGTTCCGCCTCCAGGCTCGGCGTCGCGACCATCATGCACGCCGACGGACCGTGAAACCACTTCAGGAACTGGTACGTGAGTCCCTCGGGCACCCGCGCCAGCTTCTTCAGGTACTCGGGGAACCGCGTGTGATATGAGGTCGTGAACCGCCAGCGCATTCGCGTGCAGAACCGGCGAACCAGGAGGCCGATCGGTCCCTCTGTGGAAATATGGACGTGGTCCGGTCTAAACTGGTAGACCCGCTCGTAGATGCGTCCGGGGCGCGGCAGCACGAGCGGGATTTCGGGGTAAAACGGCACCCGGAGTGCGGGGTAAGGGGTGGGCTCGATCACCTCGACGGCGTGCCCCTGCTCGCGCAGGAGCCGGGACGTGGTGTCGAGCGTGCGGACTACTCCACTCACCTGTGGGTGCCATGCGTCAGTGGCGATCAGGATGCGTGCCATGAGGGCAGTTTCAAGCCCCGGCCCCTGGGTTTCAAGTTCGCCGTGACGATTTCCGACGGAGGTTGGTGCCGTGCCTGATCCCGATAAGCGGATGCTTCGCGATCTCAAGCGGAAGTTGAAGAAGCGCGGCAACAAGCACCGCCGCGCCGAACTGAAACGCGACCTCGCCGAGAACCCCGAAGAGGCGGCCCATGCGGAAGAGGACCTCGGCCGCTACCGCTCGGACACGCTCAACCGGCTCGACAACGACAGCACCCGCCGCAAGAAGGACGGGCCGACACCCGAGTAGCGTGGGGCTACGAATCACGCGGCCCCGGCTTGTTTCGAAAAGGGAGACTCGACGATAGTGCCTCGCAGATGCGCGCCTTGTGAGGCGCATTCGGCGCACGCGTTAGGGATCGCGTTCGGGCTGTAATCGCACCGCATCACTCACTTTACTTTCATCAAGCCGCTTGCGGCCCGCTCTCCGGCGCAGTAGCCTTCGTCTAAACACCGCCCATTCTCCCACTCCCGGCGCCCGCCGAGCCATGAACGCACCCGCGGCGCCCGTACCCCACACCTCGCTCGTTCGACCGGCCGATGTCGCACGCGGCCTCGGTTTCGGGGCGGTCTATTTCGCCGCCGCCATGCTCGGCTTGGAGTTCCGCACCGAGCCCGAGCGGATGGCCCTGTTCTGGCCCCCGAACGGGTTGCTTCTTGGCACCCTTTTGATCGCCGGACCGCGGGTCCGGTGGACCGCTCTGGTCGCCGGAACTGCCGCGTCCCTGATCGCCAATTTCGTGGGCGGCAACTCGCCGGTGGTGGGCCTCGGGTTCACGCTGGTGAACGTCGGCGAGCCCTGGTTCGCCGCGTGGCTGCTCCGGCACGCCCGGAGCGGCCCGTTCGAGCTGGCGAGCGGGGACGACGTGTTTCGGCTGTTCTTCACCTTGCTCGCGACCGGGCTCGTGAGTGCGGTGCCGGGCGCGGCGGTTATCGTGTTCGGTCTCGGCGTGCCGGACTTCGGCGACGCGCTGGTGGCGTTCTGGCTGTCCGACGTGATCGGTGTGGTGATCGTGACGCCTCTCGTGCTCGCGTGGGCGCGGTTCGATCGGGTCACCTTACCGCCGCCCTTGATCTGGTGCGCGGTCGAGCTGGTCGCGCTGTATGGCGGGCTCGCGGCGCTGGCGGTGGCCGTGTTCACCGAGCCCGCGGGCGGGCGGTACGTCCTGTCGTTCGCGTTCCCGCTGTTCGTGTTTTTCCCGTGGGCGGCGCTGCGGTTCCGGGTCCGCGGGGCGTCCGCCGCGGTGCTGGTGATCGCGCTGCTCGCGATCTGGAACACCGGACGCGGGCGCGGCCCGTTCGTCGACCCGGGCGCCGCCCGCGCGGCGCAACTGTTCATGGCACAGCTTTTCGTCGGCGTTCTCGCACTGTGCTCCCTGGTGCTGGCCGCGACCCAGGTCTCACGCGACCGGAGCGATGCGCGTTTGCGCGACAGCGAGGAGCGGTACCGACAGGTCACCGAGACGATTCAGGAAGTGTTCTGGGCCATGACGCCCGACTGCGCCCGCGTGCTGTACGTCAGCCCGCAGTACGAGATGGTGTGGGGACGCACCTGCGCGAGCCTGTACGCCGAACCCGGCACGCTCGTCGCCGCGGTTCACCCCGAGGACCGCGCGGCGGTTGCGGGCGGTCTCGCGTGGTACGACGGGGAGTTCCGGATCGTCCGGCCGGACGGGGCCGTGCGGTGGGTTCACACCCGCTCGTTCCCCGTGCGGGACGAGTACGGGGTGCCGTGGCGGGTGGTCGGCATTTCCCGGGACGTGACCGACGTGAAGGACGCGGAACAGGCGCGGACTGTGCTGATCGAACAACTTCAGAAGGCGCTGGCCGAGATCAAAACGCTGCGCGGGATGATCCCGATGTGCGCCTGGTGCCGGAAGGTGCGCGACGACACCGGGTTCTGGGACTCGGTCGAAGGGTACATCAGCGAACACACGCACGCGTCCGTCACGCACGGCATCTGCCCCAAGTGCCTGGACGACATGGTCCAGCGGTTCCCCGACTTGGCCGCCGCGGGCGACGAAGGGTCAGCCGGGTAGTCACTTCACGACTCGTTTCAGCACGAAGTGAACGGTGGTCGGGGCCGACTTCGCGTCGGCCGCGGCCGGGGTGGTCGTGCTGACCAGCTCGAACCCGTCCTTCGCGAGCCGGTTCAGCTCCTTCTCGGCGTCCCCCTCTTTCCCGACGGTCATGGCGACGATCCGGAACTCGGTGCGCGGCGCGGGCACCTTGCGGAAGTAGTACACCGTCACGTCGCCGGCCTCGTCCGTGTTCTTGGGGCGCTCGTCCCCGTCCCGGCCGACCGCCACGATGAGCCGGTCGCCGATCACCTCGACCACGCCCAGCGCTTTCGTCTTCTTGCCGCGCAGGCTGACGGTTTCGATGTCGATGGTCCTTTTGTCCGCGTCGAACGTGTACTCCATCGTTGTGGGGCCGGCGCTGGCGCCCAGCATCGCGAGCGTGGTCGGCGGCAAGGTGCCGGCGCGGCCCTCGAGCGAGATTTCGTTCTTGGTGAAGGTCGCGGGGCCGGCCAGCAGCGAGGACGCCGTGAGCCCGGCGGCGCGGACCACGACCGCACCCCCGCCCGGCGGCGCGACGGCCCCGAACCCGCCCCCGGCGGCGCCGGCCCGGTCCGCCGGGCTGGAGACGGACAGCAGCGTGTACTTGCCTTCGAGTGAGGGGGCCGGCTTCTCGGCCGGCACGGGGGCGGCCCCGGCCGATGCGGTGAACACAACGAGGGCGGTTGTAAGCGAACAGAGCGCGCGCATGGGGCATCCTGACTGATGCGGGAACGGTGCGGAGAGGTGCAGAGTGAGAATATCTGTGCGGCCCCGCGCGGCAAAACGAATAACCGCTGAGGAGCGGGACCCATCCGCTTAAAGAGTAACCGTGCGGCGGGGCGTCGGTTGCACCCGCCGGTGTTAGCCGGCGGGTGGCGCTCACAATCACCGATACTCTTTAATCGGATGCGGCATGAGGTCGTCGGCCAGCTCGGGAGAAAAAGTTCGCCCCGGTGAGCCGCGCGGCAAAAAACTTGGCCGCTCGCGCCCGCGACCACACACTATTACGCGAACACCGGGGAGGAACGGATGCCGGGACACGTTCTCAAACTACTCCACGCCGCCGCTCCCGGAACGCCGGACGCCGAACTGCTCGCGCGGTTCGTGGCCGCGCGCGACGAGGCCGCGTTCGCCGAACTCGTCCGCCGCCACGGGCCGCTGGTGTACCGCGTTTGCCGGCGGCTCGCGCGGCGGTCCGCGGACGATGCGTTCCAGGCCACGTTCTTGGTGCTCGCGTGCCGCGCCGCGGGCGTGCGGAAGGCGGCGAGCGTGGGCAGTTGGTTGGTCGGCACCGCCGGCCGGGTGGCGCGGCAGATGGCGCGGCGGGACGGCCGCGGCGTGGCGCTCGCGCCCGACACCGCCGGTCCCATCGAGCGACCGCCCGATTCGTCCGAACGTGTCGAACTGGCCGCCGCTCTCGACGACGAACTGTCGCGGCTGCCCGAGCACCTCCGCGGTCCCGTGGTGCTGTGCCTCGTGGGCGGGCGAACGCAGGAGCAGGCGGCGGCCGAACTGGGCAGCAGCGTGCGGACGCTGCGCCGCCGGTTGGAGCGGGCCAAGGCGGCGCTGCGTGCGCGCCTGGAGCGGCGCGGGGTCGTGCCGGCTGTCGCCGGGGGGCTGGTGGCCGGTGTCGGAGTGGTGTATGCCGTTCCGCCCGGGCTGGGGCGCCTTGCGACGGGCGGTGCGCTTGAGTTCCTGACCGGTGCGGCACCGGTCGGCCCGGCCGCGATCGCGGCGAAAGGAGTCATGGGCAGTATGACGAGATTAAAAGTATCGGCGGTCGCTGCACTTGCGGTTACCACGGTCGCCCTCGGCTTGGGTGGCCGGGCCGCACAGCCGACGCCGGCGACTCCGCCGGAACGGCCGCTCGCGCTATCGGTCCCCACCGCGCCTCCGCCACAGCCGAAAGCCCCTGTCACGGCTGATGCTGAGGTCCCGTTAGCCATGAGCCGCGGGGTGTTTGTTCACAATAGTGCGAATTTTACAGTGTATGCGTCGACTGATGTCATCGCTCGTGCGGTAGCCGCCGAAGCCGAGTACCAGCGGGCGCAACTCGGCGCGCTGTGGATCGGGGCCGCGCCACCGACGTGGAACGAGCCGTGCGCTATCCTGGTCCGCCGCTCCGCGGATCGGGGGACCGGGGCGACGGTGTTCAACTTCCAAGTGGACGCAGGGGGCAAGCCGTCGTGCCGGCCGCAGGTCGAGTTGACCGGGCCGTTCGAGGATGTCCTTTCGACCGCCGTTCCGCGGGAGGTCGCGCGCGTCGTACTCGCGTACCACTTCGGCCGGCCGCTGCCACCTTGGGCGGACGAGGGCATCGCCCTGGTTTTCAAGGGCGCCGAGGAACAAGTCTTCCACGATCGACGGTGCCGGGAGTTGCTCAACGCGGGCCGCGGGTTCCGTCTCCGGCGGTTGTTCACGATGGGCGATGACCTGCACGACGCTGACACGCTGCGCGTTCAGGGGCATTCGGTCGTGCGGTTCCTGCTGGCGCGCACACCAGTAGCGGAACCGGCTCGCGTACCGGGTACAACGGACGCCGGACCGGCCCCCGGGCTGGGAATCCTCACAAAAGGCACTCCGCCAAATACCCACCGTGCCTTGTTGGACTTCATACGCGCCGGGTTCGACAGAAACACGGCCGAGTCGTGGGACCGAGCGGCGAAGCA
Organism: Gemmata obscuriglobus; assembly: GCF_008065095.1. Taxonomy (NCBI): domain Bacteria; kingdom Pseudomonadati; phylum Planctomycetota; class Planctomycetia; order Gemmatales; family Gemmataceae; genus Gemmata; species Gemmata obscuriglobus. The sequence goes on along the minus strand of NZ_CP042911.1, from coordinate 7,492,589 downwards.
GGTCTACGGGTTCGACTCGGTAGCCGCGCTCGAAGACGCTTGGCTCGAGTCAATGCGGAAGCCGCCGGTCCGGTCGGTGAAGGGGGCGAAGAGTAGCTCTGACCTCATCCCGCCGACGCGGCTGCCGGATGGCGACGGGGCACCCGTGCCCACGAAGCCGAAGGGCCCGGCGTTGAAGCCCGGAGGCGGGCCCGTGTTCAGTTCGGCGCGGAAAATCATCTTGCCCGTTCAAGTCGCGCCCGAGCGGCAGGCCGCGCTCCGTGGCGTAACGTTGCTCGTGTGTCGGGGCGAAGGGGCGTCGTGGTATCCCGCCGGAACGGTTCCACCTGATGAGACCCAGTTCACGTTCAATGTACCGGAAGACGGGCTGTACTGGTTCTACCTCGCCGAGAACCCGAAAGACCGCTCCGAAGCCCCCAAAGGCACACTGAAACCCGCTTTCAAGGTCGTTGTGGACACCACCCCGCCCGTGGTCCGCATCACCGAGCCCACGCGCGTCGGAAACGAAATTCGTGTGGCCTGGGCCGTTACCGAGGCGAATCCGGGTGCGCTCAAAGTCCGGTGGCAAGCCGCCGAACCCGCGTCTCCCTGGCAAGACGTGGCGGTGCCATCGACGGAATCGACCGTGACCTTCGACCCCGGGGTCAAAAAGAAGGTGCGGGTTCAGGTGCTTGCCACGGACGCGGTCGGAAACGAGAGCCGGGTGGAGGCGGTCGTCGAGTGAACCTCACTCCCGCCGGGGCTCGGCCGTTTGGCGCGGGGGGCGTCACTCGGACGGAATCACCTCGTTACCGTTTCGCGTGCTCAGCCCGATCAGCACCTGCGATGTGGTGGAGTCCCGCAGGAAGCTCACGCTCCCGTCGGCGCGGGCGGTCATCACCCCGCCGGTGTGGAAGCTCCCGTAGGCGCCGAGCCGGCGCCACCACAGGGCCTTCAGCGCGACGCCGTCCACCGGCGGGGGCGGCTCGGGCGGGAACCCCGGTAGTGGCGGCGGCGGTGGGGTCCACACCGTCCCGTGCCGGTAGCCGATCACGACCTCCGCGCTCAGCAACCCGCCGGCCGCGTTCGGCCCCGGGAGCGCCCCCCACATGGCGTAACTCGCGCTCGGCTGAATGTCCGGACCCGGCGCCGGGGTGATGACGCCCGCCGGCGCGTTCAGGTACGAGTCGAGCGCCGGGTCGCCGATCACCCGCTCGCCGAAGAAGAGGGTGTTGGAGGTGCCGTCGGAGACGTCCAGCATCCGGACGCCGGTCTGGTTCGCGCGCGGCTCGGAGAGCGCCCCCGTCGTGTGGAACATGCCGTCGACGGTGGCCCGCGCCGGCGGGAACGCCACCGTCCCGCCGTTGCCGCCATAGGTGGTGACCGCGAACGAACTGCCGCCGTGCGTGAGGGTTTGAGCCGGGCACACGTAAATGGCGATGACGGTCCCGGCCCGCGGGGCGGTGCCGGAGTAGTTGTTCGCGGGGGCGGCGAAGTCCCACTGCTGGTACAGCGGCGTCTGCTCGATGTAGGGCAGCAATTCCACGAATAACGAAGACGGCCGCAGGCCCGTCTGTGCGCCCGGTGGGAACCGCTCGTTGACATCGTGGTAGTTGTGAGCGGCCAGCGCGATCTGCTTGAGGTGGCTGGTACACCTCGTCCGCGCCGCCGCGGCCCGGACCTTCTGGACGGCGGGCAGCAGGAGCCCGATGAGAACCGCGATGATCGCGATCACCACCAGCAGTTCGATCAGTGTGAACGCGCGACGGAGCGGGGACATGTTGGGACTCGCGAGCCGATCTGCGAGGGGGCGCGTGGTCATCATCGCCGCTCGCCGCGCCGCGGTCCACCGGATTTCCCGCGATCACACGCCGGCGTTCTCTTCGAGCCGCCCCAGGCGCCACGCCCGGCGCTCGCTCCACCGCCAGAACGCTTGCGCCAGCACCACCAGCACCGCCGTCGTGCCGACCAGCACCAGCGCCAGCTCCGCCTTCGACCAGTCCGCCAGCGGGCCGCGGAGCCGCTCCGGCACGTCGCCCATGAGCGCCCGGCGCATTCCCTCGAGCCAGTACGTGGTGGGCAGGCTCATGCTGACCCACCGCACCCACGCCATGTTCCCGGTGAACACCGAGAGCGGGAACACGACCCCGCTGAGCAGGTACACCAGCCCCGCGATGCCCTCGCTGAGGAACATGCCGTTGCGCGCGAGGTTCAGGCACGCGGCGGCGAGGATCATCCCGCACGCCCAGAGCATCGCCGCGCCCGCTGCCAGGTACACGAGCAGCCAGGGGACATCGACGGTGACCGCGGTCCGCACCTGCGCGAACAGGGCTAGCCCGACCGTCAGGTTCAGCACCCCGCCGATGGTGCCCTCGAGCGCGCGGGACGCGCCGCGGCCGAGGAAGTACGTCTGGAACCGGGCCGGGCTGATGTAGACGTACTTCAGCATCCGGTACTGCTCGCGGTCCCGCACCACCGCGGAGCTGAGCCCGAACATGACGGTGCCGACCAGCCCGTAGCACGCGTTGGACACGTACATGTACGGCAGGAACTCGACCGGGACGCGGCGCCCGACGCCCCCGGTGGCCTGGCTGGCGGCGTAGAACATGCCGACCAGCATGAGCGACCCGCACACCGGCTTGACGAGCATGTACAGGGCGAACAGCCACGGGCTGGCCCAGTTGGTTTCGAGCTGCCAGCCGAGCCACGCGGCCAGCCGGAGGGTGCGGAGGTGTGCGAGCATACAGGCATGATACGCGGCGGCGCCGGGAGGGCACGGCGCCGTCAGCGGTCCGTGGCGGCAGGCGCGTTCCAGATCTTCGCGTAGCCGTTGAGCGCGCCCGTGATGACGCGGGTCCCGTCGGGGGCGAACGCGATCGACAGCACCGGCGCCGGGTGTCGGAGCGGCGGCCCGAGCGGGTAGCCCGTTCGGACGTCCCAGAAGCGGGCGGTGCAGTCGGCGCTGGCGGTGGCCAGCACCCCGTGCGCCCGGCCGGCGCCGAACGCCAGCGCGTTCACCCGCCCCGCGTGCTGCGGGGCGCGCCCGCCCCACTCCTCGCCGGAAAGCGGCCACAACCGCACGCTCCCGTCCTGGCCGCCGGTGGCCACACAGTCGCCGCCCGGTGCGATGGCGGCTGCGGTCACCGGGCCGGGGTGCGGGAGCCCCGGCCCGACCTCCGTCTCGCTGGCCAGATCCCAGAGGCGCGCCGGCCGGCCCCGGCGGTAGCCGATCAGCACCGCCCCGCCGCCCGGGTGCGGGGCGAGGCACGAGACCTCGGCGGCCGGCCAGCCGCCGCGGCGGCCGGCCCCGCCCTTCTCGTCCAGCTCCCACCACACGAGTTCCCCCGCGGCGTCCCTGCCCGGCCCGGGCTCGGTCACCGTCACAAAGGAGCGGGTGCCCACGAACGCGACCTGGCCCACCCGCGCCGCGGGAACGCTCTGGCGACCCGGCGGCGCGCGGCTCAGGTCGTACACGGACACCGCGCCCGACCCCTGCACCGCGGTCACCAGCCACCGCCCGTCCGGGCTGACCGACACCCCGAGCGGGGCCAGCGCCTCGCCGTCTCCCGCGGGCCGGATGCTGAGCCGGGGCGGTTCGCCCGGCCAGAGCTCGGCTTTCCGCGCGGTCGCCGTCCGGTCGCCCGACCAGAACTCGACTTTCCGCGCGGTCGCCGCCCAGTCGCCGCCGTGCAGCGCCTCGAACCCCGCGGCCCGGATCGCCTGTTCGGCCCTGGGGCCGATCCGGATCACGATGCCGGGGCCGAGCGGCGTCGGCTCGACCGCCCGGTCCCGGAGCTCGAGCTGGGCGGGCAGCCGCCACAAAACGGACGAGCCGTCCGCCCCGCCCACCAGCAGATGGTCCGACTTGTCGGGGGGGAACTGCAGGGCGAGCACGGGGGAGGGGAGGCGCAGCTCCGCCAGCAGTGCCCCGGACGTCGCGTCCCAGCAGCGGACGGTCCCGCCCCGGTCCGCGGTCGCGCACCGCCGCCGGTCGGTGCTGAACGCCAGGGCGGTGACCCGGTCGGGGTGCCCGTTGACCCACAGCGGGCGCTCGCGGTCGTGGATCGTCCACAGGCTCACCGCGCTCGCCCCGCCGGCCAGGAACGTCTGCCGGTCCGGGCCGACGCGGATGTTGAGCACCTCGCCGCCCAGGTCGAACTGGTGGAACGTCACTGCCGGGTTGGGGCGGCCGCCCCAACCCGGCTCGAAGAGGGAGCCGCGGTTCGGCGCCGGGAGGCCCAGGAGAATCACCCCCTCCTGCTCGCCGGCGGTCAGCAGCATGTTGCCGTTGTCCGGGAACTCGACCCCGGTCACGGCCCCGGGCGCCGGACCGGGCTCGAGGGCCGGCGGCTCGTGGGGGCTCTGGCGCCGCTTCGTGCCGGTGTAAAAGTGGCGGGACGCGGCCTCGCCGTCGGGGCGGGTGAGCAGCCGCCGGCGGTCCAGGTCCCAGACCCGGTAGGTGCCGTCCGCCGACCCGATGCCCACCAGCCGGCCGGACACCGCGCGGTGCGCCAGCGTCGCGCCGGCGGACCGGATCGGGCTGTCCGGCTCGAACGCGAGGTCGTGGCGAACGGCCGCTCCGGTCTGGAGGTTCCACTCGCTCACGTGGCCGGACTCGTACACCGCCCGGAGCCGCCCGCCTGGCTCCGGGAACGCGGCCACCACCCCGGGGCGGGCCGGGTCCGGCGGCGCCAGCTCCCGCAGCGAGCCGGTGCCGTGTGCTTTGTGGTCCAGGTCCCAGACCCGCAGGGCGCCGCCCCGGCGGCTGCCCGTCACGAGCGCCCGGCCGTCGTCCGCGAACACGGCGACCGTGACCGGGCGGGCGGGGTCCGGCCGGTCGAACCCGTACTCCTCGCGCGACCGGAACTCGCCCCACGCGGCGCGGTTCAGCCGCGCCACCCGCTCCAGCTCCTGGAACTCGCCCCGCGCGGCGCGGTTCAGCCGCGCCACCCGCTCTGGCTCCTGGTTCCCGATCCGCTGCGCCGCGTTCAAAACCTCGTCGAGCCCGGACAGGCCGCGGTCCACGCTCCCCGCCTCGCACAGCGCGAGCGCCTGCTCGAGCGCGGACTTCGTGGCCCCGAGTTCGGCTTTGAGCCGCGCCTCGATCGCCTCCTGCCTGTTCCCCTCGGCGGTGGACTGTGCGACCAGTGCGACGCGCAGCGCAAGCCCGATCAAAACGAAGGCCGCCCCGACCGTGGCGGCGACCAGCAGCAGCGCCGCGAACGGGACCGGGTGGCGGCGGATCAGGCGAACGCCGCGCTCCCAGGCCCGGGCCGGCCGCGCGCTGATGGTGCCGCCGCAAAGGTACGCCCGCAGGTCGGCCGCCACGGCGTCGGCCGTCGGGTACCGGCCGCTTGGGGCCTTTTCCAGGCACTTGAGGCAGATGGTCTCCAGGTCCCGGGGCACCCCGCGGGCCAGCGCGCGGGGCGGCCGGGGCCGGTCGCGCACGACCCGCTGCAAGGTGTCCACCACCGTGTCCCCCAAAAACGGCGGGCGGCCGGTGAGCAACTCGTAGAGGATGGCGCCGAGGCCGTGGACGTCGGTGTACGTGCCGATGTCGCGGTGCCGCCCGGCCGCCTGTTCGGGCGCCATGTAGCTCGGCGTCCCGAGCAACTCGCCGGTGGCTGTCATTTCGGACCGCCCGACCCGGGCGATGCCGAAATCGGCCACCTTGGGGGCCGGGTCCCCGGGCTCGCCGCCCAGCAGGATGTTGCTCGGCTTCAGGTCCCGGTGGATGACGCCCTTGGCGTGCGCCGCGGCCACGGCGTCGGCCACCCGCGCGACCAACTCCGCGGCCCGGGCCGGCGGGAACGTCCGGCCCCGGGCCAGGTGCTCGGCGAGGCTCCCGCCGTCCGCGAACTCCATGGCGAAGTACGGGCGCCCGGCGTGCTCGCCGAACTCGTACACCTGGACGATGTGGGGGTGCTGGAGCCGCGCCACCGCCTCGGCCTCGGTCAGGAAGCGCGACCGCGCGGCCGCGTCGTTCAGCCCCGCGTCCGTGAGCACCTTCAGTGCGACCGTGCGGTTCAGGCGGCGGTGCCGCGCCCGGTACACGACCCCCATGCCGCCGCGGCCGAGCTCCCCGGCCACCTCGTACCCCGGCACGTCGGGCGCCGCGGCCGGGGCCGGTGGCGGGGGCGGGACCAGGGGGGCAACGGTGGCGGCGGCCAGGACCCGCGCGAGGAACGCTTCGGGGGGAGGCTCGGCCGCGCCCGCCGGGGCGAGCTGCGGGAACGCGGTCAGTCGCTCCAGTGCCTGCTGGCAGGCCGGGCAGCCGTTCACGTGCTCCTCAACGGCCGGGTGGGCCGCGGCGCTCAGGGTCCCGTCGATCAGGCCTCGTAACTGGTCCGGGGGCGGGCACGCGCTCATGCACCGTCCCCCTCGTCCCCCGCGGCGGGGCCGCCGTCGAGCGCCCGCACTTCCTCTTGCAGCAGCTTCTGCACCCGCCCCTTCGCGACGTAAACCGTTGCCACCTTCATGCCCAACCGCTCCGCCGCCTCGGCCCCGCCCACGCCCTCAAGGGCGGTGAGGGCGAACGCGTCCCAGGTGCGCGCGTCGACCCGCGCCCGCACCCGGGCGGCGGCCGCGTCCAGCAGCTCGCGGTCGAACTCGGCTTCGAGCCGCCCGACCAGGTCGTCCCGCGCGGTGGCCGACTCCAAGGCGTGCCGCGCGGACGTGTCGCCGGCGGCCGGGACCGCCCGCCGGCGCGCCTCGAGCCAGTCGGCCCAGGCGGCGCGGGCCACGGTCTTGAGCCACCCGCGGAAGCTGCGCGCGGGGTCGTAGCGGAACGTGCGCATCTGGCGCGACACCCGGAGCAGCACGTCCTGGGCCACGTCCTCGGCGTCCGCCGCTTGCAGGTTCCAGTGGCGGCACCAGGCGAGGACTTGCGGGCCGTACCGGTGGAGGAACTCGGTCCACGCCACCGCGTCGGCCGGCGCCCCGCCGAGGCGTGCGAGGAGGGTAACGCTGGTGCGCGCGGCGGCCGGGTCCATGAGCGGGGAGCCTCCGACGGGTGGCGTCAATTTTCGGCACGCGGGGCGGCCGGGTCAACACCCCGGGGCGCTGGCGGCGCGTCAACTTCAAAATATTCGTCGCGCGCAGTGTTAGATTCGGCCGCTCGCCGCCGAACGGATTCCAGTTCTGTTCTTAACACGCTCTCCGAGATGTGCCATGACCAGTTGGCTCAAGAACTTCCTCGCGCCCACCAGCCCCGCCCCGTGCCGCGCCCGGCTCGGCGTCGAAACCCTTTCTTCCCGGCTCACCCCGGCCGGGGTGTCGCTCTCCGGTACGACCCTGCTGATCGAGGGGACCGCCGGGGACGACCGGGTGGACGTCGTGCCGAACTACCTCGGCGGGATCGACGTCACGGTCACCCTCGCCGGCGACGGGCCGGTGCTGTACCGGTACGACATCGGTGAGACGACGGCGATCCGCTTCGGCGGCTACGACGGGAACGACTACATCAGCAACCTCTCGTGGAACAAATTGACCGCCTACGGCGGGCGCGGGGACGACACCCTGCGCGGCGGGTACGTGGCCGACGAACTGATCGGCGGTGAGGGCAACGACTTCATCCGCGGTTACACCGGCAACGATTTCGTGAACGGGGACGGCGGCAACGACACCATCTACACCGACGAGGGCGACGACACGGTGTACGGCGGCGACGGCAACGACATCGTGTACGCCGGCGCTGGCAACGACAAGGTGTACGGCGGCGCCGGCCGGGACAGCGTCTACGCGGGGGCCGGCAACGACATCGTGTACGGGGACTACGACCCGGCCGCGCACTACGTGTATGTGGACGACGAAGAAGGCTACCGTTACAAGCCCACGATCGTGCTGACCTCGAACGCCGAAGACACCCTGTACGGCGAGGACGGCGAGGACCGGCTCCAGGGCGGGGACGGGAACGACAAGCTGTACGGCGGCAACGGGAACGACACGCTCGGCGCGACCTGGATGGCGGTCGAGTGGGGGCCGGAGTATCAGTACGACGGGTCCTACGTGGGGCGCCCGGTGACGATCAAGTCGGACGAGGGCGAGTCCGGGGACGATTACCTCTCCGGCGGTGCCGGCAACGACACCCTGCGCGGCGGCGACGGCAGCGACACACTGAGCGGCGGCGACGGCAGCGACTGGCTGTACGCCGGCTGGGTCTGGGGCTCCCTGGACGGCGACAAGGACTATCTGTACGGGGACGCCGGGTACGACCACTTCCTGGAAGTCGAAGCCCGCGACAAGACCGACTGGAACTTCGAGCACATTTCCGCGCTGCCCGGCTGATACGCCGAAAACGGCCGGCGGGGCGGTTGCGCCGCACCGGAGCGAACGTGCCTTCCGGAACGGCGCAACCGCCCCGCCGGCACCAGTGGTTTCAGTCGGTGTGACGTGCCCACTCACCGGCCGTTGAGTGTGGTCCGCTCACTCCGTGAGCGGCCGCTACGGGTATCGGATACGCGTGGCGTCAACGATGGGGCCGCAAGCCCGCGGCTCGCATCTGATGCGCGGAGCGACCGTTTACGGAGTGAGCGGACCACACTCAACGGCCCGAACTGCGCGGCACGGGTTGGTCACCGGTCGACACCGTTTGTAACGCTCGGGCCGGACGCTCAGCGCGTCCGGTCGGGGCGGTCGCGGGCGCCTACGGCCCCTTCGGGGCGCCCTTGCCAGCGAGGTATGCGGCGACGTTCTGCCCGAGCCGCACGGTGCCCGGCGTCTTCACGATGTAGCTGGTCCGCTCGGTCGGGCCGTGGCAGTACCGCGTGAACCCGCAGTCGATGACCACGCGCCGGCCCGGCACCTTCGACACCGCGAGGAGCGTCTTCCCGTCGCTGGCGGCGAGCGCCGCTTCGAGCCCGTCCGCCGGCCCCACGTGGCTCACGGTGATCCCCTCGAACAGGAAGTTCACGCCCGTGAGCAGCGGGTGCGGCTCCACCTCGAACTGACCGCCGAACCGCCGCACTTCCGCCGGGGTTAACCCGCGCCCCCGGACTGCGGCGATCTTGTCGGCGTGGTAGTTGCCGCTCACCCGCGCCCCGAACAGCCGGCGGGCTAGTTCGTCCGCCTCCGCGGTGAACGGCTCGTCGTCCGCGAGCAGGCACAGCCCTTTGCCGGCCCTCACGAAGGCCTCGATCGCCGCGTAGCCCCGCTCGTCGAGCGCGTGCCGCGGAGAGAATGCCACATCGAGTGTCGCGCGGACGATGAACTGGTACTCGGCCGGCGTGAGCCCGGACGGGGCGGCCCCGGCGGGCAACAGCCCCATCGCCTCGACGAGGAGTTCCGGCGTCACCCCGGCCGGCAGTTCCAACCGGCCGGAGGAGACGACCCACAACTGATCGGCCTCTTTCAGCCAGCGCGGGTCGAACCGCCCGAACGCGCGGCGCACGACGAACCCCTTGTCCTCCAGTGCCTTCCAGAGCGGGTTGGTCGGGCCGAAGAACACGTTCCCGGCGTTCTGGAACGCGCACCAGAACAGGATCTTGGTGCCCTTGAACTCGCCGTCCCGCGCGAGTCCGTACTCCGGGCCGACCGGGTTGCCGAACCGGTCCAGTGGGGCGCGCTGGGGCGGGGCCGGCACCGGCGGTTGCGGTAGTGATGGCACCGCTGGCTGCGGTTGGGGTGAGATCTGGGATTGAGGGACGGCTTGCGGTTGCGGGGCGTGCGGCTGTGGGACCGGCCCCTGGGTGAAGGCCGGCGGCTGCGCCTCCGCGGCCCTGATCGGGGCGTTCGGCGCGGGGCGAGCGACTGAAGGGGGCTCGGGCGCGACCTGCGCGGCCGCCGGTTGCGATTCCGCCCGCGGAGCGGAACGGGCCTGTTCGCCCGCGCGGCCTCCCGGCTTCCGCAGTGCGACGAAGAGCACCAGCGCCACGCCGGCGCACAGCAGTACGGCCGCAACCGTCGCGGCGAGGGCGGTGCGAGCGCCGCGCGGGGGCACGTCTACCTCGCGCCGCTCAGGATCGGGAGCGGTTTCCGGTTCCGCACCGGGCACGGTTGCGGCGGCGCCGCAGTTGGGGCACACGACGGCGGTGCCCGCCTTGCGGGCCGCGATCGACAGCCGCCCGGTACAACCGGGGCAGCGGAACCGGATCGGCACGGTGCCCTCCCGCCAAGTGGCGGTGAGACAAGTGGATGTGAGCGGGACCGCCGGGAGGAAGCCCCGGCGGTCCCGCTCAGTATACCCGGTTCGCGTCCGCCCGGGTGCCGAATCGGCGGACGGGCCGGCGGCTACTTGATCTCGCCCGAGTGCCCCTTGATCTCGCCGACCGGCTCGGCGCGGCCGCCGAGGTGCTTGGCGAGGAACTGCTCGGTGACCGCGAAGAAGTGCAGCCGGTTCTCCGGCCGGGCGAACCCGTGGCCCTCGTCGGGGTACAGCACGTACTCCACCGGTTTGCCGTTCTTCCGCATGGCCTCGACGATCTGGTCGCTCTCCGCGACCTTCACCCGCGGGTCGTTCTTGCCCTGGCCGATCAGGAGCGGCTTGGTGATGTCGTTTACCTTGAACAGCGGCGACCGCTCCTTGAGGAACGCCTCCTCCTTTTCGAGGTCGCCGACCCGCTTGGCGAACAGCGCCTTGGCCGGCGCCCAGTACGGCGGGACGGTCTTCAGCAGCGTGACGATGCTGCTCGGCCCGACGATGTCCACGCCGCACGTGAACGCGTCCGGGGTGAACGTGAGCCCGACCAGCGTCGCGTACCCGCCGTAGCTGCCGCCCATGATCGCGACCCGGGCCGGGTCCGCGACGCCCTGCTTGACGGCCCACTCCTTGGCGTCGATCAGGTCCTGGTGCATCTTCCCGGCCCACTCCCGGTTGCCGGCGTTCAGGAACTTCTTGCCGTACCCGGTGCTGCCGCGGAAGTTCACCTGGAGCACCGCGTACCCGCGGTTCGCGAGGAACTGCGTCAGCGAGCTGAAGCCCCAGTTGTCGCGCGCCCACGGGCCGCCGTGGACCAGGAGCACGGTGGGCAGGTTCTTCGCGTCCACCCCGACCGGCTTGGTCAGGTACCCGTGAACGGTGAGCCCGTCCTTGGCCCGGTAGCTGATCGGCTCCATCTGCGCGAGCTTCAGCTTCTCCAGCTTCGAGTTGTTGACGAACAGGAACTCGGCCTTCTTGGCCGCGCGGTCGTAGAGGTAGAACGCGGTGGGGCCGTCGTCGGTGGCATAGGCCACCACCCAAAGGTTCTGGTCGCGGGTCTGGCTGGTGACGCTGAAGTCGCCGCGGCGCACCTTGGCGAGGGCCGCGAAGTCGGCCTTGATGCCGTCGTCGAGGATCTTCCACTCGGTGCGGGCGCGGGTGAACGACACGGCCAGCGGGACGCGCCGCTTGTCGTCGACCATCGCGCCGCTCACGTCCGCGGTCGGGTCCTCGGCCACCACCTCTTCCTTGCCCGTGGCAAGGTCCAGCTTCGTGAGGCGCATGGTGTCGGTCTGGTCGTTGCCGATCACGTACAGGGTGTTCGCGTCCGCGCCGAACGCGGCGGGCTGCCCCTGCTCCTCGTTGGTCCACTGCTTGACGACCTTCCAGTCGGCCCCGGGCTTCTCGCGGACCATCAGGTCGTACCCGCCGGTTTTCGTGTTCACCGCCGTGGCCGCGCGGACGACGAAGTCCTTGTCCGTGGTCCACCCGATTATCAGCCCGGGGTTCTCGGTGTCGAGCTTCTCCGCGCCGGTCGAAATGGTGATCCGGTGCATGTCGAACGCGGCTTTGTTCCGCTTGTTCAGGCCGACGAGCACCGTGTCCGGGTGGTGCTCGTCGAGGTCCACGCCCTCCACGCGGACGCCGTCGAACGGCGTGAGGTCGCGGGTTTTGCCGGTCGCCAGTTCGCTGGCGTAGAGGTGGAAGTTCTCGTCCCCGCCCTTGTCCTGAAGGTACAGGAGGTGCTTGCCGTCGTGCGCCCAATAGTACTGGCGGATGCCGCGCTTCTCGTCGCCGGTGACGGCCCGGTCGTCGGGCTTGCCGGGCTGTGGCGGGTGGCTCCGGACCCAGACCTGGAGGACGTTCTTGGCGTCGGGCGCGAGGTACGCGAGGTGCTTGCCGTCCGGGCTGATTTGCGGCGCGGTCCGGTCCGGGTTGCCGAACAGCACGTCGCGCGGGATCAGCGGCGGGGCCTCGGCCGACGCGACCGCCGGTAGGGCGGCCAGGGCCGCGGCGAGAGCGAAACGGAGCATGTGGGCACCTTGAGAATGGAAAGCGAACACGAGTCCGGTGCTATTCGACGCACCGGGCCGGTGCTTTTACCCGTTTCGGTTCTGGTTTTCAGTCTGGTCCGCTTGCTCCGCGAGCGGTGGCTACGTCGTGCAGTGGGCATTGGGTGTGGTTAACGTGATGCGCGAAGCACCGCTCGCGGAGCGAGCGGACCACACTGAAAGCAAACCCCACGTTCCACATGCCATTTGTCGGCAGGAGCGTTGCGGCCCGCGCTGAAGTTACGCGTGGGCCGAGACATCGAGCCCCGCGGCCCGCTCGGCGACCAGCATTTCGCCCTCGCTGTCCAGGTACCACTCGTCCGGGGTACGGGCGCGGAGGCGCAGGAACAGGTCGTCGCCGACCTGCATCGTGTGCCCCGGGGCGAACCGCTGGCCGGACGTGCGGAGGTAGCGGAGCGCGTTGCCGAACAGCTCGAACGTGAACTGCGCGGACGTGTGATCGGCCGCGTGGAGCGCCAGGTCCGGCAGCCCGAACCGGTGTGCGCCGTAGGTGCGCATCCACACCCCGGGCTGCCCCTCGATTTCCAGCTTCACGAACCCGCAGTACAGCAGCACGAGCGGCAGCCCGCGGAGGGCGCCGAGCATGTCGCCGTTGTCCTCCTCGTGCGCCGTGAGCACGGGCGCCGGGATCGCCGTCCGCGCGGTCTCGTTCAGCGTGAACACCGCCCCGAACGTGGCGAGCACGCCCGCCACCGCGGCGAGCGCGACGTACTGCTCCAGCGGGTCCTGGTCGTACCCGTTGTAGTAGAGCATCACATGCGTCTGGTGCCGGTACGCGACCTCCTTGAACTCCGGGGCGAAGTGCGCGGGCTGCACGCACGCCCGCACCGCCTCCGGGGGCATCGGGCCGGCGAACGCCACCAGCTTGATGACGTGCGGCCCCCAGGCGACGAGGCCCATGATCGCCGGTTCCAGGTCGTGCGGCTTGTCGCGCTTCTTGTCGTCCGGCGGGACGTGGAACAGCTCGACGGTCGCCTGGTCGAGGTCCGGGTGGTAGTCGCGGACGGCGGCCCGGACCGCGTCGGCCTTGAGGTCCAGGGGGATGTCGAACAGGCACTGGAGCCCGAGCGGGTCCCGGAGCCGCGGGTTCGCGACCGGCGGGCCGCCGAGCTTCGGCACGCCCTTTCCGAAAAAGCGGTCCAGCAGGTCGTCGGCCATCGCGCGGCTCGCTCACTTTCTGATTGCGTGCGGTGTTCCCGGCAGTAGTATCATACGCGGTCCCCACTAATCGCTTCCCTCCCACACGCATTCCTCTAAGGAACGCCGCCATGTTGAACCGCGGAAACCTCTCCCGCCGGGGGTTCATGAACCGCTCGGTCACGGCCCTGACGCTCGCCGGGCTGCCGGCGTGGCACGCCAAGGACTGGTTCGGCACCCAGGCCCGCGCCGACGAGCCCAAGACCGGCGCCAACGGCAAAATTAACATCGGGGTGATCGGGGTCGGCCCGAACCCGCGCCGCTCGAACGCGCTGTACGGCGAGGCCAAGAAGTACAAGGACAAGGTGAACTTCACGATGGTGTGCGACGTGGACGGCCGCCACGTCGACCACGCGGTGGCCCAGTACAAGAAGGACGGCTTCGGCGTTAAGGGCACGAAGGACTTCCGGGAACTGGTGACCAGCAAGGACGTGGACGCGGTGATCGTCGCGACCCCCGACCACTGGCACGCGATCATCGCGGTCGCGGCGATGAAGGCCGGGAAGGACGTGTACTGCGAGAAGCCGCTCACGCTGACGATCGAAGAGGCGCTCGCGATGAAGGCCGCGACCGCCGAGACCAAGAGGGTCCTCCAGACCGGCAGCCAGCAGCGGTCCGAGTTCGGCGGCCGGTTCCGGCTCGCGACCGAACTGGTCCGCGCCGGCCGCATCGGCAAGGTGGAAAGCATCGAGTGCCGGATCGGCGAGAACCCCCAGAGCGGGCCGATCAAGGAGGTGGAGGCGCCGAAGGAACTGGACTGGGACATGTGGCTCGGGCCGACCCCGAAAGTGCCGTACCGGCAGGACGGCGGCAAGACGAACTGCCACTACGAGTTCCGCTGGTGGTACGACTACAGCGGCGGGAAGATGACCGACTGGGGCGCGCACCACATCGACATCGCGCAGTGGATGCTGGACATGGACGGCAGCGGCCCGGTCCGCACGGAGGTGCTCGAGGCCGCCAAGGCCTACGATAAGGGCGACGGGTACAACTGCCATAAGACGTTTAAGGTGCTGCACACCTACGCGAACGGCGTGAAGGTGGAGGTGAGCCACGGCGCCGGCTCGACCGTGAAGGGGCTGGTGGACACGAACGGCAACCCGCGCAAGGGCGACCTGATGGGGTTCGAGAACGGCGTGCTGGTGAAGGGCGACAAGGGCACGCTGTTCGTGGGTCGCGGGCTGTTGCTGGCCAGCGATAAAGCGGTGTTCGCGCCGTTCAAGGACGGGGACAAGCCGAAGCTGTACTCGTCGGTCCCGCGGGACCAGATGGGCAACTTCCTCGACTGCGTGAAGACGCGCGAGACGCCGATCTGCGGCGTGGAGGTGGGGGCCGGGTCGGTGATCGTGTGCCACCTGGGCACGATCGCTTTGCGGACCGGTCTGAAACTGGACTGGGACGCGAAGACGAACACGTTCAAGCAGTCGGAGGCGAACAAGCACATCGCTCGCGAGCGCCGCGGCGGCTGGAAGATCAGCTAACGTGCCGACGATTGCCGGATCGGCACTCGCGCGGGCCTCTGGCCCAATGGCACTTAGGCCCAATACCGTTCGTCGAAGCCTCGCTCCAGGGGGGGGCGATGGCGATCGTGTAACGAGTTACGTCACGAAAACGGGCCTCGCCGCCCCCTTCGACGAACGGTATTGCACTTAGGCCAAGGGGCTAAAGTCATCAGGTCAGCAAGTCGTAAAGTCACAAGCCATCATTATCACTGGGCTTGTGACTTTACGACTTTCGACGATCGGACTTTTGACCCGCAGGCCTCAACGCCATTGGGCCGGAAGCCCGCCTTCGTTAACCACAGGATTCGCGGCGCGACGTGGAGTGCGCGTCAGTTCATCGCTTTCTTGCCAGCTACCGGCGGAGCCGCGATGCGATACGACGCACGAAGCTAAGGCGGGCAAGATGCCCGCGCTCCACAGAGAGCAATCGGTGGGCTCCTGACTGAGTGGTCACCGCTTCGCCTTCTCGCGTGACTCCTTCAGGAACGCGGCAAACTTCCCGGCGTCGTTGATCTTCCCTTCGTCGTACACCCCGAACACCTTCACCTTGCCGTCCTGTTGCGGGGCGAGCACGGCGTACAGCGGGAGCTGGTTCGTCTTGAACACTGCGAGCTGAAAGTCGCCGTTTGCGCGACCCTCGGCGGTGCGGGCACGTCCGCCCGGGTCCGCCGCGTAGAACGGCTCCGGGACCTCGTCGGTGAACAGCTTCACCTTCTCGAACTTGCGGAACTCGTCGCGCACCGCGGCTTGCGGAAACACGTTCTGCTCGTTGAGTCGGCAGTTCGAACACGTCTTCCCGGTGAAGTCCACGAACACTGGCTGCCCGCTCTTCTTCGAGGCGTCGAGGGCCTCCTGCAGGTCCGTGCCCCACGCCTCTTCCGCACCCGCCTCGGCCGGCTTGTCTTCGGGCAGCAGGAACGCCTCCACCCACGCGTACACCGCGCCCGACGGCCGCTGCGGCTTGCCGTCGAACTTGAGGAGCGCCGGGGCGAGGTACGCCGACAGCCCGAGGAACAGCAGCGCGAAGATGAGCCGCGGGACGCTGATGTTCGGCTGCTCTTCGTCGTGCGGCAGGCGGTAGGCATTCAAGAGGTACAGCCCGCACGCGAAGCTGATCGCCACCCACCCGCCGAGCACGAGGTCGAACGTGAAGTACTCCGTGCTCGGCAGCAGCCGCAGTTCGGCGGTGCGCAGGAACTTCAGCGCCGCGGCCAGTTCAAGGAACCCCATCACCACCTTCACGCTGTCCAACCACCCGCCCGACCGCGGCAGCGCCTTTAACAACCCGGGCACCAGCGCCAGCACGAAGAACGGCGCGGCGAACGCGGTCGCGAACGCCAGCCCGCCCGCGATCTCCTTGACGGTGAAGCTGCTGTCGGACCCCGCGATCCCCGCGAACCCGCCCAGGAACGGGGCCACGCAGGTAAAACTGATGACGGTGAACGCGAGCGCCCCGAAAATGGTACCGATTACGCCGCCCTTCGACTGTTTGGCCTGGAGCCGTTTCTGGAGCGCGTTCGGGAGGCCGATGTCGTACATCCCGAACAGGCTCAGCGCCAGCACGAAGAACAGCGCACCGAGGAGGACGTTCGTGACCGGGTGGGTGCTCAGCCACGCCATGAACTTGAGCAGCGTGAACGCCGACAGTCCGAGGACCGTGATGATGGTGAGGCAGTACACCGACGCCAGCTTGAGCCGCTCGCCCAGCGACCCGTGCGCCTGCTTCAGGAAGATGCTCACCGTGATGGGGATCATCGGGAACACGCACGGGGTGACCAGCGAGATCAGCCCCCACAGCGCGGCCGTCGCGACGAACGCCCACAGCGTGGGCGGCGGCGGCGGCTCGGCGCCGACCACCGTGGTCTCGAACGCCTTCATCTCCGCGGCGTAGGCGTCGGTCGGCTTGGCGTTCTTGCGTACCGCAACCTTGTCGTGCGCAGCGGTGGTGGTCGGCTTCGTCCCGTCCGCGCCGGACGGGGGTGGCTTCGGCGCCGGAAGGGGGGCCTTTGTCGCCTCGGCGTAGTCCGCGGCGTTGATGGTGGTGGATTCGCCCTCTTCAACCGTGAACTCGGCGGGCGGCAGTTTCCGACCGTCGGTCGGGATGCACTTTCGTGCGTCGCACACCTGGAGCCGGATGCCCTCAAGCAGAACCGCCTTCGGCCCGACCGCCGCTTTCGGCGAGACGACCGCTTTCAGCTCCCACGTGACCGGCGACTCGGTGTACTGGTCCAGTCCCACGCCCGTGTCGCGCGGCTTCTCCTTCCAGGCCACCGCCGGGTCGGCGAGCTTGCCGATGAAGATGAGGTCGCCGGGCGGGGGGAACGCGAGCGTGTTGCGCGACAACTGCTCCTCCCCGTCCTTCGGGAAGGCGGGGTACGTCCACGCATGCGCCTCCGGCCGGGGGGCGACCGTCAGCTTGACCAGCACCGTTTCACCCCGCTTGGCCTTCGCGGGTACGACCTCGACGCTCACACTCGCGCGGGCGGCGAACTCCTTCGGCAAATTCCCCTTGGCACCGATGTCGGGTTGTGCGCCGGCCGGTGCGGAAAGGACGAACAGCACGAAGGCGGCGAGAGGGAGGGCGGAGCGCACCATAACGAAGCACCGCAGAGGGGAACCAAGAACAAAGCCCACGGTCGACCGTGGGCTTTTCTATCGATCAGGGGGCGACATGTCGGTCTGCCCCGTTGAGGGGGCATACACGCCGCCCGCGAACATTCTTACAGACGCGGCCCGGGGCGCCGCTATTCAGAGCCGCCCGCGGGTCACTTGCCCTCGAGCGCCTTGGCCACCTCCGCGGCGTAGGTCTGCTCCACGGCGACGGCCGGGCCGTCGAGCACCTTGAAGGTCGCTTCCACCGGCACCTTCTTCGGCGGGAAGCAGTTGTTGCTGTCGCACACGCTCAGGCTGAACGTGTCCAGTTTCACCGCGACCGCCCCCGGCGTGGCCTTCGGCGAAACGACCACCTTCCGGGTGTAGGTCACGGTGCCGGGGCAGTAGAGCAGTTCCTTGATGCCCAGGTCGGGCTCTTCCTTCGAGAGGGAGCCCTTCGGGTCCTCGGTTTTGCCGACGAACACGAGTTTGTCGGCTTTGGGGAATTTGAGGACGTTTACCATCCCGTCGGCCTTCGGGTCGGGCTGGGTGAGCGGGTACGTGTGGTAGCCGTCGTTGAGTTCGACGGTGAGCGTGAACGTGACCGTCTGCCCCGGCTTGGCCTCGGCCGGCGTGAACTTCCCTTCCACCTTTTTCACGGCCTTCTCGTACCACTTCTGGGCGCTCGCGGTGCCCGGGGCGGCCCCGAGCAGGGCCACGGCCGCGAGTGCGAACGGAACCGCGCAAGTGCGAATCATCAGAGGTCCTCAACGTTCAGAGTGCGGTTCGTGTGTTCCGTGGGCGCGCCAGCCGGTCCCATCGGCCGGTTTACTTCTTCGGTGCGGCGGGCGGTTCGACGCCCTTCAGGTGCAGCGTGGTGACCGTCTTGGTCGCGACGTCCACGACGCGGATGCGGTGGGCGTTCGTGTCGGCGACGTAGAGCTTGCCGCCGGCGTAGCTGATGCCCGCGGGTTCGTTGAACAGGTCCGGGCCGAACCACCCGAGCGGCCGCCCGCCCAGGAACGTCTTCACCTCGCCCGACTTCAGGTCGTAGGTCTTGATCTTGCTGTTGTACGTGTCGGCGATGAACAGCTTGCCGTCGGCGTGAGCCACCCCGAGGGCGTGCTGCAACCGGGCCTCCGTTTTGGCTGCGAGGGGGCCGTCGGCGGCCTGCCCCGCGCCGTCCACGTCGCCGAACACGAACAGCCCGCGGCCGACGAGCGTTTCCACTTTACCTTCGGGGTCCAGCGGCACCTTGCGGATCGCGCTGATCTCACTGTCCGCGACGTACAGGAACTTCCCGTCGCTGGTCAGCCCGCTGGGCTGCGCGAACATCGCCCGCCGCAGGGGGCCGTCGCCGATCGTTTCGCGGCCGTTCCCGGCGTACGGGATCAGGTTCTTCTCCTTCAGGTCGAGCGCCCAGATCTGGTGGTGCCCGGCCATCGCGATGTACAGCTTGTCGCCGCCCAGCCACAGGTCCCACGGGCTGTTCAGCCCGATCTCCTTCGCGGGGACGGGCTGCGTCAGCCGCCGGCTCTCGGCCTCGTGGTCCTGGGTGCCGTTTCCGGCGATCGTCGCAACGGTCTTCGCCTTCAGATCGATCTCGCGGACGAGGTGGTTCTTGCGGTCGGCCACGAACAGCGTGTCGCCGCGCACCGCCATCCCCTGCGGGTCGTCGAACTGCGCCTTATCGAACGGGCCGTCGGTTTTGCCCGGCGCCCCGGTGCCGATGACGTGCAGCTTGTTCCCCGCGAGGTCGGTGACCACGACCCGGTGGTGGGTGCTGTCCGCGATGAACAGCCGCCGGCCCGGTTCGTCCGCGACGACCTTGCCCGGGAAGAACAGCGGCGTGTCCCCGGTCTCGCGAAACTTGGCCAGATCGAAGCGGATCGGCTTCTCGTCGAGCGTCTTCTTTTTCTTGTGTTCGTCAACGAGTTTCCCGACGACCACGTCGAGCAACTCGTAGTTCCCCTCGCCCGAGGTGTACCCGACCAGATTGCCCTCGGGGTCGATCACCACGAACGTGGGCCACGCGTCCACCTGGAACTTGTTCCAGAGCTTGTGGTCGGCGTCGTTCACCACCGGGTGCTCGATCTGGTAGCGGAGGATCGCCTTGCGGATGCTGGCGGTGTCCTTCTCGTTCTCGAACTTCGGCGAGTGAACGCCGATCACGACGAGTTCGTTGGGGTACTTCTTTTCGAGCTTCGCCAGGTCCGGCATGATGTGGATGCAGTTGATGCAGCACAGCGTCCAGAAGTCGAGGATGACGATCTTGCCCTTGAGGTCTTTTTTGAGCGTGAGCGGGCCGGCGCTGTTGAGCCAGGCCACCCCGCCGTCCAGCTCCGGTGCGGGTTCCTTTTTCTCGTCCTTCTTCGCACCTTTCCCGTCCTGCCGGACGCTCGCGAGCGCGCCGAGGTTCGGCAGATCGTGTTGGCCCTTACCGGCCGGTGCGTTCTGCCCACCTAGGCTCGCGTGCCCGGTGGCCGCGTCCGCTGCGAGGTCGCTGGTCCCGCACCCGAGGGCGGCTGGGAGGGAGAAGGCGACGGCACACAGCCACGGTAAGCGGCTCCAACGTCGAGACGGAGCGGACGGCATGGCAGGGCCGGCCGCGGGCGCGGTGTCGCTCATCGTTCTCGCTCCTGGGTCGCGGATCGTGGAACCTATCGTACCCTGCCCCGTTTGGGCCGCCAAGTGCGAAGCCCCGCGGCGCGTTGCGCCAGGGCCGTTCCGCGTTTGGGTCTGGGTTGTCGGAGCAAGGCCCCTCCCCAACCCCTCCCCCAAGGGGAGAGGGGCTCAAAGCACCAGTGTTTTAAGCCCCTCTCCCCTTGGGGGAGGGGTCTTCGTAGCCCGCCCAGTTACACACACGGAACGGCCCTTGGCCGTTGCGGGCGGCGGGCGGCGCAGGGCTTCCACTTGACCCCCCGCGCGCCCCGCGGGTATGGCGCCAGGCTAGATGTCCACTCTCAAGTCTCACAGGAGCACCGAAAATGAGGCGCGCCGCAACCGCAATCGCGATCCTGGTCTCCGCGGGCCTGTGCCCGTCGCTCGCTCGGGCGCAAGTGGCGCTCGGCGAAGCCCCTGCGGCGGGCGAGTGCTTCCGGTACAGCGTGGAGTTCGACCTCGCGGGAAAGCTGATCGTCACACAGGAGGGTGCGAAGGAGGAGGTGCGGCTGGCGGCCAAGGCCCGGCACACGTTCGCCGAGCGCACGCTGAGCGCCGCGGACGGGCTCCCCGTGCGGTCCGTGCGCTACTACGAAGGGGCGGGGGCGTCGGCGGTGGTCGCGTCCGAGCGGTCCGACCGGGCGCTGCCGGCCGACCGGCGGCTCATTATCGCGGCGCGCGGCTCGGACGGGACCTTCTGCTTCAGCCCCGCCGGGCCGCTCACCCGCGACGAACTCGACCTCGTGACCGAGCACTTTAACCCGCAGTGTCTTGCGGGGTTGCTGCCGAACAAGGCCGTGAACGTGGGCGACACCTGGGCCGTCGCCCCGGCCGCGGCGCAGACCGCCTGCCAGTTCGACGGGCTGCTGAAGAACGCCCTGGTGGGCAAACTGACCGCCGCCGCCAACGGCGCCGCGACGTTCACCATTGAAGGGACGGCGGAAGGCATCGAGAACGGCGCGAAGGTGACGTTGACGGTCAGCGCCGCCGGCACCTTCGACACGACCGCGAAGCGTGTCACCGGTTTGACCTGGAAGCAGAAGGACGACCGCGACCAGGGGCCGGTGGCGCCGGCGTCGCAGGTGGACGTCACGGTGGTGCTGAAGCGCGAGGCGCTGGCGGCGCCGCCGAAGGAACTGGGCGATGTCGCGCTGGCGGCCGTTCCGAAGACGGACGTGCCCCCGGCACTGGCACTGCTCCGCCACACCGATCCAAAAAACCGCTACGAGTTGCTCTACCATCGCGACTGGCACGTGACCGGCCAGACCGACCAGCACCTGGTTCTGCGCCTGCTCGACAAGGGCGAGTTCGTCGCCCAGGCGACGCTGGTCGCGTGGAAGAAGGAGGCCGCGGGCAAGCACACCCCCGCGGAGGAGTTCAAGAAGGCCGCGAACGCCTCACCGGGCTGGACCCCGACGCGCCTGCTGGAAGACACCGAGACCTCCGCGCCGGACGGCCGCTGGCTGTACCGGATCGTCACGGAGGGTAAGATGGAGGACCTGCCGGTGGTACAGAGCTTCAACCTGCTCGCCGGCCCCCAGGGCGACCAGGTCGCGGTGACGTTCGCGATGAAGCCCGACAAGGTGAAGGCCGTCGGTAACCGGGACCGCGAACTCCTCAACGCGATCGCGTTCCCCACGAAGAAGTGATTCTCCGACATACCCGGCCGGTGCGCGTCCGAAAGGCCGCGGACCGGGCGTTACGCTGGAACCGAAAATGCGGCGAGTTATTATCGGCGCGTCGTGTTTTCCTGTCCACTGCCCACTGCCCACTGCCCACGACCTGCACAGTTTGTTAAGGTAGACAAAGAGTGCGCAAGCGTTGAACCGGGGGCGTAACGGGGGAACCATGCGGATCGGGGTTGTCAGCGACACCCACGACCGCCAGGAGGCGGTCGCGGAAGCCGTTCGCCTCCTGATGGAGCAGGAGGTTGAGCTCATTTTGCATTGCGGCGACATCGAGTCGCCCGATACGGTTCGCGTGTTCCGACCGGTCCCCACGCACTTCGTGTTCGGCAACTGGGACAAAGACAAAAATCGGCTCGCGACCGCCATCAAGGACGTGGGCGGTACGCACTACGACTCGTTCGGCGCGCTGACCCTCGGGGACAAGCGCATCGCGTGGGTCCACAGCCACGAGCGGCACCAGTTGCGCCAGTTGGAGAACGCGGACTTCTTCGATTACGTGTTCTACGGCCACACTCACGTCCGCGAGCAGCACCGCACCGGCCGCACGCTCGTCGCGAACCCCGGCGCGCTGTTCCGCGCCAACCCGAAAACGTGCATCGTGCTGGACGTGGCGACCGGTGAGATCAAGCCGATCATTGTACTCGGTAAGACGGCGGGGAGCGTCGCCAGCGCGCCCGCCGTGCCCGCCCCGGGCGAAGAAAGTGCCGGGTCGATCGTGGTGCCGCCGAGCCCCGTGCCGGACGCCCCTCTTCCGCCGCCCACTCCTGGCTAGTGCGTGTGGACAGCTACCGTAGTAATATCACGATGGGCACGATGTGAGCGCGTGCTAGGAAGTTGCGCGGGGTTTCGTCACATCGTGTCGCAACTCGTCGGTGTTGCGGAACCTTGGCTCCGAACCGCTCGGCCTGGTCCTTGTACCGGCCGGTATCGATGTCCCGTCGCGTGGTCCGGTTCTTGCCGCTCGGGATCACCACCGCGGCGCTGCGGGTCGCGATGCCATCCACGAAGTCCGGCGTCTGCAGCCTCGTCGGCGATGAAAGCGGCCGCCGCCGGCCACCCGGCACCAGTGCCTCGGCATGCGTGAGTGATGTCGGCGTCCGGACCTGGGCTCCGCAGTGCCCGGGCGGGCAACCCGAGCCCGTTCGCCCGGACGTGGATCTTGGTTCCGAACCCGCCACGACTGCCCCCCAACGCCTGTTCCTCTTGTCCCCCCAATCCCGTCGGACTTTTTGTGCCCCAGCCGCGCACGGGTGCGCCCGGATCGCCATGGGATCGAGGAGCCGCTACCGCAGATCCGGATCCGGGAGCGGTTCGACCGCTCGTGCCCGGCACGAGACCAGCGGTCCATCCCGGTCAAAGGACGCAGGTCAGGAAGGCGCCGGAACTGAAAACGGTCCCGTGAGTCGAGTTGGCCCATGTGGGCCAACTCGTTGTGTACCTCATCCTATGCAGGAAAAACTTACGCGTGTCAAACTGGCAAAAACTTGCGCTCTGTCAACGATAGTTATTGACCCGCGCGGGTCGGCGGCGCGGCTTCTTCAGGGCGCACCGCAGCACCCGCCCGCCTTACCCGTGGTCGGATGCCCGGGTGCGGAGGGGCGCATCCATTCTCCCGGCCCTCAAGGCAACGCCATGAACTGGTTCCGCAACCTGAAGGTGTCGTCCAGGACCGGACTCAGTTCCGGGGCATATCGCGCTGATTGCGGTCGCCGGATCGGGGAGGATTACGCAGCCAAATGTAAGTGACCGCCCGCACGGCACTCATCGTCCGACACGCGGGCGGGGCGAAATACCCGCAACAAGCCGGCGGTGAGTGACGCTGCATCGCACGCGCAACGCGATCCTGGGCGCGGAGCCCGCACGGCGGACCAGGGCCACAACTCTCCCGGACCTCGCAACAAGGTCCATATCGCCAAGGAAATCAAGGAGCTGATCCCAGGTCGGTGAATAAAGGTGGAAGTGGGCACCGAATTGGTCCGCCGCCGTTGATCAGGTCAACGAGGTCGTTTCCCGTGTAAGCTGTGCCACCCGGCGGAAGGCGGATCGGATCGGGGAGGCGGTCGCCGCCGCTCACGCGCTGATAGACCCGGCGGCCCCGTTCCGCAACCGTGTCGGTCGGTTGAAACTCGCACGTGGACCCGGTACGGGCAGGGAAGAATATGGCTTGCAGCAAATCCCGTGCGGCGGTCACGAAGGTGCTCGACACGCGTTGCGGTTGGGGCGATCGAACGTCGAACTGCCACAACCACAACCTCGATTCGCTAGGCGGCAACGGATTCGCAGAATTCTAGTTCCAGTCCGGGCTCGGCCCCGCGGCACGCACGCCCGTGAGCGCACGGGTTCCGCGGGGCAACGCTCTGATCACGTGTGGGCGCGATTCGGCCATTGATCGGTCACGAGAACCAGTTGATATGCCCGAACCACCGTCCAACGTGTTCGTACTTCGCGGCCGGGTGGGCGTGCCCGAATTGCTCCACGCCACGCGTGAAGCGCTGCTCGCCCTCCAAACCGATCCCCGGTGCCAACCCGCACTGGACTGCTCGGGGGTCACGTCGTTCACCGGCGAAGCGCTGCTGCTGCTCACCTGGGTGTGCCAACAACTTCGGGAGGCCGGGGCCACCTTGCGACTGCTCGACATGCCCCAGGTGGTGCTCGAAACCATTGCGGACCGACTGATCGAGGCGACCGTCCCGCCCGAACTGCAGCACCACGTCAAGACGGCAATGAGTGGCAAAACGGAGGAGCATCGCTGGCGCTGGAGAGACGACTTCTCGAACAACTGAGCGGGCCACTCCGATCGAATGGGACACCAACCCGAAGGGCCGTCCGGCACCGTCGCGGGGCCGGCTCGATTTACATGTTGCTAACTTGATGCCAGCGCTTTGTCAGAGGTCGTCAATATGGTCTGGCGAGTGGGTCTGAATTAGCGTGTGCGGCGCACCGGGGCACATTGGCTGTAAGGCTCCCGCTCCGCAGCAATACTGTCCGATGTCGCCCGGCCGAACCGACAGGACGCGCACATGGACAAGGTGAAGCTCGGGTCACAAGGCGCGGTCGTTTCCCGAATGGGGCTCGGCTGCATGGGGATGAGCGAATTCTACGGAGCACGGGACGACGCCGAATCCGCCGCCACACTGCTCCGCGCGCTGGACCTCGGGGTCACGTTCCTCGACACCGCCGACATGTACGGGATCGGTGACAACGAGGAACTCGTCGGCCGGACGATCAAGCCGCGCCGGGACGAGGTGTTCCTGGCCACCAAGTTCGGCAACGTGCGCAAGAAGGACGACCCGGCGTACTGGGCCATCAGCGGCCGGCCCGAGTACGTAAGGCAGGCGTGCGACGACGAGGTCACGCCACGGTTTGTGCTGTGGCACCCTCTGATTTGTGGCAGAGTGTATCTCGTTTGCGGAACGAGGAGCCCGGCCGTTCGGCGAAGAACCGTGGGAGCCGGTCGTCTTGGCTCAGCACGGCGGCCCGCAGTTGCAGGATCGATTCGGCACCGTCGGGCCGGGTCCAATGCTTCTGTGTGCTCTTCACCCGGGCGTTGATCTCGCCCACCAGTGACTCGACCAAGCTACTCGTCGTCGGTAGCCCGTTGCGCCGGTATCGCGGGTACGCCACGCGATCCCGATTGTTCCCCAAGTAGGTCCGCGCGTGCGCCACCACCCGGCGCGGGTCCCGGCGCTCCTCGGCCGTCGCCGCCTCACCCGGTGGGGGCTCACCCAGCCGCGCCTGCCACTGATCCAGTTCGGTGAGCACTTCTCCAACGCGACCCTGCCAGCACGCGCGCATCCAGGCCACGTATTGGGACCAACCCGACGCCTCATCGGGGCTCACGGCCGCGGCCGACGAGAACACGTAACACACCGCGTGCAGGAAATCCACGATCGGCTCGAACGCACCAAAGTACCCGCGCCAGATGGTCCAGTTGTACGCCTGACCGTCGGCTACGAACGCCCGACGCGGGGCCTCATAGAAGCGCCGCTCCTGGGCCTCGGCGGCCATCATCGGGCCGAACGCGGTACTCCCCTCCAGGCTCGCCACGCACGTCCGCACCAACCGCGTCGGGGACCACCGCTCGGCCCCTTCGGGTTCCCCGGCCGGCACCGGGGGCGTCGATTCGTCCACGGTTTCCGGGGGCGCGACCTCGCCCGCCGGGCCCTTCATCTGCTGCACCAGGCGCCGCACCCGGCGCGGGCAGCGGAACGACTCGGGCGGCTCGGGGCACGGGTCCGTGGCGAACGTGGGGCCACTCAGGGTGGCCAGGCACGCCACCTTGTCCTCCTTGTTCTGGGCCTCGTGAACACCCGGGCCGGCGCCCGCGGCGCGGGTGCGGATGCGCCCCCCATCGACCTCGACCACCACGGCCACGGGCACCACCGCGGTCCGCGGCTCTAACTGGCGGCGCCGGTGCTCGACCGCCTTCCGATCGCGCCGCGCGATCAACTCGTGCCCGACCTCGTGAGCCAGTCGGCGCACCTGGTTGTCGCTGATCGTGACCCCGGTCATCCGCACCGCCTCGGCGGCATCCCGGAACGAGGAGAACCGGGCGGCGGCCGTGACGATGCGTTGAACGACCGAGGAACTGTACCCGTGCTCATCCAGCCCGAGGGCCAGCCGCAGGGGGGAAAAAGTCCCGCCGGCAGGCGGGACAATGGGCGATCCGTTCGGCCTGTTGAACCGTGGCCCCTTGGGCCGCCAGGGTGCGGGTGTGTGGTCGGGTCGGGCACGGCTCGCCACACACCGGACACGGAACCTGTTCGGGCACCTTCCGGGCCTGCTGGTGGAGCATCTGCTGGAGGGCACCTTCGGTGAGCCCTTGTGCCGCCGCGGTGGCGATCTGCTCCATCGTCCGGAAGTCCACGTCCAATCCCGGCCCGTCGTCCCCGAACGCCCGCTTGGAAACGATTTTGCCCCACTCCGCCGCCAGTGCTCGAAGGCGGTCGAGTTCCTCGGCCGTGAAACGCGGTGTGCTCATGACTCGCCCCGCACGAGAGTTGCGGCGAAATCGCCCCGCGCTTTTCCTATCCCGTGCCCCGAGGACCGCAAGGCCTACTGCAAACCGTGGCGTGACCTCTGCGACGACTCGCTCCATCGACTCGGGTTGGATCACATCGACCTGTACTATCAGCACCGCGTGGACCCGAACACCCCGATCGAGGACACCGTCGGCGCGATGGCCGAGCTGGTGAAGGCCGGGAAGGTCCGCTACCTGGGGCTGTCGGAAGCGTCCGCGGCCACGATCCGCCGGGCACACCGGGTCCACCCGATCACCGCGCTTCAGAGCGAATACTCGCTGTGGTCGCGGGACGTGGAACACGACATCCTGCCGACGCTTCGCGAGTTGGGCATCGCGTTCGTGGCGTACAGCCCGCTGGGCCGCGGGTTCCTGACCGGCGCCATCACTAAACCGACGGACCTCGACAGCGGGGACGCCCGGTCCCAGCGGTTCCCGCGGTTCGCGGGCGCCGCGTTCGACCAAAACCTCGCGCTGGTGGAGCGGGTGAAAGCGATCGCGGCACGAAAGGGCGTCACGGCGGGTCAGCTCGCGCTGGCGTGGGTGCTCGCCCAGGGCGACGATGTCGTTCCCATTCCCGGGACAAAGCGGCGCAAGTACCTGGAGGAGAACGCCGCGGCTGCGGCGGTGCGGTTGCAGCCAGCGGAAGTAGCGGAGTTGAGTGCGGCGGTCCCAACGGATGCGGTTGCGGGCGAACGGTACTCGGAGGCGAGCATGAAAACCATCGACCGCTGATCGGCCGGATTGCTCCGGTTGTTTCGATTGCGCCGGGCGCCAGCGCGCCGGGCTGCGGTACTCGGAAAACGGGTCGCCGGTGAGCGGAACAAGAGATGCTTCACATCCTTATGCCCAATTATCGCCCAAGGAAGTGAGCACCCATGACTCGCATTCTCCTAACTTTCACGGCCGCCCTTGCGCTTGCAACGGCCAGCGCCCGGTCCGCTTCAGCTCAGATCGTCGTTTACAACGGAAACATACCCTCTCCTCCGGGATTCTACGTCGCCGACACCCCGCCGTTCTACAACGGATTGCTGTTCAGCAACGGTGTCATCACGGCGTTCCCGGCACCTCCGCCCGCTTACTACTCGCCGTTCGGTTATGCTGCGCCGTATTCGTACCGCTCGGCGTACCCGGGGCGGTACTACTACTCGTCCCCGGCACCGAGCACGTGGCGCCCGCGAGTCACGGGTCCGTGACGCGACGCCATTGCGTGTTCGTGTCCGCGCACCGGGCCGCCGCGGGCGTTCCACTTGGAGGAACGCCCGCGGCGGCCCGGTGCGCGGAATGCGTTATTCCGTCAGCCCGAAGTCGATCGGGAGCCGGCGCCAGGCGCTGTGGATGTGGTTCGCCGGGGTCTTCGCGCTGTCGGCTTGCACGTTCAGGAACTCTACCACGAACTCCGGACCCTGTACGCGGTAGGTGTACGGCTCGCCCGGCTTCGGGCCGCCGCTGTACGCGAAGTACAGCTTCTCGTCGGGCGTGCCGGTCACCTTCTTGATCTCGGCCGCCGCGAACTCCTCCGGCATCCGGTCCGCGTACGCCGTCACGAGTTTCAGCAGTGTCGCCTTCTGTTCGGCGGCGAGTTTGTCGGCGGTGATCCCCACCGGCGCGCCCACGTTCGCCTTCGGCTGCCCCTCGTTAATTTCCGGGAACGCTTTCGGCTGCTTCGCGAGCTTGTTCTGGTCGTCCTTCAGCGAGCTGATGAGCGCGCGGGCGTGGTCCTCGATTTCGGGCAGCGGGCGCAGGCCCTTCTTCGGGCCGGCTTTCACCTCCGCGGGGTTGCTCGCGAACAGGATCGGGGCGCCGGCCACCACCTCCCCCTTGTCGATCGTGTAGTTCACCGACAGGTGGTGCCCCTCGAACCGCCACCCCCACTTCCCGGTACTCGACGGCTCGCCGAAGATGCTTACGAAGTACCAGTTGCTGTTGCGGGTCATCGCGCCCTTCGGCCCCTCGAGTTCGAGCAGCAGGTTCTCGAGGTCGATGATCGTGGTGGCCTGCTCGTACCCCTTCGCCGAGAGGCCGGACCGCAGCAGCGCCAGGGCGGCCTTCTTCTGGTCCGCGGTCATCTCTTCGAGCCGCGCGCCCTTGCGGGTGAACTTCTTCTCCTTGTCCTGTTGCGGGGTGAAGAACCACGCCGTGCGGTGCTTGTCGTTGAAGTCGAAGCGGGCCTTGGTTTTGAGTTCGGGGGTGAGCGACGCCAGAAACGCGTTGGCGGACGCGGTCATCTTCCCGCCGGTCGCCTCCGGGGCGGAGGTGCCGACGAGTGCCACGCCGGCCACCGCGGCCAGTGTGAGGATCAGAACGGGAATGCGGACGCGGGTCATGGGTGAGAGGCTCCTGACTGAGGTAGGCCCTCGACATGTTAAGCGGTGCGGGGACCGGAAGCACTGCTAAACTGATCTCAGTAGTTCCAGGTTCCAAGTTCCAGTTTCCAGGTTGAGAACCCGTTCGGCGCAAGCTCCGGGCCATTCGCGTGGCGTTGGGCTTTGCGTGGAATTTGGAACCTGGAACCTGAAACTGCTGGATTCCGATAGCTCCGAACCACCCCAGCCGGGAACCGACGCGATGTCCGCGCCTGCCGAACCGCTCCAGGTTCTTGTGATCGACGACGACAAGACACTCGCGGAGACGATCTCCGAGAGCCTGGACCGGCGCGGCCACTCGTGTACCGTGGCCACCGGCGGAAAGGCCGGGGTCGCGAAGCTCGAGCAGGAAGCGTTCGACGTGGTGCTCACCGACCTCAAAATGGCCGACCTGCACGGGCTGGAGGTGGTCGAGCGGTGCAAGCAGTTGCGGCCCGAGGCCGAGGTGTACGTCATCACCGGGTTCGCGGACGTGAAGACCGCCGTCGAGGCCATGAAGCGCGGGGCCGCCCACTACCTTCAAAAGCCCCTCGACCTCGCCGAGCTGCGGGCGGTGATCGAGAACTCGGCCAAGCGGGTCGGCACGCTGCGGGAGCTGCGCCGCCAGCTCGACGAGAAGTTCGGGTTCGAGGGCGTCGTCGGCAACAGCCCGAAGATGCAGCGGGTGCTCCAGCTCTTGAAGGCGTATGCCCCGTCGAGTGCGTCGGTGCTGATCCTGGGCGAGAACGGGACCGGGAAGGACCTGGCGGCCCGCGCGCTGCACACCAACGGCCCACGCCGCACGAAGCCGTTCACCGCGATGAACTGCGCCGGGCTGACCGAGAGCCTGCTCGACAGCGAGATGTTCGGGCACGAGAAGGGGGCGTTCACCGGGGCGGACCGGCAGCGGGTGGGCCGGTTCGAGCACGCCCACGGCGGCACCCTGTTCCTCGACGAGATCGGCGACATGCCGCTGTCGCTCCAGGCCAAGCTGCTCCGGGCGCTGGAGAACGGCGAGGTGGTCCGCGTCGGGACCAACGAGCCGCTCAAGGTGGACGTGCGCATCATCGCCGCGACCAACAAGGACCTTCAGAAGGAGGTGGAGGCCGGGCGGTTCCGGCAGGACCTGTACTTCCGGCTCAAGGTCGGGACGGTGAAGCTGCCCCCCCTACGCGAGCACCGCGAGGACATTCCGCAACTGGTGTCGCACTTCCTGAAGGAGTTCGCGCGGCGCGACAACAAGCCCGTCCCGAAGGTGGCGCCGGCGGTGTGGAAATCGTTCGAGGGATACGACTGGCCCGGGAACGTGCGCGAGCTGCGCAACCTGCTCGCGAGCATGATGGTGCTGGACCTGGACGGCGAGCTGACGCCCGACGACTTCCCCGAAGACCCCGGGGTGAAGCCCGCCGGGACCGCCGAGCGGCCGCACGGTCCGGACCAGTTGGTCGGCCGGCCGCTGGACGAGGTGGAGCGGTACTACATCGAAAAGGCACTGGACCTCACCGGCGGGAACCGCGAGGAGGCCGCCCGCTTGCTCAACATCAGCGAGCGGACCCTGTACCGCAAAATCCAGGAGTGGAAGAAGGGGGGCGAGAAGCCGCCCGAGAAGCCCGCCGAATGAACCGCTACCGGCGTCCCCCCGCCCGGCCCGTACCGGTATAATGGCCGCATGGGAACCGATCAGCCGTCGGAATTGTCGAACCTCGTCCGCCGCGCCCACGCCTACACGCGCCGCGCCGAGTACCCCAAGGCGCTGGAGGCGTTCTCCGCCGCCATCGACCTTGAGCCGGCCGACGCCGAGCTGTACTTCCACCGCGGCAACGCCTACGCCGCCGCCGGGCGGCACGCCGAGGCGGTCGCGGACTTCACCCAGGCCGTCGAGCTGCGCCCGGACTACGCGGAGGCGTACCACAACCGCGCCACCGCGCACGTGGACGCCGGCGACCTGGACGCGGCCCTGGCCGACTACACCCGGGCCGTCGAACTCGACCCCGAGGACCCCGACGCGATCAACGGCCGCGCGGCGGTGTACAGCCGCCAGAAGAACTTCGACGCGGCGTTCGCCGACTACGAGACCGCCGCGAAGCTGGCCCCCGACACGTTCCGCGTGTTCTTCAACCGCGCCAACGCGCACTCGTCGCTCAACAAGCACGAGGACGCCGTCACCGATTACACCGCCGCGCTCCGCATCAGCCCGCGGAGCGCCCGCGCGTACCTGTACCGTGCGATGTCGCTCGAGGCCCTCGACCGCACCGCCGAGGCGCTGACCGACCTGAGCACCGCGCTGCGGCTCCAGCCGACCAGCGCGGAGGCGTTCTGGCAGCGGGCGCGGGTGTACGCGGCGTGCGACGAGCACGAAAAGGCCGTCGCCGACTTCACCTGGCTCCTGAAACTGGACCCGAAGCACGCCGACGCGCTCAACCTGCGGGGCGTGTCGCACGCGGAACTCGGCGAGCACGCGAAGGCCGTTGCCGACTTCACGCGGGCCATCGCGATCGATCCGAACGACGTGGCCCCGTGGTTCAACCGCGGGCTGTCGCACACCCGCACGCGCGACACGCAAGCGGCGATCGACGACTTCACGAAGTCGATCGAGCTGGCGCCGGACGACCCCGCGGCCTACGTCCAGCGCGGGTACGCGTTCCACGAGCTGCGCGAGGCGGACCGGGCGGTCGCGGACTTCACCCGGGCCATCGACCTGCGGCCGGACAGCGGGCGGCCGTACTTCGGCCGGGCGCTCGCCAACCGCCGCAAAGGTGACCTCCACGCGGCCGTGGCGGACGCGTCCGCGGTGATCGAGCGCAACCCGCAATCGGACTCGGCGTACAACCTGCGTGCCTCGCTGCGGCACCAGATCGGCGACCTCGTCGGAGCGCTGGAGGACCACCAGAAAGCGTTCGAGATCGACCCCGACGACGCGGCCACGCTGAACCACCTCGCCTGGATCCGCGCGACGTGTTCGCAGGACGACCTGCGCGACGGCGCGGCCGCGCTGCGTGACGCCCTTCGCGCGTGCGAGCTGACGAACCACGAGGCGCCGGGGTACGTGGACACGCTCGCGGCGGCCTACGCGGAGCTGGGCCGGTTCGAGGAGGCCGCGACGTGGCAGGAAAAGGCAGTCGAACTCGCGCCGGAGGCGAGCAAAGCCGATTACGAATCGCGGCTCACGCTTTACCGCGAGGGCAAGCCGTTTCGCGACCCGCCTCCCGCAGAACCTCAAGTCTGAAGAGTGTGATTCGGCCTTTCGGTCCGCAGGGCGGTGCTCACGGTTTGTGACCCGCGGGCTTGTGGCTCGCCGGGGTCGTGAACACGCGGAGCAGTTCGTCCGTGTCTTCTTCGGCCGGTTCGGGTTTATCGGGCTCCGGTGCGGTTCCCTTCTTCGCGCCGTACTCCTTCGCTTCGCTGATGAGCCAGTCGGTGAACTCCTGGCACGACGCGACGCCGCACCCGGCCCGGCGCGCGGCGTCGGCGATGCGGGCGTCGTTCGAAACGACCGTCACGGTCCGGGGCTTCGGCTCCACCTCGACCAGCTCTTCAATCACGTCGTCCGCGGTGCGCTGGTAGGCGAACCGGACCCGCACCCCGCGGTGAACCATTTCGAGCGACGGGGCGGGGGCCTGCTGCGCGTCGAACACGACGCGGGCGCTCGCAATGCGGCCCTTCAATCTGCTCGCCAGCCAGTCGAGGAACTTGGTGCGGGCGCGTTCGAACTGCGGCGCCGGCGTCTTGCGGCCCACGAGCCCGAGGGCGAACATCAGGTTGTAACCGTCGATGAGGAACGTCACGGCACACCTGCCCAAGTAATGAACGTGATGTGATTATATCATGAACCGGCCTTCCCTGCGGAGCGCGACCGCTCCCGAGGCGTTCTCCGCGGTCCGTTCTTCTCTTACACGAACCCACCCGCGGTGTCGCTTTCTTGACGAGCCGCGACCGCCAGGGAGCGGTGCCACGTATCCCGCTCCCTGGCGGTCGCGGCTCGTCAAGAAAGCGACAATATTACCGGGTACGTGTATCTGTGGAACGCGACCGGCTCGGCCGCGTTCGCAGCGGAGTGCCGCCTTACTGGTGTGGTCGCATGATTGTGAAGCGAAAAGCGCCGAAGGCCGGGCGTCGCGACGCCCGGCCTTCGGTGTTATCTATCGAAAATCGGCCGGAGGATCGGCCGTCAGAGCAGCCAGCGGGTCAGTCGGCGTCATCTTGCGACGATACCGGGGCGTCGGCCGAAGTCGGATCGGGCACGCGGTACTTGCCGTCGAGCCACCGCCCCAGATCGATCTTGCGACACCGGGCCGTGCAGAACGGGTAGTCGGGATACTCCTGCCAGTTCCCCGGCATTGCCGCGTCACAGATCGGACATTGCACCTTATTCATCGGCTCCGCCCTGTCGCGACTTCGGAAATTATCCCAACAACCCGGACGACCGGAGCCCCGCTCACTTATCCTTCTTCTTCGCGCCGCCGGTGCCCTTGCTTTCGCTCTTCGTTTCGGTCTTCGGCGTGCTGTCGGCCGCCGGGGTTTCGCTCTTGGTTTCCTTCGCCGCCTCACCCCCGCCGGATTCGCCGCTCTCGGACTTTTGACCCGCCCGGCGGTAGTCCGTCTCGTAGAACCCGCCGCCCTTGAAGATGATTGCGCCGCCCCCGCCGAACAGCCGCTCGAGCTTGTTCTTCTTGCACGCGGGGCACTTGGTCAGCGGCGGGTCGGAGAACTTTTGGAGTTCGTCGAACGTGTGCCCGCACGCGTTACAGCGGTAGTCGTAGGTAGGCATCGCGGTTCCGAGGTCCGGGTTCCGATCCCCAAGTTGAGAACAACAGTGCCGGACGGGTTCCAACAACTTGGGGCTTGGAACCCGGAGCGGCGAACTACTCCGACGCCACCATCACGGTGGTCGGCCGCAGGACGCGCTCGTGGAGCGTGAACCCGTGCTGGAGCACCTGCACGACGCTGTCGGGCGGGAATTCGGTGCCCGGCTGCTTCATCACCGCTTCGTGCTTGTTCGGGTCGAACGGGCTCCCCGGCTCGCACACGATGCGCAGCACCCCGTGCCGCTTCAGCGCGTCGAGGAACTGGGTGTAGGTGGCGGCCACGCCGACCGCCAGGGGGCCGGTGTCGCCGGCCCGCTTCGCCGCCTCCACCGCGCGGTCGAGGTTGTCGAGCGCGGGCAGCAGGTCGCGCATCACGCCCTCGGCGGCGTACTTCCGGTCCGTTTCGGCGTCGCGGAGCAGGCGCTTGCGGGTGTTTTCGAAGTCCGCGAGCTTGAGCTTGTAGTTGCTCAGTTCGGCCTCGCTGGCCTCAAGTCTGGCCCGCACCGCAACGAGTTCCGCGGCATCGGCGGCCGGGGTCGGTTCGGTGGTCGCGTCGGCAGGTGTTTCGTCGGCCATCGTGAGATCCCGAGACAGCAAAGGTCAGAGGTCAAAGGACGGAAACCAAAAATCCGGCAGAAGACAAAGGTCAAGAGGCGAGCGTTTCAGCGAACAAACGGCTCGTGACCTCTGACCTCACTTCTTCTCATCTTTTGGAGGGACGTCACCGCTCACAAGATCCTTCAATTTGCCGAAGATCCCCTTGCGCGGGCCTGGGACGGTCGCCCCTTCCAGTTCCGCGAGCTTGCGGAACAGTTCTTCTTGCTCCGCGGTCAACTTCGTGGGGGTTTCGACCACCAGTTGCACGAGCAGGTCGCCCTTGCGGCGCGGGTCGTCGAGCCACGGCATCCCGTGGCTCGGCACGCGCACGACCGTGGAGTGCGTCTGGCTGCCCTTCGGCACCTCGATCGTCACCTTCTGGTTCGTCAGCGTGGTGATCTCGAGCGAGCCGCCGAGGGCGGCCCGGCTGAACCCGATCGGGCACTGGCAGATCAGGTTGTGCCCGTCGCGCTCGAACACCTTGTGGTCCGCCACCCGGATCACGAGTTCGAGGTCCCCCCGCGGCGCCCCGGGCTCGCCGGCGTGGCCGCCGTTCGGGTACGTGAACCGGACCCCGGTGTCCACCCCCGCGGGGATGTTGACCGTGACCGGCTCGCGCGCCTCCACGCGGCCCACCCCGCGGCACCCCGGGCACGGGTCGGTGATAACCACCCCGCGACCGTTGCACCCGCGGCACCGGGTCCGCGTGGCGATCCCGAACCCGGTGTTGACGACCTCGAAGCCCTGCCCGCGGCACCGGCGGCACTGCGCCGGCTGGGTGCCGGTCTTCGCGCCGGAGCCGCCGCACTCGCGGCAGTTCTGCTCCGACGGCACCGTGAATGTCTTGCTCACCCCGGTCGCGGCCTCGAGCAGGTCGAGGTCGAGCACCGCGGTGATGTTTTCGCCGCGGCGCGGGCCGCGGGACCGGCGCCCGCCCCCCCCGCCGCCGCCGAAGAACCCGCCCAGGAAGTCCCCGAGCAGGTCGCCGAGGTCCATCCCGCCCGCGTCGGCGCCGGCCGCCCCGCCCTGGACGCCGGCGTGCCCGTGACGGTCGTACCGGGCGCGCCGGTTCGGGTCGTTGAGCACCGTGTACGCCTCGTCCACCTCGGCGTACCGCACCTTCGCCTCGTCGTCCCCGACGTTGCGGTCCGGGTGGTACTGTTTCGCGAGCTGCCGGTACGCCTTGGTGATCTCCACCTCGGTGGCCGTGCGGGTGACGCCCAGAACCTCGTAGAAGCAGCGCTTTTCAGCCATAGCAAAGAGTGGGCCGTGAGCAGGGGGCGGCGGGCAGAAAAGAAGGACACACTCCCATAATAGCGTGCGGGCAGCGGGCGGTGAACGCGGGGGGCCGCTCTTCACCGCTCGCTGCCCACCGCCGGCCGCCCGCGCCGCGTCACGCGATCGCGCCGGTCACCTTCGACTTCTTGTCGTCCTCGTCGATCCGGGTGATCATCACCTCGGTGGTGAGCATCAGGCTGGCGATGCTGGCCGCGTTGGTCAGCGCGCTGCGGGTCACGCGGAGCGGGTCGAGGACGCCGGCCTTGAACATGTCCTCGTACTTGCCGCTGTTGGCGTTGTACCCGATGTTCGGGTCCTTCTCGCCGCGGGTGGTCACCTCGTCGGCGATCACGGCCCCGTCCACGCCGCCGTTCTCGGCGATGGTGCGGATCGGCTTCAGCAGCGCCCGGGCCACGATCTCGGCCCCGATGCGCTCGTCGCCCTTCAGCTTCTCGCTGAGCGCCTCGACCACCGGGACGCACCGCAGCAGGGCCACCCCGCCGCCGGGGACGATGCCCTCGGACACCGCGGCGCGGGTGGCGTGCAGCGCGTCCTCCACGCGGCCCTTGGTCTGCTTCATCTCGGCCTCGGTGGAGGCCCCGACCTTGATGATCGCGACCCCGCCCAGGAGCTTCGCGAGCCGCTCGGAGAACTTCTCCTTGTCGTACTCGCTCTCGGTCTGGTCCATCTGGGTGCGGATGGTCTGCGCCCGTGCCTTGATGGCCGCCTCGCGGTCGTCGTCCGGGTCCACGATGATGGTGCAGTTCTCCTTGTCCACCGACACCTGGTCGGCGTGGCCGAGGAGGGCGAACACCTTCGGCGTGGGGCGGGCGCCGCGCTGCTGCTCCGCCGCGCTCGGCTCCTCGACGCTGTCGAGCTTCACGCCCAGGTCTTCGCTCACGAACGTGCCGCCGGTGAGGACCGCGATGTCCTCCATCATGGCCTTGCGGCGGTCGCCGAAGCCCGGGGCCTTCACCGCGCACACCTCGAGCAGCCCGCGCAGCCGGTTCACCACCAGCACCGCGAGGGCCTCACTCTCCACGTCCTCGGCGACGATCAGCAGCGGCTTGCGGGTCTGCGCGACGGCGTCGAGCAGCGGCAGCATCTCGCGCACGTTCGAGAGCTTCTTCTCGAACAGCAGGATCGAGACGTCCTTCTGCTCCCACTTCAGGTCGGGGGTGTTGACCACGAAGTACGGGGACAGGTACCCCTTGTCGAACTGCATCCCCTCGACGAACTCGTGGACCGTCTCGGCGGTCTTGCCCTCCTCGACGGTGATGACTCCGTCGCGGCCGACCTTCTCGAACGCCTCGGCCATCAGCTCGCCGATCTTCGGGTCGTTGTTGGCCGAGATCGCGGCGACCTGCTTCAGCTCTTCCTTCTTCGACACCTTGCGGGTGAGCTGCGTCTCGAGGTGCTCGACGGCGGCCTTCACGGCCTTATCGATGCCCCGCTTGACAGCCATCGGGTTGGCGCCGGCGGTGATGTTCCGCAGCCCTTCCTGGTAGACGGCCAGCGCGAGCACGGTGGCGGTGGTGGTGCCGTCCCCGGCGGTGTCGCTGGTCTTCTGGGCGACCGCGTTCACCAGCTTGGCGCCCATGTTCTCGAACGGGTCGGCGAGGTCGACCTCCTTCGAGACGGTCACGCCGTCCTTGGTGACGGTCGGCCCGCCGAACGACTTGTCGATGATGACGTTGCGGCCGGTCGGCCCGAGGGTGGAGCCGACCGCCTTGGCCAGCTTCTCGGCCCCGGCCAGGAGCTTCTTCCGCGCGTCGTCGGTGTAGAGCAGTTGCTTCGCCATGATGTCTCCAGATGGTGATTCACCGCGGAGGGCGCAGAGTGCACAGAGAGAAAGCAAGAGCAGGGCTCGTGTTCTCAATCTCTGCGTTCTCTGCGTCCTCTGCGGTGAAATGGGTTTAAATCACTAGTTCAGCTTGCCGAGGATCTCGGACTCGCGGACGATCTTGTACTCTTTGCCGTTCACTTCGACGTCCGAGCCGCTGTACTTGCCGAACAGCACCGTGTCGCCGACCTTCACGGCCAGTACGGTGCGGGTGCCCTTGTCGGTGAGCTTGCCCGGGCCGACCGCGATCACCTTGCCCTGCTGGGGCTTCTGCTTCGCGGTGTCCGGCAGCAGGATGCCGCCGGCGGTCTTCTCTTCGGCCTCGGTGGGCTCCAGCACCACGCGGTCGTCGAGCGGCTTGAGGACCAGTTGCTTGTCGCCTTTTGCCATGATTCGCTCCGATCCTATCGTGTTTGGTTTTTCGTGTCTGGTGTTTCACGTTCGGCGCTCGGGGGCCGGCGCTCGTGTTTCGCTCGAGCGCTCCGCCCCCCGGCACTCGCGAGGCGTTACATCATCCCGCCCATGCCACCCATGCCGCCCATCCCGCCCATGCCGCCCATGCCACCCATGCCTCCGCCGTGATCGTGGTCGTGGTGGTCGCCGCCGGCCTTCTTCGGCTCGGGGATGTCGGCGATCATGCACTCGGTGGTGAGGAGCAGGCACGCGACGCTGGCGCCGTGCTGGAGGGCGCTGCGGGTCACCTTCACCGGGTCGATGACGCCCGACGCGCGGAGGTCTTCGTATTTGTCGGTGTCGGCGTTGTAGCCGTAGTTCTTGTCCTTGCCCTTGAGGACGTGGGACACGACCACGGTGCCGTCCTTGCCGGCGTTCTCCGCGATCATCTGGCACGGCATCGCGAGGGCGCGGTACAGCACGCCCATGCCGGCGGCCTCGTCGCCCTCGGCCTTCATCGCCTTCTCGAGAACCTTGCGGGCGTTCAGCAGGGCCACGCCGCCGCCCGGGACGATCCCCTCGGCCAGGGCCGCGCGGGTCGCGTGCAGGCTGTCCTCGTACAGCGCCTTCCGCTCCTTCATCGCGGTCTCGGTGGCGCCGCCGACCTTCACCTGGGCCACGCCGCCGGCGAGCTTGGCGAGCCGCTCTTGCAGCTTCTCGCGGTCGTACTCGCTCTCGGTCTTCTCGATCTCCTTGCGGATCGACTCGGCCCGGCCGGTGATGTCCGGCTTCTTGCCCGCACCTTCGGTGACGGTGGTGTTCTCGGAGTCGATCTTCACCTTCTTGGCGCGGCCGAGCATCTTCTCGGCCACGACGGTCGGGATCGCGCCCTTCGGACCCGGGGTGGTGGCGTCGATCTGGACCGCGAGGTCCTTGAAGATCGCCTTACCGCCGGTGAGGATGGCGATGTCTTCGAGCATGGCCTTGCGGCGGTCGCCGTAACCCGGGGCCTTCACGGCGCACACCTGCACCACGCCCTTGAGCTTGTTGAGGACGAGGGCCGCGAGCGCCTCGCCTTCGATGTCCTCGGCGATGATGAGGAGTTGGACCTTCTCCTTCGCGGCCCACTCGAGCAGCGGGATGATGGTCTTCAGCGAGCTGATCTTCTCTTCGTAGATCAGGATGTACGGGTTCTCGAACTCGCAGGTCACCGTCTCGGGGTTGGTGACGAAGTGCGGGGACAGGTACCCGCGGTCGAACTGCATCCCCTGGACGACCTTGATCTCGGTGTCGGCGCTCTTGCCCTCTTCGATGGTGATGACGCCGTTGGTGGCGCCGACCAGCTTCATCGCCTCGGCGAGCTTCTTGCCGATCTCCTTGTCGTTGTTGGCCGCGATGCTGGCGACCTCAGTGATGGACTTGTTGTCCTTCGGGTCGATCTCTTCGGCGATCTTGTGGAGCTCTTCCACGACCTTCTCGACGCCCTTCTGGACGCCGCGCACGACGGCCATCGGGTCGTGCCCGCCGGCGACGCTCTTGAGCCCCTCGCGGAAGATGAACTCCGCGAGCACGGTGGCGGTGGTGGTGCCGTCGCCCGCCACGTCGCTGGTCTTCGAGGACGCCTCCTTGACGAGCTGCGCGCCCATGTTCT
This sequence comes from Gemmata obscuriglobus, assembly GCF_008065095.1. Taxonomy (NCBI): domain Bacteria; kingdom Pseudomonadati; phylum Planctomycetota; class Planctomycetia; order Gemmatales; family Gemmataceae; genus Gemmata; species Gemmata obscuriglobus. The sequence goes on along the minus strand of NZ_CP042911.1, from coordinate 7,452,831 downwards.
CGAACGGGTCCTGGAGCTCGATCTCCTCGGCGACGGTGACGCCGTCCTTGGTGACGTTCGGCGCGCCCCAGCCCTTATCGAGCACCGCGTTGCGGCCGCGCGGCCCGAGGGTGGAGCGGACGGCCCGGGCCAGCTTGCTGGCGCCCGCGAGGAGCTTCTGCCGTGCGTCATCCGCGTACGAAAGTTGCTTCGATGCCATCGGTTCTACCGCTCTTCTGGGGTAACGGATTTAGCTATTGGCCGCTCGCATGCAACAGGCGTGCCGTCAAAAGCTATCGTTGCAACCCATTACCCAACAATGCTTTGCTGGCACCGACTCGGGAGAAGCGGCCGACCGCGGTGTCAGAGTGGCAGGAACCGAGAACCGGACCAAACGCGAAATGTCAGGTACGAGTATTGAGCCTGCCCCCACTACCCCGCCGAAGCCGTGAGACCGCGGGCGGGATCAACCGCCCATGAAGATGCGCCAGATGTCGCGCATGAAGCCCTTCGTGCTGGTGTCGCGGGGCGGGTTGGCTGGGTCCACCGACCCGGCTCCCGAGCAGGTGAAACAGCGCTCGGTCTTGCCTTCAACGGTTGCTTCGCGTCGCCCTTCACAGGTCGGGCACATGAACGGCATCCACCCGAGCGGCCCGGGTTCGTACTCGTACACGCCGCTGCCGGCGCACAGCTTACAGTCGGGGTTCCGCCGACACGCACAACGAATTCGCTTCGGCATCGCAGTGATCTCTAAAGGAGAGAGTTCTATCGACATTTTACAGCGCAGAACCGGGTCCGCGGGTTGACGCCCCTGTTCGGGCCGGCTCGAACAGGGGTCGAACCGGCCCGTTTCCGATCTTCCGCTTCGTCCGGTTCCTGCCGGATGTCCTGGCACGCGGTTCGCAAATGACACAGCAGGCGGTTCACGGGCGCCACGAACCGAGTGGTTCAGCGGGTGCCGAACTCTCGAAAGGTTAATGCCATGCGCGCAATACTCACGACCGCGACCCTGTTCGTACTGGCGGGAAGTCTGTCGGCGGGGGACAACGAACCGGTGCTCGACCCGGCCAAACTCGTCGGGAAGTGGGAAGCCAAGGGCGACCCGGAGAAGCGACTGGTTGTGTTTGAGTTCGAGGAACAGGGCGGGCTCGTCGTGCGGATCACCCGCAAGGGCGAGGAGAGTAAGGCCGCGGGCAAATATCAAATCGAAGGGCGTACCCTCACGCTCACGCTGAAAATCGCGGGCGTGGAAGACTCGCGCTCGGTCACCGTCGCCAAGCTGACCGACGGTCAACTGTTCGGAACCGGTGAGAAGGGGCGTCCGCTGCTCCTCGTGCGCATGCGGGACAAGTGAATGCGAGCGAACGGCGCACACTTGAGCCAACGAACGCGCGGCCGACGGCACCCGCCGGCCGCGCACCATTTCACCCCTCCATGTGTGCCTTAGCAACAGTCACTTCGACGTCACCGCTGGTGTCCGCGGGGTCGTAACGCAGAGTCACGGGCCGCGCCGCGGCGACGACCGGGTGCAACTCCACAACGACAACTTCAATGTCGCTCCAGGACGTGTCGCCGTTGTACAGCACGTCGGTCGCGCCGCAGCGCCGGGCGGTGGTGCTTGACGTTAAGAAATCAGGTGCGCCTGGAGGACAGCCGGCTCATCCCTCGGCGTGGTCGGCGTTCGGCTCGGTAATGATAACGTTGGCGCCGCGGGACGAGAGGGTACCGTTCGCGACCGACACCGGAAGAGCGGCCGTGAACACAACCCGGACCTCGTGCAGAACGACCTCAATGTCGTTCCAGGGCGTGCCGCCGTAGCTCTTGCCGTCTTTCAGGTTAAGCATGTGGGCGCGCACGTCGTTCATCCGGCGCCACGTCTTGCCCTTCGCGCTCCACCGGACGCGGCTCTGGCTGGGCGAGCGTCCTTCGGAGAACAGCCCGTCGGACTTGCGCCGGATCTTGAAGTACACCTCCGACAGCCCGGCGCGGCCGCGCTCGATCGCGGCTTCGTAGCGGCGCCCCTGTTCGTCCAGCCAGTCCGCGTACGCGGCGCGGGCCGTGTGGTCGTTCGGGTTCGTGTCCAGCGTGGCGAGGAACCCGCGCTCGTCAGCGGTCATGCGCTCGTGCCCTCCGACGGGATGCGGAAATAAGGAAACCACGAAACCGCCCGGAACGGAATGACCGTTCCGGGCGGTTTCGTGGTTTTTTACCCGCGCGAACTCCGTCTCACGTCCCCGCGCGAAGGGCCGCTTCGATCCGCGCCCGCACCTCGCCCTTCGGGATGCGCTCCTGCTTGAGCGTGTCGCGGTCGCGGAGGGTGACGGTGCCGTCCTTCATGGTGTCGCCGTCCACCGTGATGCAGAACGGGGTGCCGGCCTCGTCCTGCCGCCGGTAGCGCCGCCCGATGGCGCCGCTCTGGTCGTACACGACGTTGAAGTACGGCTTCAGCTCGCGGTACAACTCCTTCGCGGCCTCGTCCATCCCGTCCTTGTTGACGAGCGGGAAGATCGCGGCCTTGATCGGCGCGAGCCGCGGGTGGAACCGCATCACGATCCGCGTCTCGGTGCCGCCCTTCGCGTCCGGCACGCTGTCCTCGCTGTACGCCTCGCACAGCACCGCGAGCGTGAACCGGTCGGCCCCGGCCGACGGCTCGATCACGTGCGGCACGAACTGGAACCGCGCCTTCTCCTCCTTTTCGAGCTTCTTCTTCTCTTCCTCGCGCTTGGCCTTGTCGTCCTTGAACGGCTCCAGGCGCGTTTGCAGCAGCGCGTTCCAGCCCTCCTCGTCGAAGTAGCCGAGGTCTTTGCCGCTGTGCTTCGCGTGGGCCGAGAGGTCGAAGTTGCCGCGGTGCGCGACCCCTTCGAGTTCCTGCGGCTCGTCCGAGAACGGGAACAGGTACTCGATGTCGGTGGTGCCGATCGAGTAGTGCGCCAGCTCCTCCTTGCCCTGCTCACGCGGGACGAGGTTGCCGCTCTGGATGCCGAGCGTGCTGTACCACTTCTTGCGCAGGTCGCGCCAGTACTGGTACCACTTCATCGATTCGTCCGGGTGGCAGAAGAACTCGATCTCCATCTGCTCGAACTCGCGCGACCGGAAGGTGAAGTTCCGCGGGTTGATCTCGTTGCGGAACGCCTTACCGACCTGCGCGATCCCGAACGGCAGCTTCAGCCGCGACGAGTCGAGTACGTTCTTGTAGTTGGCGAAGATCCCCTGCGCGGTCTCGGGCCGGAGGTACACCTTGTTCTCGTCCGACGCGATCGGCCCGGCGTGCGACTCGAACATCAGGTTGAACGCCCGCGGCTCGGTCAGCGTGCCTGGGACATCCACATCAGGTCCGATCACGTGCGCAAGAATGACTTCCGGAGAACCAAGTGACAGCAGCGGCTTAAAGACTTTATTTGCCTCGATTTTGTGCTTTTTAATATAGCTTTCGAGCTTCTTGACTGCGGCTTTCATTGCCGGCTCATCTCCGTTCGGAAATGCCCAAGCAATATCACTAGGCTCTCCGGCGCGGGGAATCGGGAATTCCGCTGTTGATGCGTGGACAACCATGAGCTGATCTGCCCGATATCGTTTCTTGCTCTCCTTACAGTCCATCATCGGATCCGAGAACCCGCCGACGTGACCGCTGGCGACCCACACCTTCGGGTTCATGATGATCGCGCAGTCCAGCCCGACCATCCGGATCTCTTGGCCGTCCGGCCCCGGGGGCGGGTTGCGGACCATGTCCTGCCACCACGCCTCCTTGATGTTCCGCTTCAGCTCGACGCCGAGCGGGCCGTAGTCCCAGAACCCGTTGATCCCGCCGTAGATTTCCGAGGACTGGAAGATGAACCCCATGTCCTTGCAGAACTTGGCGAACTTCGCCATGTCCTCGATCTTCTTCGCCATCGCGCGTACCTCTTTCTCTCGACCGGGCCTGTCAGCGGAGCTTCCCGCGGCCCGGTCATGTGCGAAGCCCTTGGCCTGGACCCCGCTAAGTGGTGGAGAGCCGCCGCGGGTGTCGGGTTCGGGCGAACCTTGCCGCGCGGCGTGGACATGATACGGACTGGCCCGCCCTCGCGCTTGTGGCCCGCACCGGTCCGGGGCTACAATCGGGGCACGCTGCACCGCCACGCACACCCGGAGCCTGTTGTGAAGCGAATCATTTCGGCCGTCGTGCTCGGCGCCTGCGCGCTGGCGGTGGCGCACGCCCCGGCCGCAGAAGTGCCGCCGGCCCCGCGGGTCATCACCGACCGTGACGCGCTGTTCCGCAAGCCGCAGGTGCTCGACCTCGTCATCACCCTCGACAAGAAGGAGACCGAGGCGCTCCAGCGCGACCCGCGGAAGTACGTCAAGTGCTTGCTCAAGGACGGAAAGGACGAGTACGTCGATGTGGGCATCCACTTGAAGGGCGCCGCGGGCAGCTACCGCGACTTCAACGACAAGCCGGGCCTCACGCTGAACGTGGATAAGTTCACCGACGCGCAGCGGTACCGCGGGATGGAGAAGCTCCACCTCGCGAACTCGGCGCAGGACCCGAGCTTCCTGTCGGAGCTGATCTGCGGCGAGATGTTCCGCGCCGCGGGCGTGCCGGCCTCCCGGATCAGCTTCGCGAAGCTCACGCTCAACGGCCGCAGCCGCGGGCTCTACTACATCAAAGAGGGGTACGACAAGACGTTCCTCAAAGAGAACTTCGGGAGCAGCAACGGCAACTTCTACGACGGCGGGTTCCTGCGCGAGATCGACCAGCCGCTGGAGGTGAACCCCGGCAAGGGCGACGTGAAGGACCACGCCGACCTGAAGGCGCTGTGGGCGGCGGTGCGCGAGCCGAACGAGCGGAAGCGGTTCGAGAAGCTGGAAAAGCTCCTCGACCTTGACCGGTTCATCAGCTACATGGTGATCGAGATGATCACCTCGGACTGGGACGGGTACCCGTCGAAGTGCAACAACTACCGCATTTACCACGACCCGAAGACGAACAAGATCACCTTCATCCCGTCCGGGATGGACCAGATGTTCCACGACATCAACTGGCCGATCATGCCGGACTGGGGCGGCGGCGTGGCCCGCGAGCTGATGAACACGAAGGAGGGCAAGAAGCGCTACCTCGCCCGGCTCCGCGAGATCATGGACAAGAAGATCTACAACCCGGTGGCCCTCATCCGCCGGCTCGACGAACTGGAAGCCGTCGTGCAGCCGGCGCTGGCCACGGTCGATCGCGGCGCGGCCCGCGACTACAAGAACCAGGTGAACCGGCTGCGGTTCGCGATCAAGGAGCGGGAGAAGATCGTCAACGACCAGATCAAGCGCCTGCCGCCGGAAAAGTGACTCCAGTAGTTCAAGTTCGCGCGGCCTTGGCGACCGGGCGTGAGACCCGAGTACGCGGAGGCTACACCCGCCTGCTGACGCAGGCGGTTCGACCGGGGTCTGTCGAACCGCCTGCGTCAGCAGGCGGGTGGCGCATACTTGTGATCAACTGGAAACGACTGGAGCCCGAGTTACGCGCGACGACGCGCTCCCGCCCCTCGTTCTTTTTGACTTCCGACGTGTGCCCGAACCGGGGCGGCAACGCTGGCGTTGCCGCCTCGGTTCGGGTACGCTCAGCGAATCCCGCCTGTGTCCGGCCGTCCGGAGTCCCGCCTCATGCCGATGCACCTCTCCCTCCCGTTCGCGCTCGGGATCGTACTGCTCGCGGTACGAACCGGCGCCCCCGCAGCCCCGCCGGAACCGGTCGTTTTTGAGCGGGATGTCAAACCGATCTTTGCCAAACACTGCGCGTCGTGCCACGGGGCCGAAAAGCAAAAAGGCGGGTTCCGGCTGGACCGCAAGGCCGACGCCCTCGCCGGCGGCGATTCCGGCAAGGCTATCCAACCCGGCAAATCCGCCGACAGTCACATCCTCAAACTCGTCACGAGCACCGACGCCGACACCCGGATGCCCCCGAAGGGAGCGGGGTTGAGTGCGGCCGAAGTCGCCGTGCTGAAGCGGTGGATCGACGACGGCGCGAAGTGGCCCGACGACGGCTCGGCCGCCGCGAACCCGCTCGACTGGTGGAGCCTTCGGCCGCTCAAGCGGCCCGCCGTTCCCGGCGCTGAGAAGGAGCATCCCGTTGATGCGTTCGTCCGCGCGAAGCTCCGGGAGAAGGGGCTCGCGCCCTCACCCGAGGCCGACCGGCGCACGCTGATCCGGCGGCTGTACTTCGACCTCATCGGCCTGCCGCCGGCGCCGGAGGAGGTGGACGCGTTCGTCGCGAGCACGGCCCCGGACGTTTACGAGCGGCTCGTGGACAAACTGCTCGCGTCACCGCAGTACGGCGAGCGCTGGGCGCGACACTGGCTCGACGTGGTCCACTTTGGTGAGACGCACGGGTACGACAAGGACAAGCCGCGCCCGAACGCCTGGCCGTACCGCGACTACGTCATCCGCGCGCTCAACACCGACAAGCCCTACGGCCGGTTCGTGACGGAACAGGTCGCCGGCGACGTGCTGTACCCCGGCACCGTTGACGGGATCGAGGCGCTGGGGTTCCTGGCGGCCGGGCCGTGGGACCTCATCGGCCACGCCGAGGTGCCTGAGTCGAAGGTCGATGGCAAGATCGCACGCCACCTCGACCGGGACGACATGGTCGCGAACACGGTCGGCACGTTCATGGGGCTGACGGTCCACTGCGCCCAGTGCCACAACCACAAGTTCGACCCGATCACGCAGGAGGATTACTACAAGCTGCAAGCGGTGTTCGCGGCCCTCGACCGCACCGACCGCGCTTACGATGCGGACCCGAAGGTTGCCACCCGGCGCGCGGAGCTGGAGGGGCGCAAGAAGGCCGCGACGGCCACACGGGCCGCACTCGAAACTGCGGCCCGGAACAAGGCCGGGGCCGACCTCGCCGCGATCGAGAAGCAGATCGCCGACGCGGCCCGCCCGGCCCCCGCATCCAAGCCGCCGGAGTTCGGCTACCATTCGGCGATCGCGACCAAGCAGGACGCGGTAAAGTGGGTTCAGGTCGATCTCGGCGCGAGTCAGAAACTGGACCGTGTTGTGCTGAGGCCGTGTCACGACGACTTCAACGGCATCGGCGCCGGGTTCGGGTTCCCGGTCCGGTTCCGGATCGAACTGAGCGACGATCCGGCGTTCAACACGAGCACAGTTTTAGCCGACGAAACCGGGAAGGATTTCCCGCCCCCCGGTATGGCGCCGTACCGCGCGACGGCCGGTGCCCGAACGGGCCGATACGTCCGCGTGACGGCGACCAAGCTCGCGCCGCGACAGAACGACTACGTCCTCGCACTGGCCGAACTTGAAGCCTTCGACGCCGCGGGCAAGAACCTCGCCCGCGGTCGCCCGGTGACCGCGCTCGACAGCACCGAGGCGCCGGTGCGGTGGCGGAAGTCGAACCTGACCGACGGGCTGGCCGCTCCGGGGCCGGCGTTCAACGCCGGGGAGCGCGCCCGGCTCGCCGAGCGGCGCGACACGCTGCTGCGCGCCGCGCTCGGGGAGAAGGAAGCCGCCCGGCTCGGCGAGCTGGGGGCCGACATCGCCGCGATCGACGCCGAACTCGGCGCGCTCCGGGCCGCCCGCCGGGTGGCATACGTCGGCGCGGTCCACACCGGCAGCGGCACGTTCGTGGGCACCGGGGCGAGTGGCGGCAAGCCGCGGCCGATTCACGTGCTCGCTCGCGGCGACGTGACCAAGCCTGGAAAAGAAGTGGCGCCCGGGGCGATCGGAGCCGTTCCCGGTGCGAACGCGCACTTCGCCTTGCCTACCGGTCACGGCGAGGGCGAACGGCGGGCGGCGCTGGCGCGGTGGCTGACGGACGCGAACAACCCGCTCACCTGGCGGGTGATGGCGAACCGCGTGTGGCAGTACCACTTCGGCCGCGGGATCGTGGACACGCCGAACGACTTCGGCAAAATGGGGCAACTCCCCACGCATTCCGAACTGCTCGATTACCTCGCCAGCGAGCTGCGCGAGCACCAGTCGCTGAAAAAGCTCCACAAGTTGATCGTCACGAGCCAAACCTACAAGCAGGTTTCTGGTTCGAATGAGGCGAACACGAAGGCCGACGCCGACAACCGCTACCTCTGGCGCCAGAACCGGCGGAAGCTCGAAGCGGAGGCCGTTCGCGACTCGATCCTTGCAGCCGCCGGAAAGCTCGACCTCACCGCCGGCGGGCCGAGCTTCCAGGACTTCGTGATCGAGAAGCCGGAGCACTCGCCGCACTACCAGTACCACCTCCACGACCCCGAGGACACGAAGACGCACCGGCGTGCGGTGTACCGGTTCGTGGTGCGGTCGAAACAGCAGCCCTTCATGGCCGCGCTCGACTGCGCGGACCCGTCGCTGGCGGTGGAGAAGCGGAACGAAACGCTGACGCCCCAGCAGGCTCTGGCGCTCCTGAACAACCGGCTCTCGGTGGCGATGGCGAAGCACTTCGCGGCCCGGGTCGAGAAGTTGGGCGCCACCGACGCGGAGCGAATGACCGCCGCGTTTCGGCTCGCGCTCGGGCGCGCGCCCACGGCGGCGGAGCGGGACGCGCTCGCGGGCTACGCGAAGGAGCACGGTCTGGCGAACGCGTGCCGCGTGGTGCTGAACCTGAACGAGTTCGTGTTCGTGGATTGACCCCTGGGACCGCGGCCGTCCCGGCCGCTGCGATACGCTCGGACGCCGTTAAATGGGCCGTACTTCCAACCAAAACGCAGAGGCTCACCCTCGCGGCTGGCACAGCCGCGGATACCTCCCGCATTTTGACGGCGGCGCAGCATTACCTCAGACGGTCACGTTCCGCCTTGCCGATTCCGTGCCCGCGAGTGTCGTCACCGGGTGGCGGGATGAGCTCACTGAGCATCCCGAACCGGAGCATGAACGGGAGCTTCGAAAGCGGTTAGATAAGTACCTCGACACCGGGTACGGCGCGCGCCACTTACTCGACACGCGCATCGCGCGCCTTGTGGAAGGGGCGCTGTGGTACTTCGACGGCGTGCGATATCTGCTCCACGCCTGGGTCGTCATGCCGAACCATGTCCACGCGCTGTTCACCCCGCTGGACGGCTGGAGCCTTTCGCGCGTCGTAGCGTCGTGGAAGTCGTTCACGGCAAAGGAAGCCAATAAGGTTCTCGGACGAACCGGCCGGTTTTGGCACAAAGACTATTTCGACCGGTACGTGCGTAACGCAGAGCATTTTGCGCTGGCCGCGGATTACATCGAATGCAACCCGGTTAAGGCCGGGTTGTGCCGCGCCCCGGGTGACTGGCCGTTCGGGAGCGCGCGGTTCCATTCCATCGCTGGTGCGGCCGGGACGGCCGCGGTCCCAGGGAGAAACCCATGAACCGGCGTGACTTCCTCTTCCACTCGGGCGGCGGGCTGGGCGGCGTCGCGCTCGCGGCGCTGCTCGGCGCGGACCGCGCCCGCGCCGACGGCGGCTTGCACCACAAGCCCAAAGCCAAACGCGTGGTGCAACTGTTCATGGCCGGCGGCGCCAGCCACATCGACCTGTTCGACTTCAAACCCGAACTCGTGAAGCGCCACGGGCAGGAGGCGAACTTCGGCGAACAGGTCGAGGCGTTCCAGAACGGCCTGGGGCCGTGGCTCAAACCCGTGTGGGACTTCAAACCTTACGGGAAATGCGGGAAGCGACTCGGCGAGGTCGTCGCGCCGCTCGGCGGCGTGATCGACGAGCTGGCGTTCGTTCACAACATGGTCGGCAAGACCGGCGTCCACAGCCAGGGCACGCTGCTCCAGGCCACCGGGTTCAACCGCCCGGGGTTCCCGGGAATGGGGTGCTGGGTCAGCTACGGGCTCGGCACCCTGAACGCGAACCTGCCCACGTTCGTCGTGCTCCCGGACCACCGCGGGCTGGCCTCCAACGGCACCAAGAACTGGGACAGCGCGTTCCTGCCCGCCCAGCACCAGGGCACCGCGATCTACCCGGGCACCAAAACGCCTATTGAGGACCTCTTCCCGGACGAGCGGGCCACGTTCGTCACGCCCGAAAGCGATCAGGCCGGCGGCGCGCTGCTGGCGCGGCTCAACCGCGCGCACCTTGCGACCCGAGTGGGCGACGAGCGACTGGAGGCGCGCATCAAGAGCTACGAGCTCGCCGCGAAAATGCAGCTCGCCGCGCCCGACGCGCTCGACCTCTCAAAAGAGACGAAAGAAACCCTCAAGCTGTACGGGCTCGATCACGGGAAAGGGACGTTCGACAAGGACATTAACCCGGTCGAAGAGACCGACTACTTCGGCCGCAAGTGCCTCGTCGCACGCCGGCTGTTGGAGCGCGGCGTGCGGTTCGTGCAGATTTGGAGCGGGAACGATAACGGGTTCCCGCGGCGCAACTGGGACTCGCACGAGGACGTGAAACGCGACCACGGCCCGCTCGCGTACGGGATGGCCCGCGGCGCCGCCGCCCTCATCGCCGATCTGAAGCGGACCGGGCTGCTCGACGACACCATCGTCCTCTGGACGACCGAGTTCGGGCGGATGCCGTCGTCGCAGGGCGGCAAGGGCCGCGACCACAACCCGTACTGCTTCACCAACTGGCTCTGCGGCGGCGGGATCAAGGGCGGTACCACGCACGGCCCGAGCGACGACTTCGGGTACAAGCCCGCAGACCGCAAGAGCCCGACCGAGGTGTACGACATCCACGCCACGGTCCTGCACCTGCTCGGCATCGATCACACCAAACTGACCGTGCGGCACAACGGCATCGACCGCCGGCTCACCGACGTTCACGGCCACGTGATTAACGAGCTGATCGCGTAAAAGAGTGAGGTGCCTTTCGGCCGCCGCGCTCGATCGTCGAACCATGAGGGCGAATCCGGGCGTCCCGATCCTGAGCGTGTCCTACATTTGACCGGCCGCGCGGATTGGGTCACGCGGCTCAGAGGATTACGGCCGTGACAGATCACCTCGGCTCCGTCCCGCCCGGCACGCGGCACGGTTTTTGGGATCAGTTCCGGCGCACGTTCGGGCCGGCGCTGGTCGGCCTCCTCGCCGCCCCCGCAACGGCGGCCGTCGCGTGCACCTCGTTCGCGGTGCTGCTGGTTAACGTGTCGAACACGTACACCCAGTTTCCGGGGCTCGAAGCGCCCGCGCTCGCTGTTCCCGTCGCACCGCCCACCGCGGTGCTCTGGGCGCTCGCGGCGCTCGGGGCGGTGGCACTCGTCGGTATCGGCCTGATTGTGGCCCGGGTCGCGCGCCCGGCGAACCACTGGGAAGGCGTGTCGGCCGGGTTGAGTGCCGCACTGACCGCCACCCTGGCGGCTTACGCGGCCGGAATCGGCTGGACGGCAACGCTGGCGATGGTCGTCGTACCGGCGATCGCGGACCTGACCGCGATCGGCAACGCGACCCGAACGCCGGCGGACGGGCGCGGGGTTCCGTCGGACGCTCTGGTCGAGCGGTATGAGGATCTGCGGACCGTGCCCGCCGATACGCGCGGCGGCGTGTTCTTCGCAAAAGTCGTTGCGGATCAGGTACTCGGCAGCGCGTCAGCCCCGGCCCTCGGCCTTGGGATTTCCCTGGCGACGGCGGGAGTCACGGTGTTCTGCGGCACCGTGGCGGGCGGGTGGATGCTGAGACGCGGCGAGTCGTTCCGGGCAACCGCGATACCGTACATCGAGTTAACCGGCGCGCCCGCACTTGCCCTCGGGCGGTTGGTTTCCGGCGTCGTCGGGTTGGGGCCGCCGCCGACACTGATCGGGGCGGTGTGCCTGGTGATCGCGACCGGTTTTGTGGTGCGCGGGGCGATCGCGCGGTGGGAATGGCCGTTTCGGGTTTCCGCTGCCGCCGTTTGGGTTCTCGTGCTGTGTGGCGTGGGACTCGATCACGGACCGGCTCATGCGTTCGATGCGATAATGTGCTTGGTATACACGGGCGCCGGAACCGTCCTGACCCGGCGCTGGCGCGCGACCGCTCTCCTTGGCGCCGCTCAAGCTTGATGCCCCTTCCCACCTGAACGCACCTCGCGTCGGGCCGTGTTTCGCGGGCTCAACGCGCGGTGCTTCACTTCTCGCGAGCGGGAGCAACCGCCGCCGCATCAATCACCTTGAGGCGTTGCACGGCTCAAGGCACGGCCTCACTGACGCGCCGTCGGTGCGCACTCCAACGGCAGTAGCCCCTCCCACCATTGCACGCGCCTCACTTTCGGAAGATTCACAGGGCAAAGCCGGTGGTCCGTTTCGTAGGTCTGATCCTGTGAACCCGTCGAAGCCCTTTGTTCAGGAGCGGTTATGCGCATCACCCGAATCGCGGCGTGGCAGGTCGATCTGCCGTTGCACGAGGGCAGCTACAAATGGTCCGGCGGTAAGTCGGTCACCGTGTTCGACAGCACCGTCGTCGCGGTGGAGACCGACACCGGCGTGGTGGGTTACGGCGAAGTGTGCCCGCTCGGCCCGGCGTACCTGCCAGCCTACGCCAACGGCGTGCGCGCCGGGCTGAAAGAGATCGCCCCCGCGCTCATCGGCCAGGACCCGACCCAGCTCGGGAAGCTCAACCGCCTCATGGACGCGGCCCTCAAGGGGCACCCGTATGTGAAATCGGCCGTCGATGTCGCGTGCTGGGACGTGCTCGGTAAAGTGAGCGGCCTGCCGGTGTGCACGCTGCTCGGCGGGCGGTACGGCGAGGACTTTCACCTCTACCGCGCGATCTCGCAAGAGGCGCCCGACGCGATGGCCGCCAACGTCGCGGGCTACCGCGCCGAAGGATACCGCCGGTTCCAACTGAAGGTCGGCGGCGACCCGGACACCGACATCGAGCGCATTAAGGCCGTGGCGGCGGTGCTGAAACCGGGCGACCGGCTGGTCGCGGACGCCAACACCGGCTGGATCCAGCACGAAGCGATTCGCATCTCAAAAGCGGTGCGCGACCTCGACGTGTACATCGAGCAGCCGTGCCTCACCTACGACGAGTGCCGGGCCGTGCGGCGGCAGATCACGCAGCCGTTCGTGCTGGACGAGAACATCGACGGCATCGACGTGCTGATGCGGGCGCACGCGGACGGCGCGATGGACGTCGTGAACCTGAAAATCAGCAAACTCGGCGGGCTAACGAAGACCAAACAACTCCGCGACCTGTGCGTCTCGCTCGGCATCGGGATGACGCTCGAAGACAGTTGGGGCGGGGACATCGTTACGGCCGCGATCTCGCACCTGGCGCACAGCACGCCGACCGAGTTCCTGTTCAGCTCGACGGACTTCAACAGCTACGTCACGCGGTCGATCGCCGACGGCGCCCCGCAGCGCGTCAACGGCCGGCTCGCGGCCTCGACCGAACCGGGGTTGGGCGTCCGGCCCAAGCTGCGTGAGTTCGGCGCGCCGGCGGTGGACGTGAGCTGACATCGGACCGCGCCAATTGGTATGACGGGCAGTGAAAACGGCCGGGCGCAGAACCGCCCGGCCTAAATACCGGCCCAATATCCAACGACCAGCACGGCTCCCCCTCCGAGCACACTCCCGAGTATGGACCCGGTAAGCAAGGCGCCACACCCGGCCGAGAACTCCTCTTCGGGCACGATCACGGCACCTTCGCACTCGCGCTGGCGAACGGTACGGAGGTAGAGAAACCACGCGCCCCCCGTACCCAGCGCTCCTCCAACGGTGGCCCCCAACATAACGAGGAAGAGCACCATGAAAGCGATCCCGACGATCGGCATGAATACACCTCGTCGATGATTGTGATAATTAATGTTCTCGCATTTCCGTTCGGCCAACAGCTACCGAATGTTGTGCGCCGGGTCCACGCCCTGGAAGGACCGCAGCGCCGCCATCCCGGACCCGAGCGCCATCAGCATGGTGACCGCCGCGGAGCCGAGCAGGATGTAGGGGTGCAGCCGCACCGCCGTTCCCAGCGCGTTCGCCCCTTCGGCCAGCGCGAGGGTGATCGGGGCGGCGAGCGCCAGCCCGAACAGCCCGACCCAGAACGATTGCACCAGCACCGAGAACTTCAGCCGCCACTTCGGGATGCCCATCGCGCGCAGCGTCGCGAACTCGCGCTGGCTGGCGGCGGTCGCGGCGAACAGCGTCTGGCTCGTCACGACGGCGCCCACCAGCAGCCCGAGCAGCGCGGTGAACCCGATCGCCACCCCGGCCTTCGTGGTCGTGAGCCAGTGCAGCCGGGACCGGGCAGAGAACTCGTCGGACGTGAACGCGCTCAGTTGCGGGTAGCCGTTCATGCGCCGCGCCGCCGCCCCGGCGTCGCCCGGGTTCTTGCACCGCGCGACGAGGTACGTCACCTGATCCGGCTGGTAGCCCAGCAGCACCCGGGCGGTTTCGAGCGAGCAAAACAGGTACGGCCCGCCGAGGCTCCGGCACCCGGAGACGAGCCCCGCTACCCGCACCCGCCGGCCGACGACCTCCGCGGTGTCCCCGACCCCACGGACCCCGAGCCGGTCGAGTTCGGACTCGTCCACCGCCACCGCCATCGGCTCGGCCAGGGCGGCGAGCAGTTCGGGGCTGTTGCGCACCACGTCCGGCGCGGCGAGCGACTGCGGGTCCAGCCGCGCGCCGACGACGTTGCACACTTGCGTTGTGGTCTGGGCCGGGTTCGCGCCTTGTCGGGTCCACGGCGCGAACCCGATGACCGCGCCTTCCGCCCGGTCCACTTCGGGCTGGGCCGCCAGCCGGGACACCCACCGCTCCGGGATGGGCCGCCCGAAATCGACGCTCCGGACGGACGGGAAGGCGACCCACACGTCGGCCGGCGCGCGGTCCACCGGCATCGACAGCACCGACAGCAGCCCGAGCACCAGCCCCGACTGCACCGCGACCAGCACCGCGCTGAACGCCACGGCGAGGATCGCGGGCAGGAACCGCTGCCGCTCGTACCAGATGGTAGAAAGTGCGTAGCCCAAAACGCGCGCCTCACACCGGATACGGTCGAAGGGTAACCGCATTCTGTAGCCGGCCTCTGTGAGGCCGGTGCGATACCACCTGTGTCGCACCGGCCTCACAGAGGCCGGCTACAGAATACGGCGTGAATACTCTTCAACCGCATCGGCCTCACACCCAGAACCGCATCCGCGCCTTCAGGTCGGCGGGGAGCTTGTTGTCGAGCAGCTTCCGCACCTCGTTCGGGTGGTAGCGGGTGCTGAAGTGCCCCGCGATGATCAGCTCGTTCTTGAACCGCTGGGCGCGCTCCACGAAGTCGTCCAGGTGCATGTGCCCGAACTTGTGGATCTTGTCACGCCGGTGGGCCGCCCGTACGAAGCTCATCTCGGTGATCAGGATCTTCGCGTCGAAGCACGCCGGGCACGCGTCCAGGCCCGCCGGGGCGGTGTCGCCGGTGTAGGCCACGATCGGGATGCGCACCTCGCGCGTGATCGCCGTCCCCGCGAGCTTCAGCTCCTTGATCTTGTCGCCGGGCAGCCCGATGTACTCGTCCTTGAGCTTGTTGCGGCGCTCCCACACCACGAACCCGCGGCTCGGGATCGTGTGGACCGTGTTGAACACCGTCACCACGTGCTCGCGCGTCAGCTCGATCTCGTCGCCGGCGGTCAGCCCCTTCAGGTGCGCCAACTGGCGCCCGCGGTCCAGGCGGTGCATGACAGCCATCAGCTTCTTGACGTCTTCGAGCCCCTCGGCCGGCACGTACACCGTCGGCGGGTCCATTTTCATCATGCGGCGCCGCGCGACGTACACCGGCAGCGCCGCGACGTGGTCCAGGTGGGTGTGCGACACGAACCAGTTCGGCGTGCCCATGAAGTCCCACGGCTGCGCGCCCAGGTCGAACCCGATCTTCAGTTCGGGGATGCGCCAGTAGCTCTGCACCGCCGCGCGCGACCACCCCTCGATCGTGAGCCCCGCGTGGGTGATCGTGTGGTACGGGGCGTTGTCTACCGGCCGATCGGGCAGCATGTCTGGTCCTTTAGCGAATCTGGCGGAATCGACGCTTCCCATCTTACTACCGACATCATGAGTGCGGGCGCGGTTCGTGGAGAGCCGATAACGGTGGGGCCATGTCGTCAACGGCGGGGGTGGGCGGATCGGGGCCGCTTGTGCGGGCTGGGCGGGCCGTGCCGCACGGTATACGGGCGTTGCCACTTGTGCGGCGCCGGGCGGTGCAAGTTCGTGCCGCCGGGCCGTTAAACTGGTGGAGCGGAACCGCGGTTGACCAGTCCGCCCGAATTCGCCATAAGCCCTGCCGGGTTGGAATACGCAGAGGGTCAGATGGTTCACACGAACTTTCGACGGCTGCTCGCGCTCGGGGCGCTCGCGTTCGCGGCGGGCGGGTCCGGGTGCTCGACCATGAACAACACGGAGCGGGGCGCCGCGATCGGCGGCACCGGCGGCGCGGCAGTCGGAGCCGGGATCGGCGCGCTGACCGGGCGACCGGTGGCCGGCGCGCTGATCGGCGGCGGGCTCGGGGCCGCGGGCGGCGCGCTCGTGGGTAACGATGTTGACAAGCGCGAGCAGCGGGACCGCGAGGTGGCCCAGGCCGCGGCGCTCGCGGACGCCCGGGCCGCCGGCCAGCGGGTCGGGGTGTTCGACGTGATCCGCATGGCCCAGGAGGGCCAGGACGATCAGGTCATCATCAACCAGATCCGCTCCACGGGCAGCACCTTCTTGCTCGAACCGTCGGACCTGAGCGAGCTGAAACGGAACGGGGTGTCGGCGCGGGTGATCACGGAAATGCAGGCGACCCGTCCGGCGGCCCGACCAACGCGGGTGGTGGTCCGCGAGCCCGGCCCGGTGATCTACGAATCGCCCCCGCCGGTGGTGGTGGTACGCCCCAGGCCGGTGTACGTCGGTCCGCCGCCGCCCTACCGTTACGGATACGGATACGGATACCGGCACTGGTGATCCGTTCGGGTTGCTTGCGGTAATGCAGCCGTCCCGGCCGCCGCTCTGCCGGTGAAGTCGCGTCGCGCGTTTTGCGCGGCGGCGCTCACCCACAGGGCGGCGGCCGGGACGGCCGCGTTACCGGCGAACACTTCTCCCGCGCTCTCCCACCGCAGTCCGCGCACTAAAACTGGTGTACCTCCCCAACCGCCCGCACCGCCCCTCGGAGTTGCTGCCACAATGACGCTACGCATGCGATTACTGGTTTGCGCGTTCCTGATCGGCGCGACCGCAACGGGTTCCGTTTCCGCCGACTGGCCGGGGTTCCGCGGCCCGAACCGGGACGGCGTGTCGCCCGAAACCGGTCTCCTCAAGACGTGGCCCGAAGGCGGGCCGAAGGTGCTCTGGACCGCGAAGAACCTCGGCCTCGGCTGGGGCACCCCGTCGGTCGCCGACGGCGTCATTTACGGGGTCGGCACCCGCGACGACAAGGACGGCGTTTGGGCCGTCAAGGAGTCCGACGGCTCGGAGCTGTGGTTCTCCCCGTTCGCCGCGCCTGCTGAGGATCTGCTGACCCAAACCAACGGCCCGGCCAGCACACCCACCGTTCATAAGGGTAAGGTGTACACCGTCAGCGCGAACGGCACCGTGTCGTGCCTGAACGCGAAGGACGGTAAGTCGGTGTGGACGAAGAACTACCAGAAGGACTTCGGCGGCGCCCCGGGCGGGAAGGCCGGTGTGGCGTGGGGGTACAGCGACTCGGTGCTGGCCGACGGCGACAAGATCATCTGCATCCCGGGCGCCAAGGGCGCCGCGGTCGCCGCCCTCAACGCCGACACCGGCGCCACCATCTGGAAGACCGACGCGGGCGAGATCGGGAACCCGAAGGTCAAAGGGTTCCCGGGTCAAGGCTATTCGTCGCCGGTTAAGGCGACCATCGGTGGGGTGCCGCAGTACATCGCCCTCCTGGGAAGTGGGTCCGGTGTCGTCGGTGTTAGCCCGGATAGCGGCAAGGTGCTGTGGCAGTACAAGGGCGTCGGCGCGACCGGCGGCGTGGCCCAGATCCCGATCCCGGTCGTGAGGGGCGACCTCGTGTGGGTGTCGTGCAGCTACGGTGAAACGACCTGCGGCGCGGCGCTGCTCCAGATCGTGCCGAAGGGCGGCGGGTTCGAGGTGAAGCCGTTGAAGGTACACAACAAGAAACAGCTGAACAACCACCACGGCGGGATGGTGCTGGCCGGCGATTACATCTACTTCGGGCACGACCAGAACGGCGGCTACCCGGTGTGCGTCGAGTTCAAGACGGGCGAGATCAAGTGGGGGCCGGAAAAGCCCCCGGCCGGCGGGCAACGGTCGGCCGCGGTCCTCTACGCCGACGGCCGCCTGTACTTCCGGTACGAGAACGGCGTGCTGGTACTCATCGAGCCGTCGCCGGATGAACTGAAGGTGGTGTCAGCATTCAAGCTGCCGACGGCCGACCAAAAGTCGTACCCGCAGAGCTGGCCGCACCCGGTCATCGTGAACGGAAAGCTGCTGATCCGCGACCAGACGGTGATGTACTGCTACGACGTGAAGGCGAAGTGACTGCACCTGAGAACGTTTCATACCAAATCCGGTTGAAGAGTAATCGCTCGGCAGAGTGTAGGTTGCACCCGCCTGCTGACGCAGGCGGTTCGACCGCAGTTTGTCGAACCGCCTGCGTCAGCAGGCGGGTGGCGCTCTCAACCACCGTTACTCTTCAACCGGATTTGGTTTCACTGGGACCGCGGCCGGAACGGTCGCGGTCGCTTCGTGGGCGGTAGGCCGCCTGCGTCGCACGGCCGGAGGTGTCACCCACTCGGCCAACGACGACGCGCGGTTGGCGAGTTCGGGGGCGGTCGCCGTGTTTCGTGCCCGCAGGCGGCCGGCCCGGTGGTACTTCCCGCGGGCGCTGGGGGCGGTAGAGTAACACCGGTTTAGGCCCACGCTCCCGGCACGACGCACATGCAGCCGCACTTTCCCGCACCATACGAACACGACCACCCGCCCGTTCGGAACACGAACGAGGTCGCCACTTCGAGCCTGACCTTCGGCGCGTGGGCCGCCGACCGCGTCGCGGCGCTCGTCGGGTCGTGGTGGTTCATCGGGGTCCAGTCGCTTGTTTTGGCGGTGTGGGCGGGCCTGAACGTGGCGGCCTGGGTGGAGCACTGGGACCCGTACCCGTTCATCCTGATGAACCTGTTCCTCTCGATGCAGGCCGCGTACACCGCGCCGATGATCATGATGAGCCAGAACCGGGTCGCGGTGCTCGACCGCATCCGCGCCCAGAACGATTACGAGATCAACCTGAAGGCCGAGGAAGAGATCCGCGTGGTGCTGGAGCACCTCGAAGCACAGAACACCGTACTGCGACAGCTCCAGCAAGAGTTGCGCGAGTTGAAGGCGCAACTTGGAAAGCCGCCCGGCTGAGCGGGCGCTCAGCCCCGGCTTCACGGACCAAATCAAACCGTTCGTTGTATCGCTAGGGCGGATGTTTTGTGATAGATTGGGATGGAATATATATATATATTGTAATGGAGTTATATTGGGTGTTTTATCGTAAATGAGGCGAACCTGCACGTCGCCTCGTGATCCGTCGAAGTTGGTCACGGTCTCGGCAAATGCCTCATTCACGATCCGGCTGGAGGTATCTGTTTCTTGTGACACAGACATTCATGTTTGTGTTGCTTCTGGGGCTTGCATAGACAGGAATGTCTGTGCCACAACGGCATCAGCCCAAAACGGACACCAGTAACCGGGTCGTGAATTAGACCATTCGTGCGCCTTGCGCTTCACCTGGAACCTGAAACGACTGGGCTCGCTGTCCCCGGCAGAGGTGACCGCGCCGCGTCACTCCTCCGTCGGCCGCGGGCGGTTGCCCCAGTTCGCCGGCGGCGGCCCGCTCACGACCACCCCCTTCTCGTGCCAGCCCATGTGCGCCTGCACGTCGCCGGTCGTGTAGCGGAGCGTCAGCCCGCAGCGGCGGCGGTCGCTCGTGTTCACCTCGGACCCGTGTAGCAGCAGGTCGGAGTGCAGCGACGCTTGGCCCGCCTTGAGTTCGACGTACACCGGGGCGCCGTACCGTTCCACCTCGGGCACGGTCTGGTTCAGGATGTTGCTCTCGTCGGTCTCGCTGAGCTTGTACGTCAGGTGCCCCAGCACTTGCGTGCCCGGGATGTACTTCATGCTGGCGTTGCCGCGGTCGGCGTCGTCGATCGCGAGCCACACCGTGACCGCCTTGCTGGGTGTGAGCGGCCAGTAGCTGGCGTCCTGGTGCCAGCTCACCGTTTTCCCGTCCTTCGGCATCTTGCAGAAGAAGTGCGAGCCCCACGCGACCACACTCGGACCGAGCAGGTCGGACACGACCGCGACGATCTTCGGGTTCGTGAGCACGTCCCACACCCGCCCGTGACGCAGGTGCGCGGAACTGATGGAGTAGCTGTCTTTCCCTTCCGCCACGTACTTTTGCAGCAGGTCATCGAAGTAGCGGCGCAGCCCGTCCGCTTCAGAGGCGGTGAAGATGTCGAGCGGTTTGATGTAGCCGTGCTGGTTGTAGTGCTCGACTTGTGCGCGGGTCAGTACCTTCGGGTCGGTGGTGCCACTCGGGTGGAACGAGAGGTCGCGCGGGATCTGCTGGAGGTCGTCCTGTCCCGGGATCGTTTGGAACGTGTTCGGGGCGTTCATGGCGGGGCTCTGTGGGGAGGGAAGGGCATTTTACACGCCCGCAGCCGCACCGTCACATACGGCTTGCTGAGGTGAGCCGGTACGCACCAAATCCGTCGCTGTAAGTTCGCATGGTGCTGAGGGAATTGGTTGCGGGATCAGGACACCGCAATGGACCACCCGCCGGTTCACACGGGCGGGTAGGGCTTACGCACTATGCGTGGAGAGTCCTTGGAGCACTTGAGCCATGTACTGGTCGTCCCATCCGGCCCGGAGCCGTCGGGTGTGGATACTCCCCTTCTTCCCGGCGCGCTTGAGCAGGGACACGGCCACCCGCCGGATCATCCCCAGGTTGGCACCCGCGTGCCCGACTCGCGTCCGGCTCTCGTCCTCCCGGAACGCCACGTCCAGAACCCAGTGCATCGACTCGATGTGCCAGTGCCCGCGGATGTACCCGGCCAGCTCGGCCGCGCCGACCCGCAGGCTGCTCAGGTAGTAGTGGGCGGTGCTCTCGTTCGCCTTCCCCTTCACCTGCCGGTCCCGGCACACCAACGCGACCGAGCCGACACCCGCCCAACCGGCCGGCAGCCCGTCTGGGTCGTGCACCACCGTCACATTCCGCTCCTCGTGCCGGCCGTGCGCGTCGGTCACCGACGTGTGCCCGTCGCACCCGGCGAATTCTGCTTCGCCGGCCCGGTCGAACACCCCGGCGATGGCGTCCCGCAGGGTCGGTTGGTTCCCCTTCACGCACACCACGTACTCCCCGCCCCGCGCCCGGATCACCTCCAGCGTCTCGGTCTGGCACCCGGCGGCGTCCAGCGTCACCACCGCCCCCGTCAGGTCCAGGGTGGCGAGCACGTCCCGGAACGTGGTGATCTCGTGCCCGCCCTCGGGCACCGACCGCTGGCCGAGGATCAGGTTGCTCCCGATGTCCCACACCTCGACCAGGTGCAGGCACCCGGAGAACGTCGGCTTGGCGGACCGGCGGGCGCTCTTCCCGTCCACCGCGACGTGGGTCGGACCGTCGATGTCGGGTCGGGTCAGCCCGGTCGCCTCGCACACCTCGGCCGTCCATCGGGCGAACCGGTCGGCGAAGGCGTCGGGGTCGAGCTTGGTGAACACCCGGTAGAAGGTGTCGTGGCTCGGGACGCCGTTCTTGAGCTCGAGGAACCGGCGGAAGAAGGCTTCCTTAGAACGGCCGTACTCGGCGATGTCCTCCCATCCCTCGGCCCCGGCGATCACCGCACAGGTGGCGATGGTCAGGATGTCCGTCAGCGTGTGGATCTTGTTCGCCGTCTCGGTTCGCGGGTCCGGCAGGTCCGCAAAGACGCTGGTCAGGGGCAAAGCCATCGGTGTCCTCCTGACCCCGCGATACGCACAAACCCTTACACGGCCACCACTTCATAGTGCGTGAGCCCTACACGGGCGGGTGGCACGCACAGTCAACAGACTTGAAGCGACGGGGCACGCGAGGGCATCACTTCCGCAACATCTTCGCGCACGCGTCCTTGGCGGCCGCGCTCACTTGCTGGTCCGGGTCGCCGCACGCCGTTTGGATGTGGCCCAGGAACTGCTGGTCGAAGTACCCGAGTTTGCACAGGTGGGCGATGCACGCCGCCCGCACCTCGCCGCACGGGTCCGCCTGGGCGGCCTTGAACAGTACCGCCTTCACCCCGTCCGTCGAGCCGTGCCTGCCCTCGGCCAAACCCTTCGCGGCCGTCAGCCGCGCCGACGGGGCCGCCATCGATTGAAGGGCGATCACGAACGGCTCCACGTCGCGGTCGAACGCCACTTGTGCCGGGACGTACCCCGCCGGCACCACGACCTGGAGCGGCTTCGTTGACGACGTCCCGCCGGGCGGAATCGGGATCGGCGGCAGCCCGCTCCCGCCGGCCGGAGGGGCCGGCAGCGGCAGTGGGATCGACGGCGGCGCGGTCGTTGCCGGCGCCGCCGGGAGCGGGGCGGGGATCGACGGTGTTGACACCGCCGGTGCGGGTGCCGGGATGCTCGGTGCCGTCGTCGCCGGTGGTGGCGTTACAGGCCTCGTCGGCATCACGCGCGGCGGCTCGGCCGTGGTGCTCCCGCCGGTCAGTCCTCCCGCGGGGGTTGGGATCACGGCCGGCGGTGTTGCGCTCGTCGGCTTGGCGCCTGCCGGCGCCGTCATGGCGGGCGCGTTTGCCCCCGGCGCCTTCTTCGGACCGAAGACGCGGGTGAACAGCCCGGGCTTCTTCGCCGGTTCGTTCGGTTCCGGGGACTTGTCCCGGTCGCCGAACACGCGACCCAGAATCGGTCGCTTGTCTTTCTCTTTTTCCTTGTCCTTCTCTTTGTCTTTCGCGGCATCGGGCATCGCTGCCGCGAGCGGCGGGGTCAGCGGGTCATTGGTCCGCGGCTTCGCCTTCGGCGGCTCGACGGGCTTGGCCGGCTCCGGCGCACCGGTTCCCTTCGCGGGGGCCGCGTCCGGTTGGTCCACGAGCGTGATCGTCTCCCCGGACTTGGTGTCCTTGAGTTCGGAGTGGTAGGAGCCGTCCGCCTGCTTCTCGCACTTGACCACCTTAAACTGGCGCTCGCCCTTGCCGTCGATGTCGAGCGAGATAGTCGCGCCGACCTTCTGGGGCGGCGCGTCCGCACCGACCGCCGCGAGCGACACGGTCATGGTGGCGCCGACCGCCGCGGCCCACGCCCACCGCTTGCTGAACCAACGGGTCATGTCATTGCCTCCTTGCAGCGTGCCCGTGTCGCCGTCCGTGGCGCTGCGGGCGTCCGTGCGTAGCGAATGAATCGTCCGGCCCGGATGCGCCGGTTGACCCCGGGTCGCGGAAGATAGGGGAATTGCGGCGGAATGTGGGCAAGATGTACGCGACGTGCGGGCCGGACGGGTGCCGCGATTCGGCGTGCGTTCGCGTGCGGGGGCCGACGTGTCGGTTCAATTGTTGTGTGGAGGAAGATCCGGGGCCGCAACCCGGCGGCCGCTCTTCTTATGAGAAAGAAATGCGAATGCTTCGTCCGGGCACGCGCGAGCTGTGGCGAACAATATAAAAAGGACCACTCGCGATCGCAAACGCTCACGCGGTTCGCACGCCCGCGGTGCAGGAACCCGCGGGATCTTCGTTCCAGGCGCGGACCAGGGGCGGTACGATGAGCCCGCTGAACACGCTCCCGGTGAGATGCCGATGACCAACGTTCCGCCGGTCGACCCACTCGCGCTGCTCCGCCCGAAGCGGAAGATCACCGGCATTTCGGCGATCCTGCTCCCGTTCACGAGTTCCGGTGACATCGACTGGCCGGCGTTCGCGGCGCACTGCGTGCGCACCGCCGAGGCCGGGCTGACGCCGGCCGTGAACATGGACACCGGGTTCGTCAACCTGCTAACGCCCGACCAGAAAATTGCGGTGCTGGACGCCACTCGTTCCGCTCTCGGCGGAAAAAACTTTGTGGCGGGCACATTTATTTCTGACGCACCGGGGGATGCGTTCGATTTATCTGGGTATCAGCGCGCGGCCGCAGAGGTTGTGGCGCGCGGCGGCACGCCGGTCATCTTCCAGAGCCACGGGCTCACCGCGCTGCCCGGGCCGGAACTGGTCGCGGCGTACGAGGCGCTGGGTGCGGGGTGCGACTCGTTCATCGCGTTCGAATTGGGCACGATGTTCGCGCCGTTCGGGCGGATATACGACCTTGATGTGTATCGGGGACTCATGGGCGTGCGCCGCTGCGTCGGGGCGAAACACTCGTCCCTGAACCGCGAGGCGGAATGGCAGCGGCTCGTGTTGCGCGACGCGGTGCGGCCGGGGTTCAAAGTGTTCACCGGCAACGACCTGGCCGTCGACATGGTCGCGTACGGCAGCGACTACCTGCTCGGGCTCAGCACCTTCGCCCCCGACCTGTTCGCGCTCCGGGACTCGTACTGGCTTACCGGGGACATCCGGTTCTACGAGCTGAACGACGTGCTCCAGTACCTCGGGTTTCTCGCCTTCCGCGGCCCGGTCCCGGCGTACAAGCACTCGGCCGCCATGTTTCTGAAGTTGCGCGGGTGGATCGGGTGCGACGCGACCCACCCGCGCAGCCCGACCCGACCGGATTCGGACCGTGAGCTGCTCCGCGGGATCGCGGGGCAGCTCGGACTTTGATCGGCCCGGCCGCTGCTCCCCGGCCGCGCGGTCGTAATTGGCCCACAAGAGGAGGACGCCCGAGATGGCCCTCAACGATTGCACCCCGCTCCCGACGACCCTGCTCCCACGCCCGCGCGTTCTGGTTGTGGACGACGAGCCCAGCATCCGGATGATCGCGCGGGTGATGCTGGAGCGCGCCGGCTTCCTGGTTGATGCGGTCGGGGACGCGGCCGACGCGGTCCGGCGGGTGGGCCTCGCGGACCGCCCTTTCTCTGTGGCGCTGCTGGACGTCTCGCTCCCGGACCGCAGCGGGGTCGAGCTGATGTCCGAGTTGCGCGCCCTGGCGCCGCACGTCAAGTTCGTGCTGATGAGCGGCCGGCCGGAAGAGGACTTACCGCGCCACGGGGCCGACGGGTATCTGGCCAAGCCGTTCCTGCGCGACCAGTTGGTCGCGGCGGTCCGTGCGGCGATGGTGTACGCCCCGCGGTGAGCCGCATTGAGCACGTCCAAGTTGGGACACTCGCCGCACGGCCGTTCGGACTTTTGCTGCGCCGGGCTCCCGACCCCGCGTTTGGAGCTTGAGACGCCTGGAACGTCGTCGCTCACGTCAGGCGTGCCGGAGTGAGTGCCAGGTGCGCACGGCCCAGTCGCGGTCGGCCTCGCTCTCGACGTACACGTTGCACACCGCCAGTTCGCCGGACGCACCGGTCACGCCGCTCAGCCGCCACAGCCGTCGGCCGTCCTCCTCCACCACCCCGAACACCGCCTCGCCGCGCAGCCCGTCGCGGTCGAGCGGGGCGAGCGCCTCCCCTTCGGGTAAACTCTTGCGGCCCACCTCGGCGGTTTCGGCCGCGGTCGGCTGGGCGCCGTCCTTCTTGGTGAACCGGAGCGCCTGGAACCACACCGTCCGTGTGCCGTCCCATGCGGTCCAGGTGCGGTCGTCGTTCCGCTCGCGGAGCAACTCGCCGGGCACCTCCACCGACCACCCGCCGTCGAGCTGCACGCGGACCGGGTAGCGCCGGTACCCGATCCGCTCTTTCGCGGGCGCCGGGAGCGGGCCGAGGTGCTTCCACAGTTCGATGCTCAGCCCGGCGTCGTCGGGCGTGACGCAGTACCCGTCCTCGTCGCCGCGGATCGCGGTAAGCAGTTCGAGCCACTCCGCCCAGGGCAGCTCCGCCCCGGGATCGAGTTTGAACGCGCTGGCGAGGTCGTTGGCGATCTGGTCCGCCAGTTCGCCCTCTTCTTCCGACAGCGGCGGACGCCACGGGAAGTCGCACCAGAGGCGCACCAGCGCGCGGTCCCGGTAGAACGCCGGGTCGAGGTCCGGCGCCCACCACGGGAAGAACTCGCGCCCGCGCGCCGGGTCGGCGGCGACCTGGTCGCGCCACGCCCGCGACCGCGGCCCCAGCGGCGTGAGCACCTCGCCCGGGTGACTGTACCCGTGGTTCGGGGGCAGCCCGGGGCTCGTGGCGCCGGCGGCGCACGCGTCGGCGAGCCAGCGGAGGAACGCCTGCTCGCACCGCCCGCGGTCGCGGGACTGGAAGTAGTTTGTGGGGTCGGTGCAGTCGTCGAGGGGCAGCGCGAAGCGGAACTCGGTCGCCAGCCGGCGCAGCAGCCCGCACAGGTGGATGTGATACCCCGGCCCGGCGGGCGTCGTGATCGCGGTCACGCGGACCTTCCCGCTGGCCCCGAGCCGGATCTCGGCCGCGGGCGCCGCCGGGTGCAGGAGCACCAGCAGAACCGGCCGGTCTTCGCCGTCGCGGACCACGCGGGCGTCGAGCACCACGTCCCCGACCCCCTCGAACCAGACCGCGGCGCGGCTGAGCCAGTCCCGGACCGCGTCGCGCGCGAGCCGCTCGGGCGGGTTCAGGTGGCCGGTGAGGGACAGAACGATCGGCATGCGGGGCGGCCCGCTCCATCGTGAGGGCGAGTGGATTCCTTCGTGCTGCCAGTGTACGACCATGAGCGGCAAGGAGAAGGGACGGTGTGCCGTGTGATCGATCGAACGGCCCGGCATTTGCGCCCGTCGGTGCGCGGTGCCGTCCGCGGCGTGCCGGCACCGCGCCGCTCGCCACGGACGGCAACCGGGCCGGGCGGCCAAGTGAATAAAAAACGCCGCCGGAACTTCCGGCGGCGCTCGCTGGCGGTCAAGACCGCAAGGTTATGGCTGCTTTTTCGGCCCGAACGGGTTGTTCTCGTCGCCCATCCCGCCACCACCGATCCTCCGGGACTCGACCATCTTCAGCCAGTCGGTCCATTTCGAGGCAATGTCGGTGCGGTTCTCGTCGTTCTCGTCCGCCCGGCTGCTGCGCACCAGCAGTTCGCCATTCGGGCGCACAATCAACATCTCCGTAGACGCGTCCTCGTCGACCGCCCGGGTCCTGTTCATCAGGTTGCCCTTGTCGTCGAACCCGATGGTGAACCGGCTCTTCACCCGGCCGCCTTCGAAGTCCACCAGGATCGACTTGGTAGAGAAGTCCACCAGCCAGCCCTTCGGCTGCGGCGCCTCCTTGCCCTTCGCCGGAATGATCTTCTCGGGCACCTCGCGGAGCACGTACTGGGGCGGTTGCGATTCGGACGACCACAGCGGCAGCTTCACGAACTGCTTGCGGCCGATGTACTCGCACCGGCCCACCGGCATTTCGGCCATCACCCACGCGCCCACCGGCTCGCGTTTGCCGCCGGACTCGGTGCGCACCTGTTCCATCCAGGAGGCCATTTGCACGACCGCTTGGTGGTCCTGCAACTGGAGCCGCTTCAGCAGCTCTTTCTGGCCGGCGTACTCGGTTTCGGTGTTCTCGCGGTACGCCTTCGTGTCGTACGCGTACAGGAACGATTCGGGCGGCACCGTGATCGGCCGGTCGAGCTGCTTCCATTTGCTGTACAGCACCTGCACCTTGGCGGACGCCGGGTCGGCGACCAGCTTGTCCTGCTGGTAGTTCGGGTTCTGCATCTTGAGCCGGACGCGGTACTGGTAGGTGCGCCCGGGTTGCACGTCACAGTCCACGAACCGGAGCAGGAAGTTCTCGACCTCGACCGGCGGGGGGCCGCCGGCGCCGAAGCCGAACCCGCCGGGGCCGCCGGGCCCGCCCGGGCCGCTGGAACCGCCCGGCAGCGGCGGCGCTCCCGGCGAACCGCCCGGACCCGGACGAATGCCCATCGGCCCGCCCGGCATCGCCCCCGGGGAGCCGCCCGGCATGCTCACCCCGCCGAACGAGTCGCCGCCGTTGCCGAACAGGCCGGCAGTGTTCGTCGACCCGCCGTAGAGGCCGATCCTCGAGGTCTGGCCTTGCAACTGCTTCGCCAGCTCTGACGCCGTCACCTTGGGCTTGGCGGCGTCCTCCAGCTTCTTGATGTTGTCGGTGATCGACTTGAGCCGGATCTCGGGGTACTTCACTTTCAGGTCCGGGGCCAGGAGCGGCATCGGCATCGACAGCATCATCTCGGGCTTCAGGAAATACGGGAGGAAGCCCTCGTCGTAGTGGTGCCCGACGGCCCGGGTGTGGATCTTCTCGATGTACTTCTCTTCGAACTTGTAGTTGAAGTCGGACCGGTTGTCCTTGGGCACCACCTCGCCCCACTCCTGAATGACTCGCACCTGCCCGTCGCTCATGACCTGCGTTTCGCGGCGCTGGATGTCGAACCCGTCGTACCACACAAAGCGCCGGGCCTCGGCTTCGGCGGCGTCGAGTTCGGCCTGGTTCCGGAACCCGCCCTTGCCGTCCGGGATCGGCACCGGGGACGACAGGCGCAACGCCCGCCGCGCCTCCTCCAGTTGCTGCTTGTAGGGCACCGCCGCGTGGATGGTGACCAGCCGCACCGGGATCACGGTCAGCGCCGGGTTCCGGCCGGCCGCGAGTTCCTTGTCGATGTCCGCCAGCGGCACGTAGGTGAGCACCCGACCTTCATCGTTGCGTCGGCCGTTGTTGTCGAACATGCCGCCGGGCATGCCGAACGGCGACCCGGGCATCGGGCCTTCACCGCCCGCCCCCGGCGGTCCGCCGCGCCCCGGACCACCCAGCCCGGGCGATCCGCCGGGGCCGACCTGTCCGGGAAACCCGCCCGGTCCGCCGGGGCCGAACTGCCCGGGCGAACCGCCGGGGCCGAACTGCCCCCCCGGCTGCGGTTGCTGCGGCTGCTTGGTCACCTTCTTGCCTTGTATTCCCTTGTTTTTGAGAACGTCCCCCACCTGCTTGATTTTGGCCGCGTCCAGCGGGTTCTTGACCTTGGTGGCGAGCACCGCGATCAGCGGCTCGTTGTCGTTGTTGTAGATGATGTCGTACCCGGGCATCGCGGACCGGGTAAGGTCCACCTGGTACTCCCCCACGGTGAGCACGAACGGGTTTTCCCGCTTCGTGTTCGGCTGCGCCGTCGGGTCGAACAGCGGCACCTGGATCGGGAAGTCGCTGATCTTCGCCGGCTTGTTGATCGGCGGCTTGACGATGAACGGGAGCGGCTGGATCTCTTCCAGGTCCTTGGGCGAAGCCGAATCGTTCTGGATCTTCTGCGTGAGGTTGTTGGCACTTTGGGCGAGCTTACTGGCGATCTCGGTGGGGTCCTTGGCGCTGCTCCACTTGGTCACACCCCAGATGAGCAGCACGACCAGGCAAAAGCCGGCCACTCCCATCACCAGGTACTCGCCCTTTTTGAGCAAGAAGTCCTTCGGGTCGAATTTGATCTTCGCTTTCGCCACGGTTGGTCCCTCGTGTGGGCCGGTGTTCGCGCCCGGGTCGCCGGTTGATTAACGGGGGGCGCCCGGGGAATGTTGGAGCCGGTTGGGGTCGATTGTGATTCGCGGGCTCCCGCGCCGGGCGCGGGAGGCGTGGCGTCACCGACGGACGCGGCGGCGCATCTTGGGGGCGTTGGGCGCCGGCGTATTCGGCGCGGGGGTGTTTGGCGCGGGCGTGTTCGGCACCGGCGGCATCGGCGCGGGTGTGTTCGGTGCCGACGTATTCGGCGCGGCGGTCGCGTCCGGCGCGGGGGCCTTGGGAGCTTCGTACAGTGAGACGACCCCGTACACGCTCAACTCGACGAGCCCCGAGGTGATCTGCGATTCGCTCATCACCGAAGAACCGCCCCCACCGGGGTAGCCTGACGAGCCACCCGGGGGGCCACCGAAAGGCCCTCCGGGCATGCTACCCGGACCTCCTGGCAGGCTACCCGGCCCCGGAAAGCCGCCGGGACCCATCGGGCTGGGCAACCCGGTTCCACCGGCCCCGAGCGGACGCCCCGGCCCCGGGCCGATGCCCCCGCCCCCCCGCCCGAACTCCTCGCCGAACGACGCCGGACCGCCGCTCCCGTAGTCAATGTTGCCGCCCCCGCCGGAACCCGGGGTGATCCCCAGCCCTTCCAGGCTGCCGCGGAACCGCGTCCAGTTCACCTGGGTGATCTGGAACCGCAGCGGGGAGTTCGACAAGGCCAAGAGTACGTCCTGGATGTACGCCTGGTCGATCACCACCACCACCGCGACCGGCATCCGGCGCACCTGCTGGGTCACGGCCAGATACCGCTTCTTGTTCCCGTCGGCGATCGCGGCCAGCGGCCCGCCACCGATCGCCCGGGCGGCACCGGCGGCCCCACCGGCTCCACCCGGGCCGCTCATCCCTCCGTCGATCGCGCCCGGCATGCCGCGCCCCGGCCCGCCCGGCATCGCGGGGCCGCCCGGCATCGCGGGGCCGCCCGGCATCGCGGCCCCGCCAGGACCCATCGACCCGGAACCGCCCGGAGCGTTCGGGTCGACCGCGTTCGGGTCCTTGGTGAACGCCTCGGAGAACAGGCCGCCGTTGGCGGTGGAGAGCGGCATCAGCAGTCCGGTGGTGGCGATCGGTTCGACGTTGCGAGCGTCGACCGCGGCCTGGTTGCCGATCACCAGCCAGTCGATCCGCTTGAGGGGCACGGTGCGCACGTCATAGATCTGTTCGACGCGCACGATTTCGGCCCGATCGAGAGTGATCTCGGGGGGCAGGATGTTAAGGTCCTTGTCTTGCCCCGTCCCGACAACCTTCACGTTGGCCGGCACCGTCTGCGCCCCCCCGTCTTTGGGGACGGTTTTCACGGCCCCCCGCCCGGGCAGGAAGTCGCCGCCGATCTTGAACACCACCGGCTGGGCGCTGGGGTTGCTGGACAGCCACACGTTCAGGGCCATGCCGTTGCCGCCGTCCGGTGACTTGCCGAACAACTGGAGCCGTTCCGATATGTTGGTGAGGCTGCCGACGAGGCGCAACTGCCCGTTGGTGTCCCCGGGCACGATGTCCAGTTCCACCTCCCAGATGCGGTTGCGGAACTTCCGGGCCTTGGTCTGGTTCGCCGCGCCTTTGCCCCCGTCGTTGGTTTTTACCGGCTCGAACTTCCCCATCTCGGTGTTCACGGAGCGTAGCCCGGCCAGGAGGGACCGCTGCACCCACATGTCTTCAAGGATCAGCCACGCCTGGTCCTTCGTGATGAACACCTGGCCGAAGTCGTTGACGTGCCGCAGCACGCTCTGCCAGCCGCCGTTGAACTGGGTCGGGGCCATCAGGTCGGCCATCCCGGTGCCCGGCGAGACCGTGCCGTCGGGCCGGACGCTCGCCGACGAGTACTCGTGCAGGTAGGTCTCGGCCTTCTGGAACTCGCCGTGGAGCGCGGTCAGGTCCGGGAGGTTGCTGCCGAACGGGAGCTGGCGGTCTTCCAACTGCTTGAACCGTTCGGAGCGGCCGGGCCAACTGAACAGGGCCTTCTGCTGCTCCCAGTTCTCTTTGTGCAGGTCGCCCTGCTTCCGCTCCACCAGTGCGGAGATCTTGTCGAGCTCGCTGATGAGCTTGACCGGCTTGACGTTCTGTTTCTTGCCGATGTCGCTCTCGGCGTCGGTGATGTCCTTCTGGCGGGCATCGATCCGGCTGCCCACCTTGGCGTCCACCACGAGCACACCGATGAGCGTGACGAGCGGGACCACGCCGCAGAGGATCCAGAAGTGGTGCTTCTTGACCGGACTTTCGCTTTTCATGCCTGCGAACCTCACTAGGCGGTGTTCGGCAACGGGCGGCCGCAGAGCGGCGGGTGTTTTGTGGCTCGATAATGGGCGCGGGCGCCGTAACGAATTCGAAGCGGAGCCGCGCCGCACTCGGAGCGGGGCGGCTCCGGGGGCTGTCTGCCCGCCGGCTCCTGCCGCCGCCCGGGCCGTCGCCGGCTCGGGATCAATTCCGGTTCGTTTCCCCGTTTTCTGGCGTCACGGCGTTGTCGCCGCCGCCGCAGCAGCCGGGGTGGACGGGGTCGGCTCGCGCCAGAGCATCATCACGACGAACTCGAACCGGGTCTTGACCTCGCCGGGCGGCCGCTTGGCGACGCCCGCCGGCGCCCCGGCGGCCCCGCCGCTCCGGCCCAACCCGCTCCACGCGGGGGCGAGGGCCACGGGCGCGGCCGTCGCGCCGTCTGCGCCCGATCCCGAGCCCATGCCGCCGGGCATCGCGCCGGGACCCATGCTGCTGGGCGGGGGCGGGCCGAGCGACCCCCGCCCCGTTTCACCGTCCCCGCCGCCGGGGCTGCCGAAGCCGCCGGGGCCTCCGAAGCCACCCGGGCCGCCCGCCCCGGCCCCGCCCACCAACCCGTCCAGGTACGAGCCGCGCCCGATGTTGACGAACTGGCCGGGCTGCGGGTTGTAGACGGGCCACACCCCGTACACGAACGCGTGGCTCGTTTTCCCCTTCACCGGGTCGGGCACCCCCACGATGAACTCGCCCACCTTTTCTCGGCCCAGCTTATCTTTCTTGGCGAACTCGTCGAGCCGCTGCAGGTTGCGGAGCAGCGACTGCTCGATGAACCGCCGGCCGCCGGTGTGGTCCGTGTACCCGCGTACCTCGATCACCCACGCCCCGCCCTCGGCCGCCTTCGGCTTCCACCGCCCCTTCTCGGCGTCCTTCTCCCGCTCGTCGTTCTTCATCCAGTCCGCGATCGGGTTGCCGAACCGCAACTGCACTTGGTCGTCGGCGGCGGCGAGGAACGCGGACGCGTTGGTCACCCAGCGGGTGTGGACGGTTTCGATGTTCAGGAACGCGAGCGCCTCGGGGTACTTCGAGTTGGAGTCCTCAATGGCCCGCTCGATGGGCACCCCCTCGCTCATCCGCTGCACGAACCAGTCGTACGCCTTCTGGCCCGTCGCCCCGTTCCACAGCCTCGTCTGGTCGATGGGCGGGAGGTCCGGGCTGTCGTTGACGGTGCCGCCCACCTCGGTGAGGTTGCCGCCGTCCTTCTCGAGCCCGGGGCGCGGCAGGCTGGCGGTGAGCACCTCCGTGAACCGCGGCCAGTTGAGCCGCTCCTCCTGCCCGGCGATGATGAGCTTGGTCTCGTCCTGCTTCTTGTTCTTCTCGGCCAGCTTGGTGCTGAACGAGCTCTCCTGGGCCGAGTACTTGCTCCCGGCGTCCTTGGTCATCTGGATGCCCTTGTCGACGTTCTTGTCGGTCAGGGCCGCGTGCGGGCTGGAGAAGCCGGCCGCCATGCCGCCCAGCCCCAGCAGCAGGGTCGCCGCCGCCGCCGCCGCGTACGGCTTCTTCGAGCGGATCACGCGGTCCATCCGGATGCTCTGGGGCAGCAGGTTGGTGGTGAGCCGCGCCTGCCCGAGGCCCTGCAGGGCCAGCCCGTAGGCGATCGGGAACGTGAGCAGGTTCTCCTGGAACAGCGGGTCGCTGAGCACCGCGTCGCCGGTCAGCTTCTCGAACCGGGCCGGCTTCTTCACCTCCAGCGACAGCTTGTCCGCCAGGTACTTCTGGAGGCCCGGGAGCTTGAACGCGCTGCCCAGCCCCACCATGTGCGCGACGTGCGCGTTGCGGTGCGTGTTGGTGAAGTACCCCAGCGACCGCTGCACCTCGCCGACGAAGTCGGTGAGCACCGGCTTGATCGCCTTGAGGATGCTCGCCATGTCCGGGCTCTTGGCGGCGTTCCGCTTGAGGTGCTCGGCCTTGGCGAACGTGAGCTTCAGCTCCTTCGTCAGCGCGCGGGTGAAGTTGTTGCCGCCCAGCGGGATCGGCCGCTGCCAGATGATCTTCGCGCCGTCGGTGATGATCAGGTTCGACGCGTCCGTGCCCACGTCCATCACCACGGTGCAGCGGCTCTTGCCCCGCGGGGTGTCGTCCTCCTCGGCGGCGGCCGGGTCGCCCTTCGGCTTGATCAGCTCGTAGGTGGCGAAGTTGACCAGCGCCAGCGGCGACATCTGGATCAGGTGGACCTCGATCTTGCTGCCGGCGAAGTACCCCATGTACCGCGAGATCACGTCCCGCTTCATCGCGAACAGGCCGATCTCGGTCTCCAGCGCGAACCCGTCCACCGCCTCGCCGCCGCCGATCTTCTGGAAGTCCCACTCCACCTCATCAAGCGGGAATGGGATCTGCTGCTTGGCCTCGAACTTGACGATCTCCGCGATCTTCTTTTCTTCGACCGGCGGCAGCTTCACGAACCGGGCCAGGCCCGACTGCCCGGCGATCCCGATCGCCACCTCATCGGTCTTGACGCTGTTGCGCGACAGGAACTTGTCGAGCGCCTCGCGGATCAGCAGGTCCACGTCGGCGTCCGGCTGGGACAGGATCTTCGAGTGCTCGACGTAGTCGAACGCGGTCGCGGTGGGCTTCCCGTCGATCAGCTCCAGCCGAAGGGCTTTGAGGGCGCACTGCCCGATGTCGATACCCCAGTACCCTTTCGCGACGGCCATATTGCGGTTCTCCGGGTGCGGGCGGAACCGCCCGCGGACTCCAGGTTTCGGCGGTCCGGGGCGCGGGTGGCGCCGGCGGTGAGCGGGGGACGTAAGCGTTCGGGCCGCGAGGTGCCCGTTGGGTTCACGGTATCACTCTCGCACTGCCACTGTCAACGAACTCAACGGACGCACGGGCAAATTGTTGGCGCAAGTCGCGGGGTTAGACGCGTTCGTTAATTTCACCCGTTTTACACACACGTCTGAACCGGCGGTTATTAGACTTCTGTGTAGCCCCTGCCTTGACGTTGTGTAGTACAGTATACGCTGACCCCCGGGTGACACGTGACCAAAACGTGGGCGAAAGTGTGCGCGGCCGGTGCGTGTGTTCTCGCTGTTTTGGTGGTCGCGCTGGTTCGCAACGAGGCGCTGACCGCCGCGCCCAAGCCGGACCTGAAGGCTTCGGCGCACTGGGTGTTCGATGTTGACCAACTTGCGGCCAAAACGGTCGCCGACCGGGCCGGTAAGCTGCCCGCCACCCTCACCGGTGGCGCAAAGGTCGTCACGAGCGAGGGCGGAAATGTCTCGTTTCTGCATCTTACGGGGCCGGACGACGGCGCGATGATTAAGGAGCGTGCGACCGCGGGCGCCCCGTTCCTGCCGACAGAGGCTCTCTCGGTTGTGGCGTGGGTCCGGGTCGACGAGCCGACCGAGTGGGCCGGCATCCTCGGCTGCTTCCAGGACAACGGCCCCGCGGAGGCCGGCTTCGTTGTGGGCTCGAATCTCAAGCGTTTCTTCTTCGGCCTCTCGACGAAGGGGGCCGACGACGGCGACGGCAAGATGACCTACCTGGAGTCGAAGACCGAGTACCAGCGGGGCAAGTGGTACCACGTCGCGGCGGTGTACGACGGCAAACAAATGCGGCTGTTCGTGAACGGACAGTTGGACGCCACGAGCGACTCGCAGTCCGGGCCCGTGCTGCACGCGAAGGAGGCGCCGCTCGTGATCGGGCGCTACAAGGACCGGGACGAGGACTTCCCGCTGTTCGGCGCGATCAAAGAAGTGGCCCTGTGCCCGCACGCCGTGGACGCGGCGCAGGTGTCGGCGCACTTCGCGGCCGACCGCGCGCTCGCGGAGGCGCCGTCGGCGGTGCCGGAGGGGCCGCGGTTCGTGATCGCGCCGTACCTCCAGTCCGTGACCCGCACGGGCGTCACGGTCATGTGGGAGACCGACGAGCCGTGCGCCGCGGTGGTGGAGTACGGCCCCACGTTCCCGCCGAAGCTGCAAGCGAAGGTGGAGGGGCCGAACGTGATGGGCGAGGTGCCGCTCGCGGGTTTGGAGCCGAACACGACGTACTTCTACCGCGTCGTCTGCACCGACGCGCAGGGCCGCAAACTGGAGGGCAAGCCCTCGACCTTCATGACCGCGCCCGGCCCGAACGACGCGTACAGCTTCACGGTGATCGGCGACACGCAGCGCAACCCGGTGGTGACGGGGAAGGTCGCAAAGCTGATGTGGGAGCGGCGGCCGAACTTCGTGATCCACTGCGGCGACGTGGTCGACGACGGGGCCTCGAAGCAGCAGTGGACCGGCGACCTGTTCAAGCCGTGCGCCGAACTGTTCAGCCGGGTGGCGGTGTTCCCGACCATCGGCAACCACGAGAAGGATCACCCGCAATACTACAAATACTTCTCCCTGCCGAAGCCCGAGTACTACTACTCGTTCGCCTACGGCAACGCCGAGTTCTTCGTGCTCGACACCAACTCGCGCCGCAACCTGAAGGCGGACGGCGAGCAGTACAAGTGGCTGGACAAGGCGCTGGCCGCGTCCACCGCGAAGTGGAAGGTGTGCTACCACCACCACCCGGCGTACTGCTCGGACGACGACGACTACGGCAACACCTGGAAGGGCAGCAGCACCTACGGCGACGTGCGGGTGCGCAGCTTCGTGACCCTGTACGAGAAGTACAACGTGGACGTGGTGTTCAACGGCCACGTTCACGTGTACGAGCGGTCGTGGCCGATCCGCGCCGGCAAGGTGGACCAGAAGAACGGCATCATGTACGTGACCAGCGGCGGCGGCGGCGGCGGACTGGAGAACTTCGCACCGACCCCGCCGTTCTTCAAGGACCAGTTCCGGTCGGACCACCACTTCTGCTACGTCACGGTCCACCAGGGGACATTCAAGTTGCACGCGTTCGACCAGGAGGGGCGGCTGTTCGACCAGTTCACGATCAAGAAGGACTGACGCGTGTGCGCGGCGGCCCGGTCCGAAAGTCGCGCCGCCGCGCACACGCGTACATAGGAATGTTCCGGACCGGGCCGCCGCGCGCCACGACCGGCGCTGCGAACCCGGGCACCACCAGCCGTCCAACGGAACGCTCATGAGCGAGTCGAACGGGGCACCGAAGTACGTGGAAGTGGCCGCCGCGCTGGAGGTCCAGATCGGCACCGGCAAGTGGGACGGCGGCCGGATGCCGAGCGTGCGCGGGATCGCCACGCAGCACGGGGTGAGCGTCGTGACCGCGTCGCGGGCGCTCCAGATCCTGCGCGACAAGGGGCTGATCCACACGGTCGAGCGGTCCGGCAGCGTCCGGGTGCCGCCGCCGACCGCAGACCGGTGGGCGCTGGTGCTGCGGCTCACCCCGGGGCCGTGGCAGAAGGCCACCATCAGCCTGAGCCGGGTCGGGTTCGAGGCGCTCGCCCGGCGCGAGCCGATGCACCTCGAATCGGACGCGTTCCCGCTGGCCCAGAACCTGACCGAGACGCAGCTCCGCATCACGGTGCGGCGGGCCCGGGACGCCGGCGTCGGCGGGGCGTTCTTGCTCCCGTCCCGTCACAGCGACCCGGAGACGCGGCTGGACGAGCGGTTCCTCGACGCGTGCCGGGCGGAGGGGCTGCCGGTGGTGCTGCTCGAGCGGAACCTGCGCGGGAACAACCGCGAGCTGAGCCACGACCTGGTGGCGGCCGACGACCTGGACGGGGCCGCCCGCTGCACCCGGCACCTGCTGGACCTCGGGCGCCGGCGCGTCGGGATCGTGGTCGCCTCGCCGACCAGCAGCCACAACGACAAGGTGTCCGGGTACCTGTTCGCGCTGCACGCGGCGAACCAGACGCGCACCGGCCCGAAGCTCGAGCCGGTGGTGCTGTACCAGAACTCCGACCAGTCCAACCGCGAGGCGTACTCGGTCCTGGCGGACCAGATCCGGCAGCACGGGCTGGACGGCGTGCTCTGCTACCAGGACTACACCGCGATGGGGCTCATCTTCGAGCTGCTCAACCGCGGGCTGAAGGTGCCCGACGACGTGGCCGTGGTCGGCGCCGACGACCTGCCCATCGGGGAGCAGTTCGCCATCGGCATCACGACGTACGCGTACCCGTCGGAGGGTATGGCGGAGCAGGCGGTGCGGCTCATGCGGGAGCGGCGCCAGAACCCGGGGCGGCGGCCCCTGAAGGTGGTCGTGCCCGGGCACCTGATCGTCCGCGAGAGTTCCATCGGGGTCCAGCGCACGGCGGACGGAGGGTACAGTGTCCAGTGACAAGCGGGCGGACGTGGCGGTGGTGGGCGCGGGCATCGTCGGCCTGGCGTTCGCGTGGGAGGCGGCGCGGCGGGGGCACTCGGTCGTGCTGTTCGACCGCACCCCGGGGCCACAAGGCGCGTCGGTGCGGAACTTCGGGATGGTGTGGCCGATCGGCCAACTGCCGGGGCCGGCCTACGACCGGGCGCTCCGGAGCCGGGCGCGGTGGCTGGAACTGAAGGAGCGGGCCGGGCTGTGGGTGTCCGAGTGCGGGTCGCTGCACGTCGCCCACGACGACGACGAGGACGCGCTGCTCCGGGAGTTCGCGGAGCTGGCGCGCCCCGGCGGGATCCGGTGCGAGTACCTGCCGCGCGCCGACGCG
This sequence comes from Gemmata obscuriglobus, assembly GCF_008065095.1. Taxonomy (NCBI): domain Bacteria; kingdom Pseudomonadati; phylum Planctomycetota; class Planctomycetia; order Gemmatales; family Gemmataceae; genus Gemmata; species Gemmata obscuriglobus. Next base: position 7,414,757 of record NZ_CP042911.1, on the reverse strand, counting down.
CTGGGCCGGTTCCCGGCGATCAACCCGGCTGGGTTCCGCGGCGCCCTCCACAGCCCCACCGAACTGGCGGTGAACCCGCCGGACACGCTCGCCCGGCTGCCGCGGTTCCTGGCGGAGGCCCACGGCGTGCAGTTGCGGCTCGGCGAGGCGGTGACGAGCGTGGACGCGCCGCAGGTCCGCACCGCCGCCGGCGACGTGTGGCGGGCGGACCGCGTCTTCGTGTGCTCCGGGGCCGACTTCGAGACGCTGTTCCCGGAGACGTTCGCGGCCAGCGGCATCCGCCGGTGCAAGCTCCAGATGATGAAGACGCGACCGCAGCCCAACGGTTGGCGCGCCGGCACCCACATCGCCGGCGGCCTCACGCTGTGCCACTACAAGGCGTTCGAGCTGTGCTCCACCCTGCCGGCGCTCAAGGCCCGGATCGCGGCCACCATGCCCGAGTACGTGAAATACGGCATCCACGTGATGGCGGCGCAGAACGACCGGGGCGAGGTGGTGATCGGCGACTCGCACGAGTACGACGCCGACATCAGCGTGTTCGACAAGACCGAGATCGATGAACTGATTCTGAAAGAAATCCGGACGATGATCGACGTGCCGGACTGGACGATCGGCGCGCGGTGGCACGGGATCTACGCGAAGCACCCGGAGAAGCACTTCGTGACGCACGAGCCGCACCCCGGGTGTGTGATCGCGGTGGCCCCCGGCGGCCTTGGGATGACCATGTCGTTCGCGCTGGCCGAAGACTGGTGGAACGCGAACACTTAAGAGGAGTCGCAAGTCCCAAGTCCGCAGGTCGCAAGCCACAAGTCCGGGAGTCGCAAGTCCGGGAGTGGCAAGTCCGCAAGTCGTAAGGCCGAAGACCTCCGGTGTGAGGGGCTTCGGCCTTACGACTTGCGGACTTGGGACTTGTGGACTTGCGACTTTTGACCTACCGCCACCGCACGGTGAAGCAGGAGTTGCCCAGGACCATCAGTTCGCGCTCGGCGTAACCCTGACACTCGAGCACGTCGAGGAGTTCCTCGGCGTCGCTCAGGGCGGTCACGGTCGCGAGGTTCCATTCGCTCAGAGTAACGGCCTGAAAGTGACAGCCGGTGGCGAGCGTGTCCGCGGCCGGATCGGACAGGCCGACGACCGTGTTGTCGCTCGCGAGCACCACTTCTTTGGCTTTCGCGGTAACCATGTAAGCCGCCGCAAGGCTGAGGGCAACGCCGCCGACCGTTAGAAGGGTGAGCATCATGATCAAGCCCTCAAGGTGCCAAACTCCAGATGTAGCGGAACCGTAGAACAGGAAGCCAACGCGTCTGAGAAATTCGTCCGAAAAACCGGAATATTCGGAACCTTCCGCGCCGGGCGGAAGAGATCACGTCAGGCGCGAAGCAAGTGACGTGCAATTACGTTTAGGCGAATGCTTACCCAGACTAGCTAAGTTAACAAAAGCAATTGTGGCCGACCTGCCGGTAGTCATTATACCCGCCCCAAATCGGTGCAGGTGGCGACTAGAACGACTGGGAAGATAGCGAAAGCGGTGCCGATTTTTGTGGGAAGTGGTGTGCGGTTAAGGTCTTCGGGTCACAAGTCGTCAGGCCGGTAAGTCATAACGTTACAAATACAGCGGCGGCAATGGCTTGCGACGTTATGAATTGCTGACCTGACGACTTGTGACCCGAAGACCTTAACGGGATGGTGAATTAGTAAGCGCGGGCGAACACGACCTTTCGTGCGCTGGGCTTGCCTGTGAAGATGCAGGTCCCGGACTCCTGCGGCCCGTCGAACGGTAGGCACCGGATGGTGGCCTTGTACTCGGCCTGCACGCGGTCCTCGGTCTCGCGGGTGCCGTCCCAGTGCGCCAGCACGAACTTCAGCCCGCCCGTCGTGCCGCCCTCGTCCTTCTCGACCGGGAAGAGCGCCTTGAATTCGTCGAGTGTGTTCGCGGTGACGAGGTTCGCGTCGCGGTAGGTCTTGGCCCGGGCGAACAGGCTCGCCTGGATGTCCCGGAGCAACTTGCTGATGTGCTCCGCGGCCCCGGGCAGCGGGATACCGAACTGCTTGCCCTCCTTACCGGGTACGTCCCGTCGGGCGACCGCGCAAGCACCCTTCTCAATGTCCTTCGGCCCGATCTCGACCCGCACCGGCACCCCGCGCACCTCGTGCTCCGCGTACCGGAACCCGGGCTGCTTGTCGAACATCGTGTCGATCTTCACGCTGATCGGCTCGTACCCGAAGAAGTCGTCACGGGGCAGCGCGCGGAGTTCGGCGGCCAACTTCTCGGCCGCCGCGATCGAGGGGCCGCGCTCGGCGTCGTTCTTCCCGAGGGGCACGATCACGACGTGCGTCGGCGCGAGCCGGGGCGGGACCACCAGCCCGTTGTCGTCGGAGTGCGTCATGATGAGCCCGCCGATGAGGCGCGTGCTCACGCCCCAACTCGTGGCCCACGCGTACTCTTCCTTGTTGCTCTGGTCCTTGAACTTCACGTCGAACGCCTTCGCGAAGTTCTGTCCGAGGAAGTGCGACGTGCCGGCCTGGAGCGCCTTGCCGTCCTGCATCATCGCCTCGATGCAGAGCGTGTACACGGCCCCGGGGAACTTCTGGCCGTCGGTCTTGGGACCGACCAGCACGGGCATCGCCATCCACTCTTCCGCGAACTTCTGGTACACGCGGACCATCTGGAGGGTCTCCTCCTCGGCCTCCTTCGCGGTGGCGTGCGCGGTGTGGCCCTCTTGCCAGAGGAACTCGGCGGTGCGCAGGAACAGCCGGGTGCGCATCTCCCAGCGCACCACGTTCGCCCACTGGTTGATGAGGAGCGGCAGGTCGCGGTAGCTCTGGACCCACTTCTTGTAGGTGTTCCAGATGATCGTTTCGGACGTGGGGCGGACGATCAGCGGCTCCTCGAGTTCCGCGGCGGGGTCGACGTGCAGGGGCTTCCCGGGCTCGGCCTTGAGCCGGTAGTGGGTGACCACCGCGCACTCCTTGGCGAACCCCTCCGCCATCTGCTCCTCCTTCGCGAGGAAGCTCATGGGGATGAACAGCGGGAAGTACGCGTTGACGTGGCCGGTGCTCTTGAACAGGCCGTCGAGGGCCTTCTGCATCTTCTCCCACAGCGCGAACCCGGTGGGCTTGATGACCATGCACCCGCGGACGTCGGAGTTGTCGGCCAGCCCGGCCTCTTTGACGATGTCCAGGTACCACTGGGCGTAGTTCGTCGCGCGTTGTGTGATGGCGTCGGCCATGAGCTAGGCGTTCCTTCTTAAAGCGTGAGCCGCGGGCACAAACCGACCCCGATCCGCGCCCGGGTGCGTTGCTGTTATAGATAGAGATGCCGCCCGGAACCGGAGGCGACCGCGGCCGGCGGCCGTCAAAAGGTTGCCGGCCGGGCCGAAGACGAGTTCACTCCGGTCCGCCGCTCAAGTTGACGTGTTTGAGCACCGCTCCCCGAACCCAACCCGCAGAAACTGGCGCAGCGCGCGTTTGCGAACCCCGGGTGCGAAATCACGTAAGCGCAACGAACCGACTCGTGCCATCAAGGGGGGCTGTCGGTTTCGAAGCTGAGTCCGGTGCGGGTGTCCACGTAGACTCGATTACTGGGATTAGCTTTGACACGCAGAACGGCTCGGACCGTCTCACCAATGGTGTTGCTGAGATAGTTCAGGGAGAATGAGAGCGACCCGGACGTGTGGGAGGCGTCCTGCGCCGCCACGGAAATGCCGTTGTACTCGATGACCACTTCCAACCCACTTTCGTCTGCGCTGTACGTCACCGCGAGGTTGTAAGGGACCAATTTGGAATCGTTGTTGCCCAGGTTGGAGATCGAAACTTGTGACGCCATGGAAACCTCTCCCCGCTATTTGGGCAGCGGCTCGATACTGAAGCTGAGTACAGTCGCCCACGACTCCTGGACCCAAATGCCGACCGGGCGCCGAGAGGACCACTCACCAAGATGGACCTGTCCCCCGAGCTGCGGGTTCGCGTTCAGCGCCTGTTCGATGCAAACCCAGTGCTCCTGGAGTTGGGCCGACTGGATCAGCTCCTGGCCCCCGTGGCGGAAAACGAGCTTCTGCGGAGTCACGTCAACTTCCAGTACGCGGGCCGACGGCGCCTTTTCGTTCGCGGTGAGCGGGCAGCGTCCCTTGGGGTGAATAGCCGAAGAAGACGGTTGCAGCGGGTATTCGATCACACCGTGATCCGTCAATGCGGCCTCGCCGGCCTCTTGCCCATTCTGTCCCGATTCACAAATCGTTGCGGTCACAAACGCATTAACGATGCGGTCCTTCGCCTTGATGCGACGGTACCCGAGGACGATCCCGACGCGAGGCACCTGGGGCATTCTGCTGCCGACCGGCCCGACCGGTGGGGTCCGGAGGTCCTGGCGAAGTTCGGCGCGGATCCGATAGCTGTCGATGCCCGGGTCGGCAAGAAGTTGGAGGGCGCAACCCTCCCGGCCTTTGAGCACGAGGCCGTTGCCGCCTTCTTCCGGCAGTGTGACCGGACAGGGGTTCAGGCCCCACCCGATCGGGGTCCGCGGTCCGGTCCGGCCGAGTAACTCGACGCGCTGCCCGTTGCGGAGGGCGCGGGTCACCTCTTCATCAGTCAGTTCGGGGCAGAAATTAACGGCGGATGGCGTGGCCGGCAGATCGGCCACTTTCGGCACCGGCACCAAGGGCGGTCTGATAACACCGGCGTCCGCCGATCCCAATCCGACCCCCCGCATCGCCCCGACCGACCCAATCGAGGTGAGGAACATCAGCGCCGCCGCGGCGGCGAGAGCGTGCCGGCGATCGTTCGCCCAGCACCGCGCCCGCCGCCGTCGGGTCATCAAGGGCGCCTTGGGACGCAACCCGGCCTCATACCGGTCCAGGTCCGCCAGGAAGCTCGTAACCGACTCGTACCGGTCCGCCGGGTCCTTCGCGAGGCACTTCAGGACGATCGCTTCCAGGCGCAGCGGCACCTCGGGGCGGCGCTTGCGGACCCGCTCGGGCGGGTCCGCGAGCACCTGCTCTATGACGGACGCCTGGGTCGGGCCGGTGAACGGGGCGCGACCGGTCAGCAGGTGGTACAGGGTCGCCCCGAGCCCGTACACGTCGGCCCGGAAATCGATGTCGCCGTTCGCCCGCGACACCTGCTCCGGCGGTGCGTACCCCGGGGTGCCGATCGTGTCGGTCGTTACCGTAAGGTTCTCGTCGTCTTCGGCGTTGAGCCGCCGCGCTAGCCCGAAGTCCGCCACCTTCAGCTTGTCCCAGGCACGAGGACCACCGAACAGCAGCACGTTGCTCGGTTTCAGGTCGCGGTGGATGATGCCCTTTGCGTGCGCCGCCGCGACCGCACCGGCGACGACCCGGATGATGCCGACCGCGTCCTTCGGCGCCAGCGGATTCGGCCCCCCTTCGTCCGACTCGAGCGCATCGGACAGCGACCCGCCGGTGGCGTGCTCCATGGTGAAGAACGGGGTGGACCGCATGAAGTCCGACGCGTGTACCCGAACGACGTTCGGGTGTTCCAGTTCGACCAGGGCGCGCAGCTCGGCCACGAAACGCTGGTGTGCGACGTAATGTTCGGGGTGCTTCAAGAACTTCAGCGCGACCTCGCGGCCGGACGGGCACTCCCGCGCCAGGTACACGTCACCCATGCCGCCCTCGCCGAGCCGGCGGAGCAGTTCGAATCCGGGCGGCGGGGCGGGCAGCGGGCGGACGGCGGGGGCCGATTGCGCGGCGAAAAAGAACGCGTGGGCGGGCGTCGTCGGCCCTTCGGGCGAAAAGCCGCCGCTCGCGAATAGCACGTTCGGTGAGGTGCGCGCGCTGGCGTCGGGGGCCAGGCACGCCGAGCACACACCGCTCGGCAGAAGGGCCTGAGACTTCTGGCACCGCTGGCAAGATAAGGGCGAGAGCACGGCGCGCCTCGGGGTTTTGGTTCCACCCAGCGGAGCGCATCATACCGGGGTGATGGAACTGTGGCAAGAACTTGCCGGCCGGCTAAGGCCAATCATTAATTGATTCTCAATCAATCCGCCCGCGCATCCGTCGCGAAGGCCGCGTCCGCGGTGCCCGGAGTTGGGCCGTTACTTCTTCTTGCGCCGGACGCCCCGCACCATCTGCCACAGCCCGCCGAGCTTGTGCCGGAGCCCCCGCCCGTGCGAGAACCGGATCAGCCCGCGCAGGATCTCGCCCGTGGCGGGGTCCGGGTTGGCGGCGTCGTCCAGGTGCGGCCGCAGCGTGCCGTTGTGAACGGTCACCACCTGTGGGGTTGTCATCGCGAGCAACCCTTCCCGGCCCTGGGTCTCCCCCCAACCGCTGGCCCCGCGCCCGCCGAACGGGGTCGCGGGGTGGGCGGTCGGCGCGAGCACATCGTTGATGACGACGCTCCCCGACGGCACCCGCGCCGCGAACGCGCGCCCCGCCTCAACGTCCGCCGAGAAGACCGACGCGGACAGCCCGAACGGCGAGAGCTTCGCCAGCGCCAGCGCCTCGTCGGGGGTGTCGAACGGGATGACGGCCGTGACCGGCGCGAAGCACGCCTCGCGGCAGAACGCCGCGTCCGCCGGGACGTTAATCAGAACCGTCGGGCGCAGGGAGGCGGAAGCCGCCCCCCCGCCGACGGGGCCGTCGTTGCCCTCTCCGTTCGGAGCCGGCACCGCCGTCGCCCCGCGTTTGACGGCGTCTCGAATGAGCCGCTCGGCCTGGGTGAGTTGCCCCGGGGTGACGAGCCCCATCGGGCCGGCCCGCTCGATCAGCGGCTTCAGCAGCGCCACGAACGCCTCGCACCACTGCCGCTGCACGAAGACGCGCCGCACCGCGATGCAGGTCTGGCCGCGGTTGATCGACAGCCCGAACCACGCGGCCTTCGCGGCCATCGCGAGGTCGGCGTCGGCGAACACGAACATCGCGTCGCACCCGGAAAGCTCCAGGGTGGACGGGACGAGCCGCTCTCCCAGCCGGGCCGCGAGCTTCCGGCCGACCACGTCGGACCCGGTGAACACGACGTGGTCCACGTCCGCCTCGGCCAGTTGCGGCCCGGCCTCGCGGGTCGCCGGCAGCACCTGAAGCAGGGCAGGGGGCAAGCCCGCGTCGCGGAAGAGTTGGGCGGTCGCGACCGACGTCTGGGGCACGTTCTCGCTCGGCTTCCACAGCACCGCGTTGCCCGCGACGAGCGCCTGCGCGATCTGCCCGACGTTCAGGAACACCGGGTAGTTCCACGTCCCGATGATCCCGACCACGCCCCAGGGGCGGTGGTGAACGACATCCCGGTTGCCCATGAGCCAGGTGGGCTGGTCCCACCACGACACGGCCCGCGGGGCGAGGGCGCGGGCGGCGCGCTTTTCGAGGAACTTGAGCGCCGCAGCGGTGGGGAGGATTTCGCTCCCCGCGATCTCGAGCGCTGGGCGGCCGATGTCCGCCGCGATGGCCTCGCCGACGGCGTCCATCCGCTCGACCAGCAGTGCCCGCAGCTTGCGAACGCACCGGAGCCGCTCGCGAACGGGAAGCCGCCCCCACGACTCCTGGGCGGTGCGGGCGGCGGCGACTTCGGCGGCGAAGGGAGTGCTCATGGGGCCACAGTACCAAAGGCGAGCGGGGGGCGTAAGTCCCCACCGCAAACGAACGCCGAACACCCACAATAACAAAAGCGGGGGGCACAAGCCCCCCGCGTGCGAACGCCCTAATCGAACCCCGGGACCCGTGTCCCGCTTGCCGGCGGTTACTTGTCGCTGAACAGCTTCTTGAGGTCGTCCTCAAGGGTCTGAACCTGGGCCTTGCGGTTCACGATCTTGCCGTCCTTGCCGATGACGAACGCGTGCGGCGGTGCCAGGATGCCGTAGGCGGCGGCCAGCGCGCTGCCGTCCAGCCCGCCTTCTGCGAACAGGTGGGTGCCGGGCAGCCCGACCTTCTTCGCGGCCTCGGCCGCCACCTTCGGGTCGTGGTCCACGCTCACCGTCACCACCGCCAGCCCCTTCCCTTCGTAGTCCTTCAGCAGGGACTGAAGCTTCTTGGCGTCATCCGGAAGCGATTGGCTCCAGCTCGCCCAGTAGTACAGCACCACCACCTTGCCCGGCTGAGCGGCGTTGAACTGTTGCGTGGTGCCCAGCACCGTGCCCACCAGCTCCAGCGGCTTGCCCTCGGCGTCGTACCGCTTCAGCGCGCCCGCGGCCTTCAGCCCCTGCGCGGTGTTGGCGTGGCCCTTCACCAGCGCCTCGAACGCGACCCGCGCCTTCGCCTCGCCGTCCTTCGCGCCGGAGTGCTCGTGCGCCATTGCCAGCCGCCACAGCGCTTCGGGCGCGTCGGCGCTCTGCGGGTACGTCTTCACGAACTCTTCCAGCGACTCGCGCCACTTGTCCTGGATCGGACCGAGTTGCCCGTTCGGCGGCAGGTTCGCCATCGCGACCGCGTTCTCGGCGTAGATCAGCCGGAACGCCGCGTAGGAGGCGATGGCCGCGTTCGCCCCTGGCGCCGAGTACGCTTTCTTGAACTGATCGATCCGCACCAGGTGTTTGTTGCCGGCCTTATCGCCCTCGGCCGCTGCCGCGTGGCTGTCCAGCAGCATCTTGATCCAGGTCTCTTTCTTGCTCTCGTCCTTGAGCGCCTGGTTGATTAGCTCAAGGATGTCTGCCCGGTCGGCATTGAACTTGGCGATCTCCTGCGGCGACTTTAACCCTGCGCCTCCCTCGTCGTGCTTGTTGAGCCGTTCGACCAGGGGGCGGATCTCGTCCGACACCGGGGCCGCTTCGGCCCCGCTGGCGTTCACCTGTTGCACCGCGGCGCCGGGCGCCGGGCCGTCCACGAGCTTCCACGCGCGGCCGATCTGCACCAGCTCACCCATTTGGAAGGGAACGCCCTTCCCGCCGTCCTCCACGAACACCGTGCCGTTCTTGTACGCGGTGTAGTCCTCGCGCCCGTTGAACGCGTCCGCAGGGCGCACGCTCGGGATGCCATACTCGACGTGCAGCCACCGCGCCTTGTCGCTTAGTTTGAGCGCGGCGGCGGTGTCCGCCAGCTTCTTCGCCACCCCGCTTGCGCGGGCGACCGCCTGGTTGACGTCGGCGGCCGGGAGCCCGAGGCCGGCGAGGTTCTCGCGGGTCACCACCAGCGCCGCGAGCCGCTTCGGGTCGTTCGCGGCCAGCGCCGCGGCCACCTCCTGGCTCACCTCTTCGGGGGAGATCACCGCCCACTCGTCGATGACCCCGTCGCGGTTGCGGTCCAGCCCCCACTTGGTGCCGTTCGGGCCGACCCAGCGGAACTGGAACGGCTCCTTCGGGTCCGGCATGTACACCTCGCGGTACGCCTCGACCCCGTCGAGGTAGTACACGATGATGTTGAAGCTCTTGTCGTCGTAGCTCACGAACTGGCGCACCGGCTTGTCGTCTGGGCCTTTGAGGAGCGAGCCCATCGACTTGCCGCCCGCTTTCGGGTCCGGGTTCAGAACGGGCGTGATCCGGCACCCCGTTGCCGGCGGGGTCGAAACGTTCACCCCGGGCTGCTTAGGGTTCTGCTTGAGCGCCCACTCGACCGTCACCGGGGCCGGCTGGGCACGCGCGGCAGCGGCGAACCCGACCACCAGCGTCAGCGCAGCGAGCGTCCTGACCGTCACCTGCGAAGTCGTCATCCCTGACTCCTGTGAAGTGCGCGCCGGGCTGGGCCATCCGGCGCATCCGTCACGACCTGTTTCGGCAGATTGGGCCGTCCGGGTTGACACTTGAGCCGAAAGACCGCATCCGGCGTCGCCGTTCTCCCCAATCACGAAATGGCACGCAGATCGCATTAGTGTGGGACATCCCAATAATATACTGACATTTTGTCACCCTGCTGTCCGCCCCTTTCGCCGTAAGTTACGGCATATCGGGCGGTTGCTTCGGCAGGTCCGGCTCTGACGTTCCGTGTGCCCGCTGCCGTGACGGTGGCAGCGGCTTCCGATTTTCTGGGGTTCAAACGATGGCCGCCGAAACGCTCGAGTTCAAAGCCGAACTGAAGCAGCTCCTGCACCTCATCACGCACTCGCTCTACTCGGACCGCGAGATCTTCCTCCGCGAGCTGATCTCCAACGCCTCGGACGCCATCAACAAGGTGCGGTTCGACGCGCTGGCCAACGCCGACAAGCTCGAAGGCAACACCGACTGGAAGATCAAACTCACCCCCAACGCCGAAGCGAAAACGCTGACCATCTCCGACAACGGGATCGGGATGACGCGCGAGGAGGTGATCGCCAACCTCGGCACGGTCGCCCAGTCGGGCACGAAGGCGTTCCTGGAGGCCGCGAAGCAGGCCGGCAAGTCCGGCGAAGCGCCGGGGCTGATCGGGCAGTTCGGCGTCGGCTTCTACTCCGCGTTCATGGTCGCCGACAAGGTGACGGTGGTCACCCGCGGCCCGGGCTCACCGGCTGATGGCACCCGGTGGGAGTCCGACGGGCAGGGCGCGTACACGCTTGAGGCGGCCGAGAAGCCGGCCCGCGGGACGGACGTGATCCTGCACCTCAAGGACGACGCGAAGGACTTCCTCGATCAGTGGCGGCTCCGCTCGCTGGTGCGGAAGTTCTCGGACTTCCTCGAGCACCCCGTCACGATGGACGTCGAGAAGGAGGTGGGCGAGGGCGAGGAGAAGAAGAAAGAGGTCACCGAGGAGACGCTCAACTCGCGCAAGGCGATCTGGCTCCGCTCCAAGAGCGAGGTGAAGCCGGAGGAGTACGACGAGTTCTACAAGTCGCTCACGCACGACAGCGACGGCCCCGCGGACATCATCCACTACGCCGCCGAGGGCAAGACCGAGTTCAAGGTGCTGTGCTTCGTCCCGGCCCGCAAGCCGTGGGGGTTCGATTACGAGGAGCCGGTCGCCGGGCTGAAGCTGTACGTGCAGCGCGTGCTCATCATGGACCGGTGCGAGCAACTGCTCCCCACCTACCTGCGGTTCGTGAAGGGCGTGGTGGACTCGGCCGACCTGCCGCTGAACGTGTCGCGCGAGCTGCTGCAGCAGAACCCGCTGCTCGACGTGATCCAGAAGAGCGTGGTCAAGAACGTGCTGGAATCGCTCGGCGGGATGAAGAACATCGAGTTCGACAAGTACCTGGGCTTCTACAAGGCGTTCGGCACAGTCCTGAAGGAGGGGCTGACCCGCGACTGGAGCAACCGCGAGAAGATCGCCGACCTGCTGCTGTTCGAGAGCGCGAACACCGAGGCGGGCAAGTTCACGACGCTGGCCGAATATGTCGGGAAGATGCCCGAGGGCCAGAAGGACATCGCGTACCTGATCGGCGAATCGGCGGAACAGCTCCGGCACTCGCCGTACCTGGAAGCGTTCCGGGCCAAGGGCCAGGACGTGCTGCTGCTCACCGACCCGATCGACGAGTTCGCCATCCCGCAGCTCGGCGAGTACAAGGGCAAGAAACTGGTGGCGGCGGACCGCGGCGAGGCGGCCGGGGGCGGCGACGTGCCGGACGGCGACAAGGAGCGGTTCAAGGCGCTGCTCGGCGCGCTGAAGGAGAAGCTGCCGGACGTGGCGGACGTGCGGCTCACGAACCGGCTCACCGAGAGCGCCGCGTGCCTCGTGGCCGACGCCAACGGGGTGTCGGCGCACATGGAGCGTCTCATGGAGCGGATGGGCCGCGACTCCGGCACCGCGAAGCGCGTCCTGGAACTGAACCCCAACCACGCGACCGTCGAAGCGGTCCGCACGCTGCACGAAAAGGACGCCGCCGACGTGCGGCTCGACCTGTACGCGCGCCTGCTGTACGAGCAGGCGGTGGTGGCGGAAGGGTCGAAGGTGTCGGACCCGGTGGCGTTCGCGAAGCGGGTCAACGACCTGATCGCCCGCGACGCCAAGGCGGGAGCTTAAGGACGCTTGGTTCGGCCCTCCGCGTAGCGCGGGCATCTTGCCCGCTTTCGGTCGGCCGAAGGGCGTTCAACGTGCACTCGTGCGGTGCCGCGCTCGGGATGAGTCCGAGCGCGGCACCCGCACGACTTCGGTTGCCCCGCCTGACAGAACTCCATCCCCGTCGAATTCGAGTCCTTGCACACGTAAGCGCGGGCCGAGACGTGCGGCTCGGAGGCGGGTGCGGATTGTCACCGTATTCAAGACCTTTTCGCGCACGCCGCGTGAATAAGAAGGCGTGCGATCGGGCCTGTGTGGTGTGCCCGTCTGAACCGACCAGGGCCTACTGTTCCGCGGCTCTGTTCGCGCCTCCTCGTGCCGTCGGACGCATTCGGAAAACGATTTTCACCTTGCCCATGCGCGTCCTGGAGGTGCCGGTCAGCATCGGACCTTATTACCGGGCGAGAGTCCGGCTGAGATCTCCGCCCGGCGCGCCGGCTGCATAGTTTGGTCTCGCATCACTCGTGCCGTCGCCCTGAGCTTTTGGAGGGAAGATGTCCGAACCGACGCGCGAAGAAGTGGACCGGCTGTCCGGCCCGGTGGTACTGGAGTTCGGGGCCGACTGGTGCCCGCACTGTCAGGGGATTCAGCCGGCGATGGCCGATCTGCGGGCGCAGCACCCGCAGGTGCGGCACATCGGGATCGAGGACGGGAAGGGCAAGCCGCTCGGCCGCTCGTTCCGCGTGAAGTTGTGGCCGACGCTGGTGTTCATGCGCGACGGCCGGGTGGTTAGCCAGGTGTCGCGCCCCTCGCGCGAAGAGATCGTGAACGGGTTCGCCGAACTTGCCGCGCAGCCAACGGGGTGAGGTGCGGGATTCTGCCGGCGCCCTGTTTTGGTCTCGACTCACGGCGCGGGTGGGGTACGATGATCATTCCACGCCTCTCTCCGCTTGTCGTTCCCACCCCCGCACTCAAGCTCCAATAGCGTATGCGCGCCGAAACGAAGCTGATTGTGCGAGCGGCGGCGCTCGCGCTCGTCGCGCTGGCTCCGGCGGTCGGGCGCGCCGACGAGGGCACCGACTTCTTCGAGAAGAAGGTGCGCCCGGTGCTCGCGGAGCACTGCTACTCGTGCCACTCGCTCGGTGCGAAGAAGGACAAGGGCGGGCTCCGGCTCGACACCCCGGACGCCATCCGCAAGGGCGGCGATTCCGGCCCGGCCGTCAAGCCGAAGGACGAAGACAGCCTCCTTCTGAAATCGATCGACCACGCCCCCGACGCGCCAGCGATGCCCCCGAAGGGGAAGTTGCCGGCAGCCGCAATCCGCGATCTGCACGCGTGGGTTAAGATGGGCGCCCCGCTCCCGGCCGCGACCAAGCCGGCCGCGATCGGTGAAGACCCCCGGAAGTTCTGGTCGTTTGTACCGGTCGCCGAACGCGCCGCGCCGGCGGTGAACGATCCGAAGTGGCCGACGCGAAAGTCTGACTTTTTTGTCCTTCAGAAACTCGACGAGAAGCGTCTCAAGCCGGCCCCGCTCGCGGACCGCCGGACCCTGATCCGCCGCGCGTACCTCGACCTGATCGGGCTCCCGCCGACCTTCGAGCAGGTGGAAGCGTTCGCCGCGGACGACCGGCCCGACGCCTACGAAAAGTTGGTGGACGAACTGCTCGCGTCCCCCCGGTTCGGTGAGAAGTGGGCGCGCCACTGGTTCGACGTGGCCCGGTACGCCGAGGACAACCCTACCGGCGAGTCGACGTGCCGCCCGCCGCGGTTCCCGCACCGGTACCGCGACTGGGTGATCGCGGCGTTCAACACCGACGTTCCGTTCGACCGGTTCGTCCGGCTCCAACTGGCGGCCGACCGGCTCGCCGACACGACGCCCGAAGATTTCGCGGCGCTCGGCTACCTCGGGCTGTCGCCGGTGTATCACAAGGAGCCGAAGCTCTCGAAGGCGGTGATCTCCGAGATCGTGGCCGACGAGTGGGACGAGCGGGTGGACGCGATCACCCGCGGGCTCCTGGGGCTCACCGTGGCGTGTGCGCGGTGCCACGACCACAAGTTCGACCCGGTCAGCACGAAGGACTATTACGCCTTGGCCGGGGTGCTGGCGAACACGCAACTGGCGGAGCGGCCGCTGAAGCCCGACGCGGGCGCGGCCCAGGAGGCGCTCACCACCGTCCGGCTTGCCCGGCTCGATGTCGATATGCGGCTCGGGTACGCGCGCGAGTTGCGCGGCACCGCCGTGAAGGAAAAGAGGGACACCGCCCCGTTCGACAAGCAGATCAAGGAATTGCAACCGCGGCTGGCCGAACTCCAGAAGCGCGAGAAGGCGCTGGAGGGGGGAGCGATCGCGAACGTGGTGCGGGACGCCGGGACGTGGGTCAACGGCGACGACCCCGACTGGACGGTGATCGACTACCGCACGAGCCAGTTCCGCGACCTGCCGGTGTTCGTCCGCGGCAACCCGGCGCGGCCGGGAGACATCGTTCCCCGGCGGTTCCTGGAAGTGCTGTCCGCGGGCGCGCCGAAGCCGTTCAAGGACGGCAGCGGCCGGCGCGAGCTGGCCGACGCGATTGTGACGGACGCCGCCGGGCTGTCGGCCCGGGTGTACGTGAACCGCGTGTGGGGCTGGGTGTTCGGCCGCCCGCTGGTCGCCACCCCGAGCAACTTCGGCGCGCTCGGCGAGCGCCCGACGCACCCGGAGCTCCTCGACGACCTGGCCGCCCGGTTCCTCGCGAACAAGGGGTCGGTGAAGTGGCTCGTGCGCGAGCTGGTGACATCCGCCGCGTACTGCCAGGCGAGTCGGCACGACGAGCGTGCCGCGGCGGTTGATCCCGATGACCGGTGGCTGTGGCGCGCCCCGCGCAAGCGGCTCGAACTCGAAGCGTGGCGCGACTCCATCCTCCAGGTCAGCGGGCAGCTTTCGCTCGCCGGCGGCGGCCCGTCGGACAACCTCGACGACCTCCGGAGCGTGCGGCGCACCGTGTTCGGTCGGGTGAGTCGCGAGCGCCCGAGTGACGTTCACCGTCTATTCGACCTGCCGGACCCGAAGACGCACGGCGAGAAGCGCGAGGCCACGACCACGCCGGTCCAGCAGCTCTACTTCCTGAACAGCCCGTTCGTGCGCCAGGCCGCGAAGCAGTTGGCGAAAGCGGCGGACGGGAAGCCGGCCGACGAGGGCGTGCGGGCGCTGTTCCGGAAGGTGCTCTTGCGCGACCCGAACCCCGACGAATTGGGCACCGCGCGCGGGCTGATCCGCCCGGCTCGCGAGGGCGACGCCCCCGCGTGGGCGTTGCTCGCGCAGGCCCTCCTGGCGAGCAACGAGTTCCTGTATTTGAACTGAGCGCGGGCCGCGGCTGCCAACGGTAAAGGTGGTTCACGAGGCATAAGGGCGGAAGAGTTTTTGACAGGATCAACAGGATAGACAGGATTTTAAAGATATCAGGCGAATTTATTAACATTTGTATGTTCAATAATGTTTCATTCTGTTGATCTTGTCAGAAAATGCTTCGCGTAACAGCCCGCCCCGCCTGCGAAATCTGTTGCCCCCGGGAACTGACACACCGCGATACGCGACCGGTGCGGATCGAGAAGCGCGAGGCGAATCATGACCTTCCCCGACCCCGCCGACACGTTCGCCCCGACCCGGCGCCGGTTCCTCCGCGAACTCGGCGGCAGCGTCGGGCTGCTCGGGCTGTCGAGCTACCTCCGGGCCGACGGGCTCGCGGGGCCCACGCTGGGCAAGACACATCACGCGCCGAAGGCGAAGCGGGTCATCTTCCTGTTCATGGCCGGGGGGCCGAGCCACCTCGACATGTTCGACCCGAAGCCGGTGCTGGACACGTTCGCCGGGAAGCGCCCGCCCGCGGCCGACCTCCGGACCGAGCGCGTCACCGGCGGGCTGATGCCGTCGCCGTTCAAGTTCCGGCCCGGCGGGCGGTCCGGGCTGCCGGTCAGCGACCTGCTGCCGAACGTCCGCGCGTGCGCCGACGAGCTGTGCGTGCTGCGCGCGGTCCACGGCACCAACCCGAACCACTCCCCGGCCGCGAACTTCCTCGCCACCGGCCGGATCGACGCGGTTCACCCCGGCGTCGGGGCCTGGGTTTCGTACGGCCTGGGCTCCGAGAACGCGGACCTGCCCGGGTTCGTGTCGCTCGGCTCCGGGTTCGGCCAGACCGGGTTCGAGCGCAGCGGGTACCTCCCGGGGCAGTTCCAAGCGACCCGCGTGTCCGCCGCCGAGAACGACCCCGAGAAGATGATCCGGCACCTGCGCAACCCGGCCGTCGGGCTCGAGGACCAGAAGCGGCAACTGGACGCGCTCCAGGCGCTCAACCGCGGGCACGCGGAGGCGAACGGCCACGACCCGCAACTGGAGGCCCGGGTGCGGGCGCTGGAGACGGCGTTTCGGATGCAGTCCGCCGCGGGCGAGGCGTTCGACGTGCGCCGCGAGTCCGCCCGGGTGCGCGAGTCCTACGGCACCGGCGAGTTCGCCCGCGGGTGTCTCCTGGCTCGGCGGCTGGTGGAGCGCGGCGTTCGGTTCGTTCAACTGTCCCTCGGCGGCTGGGACCATCACGGCAACATTAACGCCGAACTGAAGAAGAAGTGCGCGGAGATCGATCGGCCGATCGCCGCGCTGCTCAAGGACCTGCGGCAGCGCGGGCTGCTCGACGACACGCTGGTGATCTGGGGCGGCGAGTTCGGCCGCACCCCGGTGTCCGAGAACGGCGACGGCCGCGACCACAATCACTACGGGTTCACCGTGTGGATGGCGGGCGGCGGGGTGAAGAGCGGGTTCGCCTACGGCTCGACCGACGAGTTCGGGTTCAAGGCCGCGGACGGCCGCGTCTCGGTTCACGACCTGCACGCCACCGTCCTGCACCTGCTCGGGTTGGACCACGAGAAGCTCACGTACCGGTACAGCGGGCGGGACTTCCGCCTTACCGACGTTCACGGCCGCGTCGTGAACGAAATCCTGGCGTGACCCGCCGCCCGCGGGCGGTCACTCCGGGGCGTAGACCGTGCGCCCGCCGTCCACCGGCAGGCTCACGCCAGTCACAAAGTCGTTATCGACGAACGAGAGCACCGCCTGTGCGACGTTTTCGGGTTTGCCCTCGCGCTTCACGAGTGTCGCGTTGATCGCCTGTCGTTTCTCCTCTTCCGGCAGGTCCGGCGGTAGCATCACCGGACCCGGGAGAACCGCGTTCACCCGCACGTTCGGGTTGCGGAGTGCGAGTTCGACCGCCAGGCACCGGGTGGTCGCGGTCACCGCCCCCTTGCTCGGGAAGTACGCCGCGTAGCCCGGGTACGGGCGCACCTCGGCCCAGTCCCCCACGTTGACGATCAACCCGCCCTCGGGCTGCTTCACCATCGCCAGCCCCACCCGCTGGCACATGAGGAACGTGCCCAGCGCGTTCGCGTCGAAGTGGAACCGCACGTCCGCGGCGGTGACCTCCTCCAGCGGCTTCGGCTCCCACACCGCGGCGCAGTTGACCAGCACGTCGATCCGCCCGAACCGGGCGAGCACCGCGCCGACCAGCGCGCGAACGGCCGTCTCGTCGGTCAGGTCGGCCGGGAACGTGTCCGCCTCGACGCCGTGGGCGCGGAGTCGCGCCGCGGTGCTCGCGGCTTCGGACGCTGAACTACGGTAGTGAACCGCGATCGCGTACCCGCGGCGGGCGAGCGCTTCGGCGACGGCCGCCCCCACCCGCTTCGCCCCACTGCCGGTAACGAGTGCGACCCGATCGGTTGCCATGTGTCGGTTTCCTTCTCTAGTGCCAGTGCGGGCGCCGAGCCAGAGGCGCGGACACACGTCCGTGAACTGAACGGGACACAACCCGCGAGGACCGCACGTATCGCCGAAACGGACCGGGTGTTCGGACCCCGGACCGTTGCACACATCACGCGCGACGTTCTCGGATTCTACCGCCGCTGCACACTGACTTCAGCGACTGCATGTATGCACGGCTCGGGCCGTACCACGACTACTGTTGTGCTCAGCCCCCGAGTGAACTGGAAAGGGGAGTTAAGAAGTCACTGTACCGCTGCTCGCAGTCGGCGCCTTCGCCTGACAAGGGCGGATGCCGGAATGGGTAAACGTGGCCGAAGGGCGCGACCGTCACCTCGCGCCGACCGAACGGCGGTGCTCGTAGCCGCGGTGGCGGCCGAGTTACCTTCGGGTTTGTAGTGGGGCAAATGGAACTAGCGCCGGACGTGGAGTGTCGTCGGACCCGGGTGGCAGGTTGCGGTTAGTCACCCGACTGGGCGGGGCGGCTGACGGCGTGCCCAGTCGGAGTCGTGCTGCTGGTGCCTGAAACTTGTGCCGCTTGCGTAAGTGGCTGGGCAATATCACCGACCTAATTACACAAACTATTTGTATGATAATAATTTTGTTTTTTCTTGCGCCGTTGATTTCGCTGTCGACAATAATATCAGGCGGTATCTGATCTCGTCACGTGGTTGTGACTGCTTCCATGCGGTTCCATAGTTCTTTTCTGCCGAAATAGCCTATCTTGCTTGCCCGCTCTAGTTTTTCAGTCTAGATGGTAATTCATCCGGAACCACAATCGTCTGCGTGGATCGTCGGCCACAAATCGTGTGATGTCGCTGGCTCACTGCGCATGCGCAGAGACGGGCACGACATTTGACTCGCCGCAACGTGACCAGCGTGTGTCACGGAAAATCGAACGTGTCGTTGCGGATCGCAGCGTAGTGGGTTCCGGAACTCGGGCCGCGTTGCGCCCCTTCAGTCGCTGACCGTGCGCTCCGTCTTTCCCTTTGCGTTCCGGCGGCGATGAGCCGGTGCGAACGTTTCCATTCGAGTTGCGAGGTCTCACGTGACGCTGCTGCCCGCTCTCCTCCGCCGCTTCCAGAAACTCCCCGCCCCGGCTGCTGCCGCCCGTGCACAACTGCACCTGGCGCGTCTGGAGGACCGCACGGTCCCCACCACGCTCACCTGGCTCGGTGTGGTGGACGCCAACTGGAACACGCACGGCAACTGGGCCGACGGGTCGGGCAACACGGAAGTGCCGGACTCGGCCGACGACATCCTGGTGTTCACGACCGGCGCCGCCAACCTGAGTAACACCAACGACATTGCCGGGCTGATTATCAACCAGGTCACCTTCACCGGCCAGGGCTACACGATTTCCGGTAACGCGCTCGGCCTGACCTCCGGGCTGATCGACACGACCGCCTCGGGCACGAACACCATCGCACTGTCCCTCACGGGAACCGGGGCGACGCTGACGAAATCCGGCGCGGGGACGTTGATCCTCTCCGGGACGAACGCGTTTACCGGCGCTACCACCGTGTCCTCCGGCACGCTGCAACTCGCCGGCGGCGCGGCCCTGGCGGACACGAGCGCCGTGACCGTCGGTGCCGGCGCGACCCTGGCGCTGAGCGCGAGCGAGACCATCGGCTCCCTGGCCGGGGCCGGGAACGTAACGTTGAGCACGTTCACTCTGACCGCCGGGAGCAACAACACCAGTACCACGTTCAGCGGGGCCGTCAGCGACACGGGCGGGCTGGTCAAAACCGGCACCGGCACCCTGACCCTGTCGGGCACTAACACTTACAGCGGTACCACCACCGTTTCCGGCGGCAAACTCGCCGTGAACGCGCTCGGCGCCACCTCGCTGCTCACACTCGACGGCGGGACGCTCTCGGCAGTCGCCACGGCCCTGAGCACCTCCGTCGCGGTGTCGGTCGGCAGCGGCGGCGCCACCGTCGACCTGTCGAACGGGTCTATTACCCTCAACGGCACCCTGACGGGGTCCGCCGGGCTGACCGTGAACAGCACCATTTCCGGCAACGTGCTCTCGATCCCCGTGGCCAACGGCGGCACCTACAGCGGCACCGTGACGCTGAACAACGGCATCTTGCAGTTCGGGGACGACGCGGCATTCGGTTCGGGCACACTGGCGATCAACGGCGGGAAGGTTCGGGCCGCGGGCGGGACCGCGCGGACGATTGCGAACGCACTCTCGCTCGGCGGCATGTTTACGATGTCGGGGGCGGCCGCTCTGACGTTCACCGGTGCGGTGGACCTCACGGGCGGCACCCGCACCGTCAACGACAGCATCACTGCGGACCTCACGTTTTCGGGTCCGGTGAGCAACGGCAACCTGACGGTCTCGAACCAGGGCACCGGAGCGGTCGTGCTGGGCGGCACGAACACCTACGGCACCACCACCGTGTCGGCCGGGACGCTGAGCGTGGCCGACGACACCAACCTCGGCACCGGCGCGGTCACCCTGGCTGCCGGCACCACGTTGGCGGTCACTGGCGCCACCACGCTCGACAACGACATCGCCCTGACCGGCGCCGCCACCGTCAGCAACACAACTGCCGTCACCCTGTCCGGCGTGATCTCCGGCACGGGCAACTTGGCCAAGACCGGGACCGGCACGCTCACCCTGTCGGGCGCCAACACCTACACCGGCACCTCGTCTTTCGCGGGTGGCACGGTCAACATCAGTGCCGACAGCAACCTGGGCAGCGGGGATGTTATACTAGGTACTAATGGATTTCTGAGCATTAACCAGACGGCAATCGTCGACAACAACATCATCCTCAACGCCGCGCCGGCAGTCATCAATGTGGCCAGCGGGGTCACCGCGACCTTGACCGGGGTGATCAGCGAGACCGGCGGCAGCCGTGGGCTAAACAAGTCGGGCTCGGGCACGCTGGTGGTCGGCAGCAACGCCACCTACACCGGGGCCACCACGCTGAACGGCGGCACGTTCGAACTGGCGGCCACCACTACCCTGGCCACCTCGGGCGTCACCCTGAACAACAGCTCGCCCACCCTGAGGCTCACCGGCGCCGGCACCTTCGCAACGGCCGTTGTCGTGCGCGGCACGGGCACCAACAGCATTAGTGTGGCCGATGTCGTTACCCTGTCGGGCCTGGTGTCGCTGGACAGTAGCGTCGCCGCTAACCGCACGGTCGTTAAGGCCGGCATCGGCACGCTGACGCTCTCGAACAGCGGCAACGCCGCGGCGGGTGTGGTCGTTTCGGGACCCAACACCTACACGCTCGGCCTGACGATTTCCGGGGGGACGGTGTCAGTCGCCGACGATGCCAATCTGGTCGCCGGTACGCTGACCCTTAACGGCGGCGGCCTCTCCGTCACCGGCGCCACCACGATCGACAACGACATCGCGCTGAGCGTCCCCGCGACCGTCGACAACGCGCTGGCGGTGACCGCCTCGGGTGTCGTGTCCGGCACCGGCGGCCTCACCAAGACCGGGGCCGGCACCCTCACCCTGTCCGGCACCAATACGTACACCGGTGCCACGACGGTGTCCGCCGGTACGCTCACGCTGTCGGGCGGGTCGGCGGTGGGCGACACCAGTGCCGTGAGCGTGGGCGCCGGTGCGACTCTCGACCTGGGGGCGAGCGAGACCGTCGGGTCGCTGGCCGGGGCCGGTGATGTGACGCTGGGCACGTTCACACTGACCGCCGGCGGGGACAACACCAGCACCACGTTCAGCGGGGCGATGAGCGGCACGGGTGCCCTGACCAAGCAGGGCACTGGCACCCTCACCCTGTCCGGAGCCAACACGTACACCGGTGCCACCACGGTGTCCGCCGGCACGCTCACGCTCGCGAGCAATGCTGCGATCGCGGACACGAGCGCGGTCACCGTCTCCGCCGGGGCCACCCTCGCGCTGAGCGCCGACGAGGCCATCGGGTCCCTGGCCGGGGCCGGGAACGTGACCCTCGGCGTGGCCTTCCTGACGGCGGGTGGGGATAACACCAGCACCACGTTCTCCGGTGTGATTAGCGGCACGGGAGCTCTGACCAAGGACGGCACCGGGACCCTGACCCTGTCGGGCGCCAACACCTACACCGGCGCCACCACGGTCGGCGCTGGCACCCTCTCGCTGACGGGCGGCCTGTCGATCGCGGACACGAGCGCGGTCACCGTCGCTGCCGGTGCCACCCTCGCTCCGACGTCCAACGAGAGCATCGGGTCACTGGCGGGCGCCGGGAGTGTGACGCTGGCGATGCAGCTCACGGCCGGCGGGGACAACACCAGCACCACCTTCAGTGGCGTCCTCTCCGGATCCGGATTGCTTGCGAAGGCGGGCACCGGCACCCTGACCCTGTCCGGCAACAACACGCTAACCGGGACATTCTTCCTCAACGCCGGCACGCTGAGCGTGGGCGCCGACGCGAACCTGGGGGCCGGCGCGGTGCTGCTGTTCGCCGGCTCCACGCTGGCGGTCACCGGCGCGACCACGATCGATAACTCGGTCGTGCTGAACGGGGCCGCCACGATCAGCAGTTCGGCCGCTGTCACCCTTTCGTCTCCGGTCAGCGGCACCGGTGGTCTCACCAAGGCCGGGGCCGGAACGCTGACCCTGTCGGCGACCAACACGTACACCGGGTCCACCACGGTGAGCGCCGGCGTGCTGAGCGTCACCGGGAGCATCACCACCAGCTCTGGCGTGCAGGTGAGTAACGGCGGCACGCTGGGCGGGACCGGGACGGTTCCGGCGGTGACGGCGGCCGCGGGCGGGACCGTTGCGCCGGGCACCTCCCCGGGCACGCTCACCACGGGCAACCTGGCGCTGCCCGCCGGGAGCACCTTCAGCGCGGAGATCAACGGCGCGACGGCGGGCGTCGGGTACGACCAGGCGGCCGTCGCCGGCACGGTGGACGTGACCGGCGCGACCCTGACCGTGGTGCTCGGCTTCGCCCCCGTCGCGGGCACCGACTTCACTCTGATCGCCAACGACGGCAGTGACGCGGTGGTCGGGACGTTCGCCGGGCTGGCCGAGGGCGCGAGCTTCACCGCCGGCGGGGTCACCTTCACGATCAGCTACGTCGGCGGCGATGGGAACGACGTGGTGGTCAGCACGCTGCCACCGACCGTTTCCATCAGCAGCGTGACGGCGGCCGAAGGGAACACGGGCGTGACCGGCTTCACCTTCGCCGTGACTCTGTCGGCGCCGAGCAGCCAGACGATCACGGTGGACTACACGACGGCCGGGGGCACGGCGACGGCGGGCACGGACTTCACGGCGGCCACGGGTACGCTCACGTTCGCCCCGGGCGAGACCTCGAAGACCATCACCGTGTCGGTACTCGGGGACACCACGGTCGAGCCCGACGAGACCTTCACGGTGGTGCTCTCGAACCTCGTCTACCCGACGATCGCGGATGTCACCGGCACCGGCACGATCACCAACGACGACACGGCCAGCACACCGGTGGTCAGCATCGGCACGGGCGGCGGGACGCCCGGCACGGTGCGGCCGATCGACCCGACGACCGGCGCGCCCGGGACGCCGATCACCGCGTTCGCCGGGTTCGGCGGCGAAATCCGGGTGGCGTCCGGGGACGTGAACGGGGACGGCCTGGCGGACACGATCACCGGGGCGGGCGCGGGCGCCGCAGGCGGGCACGTGAAGGTGTTCGCCGCCGACGGGTCGCTGCTGTACAGCTTCCTGGCGTTCAGCGGGTTCTCGGGCGGCGTGTTCGTGTCGACGGGTGACGTGAACGGCGACGGGTTCGAGGACATCGTGGTGTCGGCGGACGCCGGCGCGGCGCCGCACGTGAAGGTGTTCAGCGGGAAGGACGGTGCGCAGATTCAGAGCTTCTTCGCGTACGACGCCGGGTTCCGTGGCGGGGTGCGGGTGTCGACGGGCGACGTGAACGGCGACGGGTTCGACGACATCATCACCGGTTCCGGTCCAGGCACCGCCGCACACGTGAAGGTATTCAGCGGGCGGGACGGGGCGCTGCTCCAGAGCTTCGCGCCGTACGGCGCGCACGCGGGTGGGGTGTACGTGGCATCGGGTGACGTGAACGGTGACGGGTTCGACGACATCGTCACCGGTTCCGGTCCGGGCACCGCGGCGCACGTGAAAGTGTTTAGCGGGCGAGACGGGGCGCTGCTCCAGAGCTTCTTCGCGTACGACGCCGGGTTCCGCGGTGGCGTCCGGGTGGGCACCGGGACGGTGAACGGTCGGACGGCGGTGCTCACCGGGGCCGGTCCCGGGGCCGGGCCGCACGTGAAGGCGTTCGTGGACGGCGTGCCGGCTCTGAGCCTGTTGGTGGGCGACGCCTCGTTCACCGGCGGCGTGTACGTCGGGTGACGGTCCCGGCGGCCGGCGCCGAGACGTCGGCCGGGGGCCGGGTCGCGTCGAGGTACGCCTGTCGCACCCGGTCCAGCACGACGCCGTGTTCGGTCACCCGGTCGACGACCACCGGTCCGGCGAACGAGTACCAGACCGAGAACGCGAGCGGCCCCAGGGCGCTCGCGAACACCGCGGTAAGCAGCAGCGCGGTCGCGAGCCCCACGTCCTCCGTCCCCATTACCCGGCGGGTTTCCAGCACCGCCCACACCCACAACGCGGCGAGTCCCAAAGACGCCGCGAGTCCGACCCAGACGAACCGGTCCCGGAACCGCCGGTGCCGCGCGCAGGTGGTCACGACGACCCGCGTTTTCGGCCATTCACGTGGCGGTTGTGGTGGGGGCGCTTCCGCACGGGGGCGGGTGGCCCAGCGAGCGGCCGCGCCGATCCCCGCGACCAGCGACTTGAGCAAATCCCACAGCACCAGCGGCAGCATCAGAACGGCGATGGCGGCGGAAACCGGGTCGTCTCCCGTGGGCACCGGCATCGGATCGGCTCCGCCTCCGGAACTTCTGACCTTTTCCGTGGGGCTGTTGATCTCGTCCCATTCCACCGTGGAAGTGGCTGGCGCCCCGCAATACATGCAGACCATCGGCGGCGGACCCGATTGCGCTTGGGGGATCGTGAGTTCGGGCATTGGTTCACTGCTCGAAGAGGTTCACAAGAGTATCGGCCGGACGCAGCGGTGAAAAAGAGGAAGCCGGCGTTCGTAAACGCCGGCTTTCGTTGATAGGTGTATGGAAGTGCAGGGTGGTGTGTGGTACGGGCCGGGGGAACTGGCCCGAACTGGTGTTCGACATGAGACAATAAAGCAGATGCCGTGCCGAACTGTCCATTTTGCATCTGGCAGGGCGGAATCTTGGTATTCACTGCTATTCGGGCGGTCGCCGGGCAAGTTGGTTTCCGGTTTGTAACCTTTTCCTCCCATATATCGGTCAGAATTGCTGTCAGGATCTCGTAACTTCAAGACGCCGGCTTTGGGGGCGGTTGGGCAGGTCCGCTTGGTGCGCGAAAGTGCGCAGCCTGATACCGAAGGGAATCACTTCCTATCTGGCCGGCAAGTGCCTTTGCCGGACGGGACTACTGTCGCCCGGCAAAGGCACGAAACGTCGTGCGATTCGTACACTCAACGGCGCGGAAGGTGATCTGCCCGGCGATTCGCTGTCGGCGGCGGCAAAGGGGGGGCGTGGCCGCAGTTCCCAATGCCTGCGGCCCGAGGTTGCGAATTAACTAAACTCGAAATATATTGAATATATAATAATTTATATTAGTGTGTTATATTGTATTATTTTGATTTCATGTATTTGTTAAATATTTTACCATCAAGATCGAATGTCTTGTGGTTCCAAAGGTCGCAATTGTGCAGGTGCTGCCGTGCGTACCGCGCCGGCTCGATCCGGCTCTGGGTGCGTCCAGATAATCGCGCCAGGATCGCATTTCTCGTTCCATCTTGGGCCGCGCGGGTGCGCGGTCGCCCGTTCGCGATGACCGAACGGGTACGACTTACGGTGTCGACGGTGCGCCGGGTAACCCTCGCGTTGGCACTTGAGTAAGCGGAGCCGGTCCGGTCGCGGGAGCATCGTTATGCCCGGCCGGTAGGGCGCGGTTGGTTGCGCTCTCACGTTGCCCCCGTTGTCCAGGCACCCAAAAGGGCCAAGTGTGGGCGAACCGGTGCCGGCTATCTGTGTAACCACCGCTGTCCCGCCTCTTCCCTGCGAGATTGCTCGCGCGTCAACTAGTTAATGCTGGCCCAGACTGTTTGAGCTAGCAATGAAGTCAGACCGGATCTGAGTTGGTATTCGATTGCACCGTCTTTTTGGTGGTGTCCTGTTCGTCTTGCATGCGGCTGCTGATGTGTGGTAGGGAGTTACGCCGTTGGCGTGGTGTTTTCCCTCGCGCGCGTCGAGATCGGTGATGGACGACCTGAGTCGGTTCTGTTGCCGGAACGCGGGCTGTCCGGACCACGGGAAGTGGGACCACGGGAACCTGACGGTACCGACCGGTACGGACCGAACCGTACTCGGGTGCTGCGGTGCTCCACGTGCAAGGCCCGGTTCTCCGAGCGCAAGGGCACGCCCCTGTACGGCATCCGGTTATCCGCCGACACGGTGGTGTCGGTGTTGGCCCACGTGGCCGAGGGCGCCGGTACGCGCAAGACCGCTCGGTTGGTCGGAGTACACCGGGACACGGTCACCCGATATCTCCGTCAGGCCGGCGAGCACGCCCAGCCGTTCCACGATGAGTTGGTGGCCCTTTCCCCTTCGAACGAATTCCAACTCGATGAGAAGTGGAGCTTCGTGGCCCGCAAGGAGAAGAACGGCGGGCCGGACGAGCGGCGCCGCGGGGACTGCGGGGACCACGTGGCCCTGGACCCGGAGCACCGACTGGTGGTGGGCAAGCGAACCGAGGACGCGACCCACGCGCTGGTGCGGGCGCGCATCGGCGGACCGGCAGGCGGGTCCTGCGGCTCATCACCACGGACGAGTACCCGGTGTACGAATCGGCCATCCGCGCGGCGTACGGCCCGTTGGTCACCCCACCACGGACCGGGCGCCCGGGGCGCACGCGGAAGGCTCGGGTGGTGCTACCGGCGGCACTCGCGTACGCGACCGTGCACAAGGCGCGTGAGAACAACCGGGTGGTGTCGGTGAGCACTCGGGTGGTGTTCGGGACCGGGGCCGCAGTGGCCGCCGCGCTGCTCGGCGGTGAGCACGGTTGTGAACGCGTGCTTCGTGGAGCGGTACAACGGGATCAATCGGAACCGGTGCCGCCGCGAGGTGCGGAAGAGCTACGGGTTCTCGAAGGACTGGGAGGCGCACCCACCGGGCGGCCACCGCGTTCAGTTACTTCAGCGACAACTTCTGTTGGCCCGTCCGCACCCTGCGCGTGAAAGGCGATGACGGCCGCTATCGGCACAAACCCCGGCGATGGCCGCCGGGCTCACCGATCACGTATGTTCACTCGCTGAATGGTTGGCTTATCCCGCCGTGCAACGTGTGTAGGACACCACCCGATGTTCCGTCGCCCCTCAGTCCCGACTCGTCGTTCCTCCTCACCCCGTCTGGGGTGAGGAAGCGGTATCTTGCGCCGGCGCTTAACCTCTGTGAACGGCTCTCCCGAAATCGCACATCGGATGTGAGGGGGGATTCAGTTGCAACTGTCGGTTGTTCGTGCGCTGTGATCGGTGAGGATGAGGGGCGCGGCCCCTGGGGTGCGTGTTTTTGCATGCTGCCGGCACGGACTGACTCCACGGGGCGCGCCCCGTGGAGTCAGTCCGTGCCCGATGGCGCCGTCGTTGAGGCACCAATGACCGATCGCTACTGGCGGGTGGCGGCCGGTCGGAGGGCCTCGATTTCTTGCTGCAGGATCAGAGCTTCTAACCAGTTGTGGAGGTCGAACCCGTCTGCTCCGCCGCCGGCCGAGAAGTTACCGGCGCGGTTCAGCCAGGCCACGGCCTTGCACAGCCAGCGCTGGGCCTCGTCGGTGCGGCCGAGCCGCTGATGGGCGAGGGCGAGCCAGAGCCACGTCACGACCTGCGCGCCCGGCCGGGTGTCCGACCCGAGGCTGCGTTCCAGCAGGGGCACGGCCTCCGCCGGGCGGCCCGCGCGGTACCGCAACGCTCCTTGCTCGGTCAGCGACCAGAACGCGGCCCCGGAGCCTTTTAGCTCCGCGTCACTCGCCCGCGTGGGCCGCGCGATGTCGGGCACCGCGTCGGGCGCCAGGGTGCATGCGCGGGCGACGTGGTAGGACCGGACGTCCGCGGTCCCCGGCCGCCTGCCCAGGAGCCAGGCGCAGGTCTCGCGGTACCCGGCCGCGTCGCCGGCGAGCAGTTGCACGGCGGCGTACTCGAACCAGGCTTGGCCGAGGTCGGCCGGGGAAACGGCGGCCACGATCCCGTACTCTTCGGCCGCGACATGCCACTGTCGTGCGCCCGCCGCCGCCTGTGCCGACTTGACCGTCGGGAAGTCGCCCGCGGCCAGGCGGTTCAGGCTCGCCCACAGCGCCGCCCATCGCCGGCGCTCGTCCGGTTCCAGGCCACCGGACGCCGGCTCCCGGGTGGCCGCCAGCGCCTTGTCTCCCAGACGCATGTTGAAAACCCGAACCGCCGTGAGCCGTTCCTCGGAGCTTCCGCGTGCGTACTGGGCCGCCCAGGCGTTCCGGTCCTGGCGGAGCCACACGAGCGCCTGCTTCCGGAGTGCGGCCCGCTCTCGGGGGTCGCTCGGGGCGTCGTCACCCTCCCCGAGCCCCGCCCGGAGTGCGGCCCGTATGGCGTCGGCCCGGAGTCGGCTGCTGCCCTCGTCAGCCCGCGCCGGGTCGGCCGTAAAGGCCGCGACGTAGAGCCGGGCCGCGGCCGCAGGCAACCGCCTCCGGGCGCACAGCTCGGCGGCACGCAGGGCCTCTTCCGCCCCTAACGGGCGGTCGGTCCCGCGGGCGATTGCCGGCAGCCGCGCCTCGAGCGCCAGGAGCTGGTCGCACCGCTCGGCCACCCATGCGGCCTTGTAGTGCGCCGCCTGTTGTACGCGCGCCCCGCGACGCTTCAGGGGCGCCGGAAGCAATTCGAGGGCGCGTCGCGCGGCGTCGCGGGCTTCGGTCAGCTTGCCCTGGTCGAACAGGACCCACGCGAGTTCGGCGCGGACGTCGCCCTCATTCGGGGCGAGCCGGACCGCTTCCTGGCAGTGGCCCGCGGCGGCGTCGAGCCGGCCCAGCAGGTGGTCATTGTTCGCCGCGTTCAGGTGCGCCATGCCGTTGCCCGGGAACAGGCGAACGACCGTTCGCCAGTGTTCCGCGGCGGCGATCAGCCGGCCCTGAGATTCGAGCGCGCACCCGAGGTTGATCCACGCCGCGAGCGACCGGGGGCGGAGGGCCAGGGCTGTCCGGTAGTAACCGACCGCGTCGGCATCGCGCCGCGCGTCCAGTTCGAAGCCCAGCTCGAACGCGGTCCAGAAGTTGTCCGGGTTCGCCGCTTGCAGCCGCCGGAGGAACCCGATGTGGTCGCCGCCGACCTGGCGCAGCCGATCGGCCAGGGCGAGATGGATCTGCACCGCCCGGCGGTCGAATGGCGCGGCGCGGGCCAGCTCCGTAACGGCGCCGGCGTCCGTCCAGGCCCGCGGGTCCCGCGCCCGCTCGCGCCAGCCCGACCCCTCGTCCGCGTCCGTCAATCGTGCGACGGCCAAGAGCCAGGCGAGCCGGTCCGCATCGGTGGCACAGGTCGACCAGTGATCGAGGGCGCCGACGACCGCCCGGCGGATACCGGTCTCGCGCACCCGCGCGGCGACTTCCGCGGGCGGGTCGCCGACGGTCCCGAGGCCCGTTTCGCGGAACGCGGTTTCGTAGGCCCGGTCGGCGCCGGCCCGGTCGAACGTGTCGAACGCAGCCGTTCCCGCAGAATCGGCGTGCCTGGCCTGGAGGCCCTCCAGCCGTTCGGCCAGCTCCAACCCGCGCCCGGCCCGATCGAGCCGGGCGCGAAGGTGGGGCGGGCCGCGGCCGTCGAGCCGCGTCCCCGCCCGGTCGAGTGCGGCGCCGGCCCGGGGCCAGTCCGACTCGTCCAGCGCCCGTTCGGCTTCGGTGAGGTAGTCCGCCGCCGCCCGGGCGGTCGCCGCGCGGTCCGCGAGCACCCACCAGCCGCCGCCGAGCAGCGCGGCGGCGAGCAGGACCGCAACGCTCCCGCCGGCCGCACGGCCGGGGTGCCGCCGCACCCACTTCGCGAGCCGCTCCCCCGCGCCCGCGGGCCGGGCGAGGACGGGTTCGCCCTTCAAGAACCGGGTGAGGTCGGCCGCCAGGTCGGCCGCGGACGGGTACCGGCGTCGGGGGTCTTTGTGGAGGCACTTTAAGCAGATGGTCTCCAGGTCCCGCGGCACGCCGGCGTTGAGCCGGGACGGCGGGGCCGGGTCCTCGGCGATCACCTGCCGCTCGGTTTCGGCCGCGGTGTCCGCGCGGAACGGCGGGCGGCCGGTGAGGAGCTCGTACAGCACCGCGCCGAGGGCGTAGACGTCGACCGTCGGGTCGGCCGAGCCCGCCGTCCCGGCGGCCTGCTCGGGGGCCATGTAGCTGGGCGTGCCCATCCGCGCGCCGGTGCGGGTGAGGGCGGCGCCCGGGGCGAGCCGCCGGGCGAGGCCGAAGTCGCTGACCTTCGGGGTGCCGTCGGGCGTCAAGAGGATGTTGGCCGGTTTGAGGTCGCGGTGAACGATCCCCTTTGCGTGGGCCGCCTGCACCGCGCCGGCAAGAGTGGCCACGAGGGCGGCGGCCCGGTCGGCCGGCTGTGGGGCGCCGGCCAGCCGCTCGGCGAGCGTGCCGCCCTCCACCAGCTCCATCGTGAAGTAGGGCTGCCCGCCGTGTTCGCCGGCCTCGTGGATCGGGACGACGTTCGGGTGCCCGAGTTCGGCCAGCACCTCCGCCTCTCGCCGGAACCGGGCCGCTTCGCGCGGTCCGACGTGGGTCCCGCCGAGCAGCATCTTGACCGCGACCAGACGGTTCAGCCGGCGGTGGCGGGCGCGGTACACCACCCCCATGCCGCCCCGGCCCAGGACCGCCAGCACCTCATGCCCAGGGATCTGGGGCAGCCCGCCGCGGGCGGGCGGGGGCGTCGGGTCGGTGTCGGACGGGCTGTCGTCTGGAAAGAGCGCGTCGAGGTCCTCCCGGACGCGTTCGAGCTGCCCCAGCCGGGTCCGGACCGCTTCCGCAAACTCCGGGTGGTCCGCGCACACCTCTTCGACGGAGCGGCCGGACTCCAGCACCTCTTCGAGCAGCCGGGAGACGAGGGGGTGGTCGGACATGGAGTTTGGTCCTCGCCGCGCGGCCGGCGGTCAGGGCGGATCGGGGCCGGCGTTGTCGCGCGGGGGCCGCCGGAGGTCACTGAGCGACTGGGTCAGTAGAACGAGCGCGCGGTTGAGCCGTCGCTGAACCGTTTTGGTCGATATTTCCAGCAGGCCGGCGACCTCGGCGTGCGTCAGCCCCTGGATGCGCACGAGGCTCAGCGTCTCCTGCTCGTCCGCGGGCAGCGCCTCGATCGCCGCGAGGATGCGGCGGGCGTCCGGGCCGAGTTCGCCCCCGCTGCTGTCGAGGGCCGCAACCGCGTCCCCGGAAACGTCGGCCGCCGGTGGGCGCTCGTCGAGCCGGCGGGCTAGGTCGTTCAGCTCCCACCGGATGTGCTGGTTCGCCAGGCCGAAGAACTCCCGAACGGTGCGGGGCCGGGCCTCCCGCAGGGCCTTTAACAGCCGCTCGACGACCGCCCCGAGCAGGTCCTCGGTCTCCAGCCCGAGCGGGGGGCGGGCGAGCCGCGGGTACCGGCGGTACAGCAGCCCCGCGCACAGGCGGTGCAGCCGGCCGACGGCGCGGTCGAGCAGCGCCGAGACGACCGGACCCGCGTCGGTCGCCCCGGCCACCCCGTCGAGTTCATCCAGGTAGCCCTGGATGGCAGCGGTCGTCTGCCCGTTCATAGGCCGCCATTGTACCCGCGCCCCTCACGCAAACAAATCCCGACCGTCACACCCGAGCGTCTTAAATGCCTCACCCTTCACTCAGCGTGGGGCGTGGACACCTCTCGCTGTGGCACCGCGCGTGTCCACCCCCGCCGCTTTTCGGGAGTGATGGCCGTGAACGACCCGGCCGCGGACCGCAACCACGAGCCTCTTACAGCGTGGCTTTCGTCCGGTTCCGTTTGCGGGGAACGCGGGCGTGATTGCGGTGAGTTCCATTTCCTGGGCAGGAGCGATTGTGATGTCACTGATCGATGCGTGGGTGGCCCCGGCGGCCGGGCAGAAAATGGTAAAGCAACAGGTCGATCTCGGTCCACTCGGGTCGGACGAGGTGGAGGTTCAGGTCGAGCACTGCGGGCTGTGCCACTCGGACCTGTCCATGCTGAACAACGACTGGGGGTTCGCGCAGTACCCGGCGGTGCTCGGGCACGAGGCGGTGGGCCGGGTGGTGGAGGTGGGGACCGGGGCCAAGGGGCTGAAGGTCGGGCAGCGGGTCGGGATCGGGTGGACCGCCGGGAGCTGCATGCACTGCCGCCCGTGCAAGTCGGGCGATCAGCACCTGTGCGCCCAGGCCCAGCCCACCATCGCCGGGCACCGGGGCGGGTTCGCCAGCCGGGTCCGGTCCCACTGGGCGTGGGCGGTGCCGATCCCGGACGCGCTGCCGGCCGCCGACGCCGGGCCGCTGCTGTGCGGCGGGATCACCGTGTTCAACCCGATCATGATGCACGCCCGGCCGATGAGCCGGGTCGGGATCGTGGGCATCGGCGGGCTCGGGCACATGGGGGTCAAGTTCGCCGCCGCGTACGGGTGCGAGGTGACCGCGTTCACCTCCAGCGAGCGCAAGTTCGACGAGGCCCGCGGGTTCGGGGCGCACCGGGTGGTCGCCACCCGGGACCCGGGCGCCGTGCGCCAGTTGGCCGGGTCGCTGGACCTGTTGGTCGTCACCACCAACGTGGCGCTCGACTGGGACGCGATGCTCGGCACCCTGGCCCCGAACGGGCGGATGCACGTGGTGGGGGCGGTGCTGGAGCCGATCCCGGTGACCGTGTTCCCGCTCATCATGAAGCAGGGGTGCGTCTCCGCCTCGCCGACCGGCTCCCCGGTGGCGATCGAGGACATGCTGGCGTTCGCGGCCCGGCACCAAGTTCTACCGACCACCGAGCACTTCCCCATGAGCCAGATCAACACGGCGTTCGAGCGGTTGCACGAGGGCAAGGCCCGGTACCGCATCGTCCTCGACGCCGACTTCTGAGCCGGCACATCTCGGAGGCGCCGCTGGTGTTCGCCTCGATCGGTGCCCCGCGCCACGATCGCAAGGACATCGTCTTCGTAACCCCCCGCCGGACCGCCGGGGACGGTCGTCCGGCGCCGGGTGTGATACCAAATCCGATTGAAGAGTATCGGTGATTGGGAGCGCCACCCGCCGGCTGACACCGGCGGTTCGACCGCGGCTCGTCGAACCGCCGGTGTCAGCCGGCGGGTGCAACCGACGCACTGCCGAGTAGTTACTCTTCAAGCGGATTTGGTATGAGTACCGACTCCGAAAGAGGCCAAACATGAACGTGATCGAACATGGCAATACCGGTGCGACTGAATCGCTTGTGGAAGAATACGACCTCGTCGTGCTGGGCAGCGGGGAGGCGGGTAAGTACCTGGCCTGGGCGCTGGCGCCCGAGGGTAAGCGCGTGGCGGTGATCGAGCGGCAGTACGTTGGCGGCTCGTGCCCCAACATTGCCTGTCTGCCTAGCAAGAACGTCATCCACAGCGCGAAAATCGCATCGTACTTTCGCCGCGGCGCGGAGTTCGGCCTTCCGGTCGTCGATGCGCCGGTCGATATGGCCGCCGTCCGGGCGCGCAAGCGGGCGATGGTGGCCGGGCTGGTCGAGATGCACCAGCACAAGTTCCGGACCAGCGGGGCCGAACTGGTGATGGGTAACGGGACGTTCGTCGCGCCGAGGACGATTACGGTATCCCTCCACGGCGGCGGAACCCGGACGCTGCGGGGCGCGTCCGTGGTCATCAGCACCGGCTCGCGGGCGCGGGTGGACGACACACCCGGGTTGCGCGAGGCCGCCCCGCTGACCCACATTGAGGCCCTGGAACTGGACGCGACCCCGGAGCATCTCATCGTGCTCGGTGGCGGGTACGTCGGGCTCGAACTGGCCCAGGCGTTCCGACGGCTGGGGAGCGCGGTGACGGTCGTTGAGCGGAACTACGCGCTGATCCACCGCGAGGACCCGGACGTGACGGCGGCTGTCACCGAGCTGTTCCGTGACGAGGGAATCGAGGTCGTAACGGGTACGCGCGTTGAGGCGGTCGAAGGGCGGTCCGGCGCCGGCGTGCGGTTGAGCGTCTGCCGCGCCGGCGGTCGGACCCTGATCGAGGGGACGCACCTGCTTGTGGCCGGCGGGCGGACCCCGAACACCGACGGGATCGGGCTCGAAACGACCGGCGTCGCGGTGGAACCGAGCGGCCACGTTCGGGTGGACGAGCGGTTGCGGGCCACCGCGCCCGGCGTGTGGGCGGTCGGCGACTGCGCCGGCAGCCCGCACTTTACCCACGTCGCGCTCGACGACTTCCGGGTGGTCCGAGACGACCTCGTCGGGAGGGGCCGCGTTACCACCGGGCGGCAGGTTCCGTTCTGCCTGTTCACAGACCCCGAACTCGCTCGTGTGGGGCTCAGCGAGCGGGAGGCGCGGGAACGCGGCACCGGCTACCGGCTCGCCAAGATCCCGATGGAGGCCGTGCTGCGGACCCGAACCCTTTCCGAAACGCGGGGGTTCCTGAAGGCCCTGATCGGGGCGGACGATCGCGTGCTGGGGTTCGCGGCGTTCGGCCCGGGGGCCGGGGAGCTGCTCGCTCCCGTGCAGGTGGTGATGGCCGCGGGGCTGCCGTACACCGCCCTCCGCGACATGATTCTGACCCACCCGACCTTATCCGAGGGGCTGGGCGTCCTCTTCGGGGTAGTCCCAAGCCGCGCGTAGATGCTACCGGTGGCGGCCGAACTGATTCCCGTCGTTTCAAGTTCGCACCTTGGAGCGGTGCGCTGGTTCGGAGTATGGTCCGCTCACTCCGTGAGCGGTCGCTCCGCGTATCTGATCCGCTCCCGGTGTCATTCGCTCGGTCGTTGTGTGCAACGCGCATTCGAGGTGCCGAGCGACCGCTCACGGAGTGAGCGGACCACACTTCAGGCCCGAACTTGAAACGACGGGATTCGCAGTCCCGGGTGGTTTTGTTTTCGTGGCACAGACATTCCTGCCGGTGCGGCGCGAGGGGGCCGCACCGGGCGGTTCCTCGGTGGGTTGCTCTCCTGCCTTCGAGAAAGACAGCGGGCGCGCACGCGAACACCGTACCGCGACACACCAACCGGATGTGGTTCTGTGGTCGGTTTCCGAGTGTCTCGCCGCCCCGGCGCGGCCGAACCCGACATTAGCTAACGGCTGAATCGACGAACCGGGGCGCGATGCCCAGTTCGTGCAGCCGGCGGCGGAGCGTCAGCCGCGCGACCCCGAGAACCCGGGCCGCCCGCACCTGGTTGCCGCGGGTCAGCTCCATCACCATCGGCAGGAGGAACCGGTCCAGCTCCAGCCGCGCTTCTTCGAGCAGGTTCTCCGACCCGTCACTCAGGCGCCGGCGGACGAACTGGTGCAAATCGGCGCGCGCCGGCGGCTCGGAAGCCGGTGCCGCGCTCGGGCCGGCCATGTCGGCGAGCGCGCTCGGGAGCAGAACCGTTCCGGTGGTTCGGAGCAGCGCCTGCTTCAGCACGCTCTGCAACTCGCGCAGGTTCCCCGGCCAGGCGTACTGCGTCAAGCGGGCCAGCGCTTCGGCGCTGATGTCGCTCACCCGGCGCCCCAGCTCGCGGTTGAACCGGCCGAGGAAGTGGCGGACCAGGAGCGGTAGGTCTTCGGCCCGGTCGCGGAGCGGGGGCAGGCGCATCGTGAACACGCCGAGCCGGTAGTACAGGTCCGGCCGGAACGTGCCCGCCGCCGCCCGCGCCTTCAGGTCGCGGTGGGTGGCGGAGATGATCCGCACGTCCGTCCTGACGGTCTCCCCGCCGCCGACCCGCTCGAACGCTTGCTCCTGGAGCACCCGGAGCAGTTTCGACTGGAGCGCGAGCGGCATGTCCCCGATCTCGTCGAGGAACAGGGTGCCGCCGTCGCACTGCTCGAACCGTCCGATCCGGCGCCGGTCGGCGCCGGTGAACGCCCCCTTCTCGTGACCGAACAGTTCGCTTTCAAGCAACTGCTCTGGGATCGCCGCACAGTTCAGCGCGACGAACGGCCGCCCGGCCCGCCGGCTGTACTGGTGAACGGCCCGCGCCACCAGTTCCTTCCCGGTCCCGCTTTCGCCCGTGATGAGCACCGGTACGTCTTGCGGCGCGACCCGGCCGACCGCTTTGTAAACTTCCATCATTGCCGGGCACGACCCGATGATCGGGCCGGTACCCCCGTCGTCGGTCCCCGGGTCCGGGCGGGTATCGGGCTCGTGCACCCGGCCGGCCGCGTCGAGCGCCTCGTCGAGCGCCTTCTGAAGTTGCACCAGGTCCAAGGGTTTGAACACGCAGTCGGACGCGCCGCGTTTAATGGCCTCGATCACAACGCCCGCGGCCGCCGCCGGCGCCAGAAAGATGACCGGGACGCGCGTGTCGACACTGCGGATCGCGTCGAACGCGTCGAACCCGCCCCGTCCGGGGTGCTGGAGGTCGAGTAGGATCGCGTCCGGCGGTGTAGCGGTCACCCGCGCGAGACAGTCCGCAACCGACTGAGCGACCGCGACGTGGTGGGACGCGCGGAGGGCGCGCCGCACCGGTTCCGCGATCGAGCCCGGGGTGTCGTTCACCAACAGCACGTGCGCCACGCGTTTTCTCCCGTCTCGAATGTGCGCTCCCAAGATCACCGCGCGGAAGAACGTCGATGGCTTCCCTGGACCGCGGGCGCGGCTGAGCCGAGCCTGGGAACGGTTCCGTAGTCGCGCGCCGGGCCGCAGGGGCTTGAAGCCCCAACCGCCCCGCTCACTGTTGCTCAGCGTTTTCGCTCGCTGGTACTGAACTAAGCGGCGGGGGTAGACACTTTGAACGGATACGCGATCCGGGAGGTCATGCCTGTTTCTTGTGGAACGGACAGAAATGCTTGTGGCACAAAGACAAAAACCAAAGCGGGCGCCAACAACCGGGCGGCTTCCCGGTATCAAGCGCCCGCTGTGATTCTGTGTTCGGAATAAGAACCCCGTGAGGGACTCGCACCCCCGTCTCCACGGGTTATGAGATCAGGTGCCATACTCGTTAAACGAACGGGTCCGTGCGCACGCCGCGGGGAGCTTCGTGGGTGGGGCAACCACCTCAGCGCCGGCGCGCGGTAGTTTTCAGTGTGGTACCCGGTCTTCACACGCCCGCCGGTCACCCGCGCCACCCGCTCGTGCAGGTCGGTCGTTCGGTCCCGCTTCGCGAAGTTCAGGCCGGCACACGTCGGACACAGCGAGTCGTAAAGTGGTGAACGCGGTCGGGCGGCTGCTTGCACACGTTGCCACGCGCGGGCGGGGCGCGGCGGTTGTCTGTGTTCCAGAGCGCACCGCGGCGGTCGGCGTCGCGGTCCCGTCCAGCCAGCCGGTGCGGCTTGCGATTATGCATAGACGATCCGGCTGCGAGCCGCACCAGTTTCGCGAGAGGCGGTGGACGGTCACGGCCCCGCGCTGCGGGTTAGCGCGTGGAGCACGTCCCGTGCGATGCGGAGTTGGTCTGGGGCGGGAAGGGCATGGCGGTCAAGCCGCCACGACAACACCCGAGCCGGGGTAGGCGCGCCGCCGTTGCGGCGCGAGCGAACCGGCGGTTCGTGCCTTGAGGTTCGGTAGCGCCCGTGCGAATAATGGCCCGAAGCCGGTTCGTGCGACCAACCCACCAACGCGAGGCCCGCAATGCGGCGCAACGCCCTGTTTCTCGTTCCGATCGTGCTGCTCGCGCTCGCGGTGCTGTACCTCCGGTGGTCTGCCGGCGGCGGGAGCGCGGTGCCCGAACACTTCCCGGTACTCGAGCCCGCGGAACTCGGGTCCGTCGAGCCGCACGCCGGCGCGCCCGAAGAGGTGGCGACGTTCGGTTCGGGGTGCTTCTGGTGTACCGAAGCGGTGTTCGCACAGTTGAAGGGCGTCACGCGGGTCGAGTCCGGGTACAGCGGCGGGGCGGTGCCGAACCCGAGTTACGAGCAGGTGTGCTCCGGGCGCACCGGGCACGCCGAGGTGGTGCAGGTCACGTTCGACCCGAACCAGGTTTCGTACCCCGAGCTGCTGGAGGTGTTTTGGCGGTCGCACGACCCCACCACGCCGGACCGCCAGGGGAACGACCGCGGCCCGCAGTACCGGTCGGTGGTCTTCACGCACTCCGAACGCCAGAAGCGACTCGCGGAGCAGTACAAGCAGAAGATCGACGCGGCGCAGGTGTTCCGCGCGCCGGTGGTGACGGAGATCGTGCCGTTCACGGCGTTCTACCCGGCGGAGGCGGAGCACCAGAACTTTTTCGCGAACAACCCGCGCCAGGGGTACTGTCGCGCGGTCATCGGGCCGAAAGTCGAGAAACTGCGGCAGGTGTTCCGGGACCGGATGAAGGGCGGGTAGCGCGGGCCGGGATCGCGCGGCCCGCGGGCGGATCAGTTGTGGGGCGAACGAGCGTGCTGGGTGGCCCGGGCGAGGGCGGCGGGTGGGAACGGCTTGGGCAGAAATACGGAGCCCGGGACCGCGGGCTCCGTGTCCGTGAACCCGGACATGAACACGACCCGCACCGCGGGGAGCAGCTCCCGCGCCCGGGCCGCGACCCGGCCCCCGTCGGCCCCCGGCATCCGCACGTCGGTGACCAGCAGATCGAACGCGCCGCCGCCTTCGAGCAGCTTCAGCGCCTCGGCCCCGTCCGCGGCTTCGGTAACGTTGTACCCCTGCCCTTGGAGGATCAGGCGGGCGAGCGCACGCACCCCCGGCTCGTCCTCCGCGAGCAGCACCGTCCGGCTGGTGCCGGTCGGCGCCGGCGCCGGCGCCGGGCACCGCGGGAGGTCGATGTCGAATGTGGTGCCGCGCCCCGGTGCGGACTCGACCGCGATCCGGCCGCCGCACCGCTCCGCCACTTGTTTCACGGTTGTCAAACCCAACCCGGTGCCCACGTCCGGTCCTTTGGTGGTAAAAAACGGCTCGAAGATACGTTCCCGCACCTCGGGCGGCATCCCCGAGCCGGTGTCGGTGACCGCGACCCGCACCCAGTCGGCCCCCGCCCGCACCCGCAGCGCCAACCGGCCGCCTCCCGGCATCGCGTCCCGGGCGTTGGTGGCCAGGTTCAACAGCGCCTGCTCCAGTTCGCCGCGGTCGGCCAGAACGAACACCGGTTCGGCGGGCGTGTCCACGTCGGTCTCGATCGCCGGCCCCACGACCCGGGCCAGGATGGGCGCCAGGTCGGACGCGACGCGGCCCAGGTCCAGCGGCTCGCGCCCGGCGGCTTGGGGCCGAGCGAACGTGAGCAACTGGCGCACCAGCCACTGGCCGCGCTCGGCGGCGAACCGCACCTCGCCCACGAGCCGGGCCGCGTTCGGCCCCCGACCCGCCGGGCCGTCGAGCAGCGCCGCGCTGCCGCCGATGACGGTGAGGAGGTTGTTGAAGTCGTGCGCCACCCCGGCCGCCAGCCGCCCCACCGCCTCGAGCTTGGCCGCGTTGCGGAGCTGCTCCTCGAGCCGCCGCCGCTCGGTCGTGTCCCGGAGCACCGCGACCCGGTACTCGCACCCGTCGGGCGGCCCGGGCACCGGGACCACGTCCCACTCCACGCACACTTCTGTTCCGTCCTTGCGCCGGGCCGGCACCTCGAACCGCCCCGGGGCGTCGGACCGCAGCGCGGCGCGCACCTTCTCCCGGTCGGCTTCGCAATCTTCGGCGTACAGCATGCTCGGGCTCTGCCCGAGGGCCTCGTCGATTCCGTACCCGGTGAGCCTCTCGAACGCCGGGTTCGCGTACACGATCTGGAGCCCGACGACGGTCGGCCGCGCTGCGGTCACCAGCACCCCGTCGCGGGACGCGCCGAGCGCCGCGTCGAGCAGCCGGAGCCGGTCCCGGTGCTGCTGGTCGGCGCCGGGGCGGCGCTCGCGACTCGCCCGGTCGAAGGCGGCGCCGACGAGGGCGAGGGGAACGACCGCGCCCGTGACCGTCAGGTACGGGACGCCGGGCCCGGCCCACGCCGCGGTGAGCACGCAAACGGTTACGACCACGGACGCCCCGCGGAACGTCCGCCCGATCACCGGGTGCCAGCGCCCGGCCCGCGCGCACAGATGCGCCAGGGGCGCCAGGCCGGCGAGTACGAGGGCGAGGGCGGAGAGGTTCACGAACGAACTCCGAGCGGTGCCGCCGCGGCGGGTCGCGTCAGCGGGCGCCACGGCCGCGCGGCGCAATCGCCTCTCGCGGCCATGGGCGCTCTACCCCTGACGTGGTGGGCGCTTTCATCGAGTGTAGTGCCCCGGAACGGTGCCGCTTCCTCGCACTTACGCGCGACTCGACACACGCACTTCAGTAGTTCCAAGTTCCAGGTCCGGCACACGTTCCGGGTCATGCGCGTGCCTTTGGACTTTACGTGGAACGACGGACCTGCTTACCACCACGGCGAACTGAACGGACTGGTTGGGCTCAGGAAACTCGTACCAGAGGTCGATGGTGCGAGCCAGTAGAACCCGGTGCTGCTTGTCGTCGTGGTCGTTGTGGTCGTCGTGGTGGTGGTCGTCGTACTTGTTGTAAGGGTGTCATAGTCGCCCGCGAGCGCCGGGCCGATGGGATCGGTAAGGGCGAGAAGCGTGGCACTGATTTGCAGGGCTTTAAGCGGGGAGCCGTTGGCCGTCGCCCCGGCGATTACCACCGTGTACGTGCCAGGGTGCAGGAAGACTTCGTCGGCGACGGACTGACCGTTTTGGGCCACAAGGGTGAGGACCGCTGCTCCGCTTGCATCGAAGACCGTAAGCCGCGCGCCGGCCCAACCCGGGTCACTCAGGCTCTGCGCAGCGAGCCGGAACTGGAACGCCTGGGTCCGGGTCACCTCGAGCGAGCGGGTGATCTGCGGGGCCGCGCTCGTCAGCGTCGCGGCCGCGAACGACGGGGGCGAAATCGCGGTATCACGGAAATCGATGCCGAGGCTGTACGACTCCCGGCCGGTCCACGCCGCCGGGTCGGCCGCCCGTACCGCGACGAAATAGGCTTGGTTAGGTTGGACGTTCCGGATCTGGACGGCGATCACCTCGCCGTTCTGAACGAGCGCCTCGGCCGCTACCGGTTTGCCGTTCCGGTCGTACACGGTGACGTTCGGCGAAACCCCGCCGTGAGCGGTGTTGACGTACACCACGAGCACCCGGCCCGCGGCCGTGTTCGCTTGCACGCGGTACACGTCCACGTCGCCGGGCGCCCCAAATGTAGCCGTGCCGGCGAAGTCCCAGCGCCGGTCGGTGATGTCGCGGTTCTGTCCCAGGTTCGTCGCGGTCGCGAGCGTGTCGTTGGTGCCGGTTCCGCTCGCCCAGTCGCCCGCGGTGGCGGCGGTGCCGTCGACCCCGACGATCACCGACCCGCCGGCCGTCCCGCGCACGCCGTACAGCCCCTGGACCGCCGACACGTCGCCAGCCGACAGCCCGGGGCGTTGGCCGGTGTACGACTCGTACATCACCGACGCCGGGTCCGCGTTCCCTTCGAGGCCGAGTACGTGTCCGATCTCGTGGAGCACCACGGCCCGCAGGTCGTGGGCGCCGGCCGAGCCGTCGGTGCCGAACACCTTGTTGCTGTTGATGATGATCTCGCCGGCCCACGGGCTGATCAGGTCGAACGGGTTGGAAATCGCGAGCACGTTGTCCGAGAGCGGCCGCGCGGTGATGCGGATGTCGCCGACAAACGGTGACCCCTGGACCGGCCCCGGGGTGCCGAGGGATCGCCCGTCGTCGCGCACGAACGAGACGCTCAGGTTGGTTGGGGCGGCCCAGCTCTGGAACGCGTCGCGGATCGCCCCCTGCCACTCGGCGGCGGTGGCGCGGGCGCCAAGCAGCCGGAACAGGTCGGAGGGCGCGCCGGCCACGTCGGTCCCGTCCGGGGCGAAGCTGACGGTCAGGTTCGTGTCCACCCATGTGTTGCCGAACACGGCGGGGACGGTGCGGTCTTCGAGCGGCGTAACGGCCAGTTTGGCGGTGCGGGTCATGGAGATCCTCTGGGCGTCGGAGAGCTTAGCGGTTCAGATCCTTGAGCGCGGCCACGAGCGCGCCGAACTCAGGGCGGTTACGGATCGGGTCGAGGTCGGGGTCGGCGGCGAGCGTGCGCGCGTCGCGGAACCCGGTGCGGAGCGCCTGCCGGAGCAGCTCGAACGCGCGGCCGGCGTCGGCCGGGGCGGTCGCGGAGGTCAGGGCGTACACCCCCGCGAGCTGGTAAGCGACGTCCGCGGCGTCGGACAGCGTAAGCGCCGTTTCGGCCTCCTTGTGGGCCTCGGCGCGGCGGCCGAATCGGGCCAGCAGCACCGCCCGCCCGGCGCGGGCCGGGGCGTACTCCGGGTACAGTTCGGCGGCCCGCGTCACCAGTTCTAGCGCGCGCTTCGAGTCCTTCCGGTGGTCGGAGTGGACGTGGGCCTGGTTCTGGACGGCCCGGAGCGAGGTCGGGTTGACCCGCTCCGCGGCCTCGAAGTCGCGCAGCGCCGCCGCGGGGTCGGCGGCCAGCCTCGCCAGCCCGCGGGCGATGAACTCGCTCTCGGTCTTCGGCTCGTGCGCGGCGGCCGCGGCGCGGTCCTGTTCGGCCCCCGTGGCGTCGCCGCGGAGCGCCCGCAGTTGCGCGCGGAGCGGGTACACGAGGAGCGGGGAGACGCCCTTCTCGAGCGCGGCCGTGAGGTCCTGCTCGGCCTCCGGGTGCTTGCGCTGCGCGAGCCGCGCGACGGCGCGGTTCCGGTGCGACTCGGCGTGCCCCGGATCGATCGCGAGCGCCAGTGCGAACTCGGCCTCGGCCTCCGGGTGCTTCTGCATGAGCCCGTACACGATCCCGCGGTTGAACGCCGGGCGCGGGTCGCGCGCGAGCAGCGCGTGGGCGGTGTCGTACCGCTCCAGCGCCCGCTGGTACTGGCCGAGCTGCTGGCGGCAGAAGGCGAGCGCGAAGTGGGCGGCGCCGTGCGCGGGGGCGCCGGCGACGGTCCGTTCAAGCGGTCCGGTCGCGGCGCGGAACCGGCCGTCGGCGATCAGGCCGACCGCCTCAAGGTAGTGGTCGCGCGGGTGCCGCGGTTCGGTTGGGGCGGGCGCGGGCTCCCCGTCGAGCCGCGCCCGCTGGGCGAACAGGAACGGGGGAACGGCGTCCGGGGCGAAGCAGCCTTCGGCGAGCCGGTTCAGTCGGAGCGCCTCGCGGAGGGCCGCGGCGCGTTCGTCTTCGGGTAGAGCCCGCGCGTCCTGGGTGCGGGCGTGGGCGAGCAACAGGAGCAGTTCGCCGAGGTCGGCCGCGGCCCCGGGCTTGAACCCGTCCGGCAGGCGGGCGAACGGCTCCGCGTTGCGCCAGTTGTCGTCGCCGGGCAGCCCGAAGGCGGCGAGGTGTCGCTCGGCGGCCGCCCGCCCCCGGGCTCGGCTCGGCGAGTCGCCCGGGGCGGTCAGGTCGAGCCGCAGGGCCGGCATCTGGTTCTGGGCCGCGAGCGCCTGCTCCGCCGCGGCGCGCGCGCGGGTCGCGCCCTCCTGGCGGTAGACCACGACCCCGAACCCCAGCGCCAGCCCCACCACCGCGGCGAGCGCCAGCCGCAGCGCCAGCCACGGGTTCCGCCGGTGCCACTTGCCGAGCCGCTCGACCGGCGAGCGGTCCGGGGCCGACGCGAGCGGCAGGTCGGCGAGCTGGCGGTCGAGGTCGGTTTTGAGTTCGAGGGCGGTCTGGTACCGGTCCGCGGGGCTCGGGGCGAGGAGCTTCCGCACGATCGCATCGACCGCCCGGGGCACGGCCGGGGCTGCGGCCCGGACCGAGGGCACCGTCCGGCGGTTCGCGATGTACTGCTTGAACTCCGACTTCGACATCATGCCCGCGGGGAACGCCTGCTCGGCGGTGAACAGCTCGTAGGCCAGCGCCCCGAGGGCGTACAGGTCCGCGCGCTCGTCGACCGCGTGGCCGGCCCGCGTGTCGATCTCGGCCAGCTGCTCCGGGGCCGCGTACGGGAGCGTCCCCCCGACCGGCCCGCGGGCCGTGGCGGTGGTGTCGTGGGCCAGGTTGAAGTCGAGCAGCATCGGCTCGCCGGTGTCGGCGAGCAGCACGTTCGCCGGCTTGATGTCCAGGTGCAGGATGCCGCGGTGGTGGGCGTGGTCCAGCCCGGCGGCGAGGTCGGACAGCAACCGCAGGACGCGCCGGTGGTCACCGAGCAACCCGTCCCCGGGTGGAGCCGCCGGCAGCATGCGCAGCCCCGCGACCGGGACCGAGCCGGTTCCGGGCTGCGTGGGGCTGCTCCCCGAGTGGGCGAACCGCGTGGGGTGCGACGGGTTACGGTAGCGCTCCGCGCGCAACACGTCGGCCAGGGTGGTGCGCCCCAGGTAGGGCATGCAGATGAGTTCGTGCGGCGGCGCGCTGTGGACCGAGTGGATGGGGACGACGTTCGGGTGCTGGAGCCGGCCCAGCCGGTCGGGCTCC
Organism: Gemmata obscuriglobus; assembly: GCF_008065095.1. NCBI lineage: Bacteria > Pseudomonadati > Planctomycetota > Planctomycetia > Gemmatales > Gemmataceae > Gemmata > Gemmata obscuriglobus. The sequence continues at coordinate 7,370,741 of NZ_CP042911.1, read as the reverse complement.
GGGGTCGGCGTGCTGGTGACCTTGAGCACCACCAGCCGGCCCGCGATCGCCTCCTGTTCGGCCAGGAACACCTGGGCGAACGTCCCCTTGCCGAGGAACTCGACGAGGGTGAACCCGAGGACGTGATCGCCCGGGCGCCACTCGCGCCGCGTGGTCGCACCGCCCACGGCCGGATCGAGCGAGTCCCACACCGCCGTTTTCGGGTTCTCGCAGTCGGTGCCGACGGCCGGGCCGGGCTGGAACTGGGCACTCATGTGCGGGCGGGTCCGTTACTGTATCGAGGGCCGAGCGGCCGAATTCCGTTCGGAGTCACAACCCGTTCCGGTCGCTCGATAATTCATCGAGTGCGCGAGGCACACAAACAGGCCTCGCTCGTCGGGACGTGCCGGTTGCTCGGATTATACCGCACGCGGTCGCGCCCCAACGCGCGACTGTCGGGGTGTCTCACGGATTTACGGATAATCGCTTCATCGATTCGGGAAGGACGGGAAAATTTCGCGTGCGGGCGCGACGGCCACGAAATAGGCGTGTACGGTACCGTACTTTTACGGCCCGTGGCGGTAAACGATCGCGGGCCGTGTTCGGCTGAACACGGCCCGCGGTCTTCGGATGGGTGTCGTCGGCTGGTCGGTCAGTCACGCCGCGATTGAGGCGCGGGCTTGGCCGGCGCGTCCAGAAGTTTGCGCCAGGCGGCGGCCGTCGGCGCGGTGTCTTTTCCGGTCAGCTCGCGCAGCGCCGCCAGTGCGGCCTTGTGGTACGGCGACAGCACGCCGGGCTCCTTCGACGTGAGCTTCTCGCGGTACGCGCCGGCCTCCTCGTCGCTCACGACGCGCTCGCGGACGAAGAAGTCGAACCGCTGCTGGTCGGGCCACGGCAGCGCGTCGGGCACCGTGAGCCGGGCCGAGAAGTCTTGCCGCAGGTACGTCACGTCGATGCGCACCATCAGGTCGGGCGACGACTGCCGGTACCCCTGCGAGGGGGAGGGGAGCGGCTCGCCCGGGACCGGCACCTCGGCGGTGACGTCGGACGCGGCGGACACGCCGCTGGTGCCCGGGGCGTGGCACATCATGCAGTTCCGGTGGTGGTTCACCTTCACCATCTCGCGCACGAACTGCGCCTTGCCGTTCTTCCGCGCCTGCGGCAGCCGCGGGTCCTCCTCGTCGAGCACGGCGACCAGTTCGCCGGTGAGGTCGGCGCGCTCCAGCCGGGCGATGGCGTCGGCGGCGCGCCGGGCGACCGCCGGGAACGGGTACCGCAGCGCCTTCACGAGCACGTCGGTGTAGTCCTTCTCGCGGCGCACCTTGAGCGCGTCGACGGCGGCGAACCGCAGGTCGTCTTCCGGTGAGAAGACGGCGAGCCGCGCGAGCGCCCGGGTCGCTTCGACGTGCGGCACCCCGGTGAGGTGCTTCACCAGCCCGGCCCGCATCTCAGCCGTTTCGGGCGCGAGCATCTGCGTCAGCGCCGCGATGCGGGCCACCGTGAAATGCTCTTTGAGGGCCTTGTCGCTCCGCGGGGCGGCCTCGTCCTGTTGCTCGCAGAGGGCGTTGTAGTTGGTCCAGAAGGCCCGCCCGCTGCCGCCGGATTGCATCGCGCGGCGGACGAGCGCGACGGCCGCGGCGAAGTGCGCGGCGCGCTCCGGCCCGCTCCGGCAGTCGTCGCCCATGACGAACGGCATGCCGGCGAGGTCCGCGCGGCTCTCGATCAGCGCACCCATGAACGCGTCGGCCTTCTTGGCGTTCATGTGGCTGATCTTGGCCAACTGGTGCGCGGTGCGCTCCGTCATCTTGCCGTGATCGGCGGGCTGGTCGGCGCGGGCCTCGAACTCGACCTCGGGCACCTTGTTCAGGTCGTCCGCGAGGAGCGGCCCCCGCGCCGGTGCGGCCTTCGGCGCGACCGGTAACAGGTCCTTCACCGGGGTGTTGGGATCGATCTTGAAGCTGAACCGCGGTCCGGCCGGCCGCCCCGGTATGGGAATGAACGACTGCTGCCCGAACACGGTGCCGACGTTCGGTGCGGGTGGCGCTGGCACCGGTTGCGGCAGCGCCGGGAGGACGAGTTGCGGCGGTTGGGCGGCCTGTTCCTGTGCGAAGGCGGTTCCCGAAACCAGCAGTGTGCCCGCGGCGAGCGCGGCGAACAGCGAACTCCGGCGGCAGATCATCGACGGTCCCTCCTGGAGCGCCCCGCCTCGTGCGGGCGAGGTGGGACGATCTTACCCGGGACGGAGCGACTACCACAAGCCTGAGCCGAAAAATTGCGCGCCGGTTCGCGTTGCCGAGCGGAAGTCTGATCCGCGCTCCAGTTGGTGCGCGCCGGCACCGTGCTTTTGCCGGGGCCCGGGCCTCTGGCCCGCTTGACGCATGCGGTTCGGTTCGGCTTGGCGTGTACCCGAGGCTCACTTCGGGCGCGTACCGGCGGGCCAGAGGCCCGCGCCTCGGCAAAGGCACGACCCTATCGGAGGTCGCCGCGCTGCGCGACGAGCGCGGGGACGGTCCGGTCCTCGAGTTGCTCAACCGTGGGGCGGAACGGCATCGGTGGGAACCTCCGGGTGCGGTCGAGCCCGGTGCGGGTGTTCGGCCCGCCCGGGAAGCTTGCGGTTACGGGCTCAAAGGCGGGACCGGGCGCGCTTCCCGTTCATTGCAGGCTATTTCAGTTTCGAGCTGGCGAGCGGGCGCCGGGCGCGAAATTCGTCGCAGCATCCACGCCCGCGCAGCCAACTTCGCACCGGCGCAGGATAATTGCGTCCGGCGCAAAACTAGAGATTTGATGATAACGTAGGTGATGTGGTGATGGGTGAGGGGAGAAGTGGGCATGCGCTCAGGAACGGGGCATTGCGGAGTTACGGCACCGATGTGGCAGGTTCAACCTGATATGATACCGGCACGTCGTTATGACCGGCGTAGCCGCGACTCGTGTGAGGTCTCGATGATCTGTCGCCCGTTGGTGTTATTTCTACTCGTTCTCGTTACCACGGCAGGGTGCAAGCGGCGGGCGGACCCGCCCGCACCCGAGTCACAAGCGGGCGTCCCGGCCGCCGCCCCGTCCGAACCGGCGGCCGCTTCGCGCGGGGACGGGAAAGAACAGCGCGACCGCACCGGCCGGCGGCCCGCGCCGGACGACGCGGCCGAGGACGTCCCGCCGCTCCCCCCGCGCAAGCGGCCCACGCTCGCGAGCGCCTCGATGCCCTTCGACGCCAAGACGCTCGCGGCACAGACCCGCAACCGGGTGCCGGTCTGGCTGGACGGCGACCCGGCCACCCGCGTGTTCGACCCCAGGCAACTGGGGGCCGTTCGGGAGCCGCTTCTCGGCTGGGGGCTGGGGGGGGAGCACCTTTTGACCGCGCTCCGCGCGGTCGCGCCGACCGACCGGCCGTTCGGGCTGTTGATCGGGGGCGAGTCGAATGAGTTCGAACTCGCTGAGATCGCCAAGATCGATAACGTTACGTACATTGGTTTAAGTAGTTCGAGGGACACCGGGGCCAAGCTGAGGGCGCTGGCCGCGGCCAAGGGCCTCACGCACCTCGACCTCTCGTTCTCGCGGGTGGGGGACGACGACCTGAAGCTGCTGGCGGCGTTCCCGAAACTCAAGTCGCTCCGGCTCGAGCGGACGCAGGTCACCGACGCGGGGATGAAGCACCTGGCCGCGGTCGAGGGGCTGGAGGCGCTCGACCTGAGCCGGCTGCGGGTCACCGACGCGGGGCTCAAGGAGCTGGCCGGGCTCAAGAACCTCCGCGCGCTGACCCTGCTCTTCACTCAGGTCACCGGGGCCGGGCTCCGGCCGTTCGCCGGCGCGGGGCTCACGCACCTCGCCCTCTCGGGGTCCAAGGTGAAGGCGGCCGACGTCGCGGACGTCGTCGCGTGCCGGGCGCTGGCGGCGCTCGCCGTGGAGGGGCGGTGGCCGGCCGACGCGGTGGCCCAACTGGCCGGGCTCCCCGAGCTCCGGTCGCTCCACTTCCAGTCGGACCTGCTCGACGGCAAGGTGCTGGCCGAGCTGTCGGGGGCCTCGAAGCTCGAGGCCGTCCACCTGGCGACGGTCACCGACGACGCGCTGGCCGGGCTGCGCCGCGCGGGCAAGCTCCACACCATCCCCCAGGCGCGGGCGGAGCGGGGCCGGCCGGCCGGTCCCGACGAGGTGGTGCACCTCGACCTGTCCGGGCAACCGGTGACGGGCGCCGGGCTCAAGGAGCTGACCGTTTTTCGGAACCTGGACACCCTCGTGCTCCGGAACACCCGGGTCGCGGGCGGGATCGGCGCGCTGGCCGACCTGCGAAAGCTGTCCGCCCTCACGCTGCCCCTGTACGGCGGGGACGACCGCGCAGTCACGCCGGCCGAGATGCGCCGGCTCGCTGCCCTCGACACGCTCGAGGAGCTGCACCTGCACGGGGTGCTCGTCCCCGGGATGGCCCGCGCGGTCGCGTCCATCCCGAACCTCACGACCCTGTCCGGGACGTTTCAGGACACGGACCTGCGCGAGTTCCCGGCCCTCAAACACTTGCGCGCCCTGATGACCGGCGGCGCCGGGATCACCGACGAGGGCGCGTGGGACGTGGCCCGGATGAAGCGGCTGGAGTGCGTGAGCCTGTCGGACACGCGGCGGCTGACGGACGCCGGCGCCCGGGACCTGGCGGCGCTGCCGAACTTGAAGCACCTGTGCCTCTCGCGGACGGGGGTCACGGACGAAGGGGTCCAGGTGCTGGCGGGGGTGAAGACCCTGCGCACCCTGTGGCTGAGCGAGATCAAGGTGGGGCCGGCCGGGGTCGCGGCCCTGGGCCGGCACCCGGGCCTCGTCGCGCTCGACCTGTCCGGCGCCCCAAGGGGGGAAGCCGAGCCGCTGGCGGGCATCACGACCCTCGAGTACCTGAACCTGGCGGGCGCGCTCACCGGCGAGCGGACCCTGGCGGCCCTTGCTAAGCTCCCGCACCTCCGGGTGCTGCACCTCGGCGCCGGCCCGGCCCCGCCGTTCCCCCCCCGCTGCGAGGTCCTCACGGGCAACGCCCCGATGCGGTGGCCCGACAGCCCCCTCGTGAGGAAGTAGCTGTGACGCGTGCGCGTGTGCTCCCCGTTCTCGTGCTCCTGTGGTGCGGGTGCGGCCGCCCGGCGGTTCCGGGCGGCGACCCGGCGGCCGTACCGGGCGACGCCACGCCGGCCGCGCCCGCCCCGCACCGGCGCGCCGATCCCCCGCCGATCCCCCCGGAGGTCGCGCGGGCCTGGGGGTTCGTTTCCCCCGGGTGGATCGAGGCGGACGTGCTGACGAGTGGCATGACCCTCCGACCCAACGAGCGGGCCGGGTACGCCCTCCCCGTTCAGGGGTTCAAGCACACCGGCACGAGCAAGCTCGCCGGCCGCCCGGTGGTGCCGGTGCCGTTCGGGCTCAGCCTGGCGCACCACGACGTGACGGACCAGAAGCTGGCCGAACTGGCCGGGCAGCCGAACCTCGTGGTCCTGCGCCTGAACGGTGCGTCCATCACCGACGCCGGGCTGAAGCACCTCGCGGCGCTCGACGGGCTCAGCGCCCTGTCGCTCCACGGCACGTCCCGCGGGGCCACCAGCGCGGGCTCGTACCGCGGGATCACCGACGCGGGTCTGAACGAGCTGCGGGCGATCAAGGGCTTGACGGACCTGAGCCTCGGCGGGATCGAGGTGACCGACGCGGGCGCCCGGACGCTGGCCACGATGCCACAGCTCCGGGTGCTCGGGCTGGAGGGGACCAAGATAACGGACGCCGCGCTAGAGAACCTCGCCCCGCTGACGGAACTCACGGAAATCGACCTTACCTTCACCAAGGTGACGGACGCCGGCCTGAAGCACCTGGCCCGGTTCAAGAAGCTGACGCGGGTCCGGCTGAGCTCGACCGCGGTGACGGACGCGGGGGTGCGCGAGCTGGCCGCGCTCCCGGAGCTGACGGACCTTGACCTCTCGTACACGAAGGCGGGCGACGGAGGGGTGACCGCGCTGGCCGCCGCGCCGAACCGGCTCACGTCCGTCTCGCTGGAGAAGACGCGGGTCGGTGACGAGGGGGCGAAGGCGCTGGCGGCAGCGCCGGGCCTGACCCGCCTGAACCTGGGGTACACGCGGGTGGGCGACGACGGGGTGAGCGCGCTGGCGGCGGCGCCGAACCTGACCGGCCTGACGCTGGTGGCGACGCGGGTGACGGACGACGGGGTGCGGAGCCTGTTCGCGTGCCGAAAGCTGGCGTACGTCGAGTTGCGGGAAACCGAGGTGACCGACGGGGCGATACGGGAGCTGCTCAAGGCGCGGCCCGGTTGCCGGTTACGGTCGTGGTAGCCCCGCGCCGCCCCGCCGGCCTCCGGGCCGCCGCGCTCGCGTCTGATGCCGGAACCGATCCGTTACCACCCGTCGCTCCCGCAACGCGACCGAATCGGGTGCCGTGACGCACCGGACGCGGTTTGAAGAGGGGGCATGTTCCGCAAGCTGCTGCCCCCGGTGGTCGTGCAGGCGTCCCTGATCGCCGCTGGCGAGTGGTTGCGCGCCAACGGCTCGGACCGTTCGCTTTCCGCTGCGGAACTGGAGGCCCACCTGCGGAGTCGGTTCGAACTCCGGGAGCTGACGCTCGACCCGCAGCCGAACGGGCGGTTTGAAGGAACTGGCGTGGGCAACAAAGGGGAACGTTACCGTTTCTCCGCCACGCAAACGAGCGCCACCCGCACCGTCGTGACCGAGTACAAGGGGACCAGTGGGGCCGATACCGGTTACACGTCGTTGGCCTTCTCCACCACGTTCTCCGACAACCGCCGCAACTACCTCCTGTTGGCGTTCGGTTGTCTCATCTCCGTGGGCAAAGTGCTCCGAGACGTTTCTCGCTCGGGGGCACTGAGGAGCGATTCGGGTTCGATATGAGAGGCACATGGGCTGCTCTGTACGGCCGATCGCTCATTTCGCACGCGGGTTGCGCAGGAAGTAGAACCGACCATCCTCGGCTCCCCCCAGGAAGTCGGGCACGCCGTCCGCGCCGAAGTCGGCGACGGCCGGGCTGACGTCGTGCCCTTCAATGTTCCGCTGCGCCAGCGCGCCGGCGTTCTTGAACACCCAGGTGCCGTTCTTCTCGCCGACCTGTTGAAACAGGTCGGCGTTGGCGGAGTTGAGGAGCAGGTCGAACTTGCCGTCGCCGTCCCAGTCGGTCACGCACAGCTTGCGGCGTCCGCTTTTACCGGCCGTGTTCGGGTTCAGGCGCAACGGGGCGCCGTCCTCGGACACGAACGCGCGCCGCGGCGGGAGCAGCACCAGTTTGCCGTCGCGCTTCGCCCGCTCGAAGAACGCCAGATAGCCCTCGGTGTCGAGTACCGCGAGGTCGGGGAGGCCGTCGCGGTTGAAGTCGTGCGCCACGGGTGTTGTGCGCCACTGCGTCAGGAGGGCATTGCCCTGCGGCTTGCGCCAGCCCCACGCGAGTGCGGGTTGCGGCTTGTCCTTCGCCCACTCGACTTCGACCGGCTGCGGGGCGCTCAACTTGGGCTGCTTGAGCGTGCCGACGTTCTTCAGCCACACGACTTCGCCGAGGATGCTGTTGAGAACGATGTCGGGCAGTCCGTCGGCGTCCCAGTCGGCGACGCTGAACGTGGTGTAACCCCACTTCGCCTCCGCCGGCCCCTGGATGCTCCCGTTCGGGCCGGCCGTGATCCGGAACGGCTTGCCGCCCACCTCGAGGCGCTTCGGCGCGGCCCATTTGGGTTCTGCGGCTCCCGGCCCGCTCAGGTTCTCGAAGAACTCGATGTACCCCGCCGTGTTGCCGCTCAGGATGTCGAGGTCGCCGTCGCCGTCCCAGTCGAACGTGACCGGCGTGGCGAGCGCGCCGCACTTCAGCGCGTCGGCTTCCTGCCGGAAGTACACCGGCGCGGCGAATACCGGGGTGCGGTCGTCGGCGAGTTTCCCGGTGTTCTCGATCAGCGCGACGCGGCCGTCCTCGTCGCCGACGATCAGGTCCAGGTCGCCGTCGCGGTCCCAGTCGAAGGCGATCGGCACGATCATCTGGAGGTCCATCGTCAGCGGGGCGCCCTTCGCGTCCTTCAGCCGCTTGCCCGCGGCGTACTTGGGCTTGGTGCGCGTGCCGACGTTCTCGAAGTAGGTGAACCCGTCCAGGAACTCGCCGCACAGCAGGTCCAAGTCGCCGTCCCCGTCGAAGTCCGCGAAGTTGGGCGACGGGCACCCGAACGTGTCCAGCACCTTCCCGCCGGCCTCGACGCGGAACGGCTCCGCGACCTTGCCGTCCTGGGCGAGGAACACGAACACGAACCCGTGCAGCGGGCCGTTCTGCCACTCGCCGCGGGCGCTGTACGCGTCGTCCCACCCGTAAAAGCTCCAGTCCTCAATGCCAACGACGAGGTCGAGCTTCCCGTCGCCGTCGTAGTCGGCGTAGCGCCACTGGTTGTGGCGCACCTTGGGGCCTTTGGTCTGCTTCCCTTCTGGCTTGTAGAAGTTCTTCGCCACCGGCAGCGGGCGCTTCTCGGCGAGCCCCTTGGTGATGAAGTTGGGGTGCTCGGTGCCGGGCGTCAGGACGCGGACCCCGCCGCCGGCGTAGCTGGGCATGACGTAGTGGGCGGCGGGGCTCAGCTTGCGTGCGGGCTTGAACACGGGGAACTTGTTCTTCGCGGTGTCGCCGGTGACGTTCTCGAACAGCCAGACGCCGTTGGACGGCTTGTCGGGGCACGACACGATGAGGTCGTAGTCGCCGTCCCCGTCGGCGTCGCACGGCACCGGCCACGCCCACAGCCCGACGCCGAGGTCCGTCACGAGGCCGGGGTGGTTGTACTTCAGCGGTTCGAGCCCGTCGGCCCGGGCCGCGCCCGGGGCCAGTGCGAGAACGAGGAGCGCGAGTCGCGTGCGCATGAGTGCCCCGGGTGTGGTGGCGTTCCGTTACTGTGGCTTGCCGAGGGCGGCCCGCTTGCCGTGAACGAACACGAGGTGTTCGTCGATGTGGTTAATGTAATCACCCACGAGCTGGCCGAGCGAAACGGTGCCGCGGCGGTTGTGCTGGCCGGTGCGGGCGAACGCCGCGTCCGGGAGCCGGCGCAGCACCCGTGCCCACTGCCGGCGGCCCACTTCGAGCAGGGTGAGGGCGTCTTCGAGGCTCTGGTCGTGCGTGAACAACTGATCGACGTAGGCGGTCTCGTTGGCGTAGAGCAGCGGCGGGTTGTCCTCGGTGAGGATGCGCTTCATCCGGTCGATGCTGATGGCGTCGCTGTCGGCGATGTGAACGACCACCTCCAGAACGGACCACTTCCCGGGGCCGGGGCGGGCGGTCAGCTCCGCGTGCGTGAGACCCGCGACGGCGGCGCGGAGCCGGGCGGGGGCGTGCTCGTACTGGTCGATGAGGTTCCGGTCCATGACGTTCCCAGTGGGTCCGAGTTTCGGGGCCAATTTTCAGGAGCCCGGGAAACCGTGCGAGGTTCGCACCCGAGCCGTCTGCGGACGGTGCGTTCGCGCGCCCGGGGGGGCACCAGTTGCGTACTTGATTGCAGTAGTTCCAAGTTCCAGGCTAAACGAACGGCGCACGCATGGAGTGGGTGCCGCGGTGTGCCCGCTCGAACCCGTGTTGGGTCGAGTTGATGCGCTGGCGTTTCAGTGGGGCGTTAGCGACGGGAACTGATTCGATCGAGCTGTGGACGGCCGGCGTTTCGTGTTATCTTGAGCGCATAAAGGATTTAAGGGAGGGGGCATATGGAACTTCCCGTACTCGTGTCGCCGCAACAGGTCGGGTTTCGCGCGTCGGCGGGCAGTCCGTTTGATCTCACCGCCGACGGTTCCACACCAGACGAGGCTGTGGACGCGCTTCGCTCGCTGATCGCCGCGCGGCTCCACAGCGGGCAAGTCCGCGCGGTGACGGTTACGGACGCAACCGCGGTTGTCGACGCCGCGCGGAAGGTGGGCGAGAGCCCGCTGTTCGAGGACTGGGCGCGCGAGGTTGAGGAGTATCGGCGGCAGAACAACACCGTGCCGGCCGCCGGGTGATGGCGCTTTACTTGCTCGACACCACCACCCTGACCTTGCTCCAGCGGCGGCACACCCGGGTTACGGCCGCGGTCGTCGCACACGCGACCGATACCCTTGGGGTGACCACCGTGAACGTGGAGGAGGTGGTTGGTGGGTGGTTCGCGCTTCTCCGCCGAGCCAAGACGACTACCCAGGAAGGGCAAGCGGCCCAGGCGCTCGCGGATGCGATGGGGTTGCTCGCTCGGTTCGCCGTGCTCCCGACGACCGAGGCCGCGCTCGATCGCTTCGATCGACTCGTCAAGCTGAAGCTGAACGTTGGTAAGATGGACCTGAAGATGGCAGCCGTTGCGCTTGAGGTCGGCGCGACGGTTGTTACCAACAACGCACGCGACTTTGCCCGTGTTCCCGGCCTGTCGTGGGAAGACTGGGCCGTTTGATCAGTTACCCTTTGCCCAGCACCAGATCGACCACCCAACACCCGCGCGCGTGCGGTCCCTCACCGCGGCAGTGGCTCAGGATGTCGTCCGAGTCGCAGCCCGCATCTTGGAGCGCGTCGGCCAGAATCGGCATCGCGCCGAAGTCACGCGACTCGTACATCTGCGCCGCAAGAGCGATAGTAGTGCCGGTGCGCCAGGCGGGTGAGAACGTGACCGGGCGGAACGGGTTGCCGAAGATGTCGCGGAGAATGGGGGTGGAATCTTGTCCCCGGCCCGCGCTCCAGTCGCGGGGGCAGGGCCATGCGAAGTGCTGGCTGTAAGCCAGCCAAGTGATAGCCTCAAGGCGTTCAGGGGTGAGGCGCGCGGCGGCATCGTTCGCGTCGGACGGCTTGGAATAGCCTGCGTCGATCAAGTAACGCTCGTAGTCTTCAAACAACTTGTTCGGAAAGTGCTTCGTTATTCCGTCGCCGAGCGCACTGAAATAAACGCCTTCCGCGAGGTACTCCAGTGGGCAGGCCAGTTGCGCCTCCACGTCTTCACCGTCGGCCTGGCGCTCGGCGAGTTCGGTCAGCACTTGGCTGAGCCACGGCAACTCGTCCCACACCTCGCGCACCAAGGCCGCGCGGTAGAGTCGCGCTTTGCGCTCCGGGTTTTTGGCCCAGTGCAGCGCCGAGCGCATCATCTCACCGGCGCTGTGCCCCTGTTCCCAGCGCTTGCGCAAGATCACGGCTCACCTCGGCTTGGCCTGCTGGAGGTGCAGCGCGACCTTCGCCGCGACCGCCTCGCCCTGTTCCACGCAGTCGGCCATCGCGACCCCGCGGTACGAGTTGCCCGTCAGGAACAGCCCCGGGTGGCGCGACGCCAACTCGTCGATCCGCGCGACGCGGTCGAGGTGCCCCAGCACGTACTGCGGGATTGCGTTGGGCCAGCGCACGACCTTCTTGAACACGGGCGCGCCGGTCACGCCCATCGCCAGCGTGATTTCCGCGTGGACCGCCTTTACCAGTTGCTCGTCCGGCCAGTCGATCTGCTCCGCCCGGTGAACGCCGCCGCACAGCGCCCGCCACAGCACGAACCCCTGCGGGGCGCGGTCCGGGAAGATCGACGAGCACCACTGCACGCCCAGCAAATCGCGCCGGGTGTTCTGCGGGGCGATGTACCCGAACCCGTCGTGCTTCCCGGGGCAGTGCTCCGCCCGGTAGCCCAGCGCCACCACCGCGATCCGGTTGTACGGGATCGCCGCCATTTCCGCGCTCAGTTCGGGGCTGATGTCCGACACGATCCCGGCCTGCTCGTAGGACGGGCACGCCAGCACCACCGCGTCCGCGGACCACGTGTACCCCGACTGCCCGTGAACGGTCCACGGCGCCACGCCCGCCGCCTCGGACACCGCTTCGACCCGGGTGCCGCAATGCAACCCGCCGCCGACCTGTGCGGCCAGGGCGTCCACCAGCACCTGCAACCCGTCGCGGAACGACCACATCCGCATCGGGCCGGGCGGCGGCTGGTTGTTGGCTTTCGCGTCCTCTTTCCGCTTCTTGGCGGCGCGCATGAAGCCGCGGACGATGCTGCCGGCGTCGCGCTCCATGACCGGCAACCGGGGAAACGCGGCGGACACGCTGAGCATGGCCGGATCGCCGCCGTGAATGCCGGTCACGAGCGCGTCGGCGAACACGTTTGCCGCTTCCGAACCGGCGCGCCGCGTGACGAACTCCTGAATCGTCTCCTCGTGTTTCGGCGGCGGCGTTTTGCGCCACGGTTCGGCCAGGAGCTGCCATTTGCCGCGGAGGGACAGGAGGGACGTGGTGAGGAGCCCGAGCGGGCCGCCCGGCAGCTTGCGCAACTTGTTGCGGAGGAAGACGTAGCGGTTCTTGCGGCTGCCGTCGCTGGCCGCGATCTCTTGGTCCGCCAATCCCAGATCGCGCACGAGGTTGGGGAGGGCGGGCGTGCGGTCGAGGTAGCCGTTCGGGCCGTGCTCGACGCGGAACCCGCGGTCCGACTCGGTGTGAATGTTCCCGCCCGGCCGGTCCCGCGGTTCCAGCACGGTCACCGCCGTGCCGGGGGAGAACTGCTTCAGCCGGAGGGCGACCGTAAGGCCGGACAGCCCCCCACCGACGACAACAACGTGGGGCATTCAGTGCGTCCTCACCCGGCCGCACCGGCCGCCCGCCGGGTCGGAGCCCGGCACCGACGACAGCGGCCTTGCCGTCCTTGATACCGAATCGACCGCCGTCAGCCAGACTCGCAACGCGAGCCCGCTCCCGGGATTGTCAAGCGTCCGCTTGCGTCAGGCCGTTGCCCTGGGACCTTCCGGAATCGGCCGCCATAGGCGCCCACGGTAGTAGTTACGACCGCTCGCGATGGGACACACGCGGGCCGCTTTGAGGCAGCGCGTGCCAGTACACGCCAACTTCGCCGACCGCTCGAAGGCGGTCACCCCTCGGGCGCCGCTGGCACCGGATCGCCGAATGCTCCGAACTGACGAGCGAGCAGCACGCAGTACAACACGAGGAGGATGACCGCCGCAACCTTGTTCCCGATTCCCCACACCTTCAATTTGCCGTTCGCGTCTCGCTTCCTGGAGTACACGTTGCCGGTCAAGACGAGGATGCAAACGGCCACGAGCGCGAAGCCGAAGAAAATGCCGCCGAGCGTCATGAGGCTGACGTGTGGCGACTTGCGATACCACGGCACATCATCGTATCGCTCGTACATGAGGCCGCTCCTTCCTCGCCCGGCCCCGCTCCTAACGGCGTCGCGGGCGCCGCGGCCGTGTCGGACAGGACCAGCGCCACACACCCGACGACCGCCAGCACGAACCAGTTGGCCACGCAGAACGTGGCTCCGGACAGGGCGTTGTTGAACCGCCACTCGAACCCCTCGGCTTGCCGGTCCAGAGCATCTACCCAGGACAAGCCCGCCATTGTCGCGGAGCCCGCGACCGCGACCAACCCGGCCGCCGCCCGCCGACGGCCGACACCGGCGGCCACCGCGACGCCCGCCGCGTGCGGCCCGACCAGCAGCAGCTTACCAGCCGGCTCCGCGGTGCCGAGGTCCGCCAGCCCGTACACCCCAACGGTGCCACACGCGAGGGCAAAGAACCACAGCCACCGCCCGAGACTTCGAAACATCGGCACCTCCGTGACCTCCAACGCCGCCCTCACACGATGAGCGGTGCGTCCCGAGTCAGCCGGTGGCGTCAAGTACAGCGCCGGGTTTGGCGCTTGGGGCGCCCCCGGCGGCCGCCGGGGCGATGACGATCATGCGAATCGCTCTGGCCCGGACCAGGAACCGCCGCCCGAGTGCGTCCTCCAGGATGACCATGCCGCTGAGGTCCATGGGTAAGAGCGTCTTGAAGCTCTCGGTGCTTGTGAACCCGACAAACCGGACCCGCTCGAACGTCTCCCCGCCCTGCATGTGGACGGCGGCCCAGGTGTCCTTCTTCAACACCCCGCGGACGGCAATCGCCTCCGGCTTGGCCCCACGGGTGTTAAGCCAGTTCAGGGCCGTGAAGAACACGGCCAGCGCGATGATGCCCAGGACGGCACACAGCACGCCAACCCCGAACGTGCTGAACGTCTCGATCGCCTTCGGAGTCATGCCGCCTCGCCCGTCTGTGCCTCGTCCACCCTCGCCCCTCCGCCGCCGAGCATACGGCCCACCGGCGCCGCGCCGTCCCGATCCGCGGTGCGTCATAATTCAGCCGGCGGGTCAGGTGTCGCGCCGGGTTCGGCCTGCCTTTGCTCAGGGCCTGGTTTGGGCAGCTAGCCCCTCAACCTCATGGTCGGCCAGCGGGCTTCGCCACTTGCCACAAGCCAACAACTCGCCCAATGCCTCAGCCTTCTCTGCGTCGCTCTTGAGGGCAAACTGGACGTTGCTCCAGGCGCAGGAGGCCGCACAATACCGGAGATACCAACTCCCCGGCTCCGGAAACCCCGCGAGGAGTTTGTACGGGGCGGGGTATACGAGGAACGGCACCCCGCGGACGCATGCGATCGGCTCAAGCGGCCAATCCGCACCCTCAGTCCCGCCATAGAGGCCGAGCACACCAATCGCTGGCCGCCGGAACTCTCCACCGCGCCGCGCGGTGAACAACATTCGGCACAGGATGATGACCTTGTGCCCTTGGTCTTCGTCTTCGGCAAGCGCCGTCAGCGTCTCAAGGGCTACCTGCTCCCCAACGGTTTGGAGCAGGACGGCCGCGTGGAGGTAAGGGGCCACCCGGTACGCGCGATTCTCTTCGAAGTCGGGCAACGCACCCAACGAGACGCCCGCCATCCGTTGCGCCCTCTGTGGCCGAACATAAAACTCACCCGCCGCGGAATGTGCCACACGGTGAAACAACGCATTTAACAGCGATCCGGTGCGGCGGCGGTCAGCCTCGGGGCGGTGCGGAGTGCCGGCTACCTCCCCCGGCCATGCTCTCCCATCTCGAAAGGCAACGCAACCCACTTCCCGCCCTGTTGCTCGAACTTGCCCTCATACACCATGAACCAGAATCCGCCCGGCCCTCCGGGCTTTCCTCCACCCACTCGGAACCGGTAACTCATGTCGGCGAGGTTGAGAGTGAATGGCCCCCAGCGTGCAACACCCAGATCATCTGGGTCCACTTTGGCTGCGACCGCACCGAACGTCTTGAGGTCGGCGCGGCAGACCGGCGCCTCGTCGCGCGTCTCCATCAATCTCATCAGAGCCTGCTTGGCCTTTTCAGCCGTAAATCCGGCCGGACGTGGCCGTGGGGCCGTTGGTGGACCGACCGGGCGGGGCGGGGGAGCCAATGGGAAATCGGCCGCACGGCCGCTCGAAATCGTGAGAACAAGGAGCGTGACGACCGAGACGAAACCAACGTGCCGCATTGTTGCCACTCCGCTGAACTAACCTCTCACCGGCACCGTCATCATCGGACGAGCGGCGCGTCCCGTATCAACCGGCGGTGTCCGGTGCCGCGCCGGGTTCGGCCTGCGTTACGGCCGCACCCGGCACGTCTGGCGGCTCGGCCCCTTCAACGAGTGGCTTGAACACACCGGGCAGGCAATTCGGGCCGCCGGCACGCGGCTCGATCGGGCGGAACACGCCCAACTGTTCCCGCGGTCGGCTCCACGCCCGCAGCCGCTCCTCCGGCACGCCGACGTCCTCGGTGTACATGATCTCCGCCCCGTCCTCCAGCGGCTCGTGAATGACGTTCAGCTCCCGCAGTCCACGGAACAGAACGCGTACCCGCCCGCCATCGGAGTTCTCGTACTCCCGCTCCTGCTGGAGTCCCAGGGCGACGGCCTTGTCGTAGGCCACATCAGGGGTGCCGGCTTCGATCAGGTGTGTGTTGACGTGCACAAGGTTTTCAGCGTCGCCATCGATCCGGTGTTCCAGCACCACATCGGCGAGATACCACCGCGCGCCCCTCGGAATGAAACCCATTGGTGCCCCTCCGTCGAACAAACCTCTCACCTACGCCACCATCGGACGGGCGGTAGTCACAACTCAGCCGACGGTGTCCGGTGCCGCGCCGGGTGCGACTCGCTCGCGCCCACCGCATCGGTCACCCCGGACTCGGCCCCGATGCCGACCCCACGACCGGCTCAACGGGATATCGTGGTACCGGGAACCGATCCAGGCGCACGAACTCGACACCGGTCGCGGCGCCCGCCGACCACCACACACCTTGCCACGTCGATGGCCCCCACTCCGACTCACACCGCAACACCCCGGCCCCGGCTCGCAACAACTGCCGCGCGAGCCACCCCCGCGGCCCCGGCGAGATCAACCGCCGAGCCGCTTCGAAAGCGACCGCGCCGAATTCCTCGCCCGGGTCCACCAAGCTGTAAAGCACCGCGCCGACCGTATACGAAAGGGCGTGGCCGGACTCCCAAGGCTGCCACCGGATTGCGCACGCCTCGTCCCGGACCGCCATCGCCAGGAACAGCAGCCACAACCGCCGCATGTCGTCAACTTCCGCGGCAAGCGAGATGGAGTCGTCCGCCAACTGGGCGCCGGCGGGCAGGTGGAGAATCGGTCGCATGCTCCGCCCTCTGGGTGCCAAACAAACCTCTCACCTGAACCGCCATCACCGGACGAGCGGTGCGTCACAAAATCAGCCCCCGTCGTCTGCTGCCGCGCCGGGTTCGGCGTTCGGGGCCGGCCCGAACCGCTCGGCGTACTCGTCGTCGTACAACCGGGAGCCGACATCCCCCTGCGGTGCCCACGTGATTGCGGCCGACGGCCGCCCCGACGCCAGGAAGTCCGCCACGACTTGCCGGGCCGTCACGTCGGGGACGAAGCTGGCCGCCCGGAACCACTGCTCCTCGCCCCAGCACCAGTGCCGCAGGTGACCCGGCGGCCCGGCCGGGTCGAGCGGGGCCAGCCACTCGTCCGAGCCGCCCGGCCCGGACGGGCCATCGTACTCGAAGTACCACCCCCGCTCAGGGTGCCGGATGAGGATAAGCTGCGCCGCCCGCTCCCGTCGGCCGCCCGCCGTCGGCGGCCGGGCTGGGTCGAACCACTCGATCTCGCCGACCGGCTGGTACGGCCCCCAGTTCCCGCCGTAGGGCAGCGCCATGACCGCGAGCACCTCGTCGGGCGTCGGGTCGAGGGACTCGCCGCCCGGCCAACTCAGTGACACGCGCTGTGCCTGGGACTGCGACACCGCGAGCCCTCCCTCTCCGAACAAATAACTCACCTGCACCGCCATCACCGGATGAGCGGTGTGTCACAAACCCCGCGGCGGTGTCCGGTGCAGCGCCGGGCTCGATCCGCCTCGGCCCGGCGGCTCTGGACGATGAGCTGGGTGACGCTCGCGGGCTACACGCTACCTGGTTCGGCGAACGTTTCGCTCATACACAAGCCGGCTGTTGCTGTCCGTTTTGGTTTTTATCTTTGTGGCACAGACATTCCTGTCTGTGCGGCCTTATCGCGCCGCACAGACAGGAATGTCTGTGCCACAAGAAACAGATACTACCAGCCGGACCGTGAGTCAGGCAATTCGTCCGGTCGGGGCGGGCGCGCGTGCGGTCGCATGGCCTCCTCACACGCACCGAACGCCCGGTAGTTCGCCCGCGCCTGCGTCAGGCGCAGCGCGCCGTTCGAGCCGCCATGCACCGCATCGGCGTTGTGGTCGCCCTGTCCGTCGTCTTCCCAATAGCAAACCTCGCAAACGTCCCAGTCGCAACGCTCGTCCAGTGTCAAGCAACCGCAGCGCGGGCACCGGAACCGCTTCGCCATCGGTCGCACCTCTGTGGCCGAACGAGGACGCCCACCGGCCCGGCCCGCGTCAGTGGGGCATGAAGCCCCAGAACGCGACTCGGCGGCGCGCGTCAGGTGCCGCGCCCCTCATCTCAGCGCCCCGCGAACTCCTGAGTCAACGCCGCCAGCGTCCGCTTCACGTCTTCCAAGGTGCCGACGGCGATGAACATGCGGAAGCGGTACTCGTCGGCGGCAATGCCCTTATCGTTCCGAACTCGGAAGACGCAGTTCCACTTGACCACCTTCTCCTCCTTGAACCGGAAGCGGCCGTAGCCCGCCGTCTTGTAACCGTTCGACGGCTGGTCCGGGGAGAACACGCCCATCGCATGGGTCTTGCTCTCGGTCGCGAAGACGACCGGGAACTCCTGCTCGCCGGGGCCGTCGCTCAGCTCCTCCAGTTTGCCGGAGTCCGGCCGGAACGTCCAGAACGAGGCGAACTCGGGGGGCATGTACCCCGTCAGCGCTTCGAACTGCGCGTAGGTGTGCCGCTCGCCCTTTGGAACCGAGAACGTGACCTCGTACTCGATGGCGTGGGCGAGCGCCTTGTGCCCGATGCGGACGCGCTTCGCGACGAGGTGATCCGACAGCACCTTGTCGTTGAGAGCCGGTCGGCCGAAGGACTTCTCGCCGGGGGCGAGCCAGAACGCCATCTGCGTTGTCGTTTTCAGTTCGGCCCCCTCGGCCCGGAGCCGCAGCAACCGGCTGGAGGTCTTCTCCCCGGTGCCGTCCGCCCGCGAGCCCGCTTCCGTTGGGTTGTAGCGCTCGGCCCAGAACTCACCCGCGGCCGCGCGGTCGAAACTGGCGGCCGACTGGAGCTGTCGCCCGTGGTCGTGGCTGTCGATGAACTCCTTGCCGCCCCACGTCAGCGAGTGAATCGCTCCGGCGAGGCGGTTGGTGGTGGTGATGACGATCTCGGACGAACCGGCCTTGCCCCTGACGGACGCATTCCCGCTGGGGGCACGGCGCGGCTCGTCGGCCGAGACGACCCAGCCGGCGAAAAGCGCCGCACCGACGACAAGGCTACGGATCATAAGGAACTTCTCCGGACCGAACTATGAGCCAACCTGCATCGCCATCACTGGACGAGCGGTGCCCGCATCAGCCGGCGGTGTCCGGTGCCGCGCCGGGTTCGGCGGGCGGCGATCGATGCCCACGCGACCGGGCGCACAGCCAAGCAATTCCAACGACCGTCAGGAGCCCGAACAGCACGTCCGCGAGCAAGAGGCGCACATCGAAATGCTCAAAGCGGCCGAAGGCGCCCCACGCAAATGTAAACGGAAACCCGGCGTGCAGCCAGAACCCGCCCAGACCCGAGGTCGAGGGCCAGTTGGCGAAGACCCACAACAACGATAGGGCGATGCACCAGCGGGTGAAGGCGCGCTCCGGGACCATCGGGGACCCTCGCAGCCGAACTCACCGCTCACCTGCTGCGTGATCGAAACCAGCCGCTGAGCGATGGGAAAGAAACTACGTGACCGGGGCCGGTGCAGGGACCGGTTCGGCGTCACGCCTCGTCACTCAAGATGCGATCCATCTCCCGCCACAGTGAATCGCACAACCCGGGCCGGTATGCGGACTCCCGAAACGCCGGGTGCTCACGGCGGTACATGCCGAGCTTAGAGCCCGAATCGTTACTGGCCGACGCTCGAAGGTTGGCCAACCGGTCGGCAGCTTTAACGACCAGAGCTAACGACTCTTCGCCTGACACCGTCGAGAGCTTGGCGTTGGTTTTCGCCTTTCGCTCTCGTCGATTGGCTCCCGGCTCATCGGTGACCAAGGACACACATGCGGCTACGCGGTCACCGAATCCCTGCCTTACTGTATCAAGGGGCACGTCAGTGTCCTCGACCACATCGTGCAGGTAGCCGATGACTTGTGCTACATCCCCGAACGGCGCGAGTAACTCGGCGACCGCATCGAGATGAACGGAGTACGGCTGATCGCCATACCGCTGTTCACCGTGAGCGACGACCGCGAACGCTCTCGCCCGTCCCACCGCTTCAACCATCCGCGCCCCGCCTCCGCCGCCGAACGATCAAGTTTACCTGCACCGCCACGATACCGTCAGCAGTGCGTCCCGAATCAGCCGGCGGTGTCAGGTGCCCTTGCTGGGTTCGGCGCCCGGAGCCGCCCCAACTCCGGTGGGCGGCGGACGGCGGCCCAACTCGGCGGACAGGGCCAGCACCTCCAACTCCAGCGCGACGTTCCGCCGCCGCAGTTCGTCAGCGACCTCGGCCCGGCCGCCCCGCACCAGCCCGTAGGTGCCGACCGCCAGGGCGGCGGCCCCGCCCAACCCGCGGGCCACGTCCGGCCGCTCCCACGCCTCGGTGACCAGGAACAGCCAGGCATCGAACCCGCCGCGTGCGAACAGCGCGACGCCGACGAGTACCAACACGCCGCTCACCACCTTGCCCACCCGGAGGCCCTCCGCCGCTGAACAAATAACTCACCGGCACCGCCACCCCCGGATGAGCGGTGCGTCCCAGTATATCGGGCGGCGTCAGGCGTAGTGCCGGGTTCGGCTGATCTTTGCTACCGGGTGTGGGTGCGCCACGCGCTCGCCGCACACGCCACCCCGAATGCCGCCAGTTGCACGCCCGAGAGTGCGAGCCCAAGCCGGCTGGCCCGCCCCTGCCACCGCGTGGCGCCGGGGGTGGCCGTGCCCACGCGCGGGAAGAAGGCCAGAGCCGCGACCCCGGCCACCCCGCAAGCGAGGAGCCACGGCCACGCTTCGTACCCTTTGATCGCCGCGACGGCCGCTGGGGCTGCGATCCAGACCAGCAGGAAGGCAAACAGGAGCATGCCCACGTGGTTTAGATCTTCCACGCCTCTCCACCCTCCCTGTGGCCGAACAACTCACCTGTACCGCCAGCACCGGATGAGCGGTGCGTCACAACTCAGCCGGCGGTGTCCGGCGCCGCGCCGGGTTCGGCGGGCCTATCGCTGCAGCCGAGCGCCCACAAGCGCCGCCTGGTCAACGGCAAGCCTCCCGGATTGTCTGGGCGATGTCCAACAGGCACCCGCAACCGAGCACCGCGAGGAGCGGCCAAAGGAACATCGCCTTCCCCCACCCCATCCGGGGAGCGGTCGGTGAGTGCCGCCCGCGCACCCGGGGCACGATGTACCACGCAGGTAATACGCACATGACAACGATCACGGCGACGCGCACCCACGGGAGGGTTGCGAAATGCCCGCACCGCGTGCCCCGGCTTAACACCGCTGCCCCGGCAAATAGGCTCTGCACGGCACACAATGCCCAGAACCACAACACCCACCCGAGGGACAGGTCTCGGGGTCGTGAGTTCCTGCCCCCGCTCGACATCCGCACACCTCGGGGTAGCCGAACGAAGCATAACTCACTTGCACCGCGAGGTCCCGCGCCGCGATGCGTCACAAATCAGCGGGCGGTGTCAGGTGCCGCGCCGGGTTCGGCGTCTGCGATGCCGCGCCGGTCACTTGATCTCGAACGTGGAGCCGGCGTACTCGCCCCGGAACTCCTTGATGTCCTGCTTGGTCAGCTCTCTCACCCGCTCGACCAGCCGATCGTACTTCCGTTTCGTCTCGGCCCTCTCGTGGTCGCCCTCATTCGGCCCAGCCTCCTTTCGGCGTGCATAGAAGTAGTCCTTGTCGCCGGCTTCGTTGGAGAGCAGAGCGACCGGCACCTTCTCGTCCAGCCCCTCGACCGTCTGCTTGTGATACCCGCTGGCGATCACGCGGACGACGGCCCCCTTCGGTGCCTCGACCTTCCAGACCACAGGCTCGTAGGACGTGAGCACCAAGACGACCGGCTTCTTGACATCGCCGACCTTGACCGTAACCGCGCCGTTCGGGTGAAAGCCTGCGCGATGCCGGACGCCCGGTGTGTACGTCCCCTCGTACACGCCGACGACCCGAACCTCGGGAGTGGGCTGATTCGCGCCCGCGTCCTTCGGGACTGGAGCCCGTCCCGGCGCGGGGCAAGCTGTCAAGCCGATCAGTGCGGCCACGCCGAGCAAACGTAACAGCACCATCGGCACGCCCTCTTCTTGCCGAACAATGAGCTCACCTGCGCCGCCCTCACCGGATGAGCGGTGCGTCACAAATCAGCCGGTTGTGTCAGGTGCCGCGCCGGGTTCGGCGTGCCGTTACGGGGCCGACCCAACATCGATTACCTGACCCGCTGCGATCAACTGTGCAACACTCTTCGCCACATCCTCTCCGCTCGCGAGCGTCTGGTTGGAGGCGCGGGCCGGGCTAACGGAGGGCCGGTCTAACGGCCCCACGGACACCCACGCGGCGACCGATAACGCCACCTCCCTCGGCCCGCCCTGTTCGGGAATGAGGCCAAGCGCCGGCTCGTTGGACACTCGGCACGGGGTTGGGGGCGAGGTCCGTACCGGGACCTCCACGCCCTGGATCGTCAATGCCTGCCGTGCCTCTTCGGGCACTGCTCCCCAGTCGGGGCCGCGGGGGCCGGTGAATCGATACCTGAAGGCGACCGGTAGCCGTACCTCTCGGCCCTCCCAAGTGATCGTCGGGCGGTGGCGCTCGATCCATGCCGGCGGCGCCTCCACGCTGACTAGCAGGTAGGAGTCCCGAACGGCGAGCGTCGGATGGGTCGGTTGGGTGCGCGCGACGGCCGCGTACCCCGCCGCCGCGGCCGCCACGAGCAATGCGAGTCCTGCCGGTAGCCATCGAGAACGCCGCATGCTCGTCTCCGCAGCCGAACTGACAGATCACCTGCACCGCCACCTCCCGAGCAGCGGTGCGCCCCCGAATCAGCCGGCGGTCTGCTGCAGCGCCGGCTCCGGCCAACTCGCAGCGTCACTTCGCACTCGGCCGTCGGAAGTAGAAAATCGCGACCTGTGCATCCGGGTGCAGCTCAACGGCCTCCTTCGGGGTGCTGCTGGCTTTGATCTGGTTCGAGTTGGCGACGAGGTAGAAGAGGGGCACCTCGGCCGCGGTCGCCGCCTTGGCCGGGAACTCGCCGCCGCCGATCCCCTTGGTGTAGTCGAACACCGTTTTGGGAATGTCCTGGGTCGAGGAGGTCGTCAACACGTCGTCCCCGACCCGGAGCTTGAGCAGCATCCGGACGTGCCCCTTCTTGGCGTCCCCGAGCGGCAGGTAGTCCAGGTCAGCGAACTGCGCGACGAAGCGGACCTCGCGCTTCGGCCGCGGGTCGCGGGTCGCGTCGTACCCGAGGCCGGTGTCGAGTTCGCCGCGAGCCAGCTTCCCGGCGGCGTAGAACTCGGCCACGATTCGCCCCTTCGGGGCGTCCTCGGGTAGCGTCAGCCGGCCGGATCGCCGGAGGACGCGGAGCAACTCGGACACGTCGTCGAAGGGCACCGGGTCGAGCGCGAGCGACGGGGCCGGGGGCTGTCCGTAGGCGGTGACCGAGACGAGCAAGGCGAGCGTCGCGGCGTAGGAGTACTGCATCGGGAACCTCTTCTAGTGTACATGGCCGAACTTACAGCTCACCTACGCCGCCATCACACGATGAGCGATGCGTCACAGCTCAGCGTGCGGTGTCAGCTTACAGCGCCTGGGGCGGCCTCTCCGACTGCGTGTGAGGTTGCACCAGTCCTGCGAGCCTGATATCGGAT
Source organism: Gemmata obscuriglobus (assembly GCF_008065095.1). Lineage (NCBI taxonomy): Bacteria > Pseudomonadati > Planctomycetota > Planctomycetia > Gemmatales > Gemmataceae > Gemmata > Gemmata obscuriglobus. The sequence continues at coordinate 7,347,545 of NZ_CP042911.1, read as the reverse complement.
CGGTGTCACCCAACCGGGAGGGCACTGATGGGGTTCGTGATCGCACTGGCCGGATACCTGCTCCTCTCGGCAGCCGAACAGAAACTACCACCGCAGTACCCGCCCGTCGCAGCCGGCATGACCCGGGCGGAGGTCGAGTTGCGGCTTGGCCCCCCTCAGAATGGGTACGAGCTATTGGGCAATCGGCTCGACCCAGTGGTCACCGCTTCCTATTTGACCCCACGGCTCCAAGTGATCTACCGTCAGGATCGCGTGACCAAGGTTATTCTGTGGAACCGACCACGGAGCGATGTCCCGCGCACGTAGTTCTCCGGCGGCCGAACAACGAGCTCACCTGCACCGCCAGGATACAAGTGAGCATCACAACCGCAGCCGATGGCGGTGTCAGGTGCAGCGCCGGGTTCGGCTTCTGCGCCTCACCGGACGGTAACATCCGCGTTGAGGGTCGTACTCGCCGTGCCCGAACCGGTAGCGGTGATGGCCAGCGTCCGCGGTCCGGCGGGGGCCGCCTTATCTGGGGTGACGTACACCCGGACGACCGCGGCCCCCTTGGCGTCGAGCGCGACCTCGGACTCGGCCGGCTCGACTTTTACATCCGCCGGCGACCGGACGGACACCTTAACGGTACGGCCGGCCCACGAGTCGCCGGCATCGCCGAACCGGACCGTGACGCGCGTCTCGGCGCGGCCGCCGGGCGAGATCGGGCCGGGCGGCGGGGCGAACATGACGCCGACCGTCGTGCCGCCGACCCCGCAGCCGACCAAGGCCACCGCGACGACTGAAATTGCTGTTCTCACAACCTGCCGCACCCGGACGCCCTCTGGGTTGCCGAACCTGTGTTTAGTGCGCGAGACTTGCCCGCTAACACGGGGACATTTAGCCCCACGCAGCACCCGGGGCTGAACTCGATGATCCTACTGCAGTTGTCGCGTGAAGATTACTTTCACAATATGCGCAATAACGAGGTAACGGGTTTGTGCGAAGCCCACGTCGTCAGAGCATTGTGACAGCTTGCATGCGATTAGACCAGCGCACAACCACGGCGCCAAGTCCCCCAGGCCTCATTCTGTCGCACTCAGTTTCACTGTCGCGCCGCCAACGATCTGCCGAACGCTGGCCGTGCTCTGCCCGAGTTCGTAAACGGGTGACTTGCATCTCGCGGTCGGCGTCGTGTATGCTTCACCCCGCCGTGGTCCGCCGTTCCCTTCGCGCAACCGAAAGAAGTGGCCGCAGGTGGCTGCGGCTCGCGCCCTGCTCGACCGCCGGGGTGCCGAGAAACTCCCGCCCCGCCGGGTAACGATTTCTACCGCATCCGTCGCTCTCTTGTTTGATCTTACCAGGTTGCCCCGGCCCTCAAACTTACCCTGGTACGCCGCACATCGTTCCCGAACCCGTGAGTTACTGCCCGGAACATCACCGCTGCCCGTTCGGAAAGCCAGTATCTACCCACTGCGCCGGCGGCGAGGCCGGCTAGATCGGCCGTCGCGCGCTCATCAGCGCGAAGAGTCCGAGCAGCAAGCTGCCGAAGAACACCACAAGACCGTAAGTCGTTAGCTCCGAACCTGCCGCGCCGAACGCGACCGGTGCGGCCACGACCGCCATGAACAGGAAGACCCGTACCCATCGACGCATAACACCCCTCCGTCACGCTTGCAGTTAAGCCTTATGAACGAAGGCACCTTTTGGGCCGTTCATCGATTTCGGAACCTACCGACGCGACTCGGTTGCCGGCCTCGAACGTGCATGGTTTTGCGCCCCATCCGCACCGCCATACCGGCGTCGGATTCAAGGGGGGGAACGATGTCAACCGGGGAGCGACGCTCGGTCGTCGGGGTGTTCGATCTGTGCGAGCGGGCCGAGCGGGCGGCCGCACAACTGGTGTCGGACGGGTACGGTGCGGAGCACGTTCGGGTCGTCGAGCCTGGGGCGCCGGGTGGCGTCGCCGATCTGGTCGCCGGCGGCACGACGGCCGAAGCCGGGACGTACTACGCGAGTGAGACGACGGCGGGGCGGTGGTTGGTTGTCGTGTCGTGCCGTCCGGAGTTGGTGGCCGGGGTGCTGAGCGCGTTCGGGCGGAACTGCGGCTCGCTTTGCATCCCGCCCGCAGTTCGCGACGGCACGGCCTGATACCAACTCCGGGCGGCCCGGGGCTTGCGCTCGGCGGCGCGGCGAGTCGCCCGCGGGTTGGATCGGGAAATCGGCGCCACGGGAATGCGGTCCGGACTGCGTTCGAGCTTCTGTCCACTTCGCGAATTCCCGACCGCGGCTTTCTGCACCCTCTGACACGCCGGGGACTGAAATAGTAGTATCTGTTTTTCCTCGACGTGACGCCCGAGTTGCGAGGTCGGGCGGCGGGCCGGGGACTACTACAACCCCGGCCCGCACTATTTCACGGGCGGCGAGTCGAAGACTCGCGTGGTCGCGCTGCGAGAGGTGCCGAGGTCGCCGCGCGGACCGGTTGGAAGATTGTGACGGGCCGCGGCGCGAGCGCACGAGCCACGTTCACCCTCAACTCGAAGCCGCCCGTGCCCCGTCCGTTACGACGTGCGCAAAGGCCTCTTGCGGCAACGCGAGCACCACTTCTCCGCAGCACACGGGCCACCCGTGGTGCGCGAACTGTCGGAGCTGATCGTACCCGAACGGGGTCCGCCGCTGGCAGCTCGCGCACCACCACGCGAACGGAAGTGCGGGCGGTTCGGAACGAGGTCCCGTACCCGGCGTCGTCGTCAATGTGTCGAGAGCGGCAGCCGTCAGCGTAATCATGAGCACATGAACTCGCGGTGTTGATGTACCGCAGATTATTTGCGATCGTCGGACATCATGTTGTCAGAGGTGTGGGTAACGGTGCGTCAGGGAATTCCACCTTCGCTCAACTTCGTTCCTTTGCCTTTGACGAATGTCCGCCTCCGGGCGCGCGGTATGCACAACTTCCGATTCCACCTGGGAGGGACCGCCATGAACGCCGACAACAAACCGCAGGCGCAAGACAGCACCGAGAGCGGTCGCGCACAAGAGCCGCGCGAGAGCGTGCTGACCCGCGTGCGCGCCGCTGCTCACGACCTCGGGGAGCGCGTGCGGAAGGCGCTGGGGCGGGACGACGACACGCGACCGCCCGGATTCAATGGCCTCATGCTTGTGGCGTGAGCGAATGCTCAGATTTGAATTCGCCCGCTCCGTCTGCTGATTGCCCAGAGCTGTTACGGTTCGTTCCCAAACGCTACAAACATCCCCGCTGCGCGCTTCAGCGGCCCATGCGGTAACGGTTCACGCCCGAATCAACCTTCAGATCGGTGACTGTCTTCCCGCTCCCGGCATACGGAGCAAACCGATCCCGCCGCCGGAGGGTCAGTTCGGCACGCATCAGTAAAGAGGGGAATTCCCTCCACAACCTCAAGCGTGCGCCGGCTTCCGGTTCACGATCGGCTTCGAGCTTCACATCCACGGGGCGAACGCGTCTGGTGCCATCAGCCTGATAGGCGAGTTGTTTCCGCCCGCGTGTTCGTGAATGCGATTCCGACCCGGCCGAGCCGGTGCCATCAGCCTGATAGGCGAGTTGTTTCCGCCGGTCGTGGCTCTTACTTGACGGGCGGTTCCGTCGCTTCTCGCTCACTCGGCGCCACAACGGAACCCCGCGCCGCACTGGCAGGAATCTCGACTGGGGCACCGACGGGACATTCGCTGGCGTCCGACTGGTCACGGACTGGCGATTTGCTGGGCCTCTGCTACCCACGAATTCGCCATCCGAGCCGCGAAATAAGGGCGTTAGACGAGCTGATATTGGCCACGGATTCTCGCCGTTTTTGCGGCGCAAGATAATTAGGGGGAGCGTCTTATGGCGGTTTTGATCGTGCCGGCGACATCTCCTTCCGATCGGCAGGGGGCGCTGATTACCGGTCGCCAGGCAATGCGCGATTCGGACTTCGGGAAACGCAGCGTGGGAGTTGCGCAGTGGAACAACGCTCGATGCGTGGAAGAGCCGGTCAACGATGTCCTGCGAATGGGAGGGCACTTTCCCGCCCTTGTTTCAGGCGGTTTGGTCGAAGCCGTGTCGGCCTTTTACGGTTCTGCCGTCCATGCGCGGGCGTGGGTTCGTATCGGCATGCGTCACAGGCACAAATTGCGTTCTAGACTGAAATCGGAACCTCTGGCGCCACCGGTACGACCCGCCATGCAACTGTTCTGCCCGAAGTGCCAGGCCGCGCACGCCGGCACGCAGCGGTGCCCCCGGTGCGGCGGGCTGCTCCTCCTGCCGCACGAGACCGACGCGGCCGTCGCGCCGCAGCCGCTGGAACCGGCGCCGGAGCCGCCGGCGCCCGCACCGCTCGGGCGGGTGGCGGTGGGGGCCGTGTTCGCGCTGGGGCTGTACCTCGGGCTGCGGAAGTTCGCGATGGGCGTGGTGCTGGCCGCGCACCCCGATCCCGACGCCCTGTGGAACTCGTTCGACGGGTTGTTGGTGGTGGGCGGGCTGCAGATCGCCACCGTGATTTTCGGGGCGGTGCTCGCGGCGGCCGGGCGGAGGGGCGGGTTCGTGTTCGGCGCCACCGTCGGCGCGGTGTGCGGCGCGCTGTTCCTCGGGGCAGAACTGGTGGCCGGTGCGCCGGCCCGCGACCTTGTGCTGTACCTGCAACCGCTGGTGCTGGTCGCGGTGGGCGGGGTGGCGGGCGTGTTCGCGACCCGGGTGTGGGGCGCGGTGCCGGTCCTCGATATGCCGGTTCCGGAGCCGCACAAGCTCAGCTCGCTGCGGTTCGCGGCCGCGACCTCGAACGACTCCGGGCGCCCGACGGCCTGGGCGCGGGTTCTCGTCGGGGCGGCCCTGATGGTGGCGTCGGTGGCGTGCGCCGATCAGGTGCGGAAGCAAGCCCAAAGGTATTCCGAAGGGGCGCTGAAGGTGGGGACCGTGGGGCAGGCCCGGTTCATCACCTGGCAGGTCGCGATGCTCGGGCTGCTGGGCGGGGCCGGGCTGGCGGGCGCGAACACCGGCGCCGGACCCCGTCACGGGCTGCTGGCCGGCGGCATCGCCGGGGTCGGCGTGCTCGGCGCCACCGCGGCCCGCGGGGAGGCGCTCGTGCCGGTCGCGTTCTGGCTCGACAAGCTGTCGCTGGGCGAACTGGCGCCGACCGAGCCCGCCGCGGTCGCCGGGGCGCTCGTGGGGGTTGCACTGGCGGGGCTCGTCGGCGGGTGGCTCGGCGGGTCGCTGTTCCAGCCGCTGGCCCCGGAGGGCATGCGCGGGTTCCGCAGCGGGCGGGATTGAAGAAGGTGAAAGGCCGCAAACTGGTCAGAGTAGAGTAAGTCAGAAAGAGCAACAGCCAGGGAAGAGCACAAAGGGCGCAAAAGAATGAAAGTAGGGGTAAGAGGTTGAACGCACTCTTTTGTCTGGGGTTCCCCGCTCTCTTCTGTGCTTTTTGTGCGCGTTCGCGGCCGTTACTCTTTTGCTCCTTACGGTCAATCGGTCTTTGCTCGTTGCCCGGTGGAATCGCGCAGGTTCGCGCCTTCATCCAACCCGGTGCGGGCGTTCTGCTCCGGGCGAAATGTGTCGGTGAACTCGCGGACTGCGATTGTTCACGAAACCTACACCGACCTATATTCTGATCCGTGGGACGCACGCCCAGCTCTTCTTTTTCTACCCGGCGGTGACATGGACGAGTTGCACCACGAATGTGGCGTGGCGGCGTTGTATTACCTCCCCCAACACGGAGAGAAGTCGTCCGTGTGGACCGGCGCACCGGATCAGGTGTCGCGCCTGATGCCCCGGATGCTGCTCGACCTTCAGAACCGGGGCCAGCTCGCCGCGGGCATGTCCACCTACAACCCGGACCGCGACAAGCTCATCGACACCTACAAGGACACCGGCACCGTCATCGAGGCGTTCCGGATCAACGAGCCGTCGAAGTACGCGAGCATCATGGAGGACTTCGCCGGGCGGGCCGCGATCGGGCACACCCGGTACGCCACCTGCGGCGGCCAGACCCGGGCCTACGCCCAGCCGTTCGAGCGGCGGCACGGGTGCAAGTGGAAGTGGTTCGCGTTCGCGTTCAACGGCCAGCTCACCAACTTCGCCGACCTCCGCAACCAGCTCCTCCAGAACCACGACTACCACCTCACCCGCGACAACGACACCGAAGTCATCATGCACTACCTCGCGCACGAGATGCGCGCGGACGACCGGCCGGACCTGGTCGAGGTCTTCAGCCGGCTCGGGGCCAAGTTCGACGGCGCGTACAACCTCACGTTCCTGAACGCGATGGGCGACATGGTGGTCCTGCGGGACCCGGTCGGCATCCGGCCGCTGGTGTACGCCCAGGACGGCCCGCTGTTCGGCGCCGCCAGCGAGAGCGTCGCCCTCCAGAACCTCGGGTTCAAGCGCACCAGCATCAAGTCGCTCGCGCCCGGCGAGCTGATCCTGATCCAGAACGGCGAGCTCAGCGTCCACCGGTTCGCGGAGAGCAAGCGGACGGCGCACTGCTTCTTCGAGTGGATCTACTTCGCCAACGTGGCCAGCACCCTGGACGACCGGAGCGTGTACCTGAGCCGCTCGCGGCTGGGGCAGGAGCTGGCGAAGCAGGAACTGGCCCTCGGGCGCGTGCCGCTCGACCCGTCCGAGACGGTGGTGGTGCCGGTGCCCGACACCGGCAAGGCGGCGGCCGACGCGATGGCGTTCGCGCTCGGCATCCCGAGCGTCGAGGGGCTGATCCGCAACCGCTACATCGGCCGCACGTTCATCGAGGGCGGCAACCGCGCCGACAAGGTGAAGCTGAAGTTCACCCCGCTGCCGGAGGTGCTCCAGGGCAAGAAGGTGCTCTTGGTCGAGGACTCGATCGTCCGCAGCACCACCCTGCAGAGCCTGCTGCGGCACCTGCGCGAGCAGGGCGGCGTGGCGGAGGTGCACGTGCGGGTCGCGTGCCCGCCGATCCTGACGCCGTGCTTCTACGGCATCGACATGAGCACCGTGAAGGAGCTGTTCGCGCCGAAGTTCATGTCCACGAAGGTGCCGACGGTGGCGGAACAGGACGCGATGGCCAAGGCGCTGGGCGCGGACTCGCTGTTCTACCTCCCGGTCGACGCGGTGGCGCGGTGCATCGACCTGCCGACCGATCGGCTGTGCCGGGCGTGCCTCACCGGCGACTACCCGACCGCGGCCGGCGAGCAGATGTACCAGCTCTCGCTTCGGAACCACGCCACCGGCGGGGACTCGGGCCGCACCTACGAGCGCCCGCCGGAGCCGCTCATGTGTTCGGTGACCGACGCCGGGCGGACGTAGCCTGTGACGGCCGCGGGGCTCGCGCCCGGCTGCACGAGCCCTGCGGCGGTTGTCAGCCGGCGCGACGCGGCCCGCCCGTGCCGGTCAGTTCGTCCACAAGCGCGTCGCGAACCCGGTCTGGGTGGTAGCGCGCGAGCACGTAGTCACGACCCGGATCGCCCCAGCGGCGGCGCGGGTCGGGTTCGGCGAGGATCTGCTCCAGCCCGGCGACGAACGGCTCCGCGCCGCGGTACGCCAGCCCGCCGCCGCTGACCCGGGCGTGGTCCGCGAGCACCGCACAGGCTTCGTTCACCAGCACGGGGGTTCGCTGGGCGAGCGCCTCCAGCGTGGCGAGGCTGAAACTCTCGTAGGCCGAGGGCATTACCACGGCGGTGGCCCCGGCCATCAGCGAGAACTTCTCCGCGTCGGACACCACGCCGCGGTATTCCACACCCGGGCGGCCGCGTATGCCCGTCATGTGTTCGGCCCCGACGAGTACGAGCCGCAGCCGGTTGGGGTGCTTGAGCCGGAACCGCTCGAACATCTCCAGCAGCTCCCGGCACCCCTTCGCCTCGTCGATGCGCCCGCAGTACAGCAGGTACGGCGTGCCGGACGCGGGCGCCGCCGGCTCAGTGACCACCGGCATCGCTACTAGCAGCCCCGGGATCTCGCCCCAGAGCGCGTGCCCGATTTCGCGCTCGGGCGCCGTCAGCCACAGGGCGCCGCGCACCCGCCGGGCCATGTGACGGTACGCCGACAGGTACGCCGTCGGCTCGTCGTGCAGGGTCGGCACCAGCCACGACCGGTCGGCCGGCGCGTGCGCCAGGCCGAAGTAGCTGGTGGGGTACAGGTAGGTGACGAACAGCAGGGCCTGATATTCGTGGGCGTGGGCTTCGAGGTGCCGGTACAGGCCGGGACAGTCCGGCCCCTGCCGGCGGATGTACTCCTCCTGCATCGGCAGGGTCCACGGGCCGTCCAACTGGCTCGGCGCGCCGGGCACCGTCGCGGCCTTGTAGTCGCGGGCGAGCCGGGCGTTCAGCCGGTGCCAGTAGTCGGTCCGCTCGCGCGCCGGGGCGAACCGGCGCACCGTCACCCCGTCGCGCGTCTCGGCGCCCTCGGGCAATTCGCTCCGCCACGTCACGTAGTCCAGCGCGGTGGACGTGAGAATCTCCACCGCGAACCGGTCGCGTAGCAACTCGGCGTACACCCAGGCCAGCGCTTCGGACCCGCCGACGATGGTGGGGTGCGACCGCTGGACGACCAGCGCGACCTTGCTCATGCGGCCCCCCGGAGCACCGCCCGAATGATTTGCCGGGTGCGGTCATTGTGGAACTGGTGCCGGTACCGCTGCCACCCCGCGGTGCCCAGCGCGACGGCGAGGGCCTCGTCGTCCACGACCTTCCGGACCGACGCGGCCAACAGGTCGGGATCGGGCTCGTCCCAGACCAACCCGACGCCGCCGAGCGTTTCGGGCACGGCCGTAGTCCCGTAGGCGACGACCGGCACCTTGAACGCCATCGCCTCGACCAGCGGGATGCAGAACCCCTCGTGCTCGCTCGCCGTCACGAACACGTCGGCCGCCAGGTACAGCGCCTTGAGTGCCGACTCGGTCACCTTGCCGACGAACACGACGGCGTCGCTCACCCCCAGCGCGGCGGCTTGGCGACGCAACCCGGCGGTGTATTCTTCCAACCGCGGGTCGGACCCGCCGGCCAGCAGCAGGCGGGCGCCGGGGTCGTGGGTCCGGTACCGGGCGAACGCGTCGATGAGCAGGGCGTGCCCCTTGTTCGGCGCGATCCGGCCGACCGCGAGCCAGTTCGTCCGGCCGTCCTGAAAGCGGTCCAGCACGGCCTCGTCGGCGTCGGCCGCGAGCAACTGCTCGACCCGGTGCAGCGGCGGGGCCACGGTGGCGGCCCGCGGGTCGAGCCCGGCTTCGAGCAGCTCGCCGCGGTTGAACTCCGAGTCCGCCAGGTAGTGCTCGCACCCGGCCGCGACTACCGCGGCGATCTGCCGCCGGCCGTCGAAACAGGCCAGCGCGTAGTTCATGTCCAGGCGGTGGAAGAAGTGCGGCGGGGTGACGTTGTGGTACCGTACCACCCGGCGGCACGGGACCGACCGGAGCAGCCGCAGCGCCTCCTCCCAGCCGAGCGCGAACTGGTAAATGAGCAGGTCGTCGGGGGCAGTGAGGTGCGCCGCGAGCCCGTGGTAGTGCCGCACCCCGGTGAGGCCGGCGGCCCAGTTGTCGGCAAAGATGCCGGTCTGGTACCCCTGGCCGGTCAGCTCCTCGGCCAGCAAGAGGGTGTCGTGCCCTACCGCGTCGCCGGGGTGAACGGACGAGGTCAGGATCGCGGCGCGGGGCATGACGCTCCCTCCGTGGTGGCAGCGGGGGGTGCTTCGCCTTCACCCCGGGCGGCGGCCTCAAGGGCGGCGACGCGGGCGGTCAGGGCGTCGAGCCGGGCGGCGAGGTCGTCGGCCGCGCCGGTGCAGTCGCCGAGAGCGGCCAGCACTTCGCGGTTGAACCGGGATTGCGGTTCGGCGACGAACCAGATGAGCCGGAGCACGACGCGGCCGAGGAGGCGCGCCAGCAGCCCGCGCGGGCCGCCGCGCCGGGCCGCCGCGGGGCGCGCCGCGGTCGGGTCGGCATCGCGCACCGCGGCTTCTTGCGCGCGGCGGCTGCGGACGAGGTGGTAGAACGACGCGGGCGGCGGGGGCGGTGTCACCGCAGGCGGGAGCGGTTCCGGGCGCGCGGCCGTCACCTCCTGCCGGATCTGCTGCTTGACCCGCTCGATCAGAGCGATCGGGTCGGGTTCCCCCTCCGATCGCGTGCTGTCGCTACTCAACGTGTGCCCCTCCTGGTGCCGGCCCGAGATCCCGTCAAGCGGCGCGCCGGGCGCCACGCTCCGCCGACTGGCTCAGCGTGAGGCGGTACGCCTCTAGCGTGTCGCGCGCGCAGCGGTCCCAGGTGTACTGCGCCGCCCGCTCTTCCGTGCCCGTTTGCAGGTGCCGCCACCAGTCGTCGTCGGTGCAGACGCGGAGCATGGCGTCCCGCCACCCCGCTTCGTCGTGCGGGTCGATCAGGTGGGCCACCCCGCCGGCCGTTTCGGCGACCGCCCCGGCGGTGGACGCGAGTACCGCGCCGCCGCACGCCATCATCTCGATGGTCGGGATGCCGAAGCCTTCGTAAAAGGTCGGGAACACCAGCGCCCGCGCGCCCGAGTACAGCGCCGCGACGTGTTCGTCGGCCGCGTACCCGAGCCAGCGGATGTTCTGCGCCCGGCCGGCGCTCTTGAGGTGCGAGTGGAGCGCCTCCGACCGCCACCCGGGGCCGCCGACCAGGACCAGCGGGTGCCGCTCGCGGACCGCCGCGGGCAGTGCGGCGTAGGCCCGGGTGAGCATCTCCAGGTTCTTGCGCGGTTCGACGGTGCCGACGTGGAGCAGGTACCCCGGCGGCAGGCCGAGCGCCTTCAGCTTGTGGGTCAGCTCGGCGCCGCTGACGCGCCGCAGCCCGGGGCGCACGCCCATGTACGTGACGCTCACCCGGTCCGCCGGCCAGCCCAGGTGCCGCACGATCTCGCTCTTGCTGAACTCCGAGATCGCGATCAGCCGTGTGGCGAAATCCAGACCGGGGAGGAAGTTGCACGCGAAGTGCCGGATGCGGACCGGCGGGTGCCACTCCGGGTGGGCCAGCACGGACAGGTCGTGGACCGACACGACCGTCGGGATGCCGAGGTTGAGCGCGATGAAGTTGGGCTCGTGGTAGAGGTCGCAGCCGCTCCGGCGGACCGTTTCATGGTACGGGTGCCGCATGACCGGGAACGCCGCGCGGACCGCGTTGAGGAACCGGCCGCGGAGCTTCATCTCGAGCCGCGCCCGAACGCCCGCGCGGCCGGCCACCGCCTCGTACCGGGCGCACTGGTGGTTGAGCCAGTGCTGCCCGACCCGCATCCACCGGCTCGGGTACCACGAATGGACGGCCCCGGCACCGGCGAGGCGGCCCAACCCGGCGAGCAACTCCTGGGTGTACTGTCCGATGCCCGACTTTTTTCGGTCGCGGAGGATGGGGGGGGCGGTGATTAGCACGCGCATCGCGAGTTCCTTCCCGTGTCCGGGCCGGGTGTGGCCCGGGGCCGGGTACGGTTCCTCCGCAACCCGCCTCTTCTTCATCTTGTGCAGCATCTACAATATCGGCACGAACGAGTCTACCCCTTTAGCCCGCAGGAAGTTCACGGATGAACCCGACGACACTCGAAATCCCGCTCATCGCCTACGCGCTCCACGAAAACCAGTCCGCGGACACGTTCCCCGAGCCGGCCCCGATCCCCCGCGATTGGATGGACGGCGCGCACCAGCGGCACCCGTACCGCTGCCTCCCGCTCGTCATCGCCAACCAGTGTGGGTGGGTGCTCCGGTCGCCCGTCGGGTTCAGTGCCTACTGGTACGGCGGCGCCGCCAAGCAGGACGTGGAACTCCGCTTCGACCGCCCCGATAACCGCATCGTAAGTCACTTCGGCAGCGGGGTCATCACGTTCACCGTCCCGTTCCTGTTCCGCACCCCGCCGGGCATCAACATCTGGGTGAAGGGGCCGGCGAACTGGATCAAGGACGGCGTGCAACCGCTCGAGGGGGTAGTGGAAACGGACTGGCTCGCGTCCACGTTCACTATGAACTGGAAGATGACCCGGGTGTGCGAGTGGGTGCGGTTCGAGCAAGGCGAGCCGTTCTGTATGCTCGTGCCCGTGCCCCGGGGACTGGTCGAGAGCTTCGTTCCGAAGGTGGTGCCGCTGGCGACCGAGCCCGAACTTCAGGCGCAGTACAAGAAATGGGAGCAGAGCCGGAGCGGGTTCCTGGAGGGGCTCCAGACCCGCAACCCGGAGGCCGTGGCCCGCGGTTGGCAGAAGGACTACTTCCAGGGGCGGACGGTCGACGGCAAGGCGGTCGAATCCCACCAGACGAAGCTCAGCGTCAAGCCGTTCACGTCCGACACCACATCCGGCTGATGCCCGGTTCGCCGAGGTTGCGGGGCGCCCGCGATGGCCGTACGGTTCGCTTCCGGGGCTCTCGCGGTTCGATTATTTTAAGCCTTTTTATCACAACTGCAGCCGTTGCCGTCCGAGTGTGCGGGTTGTTCTTTGTAATCGTTTGGAGATGAATGAAAGGGTCCGTCGGGCTAAATAAGGGCGTTAAAATGTAGGATTTAGGGAACTGGCGGATTGTGCGTTTCGTGGCGCCGGTGCGTTCGGTATACCGTTAGCAATCGCCCAGGCATTCGCCCCGTTATCCCAGCCACGACCGCATATGCTCGCCACCGCTCTAACGGTCTGCACGTTCGGACTGGGGTGGGGGCTGGGACCGCCGCTGACTCAACCGCAGGCTCTCGCGCTGCCCGTCGGGGACGTGAGACCTGTGCGCTCGAGCGGGCTCCGTTCGGCTCCTGCGATCGCGGCCGTGCGAACGTTTCCCGTGCCGCTTCTCCGCCCCTTAACGCTCCAACCACTCCCGCTGCACACGCTCGCGGTGGTCGTTGCGCGGGGCGGCCAGCGGGCACAGGCGGGGTCGGCGCCCGTGGCTCCCCCGGCGCCGGCCCCGGCCCCACCGGACCCGCCGGAGTGGGCCGGCCATCGGACCTCTCTGGCCCTCGCACTCGTGGCGGCGGTCTGCCTGATCGGAGCTGCCGTGCTGCGGCTCCAGACGCGGCGGGCCGCGGCCCTTGCGCGCCGTGAGCGTGCCGAGCGGAACCGGTTGGAGGAGCAACTGAAACTCGCGGTCCGGTTGGAGGCAGCGGGGCGCCTGGCGGGAAGCGTGGCGCACGACTTCAACAACCTGCTCACCGTCATTAACGGGTGTACGGCGCTGCTCGAGGCGGAGATCAACGACGCGAACCACCCGGACCGGACCCGGAAGTTCGCGGCCGCGATCCGCCGGGCCGGGGAGCAGGCCGCGAGCCTGACGCGGCAACTGCTCGCGTTCAGCCGGCAGCGCCCGGTGGACCCGTACCCGCTCGACTTGAACGACGTGCTCGCCGGCGCAACCGACCTGTTGGAGCGGCTGCTCGGCGACCGGATCGCGGTGCAATTGCAACTCGGGGAGGGGCTGCCGCGGGTGACGGCCGAGCCCGGGTTGCTGGTGCAGGTGCTCCTGAACCTGGGGGTGAACGCGGCGGACGCGATGCCGGGCGGGGGCACGCTCACGCTCGCGACCGGCCCGGGTCCGTCCAACTGGGTGCGGCTCACCGTGGCCGACACCGGCACCGGCATGAGCTCGGACGCGAAAGGTCGGGCGTTCGAGCCGGGGTTCACGACGAAGCCCGCGGGGAAGGGGACCGGGCTGGGGCTGTCGACCGTTCACGGGATCGTGCGCGGGCTGGGCGGGCGGATCGGGCTCACGTCCGAGCCGGGGCGCGGCACCACGTTCGAGATCGACCTGCCGGTCGCCCCGGGGGCGTCGAACGCGCCTGCTATTGGGCCGGCGGCCGGCGGCGCTCCCGCCCGACCCCACGCGCCGGCGGTGGTGCTACTGGTCGAGGACGAAGAGGCCGTGTGCGTGCTCCTACGCCACGTGCTCGAGGCGGCCGGACACACGGTCCTGGCCGGAGGCACCCCCGCGGAGGCGCTGCGGCTGTTGGGCCAGTACCGCGGCACGCTCGACCTGCTGCTGACCGACGTGGTGCTGCCCGGGATGAGCGGCCGGGCGCTCGCCGACCGGGTGCGGGTCGCGCACCCCACCGCGAAAGTGCTGTTCATGTCCGGATATACTGCTGATGAGCTGCGCGAGCGGGGCGTGAACGACGAACAGGCGGACTTCCTGCACAAGCCGTTCCTGCCTCACGAACTGGTCGAGCGGGTGACTCAGGTGCTCGCCGGCCCGTGCCCGTAGCTCGCCGCGCCCGTTCCGAACAAGTGAAGTGACACCGTGAACCGTCCTACCGTGCCCGGCGGCCTTGAGCCGCGTGACCCGAATCGCCGCCGCTCGCTCACCAACATCGGCGGGGCGGTTACGAAGGAGGGGGACCGCGCCGACGCCGATCGGCTCGCGCACGCGCTCGACGTGCCCCCCGCCACCGACGCCGAGGACGACGCGGCCCGCGGGCACGTCCACGGGTTCCACACGTACCCGGCCCGGATGCACCCCATTACGGCGGCGCGTCTGGTGCGCGCGTTCGCGCCGCCGGGCGGAACGGTCCTCGACCCGTTCTGCGGGTCGGGCACCGTTCTCGTGGAGTCCCTCGTCGCCGGGCGGAACGCCCGCGGTACCGACTTGAACCCGCTGGCGGTTTTGCTCGCGCAGTGCAAGACCCGCCCCCGCACGCCAGCGGACATCGACCGGCTGGTGGCCGACGCCGTCGCCTGCGCGGAGGAGGCCGACGCGCGGCGCAAGGCGAAGGCGGGGGCGAGCCGCCGGTTTTCGCCGGAGGACGTGGAGCTGTTCGAGCCGCACGTGCTGCTCGAACTCGATTCGCTGCGGGCGAAGATCGGGACGTTCGGCGGCCCGAACCGCTCCGATCTGGAACTGCTCCTTTCGTCGGTGCTGGTGAAGCTGTCGCGGAAGCCGGGGGACACCGGGTGGGGCGTGCGGACCCGGCGCACGGCCGGCGGCTTCGCGGCGAAGCTGTTCGTTCAACGCGCGCAGGACCTGGCGGCGCGTTTGTCGGCCTTGCGGGTGTTGCTCCCCGCCCCCGCGCCGACCGCGACCGTTGTGCAGGACGACGCCACGGACCTGAAGCGCCTGCCGCCGGGGTTCGTGGGCGCGGTCGTCACCTCACCGCCCTACGCCGCGACCTACGACTACATCGCGCACCACTCGCTGCGGCTCCGGTGGCTGGGCCTGGACCCGGCCCCGCTGGCGCGCGGGGAGATCGGCTCGCGCACCGCCTATGCGCGGCTCACGCCCGCAGCCGCCCGCACCGCTTGGTGTCGTGAACTGGACCGGTTCTTCCGGGCCGTGGGGCGGTTGCTGCCGCCGGGTGCGCCGATGGTGCTCCTGATGGCCGATTCGGCCGTCGGTGACGGCGCGATCCGGGCCGACGAGGTGGCGGCGGAGGTCGGGCGTGCGTGCGGCTTGCTGCCCGCGGCGCGGGCCTCACAGC
The DNA here is from genome assembly GCF_008065095.1 of Gemmata obscuriglobus. NCBI lineage: Bacteria > Pseudomonadati > Planctomycetota > Planctomycetia > Gemmatales > Gemmataceae > Gemmata > Gemmata obscuriglobus. Next base: position 7,332,225 of record NZ_CP042911.1, on the reverse strand, counting down.
CGCGCCCGCACTTCCACGGCCCGACGGCGAACGCGTTCCGCGACCGCCCGCGGTTCGAGCACGCGCTCCTGCTGCGGAAGGCGTGACGTGATGAGCTCGGAAAGCTACTTGATTGATACTGCGGGGTTCGACTGGGCGAGCTTACTTTCGGCCTGGGCGTGGCTGTTGCCGAAGATAGTGTTCCCTGGCGGATGAACCGTTACGGCGATCTGTTCCTGATCTCGTCGGACGGCGCGGTGTCCATGCTCGATGTGGGCACCGGCACGCTGACCACGGTCGCCAGCAACGCGACCAGTTTCGACGCTCAGTTGACTGACGAAGAGATTGCCGATCAGTGGCTGATGGGTTCACTCGTCGAAAGTGCGGTTGCGGCTGGGCTGATGATTGGCCGTGGCGAGTGCTACGGATTTAAACGGCCGCCGGTGCTGGGCGGTGACTACACGGTCGAGAACACGTTCGTGCTGCCCGTCAGCGAGCACCTTGCGTTCTTGGGCGAGTTACACAAACAGTTACGAGACATGCCGGACGGCAGTTCTGTGGAGCTGAAGATAAGACGTGAGGGCGACTGAACGGGGTTGGCGTTGCGTCAGGCCGCCCCGCGCCGGTCACAGGGCCGGCATCTTGCCCGTGAGGATGTCGCGCTTCCACTCGTCCTCGAGCGGCCACGACACCGTGCAGGTGCCGAAATCGGCCATGTGCTGGTACTTCGTCAGCCGGTCGATGGCGCCTTGCAGGATCGCCGGATCCTTCCGGAACATCGGCCCGTGGCTCGGGAGCAGGAACTCGGCGTCGGCGTCACGCAGGCGCGTGAGCGACGTGATGAAACTCGGCAGGTGCGAGCCGTGGTGCGCGTCGATCGCGCCGACGCACCCGTCCTTGTAGATGTTGTCCCCGCTGAACAGCAGGTTGCCCATCTGGAAGCTGAGCTGGCCGGGCGTGTGGCCCGGGGTGCTCCACACCTTGAGTGTGAGCTTCCCGACCTTGATCTCGTCACCCTCTTCGAGCTTCACGTCGATCTTGCACGCGGGCATCCCGCCGTCGATCTCGAAGCCCTGGGCGGGGATGCTGGCGTAGGTCTGAACCGGGTCGCCCGCTTCGAGTGCCTGGGCCGCGGCCGGGTGCGCGCCGGTCTTCGCCTTGAGCCGGAGGCGCGCCGACGCGAGCGCCTGGACGTGGTCCGCGTCCGCGTGCGTGGCGATCAGCATCTTGCACTTCGAGAGCGGGAAATCGAGCTTCCGAATCAGGTCGATCACGTCGTCCAGCGTCTCGTTCTGGCCAACGTCGATCAGCGCCCACTCGGTGCCGCCGTCGATGAGGTACAGGTTGACGCCGAACGACTGCGCCGCTTGCAGGTTCAGCTCGATCACACCGGGAAAGAGGTACTTCCGCTGGACCATCGCGGCCCTCCTCGCTGAGCGTCCATTTATAATACCCGTCAGCGGTCGCGATTCAATTGAACCGCCGGCCCGTGCCCCGCCGCTGCACCGCTCGATCGTCGTATACAGGGGGGCGTTGTGGGCTTTGGGTGACCGGTCGTGGCTATTTTATACCCAGACCCGGTGGGCCGCGCCGATGTCGGCACGCGTCATTTGCGGTGGAAACGCACAGGCGCCCAAGCGGCGCCTGATTTGCCTGAGCCAGCCTCCGCCAAGCCCGCACCCAAGAAAGGACCGATCCCGCCATGCCCCGCCCGTCGTCCGTTCCATCGCGGCCCCCGCGCCGCGGGTTTACGCTCATTGAGCTGTTGGTGGTGATCGCGATCATCGCGATCCTGATCGGCCTGCTGCTCCCGGCCGTTCAGAAGGTCCGCGAGGCCGCGGCGCGTATGAGTTGCCAGAACAACCTCAAGCAGCTCGGATTATCTGCCCACAACTACGAAAGCGCCTACGGCTCGTTTCCGTACTCCAAGCGCACCAGCCGGCCGCAACGGAGCTGGGCGCCGGACCTGCTCCCGAACCTGGAACAGGCGAACGCGGTGTCGGGCGCGTACTACAACCTGAACGAGAACTGGTGGCGGACGATCGGCGAGGTCGCGCCGAACGTCGGCGCCACGATCCCGAACGGGACCACCGCGCAGACCGTGTTTAAGGTGTTCAACTGCCCGTCCACGCCGGTCCAGCCGCGGCTCCAGAGCAAAACCGAAACGCCGCCCGAGCAGAACAAAGTCGGCTCCTGCACCGACTACTTCGCGGTCGAGGGCGTGAGCAGCGCGATCGCCTCGGAAGGGGTCACGCTCCCCGGCGATCTGAAGGGCGTTTTGCGGCCGTTCGGTGAGGGCATGACGCGGATCACCTCGATCGGCGACGGCACCTCGAACACGGTCCTGTTCGCCGAGTGCGCCGGCCGCGAGGACGTTTACCGAGGGCGCACCCGCACCCCGGCTGCGGCAGATAAGGCGAACGCGGCTTGCGCCCGGGCCCGCGGCGGCGCGTGGGCCACCAACGACAACCCGTTCGAGATCGGCCAGCGGACCGAGTGGTGCAGCGGCGCGAACTCGATCCCCGGGGCGATGAGGATCAACAACTCGAACGAGTGGGGGCACCTGTTCTACAGCTTCCACAGCGGCGGCGCGAACGCGGTGTTCGCCGACGGCAGCGTCCGGTTCCTCAAAGAGAGTGCGGCGCTTTCCGCCCTCGTGGCGATCTCCACCCGCAACGGCGGTGAGGTACTTGCCAACGAGTGACGCCGGCCGTGCCCCTCGTTGCTTGCTCCGTCCGAGCTTTTCGTGTGGTTCGCTCCTGCCCGCCGGGACGCCCGGGCGGGCTGTTTTGTTTGTGGTGCAGAAATTCCCCCACCCGTCTCAGCACTTCACCTCACCTTTACACGATCTTCACGGTTCGCGACTACAACTCCTCCGCACCCCGGTGTCCGGTTTGGTTAAACTAACAGGAGCACCCGCTCCCTCCTCGTACCCACGGGACCGACATCGTGATTGCCACCCCGCCCGTCTCGCGCCCCGGAGCCGCCCCCGGGTTTCAAAGCGGCCCGCTAGTCACGCACGAGGGACCCCAGATGCCGCAACCGCGAATCCTCATCATCGAAGACGAGCGCGGTTTGACCCAAACGCTGACGTGGTACTTCAACAAGGAAGGGTACGAGGTCACGGTGTCGGGGGACGGGCTGGAGGGGCTCCGCAAGGCCCAGACCGCGCTGCCCGACGTGGTGCTGCTGGACCTGAACCTGCCCGGGATGAACGGGCTGGACGTGTGCCGCGAGTTGCGCGCCGGCGAGCGCACCCGCGACATCCCGATCATCATGATCACCGCCAAGACTGATGAAACCGACCAGGTGGTAGGGTACTCGCTCGGGGCAGACGACTACGTCGGCAAGCCGTTCAACAACAAGATTCTGTTGCACAAGGTCAAAGCGCTGCTGCGCCGCGCCCAGGGCCAGAGCGAGCCGGGCGACGTGACCGACTACAGCGGGGTGAAGATCGACCGCGTGCGGCACCGGGTCACGTTCGAAGAAGAAGCGCTCGACCTGACCCCGACCGAGTTCCGGCTGCTAGAGTGCCTCGTGCGGCAACCGGGGCGCGCGTTCAGCCGCAAACAGCTCATGGAGGCGGCGATCGGCGACAACTCCATCGTTCTGGAACGGACCATCGACGTCCACATCAAGACGCTGCGTCAGAAGCTGACAAAAGCGGGCGGGTCGGCGGACCTGATCGAGACGGTGCGGAGCATCGGGTACCGGTTCCGCGAGGACAAGCTCGACGCGAAGTGAGCGCGCGTCCCGTTCGCTCCGATCGAAGCACCGGTACAAAACGAAGCCGCCCCGCGTTTCTGCGGGGCGGCTTCGTTTACGGGCACGCGAGCGTTACTTGTCAGATGCGGGCGGGCGCGGGCTTCCCGGCCGGCCCGGCACCGTTCCGCCCGCTGGCGGTGCCGCGGGTGCAGAAGACGATCCAGTGGTCCCGCCCGGAAGCGGCATTGCCGGGGTGGAAGGCGAGCCCATGCCACCCGGGGGCGAGGAGCCGGCGGGCGTCGGGGAGCCCATCGGGCCGGGGGGTGAACCCATGCCGCCGGGGGGTGAACCCATCGGGCCGGGGGGGGAACCCATGCCGCCGGGCAGGGCATTCCCGCCACCCGGCATGCTGCCGGGGGCCGCCCCGGGACCGCCGGGGATCGCGCCCGGACTGCCCGGCAGGCCCGGACCCGGGGGCATGATTCCGCTTCCCGACGGAACCGTACTGGGCGGAGCGCCGCCGACGTTACCCGCTTCGATCACCACACCGTTGTGGAACACCAGCGTCTTGCCGTCCGGAGACACGAGGCAGTGCCCCCCGACCGGCTCGCGCCCGGCGGTCTGAATCGTCGAGACGAGTTTCAGGCCGTTTGCCGCAGTCGCGTCGGTCACCTCGAACACGTCGAAGCCCTGCGCCCGGCAGGAGGAGACGAACAGCTTTTTGTTTTCGGCATCGAACTCCGCGTAACCGGCGTTCGAGAACCGCTGGGCCGTGCCGAGGTCGAGTTCCGTGTTGCCCTTCTCGTTCACGAGGTAGAGTCGGAAGTTCATTTGGTTGTTCGCTTGTCCGCTCCCGCCTCCGGCCATGCCCGGACCTCCGATCGCGCCCGGTCCTCCCATCCCCGGCCGCCCGATGCCGGGAGGGCCACCGATGCCGGGAGGGCCGCCGATGCCGGGAGGGCCGCCGATGCCGCCTGGGGGTTGGTTCGGCTGGTTCGTGACCTGAACGGTGACGATCGCGCCGCCGGACTTCAGAGGGGCCAAGTCCCACACGCCGCCCGGGACCGAGGTCACGTTGATCAGCGACATGGAGCCGAAGTCGAAGGTGCCGACCTTGGTGCTACCGGTCCGGCTCGTCAGGAAGTCTTCGAACATGATCAGGCTCTTCCCGTCGCCGGCCTTGGCCATGTCGCGCATCTTCTCGTCCAGCGCGGTGCGACTCTCCTTCCGGGTCTCGGTGTTGATGACCGAGAGCGACGACCGCTTGCCTTTGGGAGTCGTGGTGCTGAGGAGCGCGTACAGCGCCGTTCCGTCCTCGGACAGCTCGATCGCCTGGATCGTGGACTTGAGGCTGACCGTCGCAACCGGTTTCAGTTCCATTCCGTCTTTCAGCTCTTTTCCGTCCGCGGTCTTGCCGTCGCGAATCTGCTTCAGGTCGTAGATCGCGATGTCGCCGGACGCGGCCCCGTTGTCGAGCAGGTTCAGGTTCGCGGCGAACGGGTTGGTGACGGTGGCGGTGTACAGCAGCCCGGCCTTTGAATCGATGACCGCGCGGGAGGCCATTTGCGGCAAGTGGTACCGGCCGAGCACCTTATTAAAGTCGGGGTACGAGTACCGGCGGAGCCAGCCCTTCTTGATCCGAGGGTCGCCGGCGACGGCCCGCTCGTCGATCGCGTAGAACTCTTTCTTCTCGGCGTCGAACGCGCCGGCGTAGAACTTCTCGATCTTGGCCTTCTTGTTCCCGTCGCCGATGCCTGCTGCGGGGTTGCCGATCCCGCCCGGCGGTTGGCCGATCCCGCCGATTGGCGGCTGGCCGGTCCCGCCCGGGGGCATGCCCGGTTGTTCGGTCCCTCCGGGCATACCGGGCATGGACGCGCCCGGGGGCATACCCGGCGTGGTGCCGGGGCCGCCGGCAACGAGGTCACCTTTGTAGGTGATCTTGACGGAGTTGAAGAACCGTGTCAGGTCGGCCCGCGCCGCGCTCGTTCCGGCTGTGTTTTTGCCCGCAGCCACGCTGAAGATGCGGTCCTTGACGATGAAGAACTTGGCGGTCGCGGCACGCGCCGGAGTCGACAGGTCGAACTCCTTGGCCGTGTGCCCGTCCACCGCTGTGTCGGTGGGAGATTTGCCTTTAAACGCCTCGACCTGGGCGGCCAACTGGGTGGCGAAGGCCGTGAGTATGGTCTTGCTGTCGGCGCCGAGGCGCATGAGTTCTGGCGGCAGCGGTTCGCTGATGATAACGAACGCCTGGTCGCTCGCGGCGACGCCGGTCATGGGCGCCGTCTTGCCCCCGAAGGTGACCGTTTGCGTGCCCGCGGTGCCGGGGAACTCGGCGGTAAACCCGTCGCCGGTATAGGAGGTCCATGCACCCACCGTGCCCAACGACCCGAACGCGCCGAACGGGTTTGCCGTCGGGGCGGCCGGTCCGCCGAGCCCGCCTGGGGGCGCGCCAATCGGGGCGGGGGTGGGTGCTCCGATCCCGGGCGTACTTCCGACTGGCGCAGCGGGAGTTGGCGTTTCTTCGATCGGTGCCAGAGACGAGCCGGACGCTTGCCCGGGGCCGCCAGGGCCGGGCCTGCCAGAACCACCGGGGGCGGGAGCGGGTGGGGCTCCGCCCGGGGCGGTCGTTGTCCCGCTGGTGTTGGAGGCCGTTTCGTTCTTGTCGTCGGACCCGGACGCGAGGTAAATGCCGACGGCCGCGACGAGGGCTAACCCCAACGTGGCGACGGCGATGATCGCGATCATCGGACCGGAGCCGCCCTTCGCTTTCTTTTTCCGGCGCGGGGTGTCGTCGTCATCGTCGTCGTCATCATCCTCGTCTGCCCGGCGCTTCTTGGTCGAACCGGTGATGCCGGGCTTCTTCGCGCCGGCGGCCACCTTTGCGACGGGCCTCGCTTTCTTGACTTTCTTGTCGTCGTCGTCGTCGTCGTCGTCGTCGTCGGACACGACCGCTTTGGCCGCGACGGGTTTCGCCGCCGGCTTGGCCGGGCTCGTCTTCGCCGCGGGTTCTGGTGCCGGTTTGGGGGCCGGTGGCACAGCGGGTCGGATGCCCGAGCCGAACGGCTTTTTGGCCGCGCCCGTCTGCGCCCCGTCGGCGCTCGCCGGTACCTCGGCGGGGACCGTCATCTGCGCCTTGCATGAGGTACAGCGGATGGTTTTGCCGGCGAGATTGTCGGGCACGTCGAACGTGGCCTGACACCCGGAGCACGTAATTGGGATCGACATGCGCCCCCTCGTATGGCTGAGTTCCCGCGGTGCGAGTTGTTCGCGGGCTGAATGACGGCTGACGGAACGACGACGCGCCTGCGGCGGCGGATTGCCGGCTTCGGTTACAAATAAGAGTACCGACGCGCGAGCGCCGCCGCAATGACGTTCCAACGAACCCGGTCCCGATGCGTTGGCGCGGGCGAAGAGCCGGACGTGAGCGGTCGGGCGACAGAGGCGGCTCGCTCACCCGGCTTCCGCTTCGTCACCCCTCACTTCTTCTCGGGGACGACTTCGAGGAGCACCCACACCTTCGAGCCGAGGGGGGGGATCTTGTCGGTCTTGGCTTCGTAGGTGAGCTGGGCCTCGTCCTTGCTGATCTGTGCGGGGATCTCGAGCGTCGAGTACGGGAAGTTGGAGATGCTGAAGATGTCGCCGGTGTTGGCGCCGTAATAGGGCTTGGCGTTCGGGTTGTCCGGGTCCTTGATGAACCGGCTGCCCGCGAACACCCAGTGGTGCGCCATCGGGGTCTTCTTCTTGGTGTCCCAGATCCACTCCTGGGCCGCGTGCGTGTGGAGCTTCCCTTTGTACTTGTAGTAGACGCTCACGTTCACGCGGCTGCCGGTCGCGGGGGTGTACTTGGCCTCCTCGGTTTTCGGGTCGACGAACCCGGTCGGCGTGCCGGTCTTGCCGCCGGCCGCGATGATGGCCAGGTGAACGAACTCGGCGTCGACGTCCACGCGCACGATCGCCTCGTGCTCCTTGGTGCCTTTCTTGCAAAGGAACTGTTCGAGCGGCCCTTCGCGGAGGCACACCTCGCACGCCAGCGCCGACCGAACGACCTTCGTCTTGTCCTTGCCGTCCGGGGCGATCTCGGCGAAAACGGCCTTCTTATCTGGTGAAATCGGGCTCAGCTTGTTGGCCTTGTCGAGCAGCGGGTACTCGGGAAGCTCTTCCGGTTTGGGCTGCTCCGGGGGCTGCGCGCGGGCGGGAAGCGCGGCCGCGAGTGCCAGGACGGCGAGGGCGGCGCAACCGAGGGTCGTTTTCAGCATGTGAGTTGCCTCGCGGGAGGGGCCAGGGTTCAGACTAGCACCGCGGGCCGAGCGGGCACAACGACAAAGTGTGGCCACCAACGGGCACCGGGCGCCCGCTCCGGGCCGCGAGAGTCGCCCCGGAGGGCCTCTGCGGCACGGGGCGGGCGCCCGGTGCGATCGACGGGGTTAACTTACTTGCACGGGCTGCAGGCGTCGCCGCAGTGGGCCGGCGGGCACGGGTCGCACGCGAGCCGGGTCGCGCACAGGTTGCTGAAGAAGTCGCGGATCGGCTTCGGCCGGTTCGGGTCGTTCAGCACGTTCCGCAGGCCGCCGCCCAGGCCGCTGGAGCAGATCGGCGAGCAGGCGTCGCCGCACGGCTTGGCCGAGCAGGCGTCCCCCTTGCCGGTCGTGCAGGGGGTGCCGCACCCGCACGGGGCGGCCGGGGCCGGCACGTACCGGGCCTTCTTCACGATCACGTCCGTCGCCACCGTCACCGGGACCCGCTTGGTGACCGTCGTCGGCACCATCTCGGTGACGGTGCGGGGCACCTTCACCGTCACCGTGTACGGCACCTGCTTGGTCACCGTGTACGGCACGCACTTGGTCACCACTTCCTGCTTCATCGTGGTCACCTTGGTGGGGACCATCTTGACCACTTCTTCCTGCACGTTGCGGACGACCTTTTCCGCCACCCGGCGGTTCTCGGTCACCTGCACCTGGCGGGTGACGTTGTAGGTCACGTCGCGGCTCACCCGCAGCCCCTCGACGAACACCCGGCCCGGGCCGCCGGCGTCGTAGGTCGGGGCGTTCGGGTTGGCCAGCGCGCCCGGGCCGCCGCCCAGCACGCTCGCGCCCTTGTCGGCCTGGGCCTTGGCGTCGGCGTTGAGGGCCGAGGCGTCGACGTACGCGCCCTGGGCGTTGCGCTTCACCTGCACCGGGGTGCGGACCACCTCGGTCGATTGCACGTTGCGGACCACCTGGGTCGGCACCTTCTCAACGACCGTCTTCTGCACGTTGCGGGTCACGGTCACCGGCACCTTCTCGGACACCACGGTCTGCACCTTCTTGGTGACCTGCACCGGCACCTTCTCGGACACCGTGCGCTTCACGTACACCGTTTCCTGGACCTGCTCGGTCACCTTGCGGCTGCGGGTCACCTGACGGGTCTCGGTGGTCGCCGGGCTGCGCACCAGCTTCTTCTTGGTGCCGACCTGCTTCTGCACGGTGGTGCAGGTGCAGGGGTCGAACTCGCACTTGTAGACCGGGACGCACTCCCAGGTGAGCTTGCCCGGCACGCACACCGTCTCGCACACCGCTTCCGGCACGCACTTGGTGACGCACTTGGTCACGCACTGCGGCTCGCACACCGTCTTGCACACGGTCTTGTACTGCATCTCGCACACGTCGTGGCAGACGGTGCGCTGGACGTCCTTGTAGCACGTCTCGGTGACCGGGACGCACACCGTCTTGCACACGTCCTTGATGACGGTCTCGCACACCGGCTTGCAGACGGTGCGGGTGCAGTCCTTGTAGTGCGTCTCGCACACCGGCTTGCACACGAAGAAGCACTCCTTGCGGGTGTGCGGCTCGCACACCGTCTTGCACACCGTGACCGGGCAGTCGCGGTACACGGTCTCGCACACCTGCTTGCACACGGTGGTGCGGCACGGCTTCAGCACCGTCTCGCACACCGGCTTGCAGATCGTCTCCTGCACCTGCTTGTAGGCGGTCTCGTTGACCGTCTTGAAGCAGGTCTTCTCCTCACAGGCGTAGGTGGTCTTGGTGACGGGCTTCAGCACCGTCTCGCACGTGGTCTGGTAGCAGGTGTGGTACCGCTTCTCCACCACGCAGTCGTACACCACCTGCTGGCTGCACGGCCCCTGGCCGGCGGCGAAGTTGGTTTGGGCGTCGCACGGCGAGCACCCGTTCCCCGCCGCGTACTTGGTGGTGCCGAAGTGGCCCGCGAGGGCCACCGATCCGACGCTCAGGACCGCGATTGCCGCGAGCCACGGTGCGCCCTGACGAATTGCCATGACCTGTCGCCTCCTGCGGTTCGATCGGTTCCCGCGCCGGCTCCGCGGCGCGGGTTCACGGCGGGCTCCCTCGGCCGCCGCGGACCGTCCCGACTTGGTTGCCCCGTTCGCAACGACGAGCATGCCGAACGGCGGAATCCTGTCCCCCAGCTCGTCTGCTTCGAATATCGGATGAGGCGTTCGTACCGAATGACGCGGCCGTGCCCCGCGGAGCCGATTCGGTGCCGCCGGGCGCACGGTGGGGGCGCGTGTGCCGGGGGTGGCGACGGGGCGGGTTGTTCCGACAGTTGCGCGCGTCCGGCCTTTGGTGCCTGGCGCTTGCCCGGCCGCCATTTCGCGCCACGGTAACGAGTTGAACCGCGCAAGTGAGCCGCGGTGTGATGCGCGCGAGCACAAACGATACGAGCCGGCGGGCTCCGTGAGCCGCCGGCCGTGGGAACGTGTCGGTTTTGAAGAGAGCGGGGGCGGGTCCGGTTCGGGGGCGCTCCCGAACCGCCGGGGGGAATTCATCAGGGATGCGAAGCCACTTTGCGGGGGCCGGTCGTTCGGTGCGCCACCAGCCAGCACTCGGAGGCGACGGAACACGAAGCACCCTGCGTGCCAAGCGCGGTACGAAGACCGGGCGTGGCCGCGTTCGGGCGCGGGGGCGCGAAAAGCGGGTGCCTTGTCGGGACGTTCGGATCGGGGCTCGCTCGCCCCGCGCACCGAATTGCACTTGCGCGAGAAGGGCGGAGCGCACCGTCGCAAAACCTGACACGAAATCGGTAACAACTCTGGCGGGCCGCCCGAAGTCGCGTGATTGTGCGGTTTGTGCGGGCGATTACGGTTGACAGGGGGGCAGGAACTTGCGAGTTGTGGAGTATACGAACTGATGCGGCGGTGCGCGGGTCGTTCGAGCCCCCGCCGCTGCGACCCGCGCGCCGCACGTCTCCACGGCCCGCGCGGGCGGTTCCAGGTCCAGAGGCTCCGACGGCCATGATGCACTTCTCCTGTGACGTGTGCGGCAAGGACATGACCCGGGACGGAGCCGAGCGGTACGTGGTGAAGATGGAGGCGTTCGCGAGCTGCGACCCCGGCGTGCTGACCGACGGCGACCTGGAAACCGATCACATCGAGGAGATGGCCCAACTGCTGAGCGACCTGGAAGAGGGCGGGGACGCGCCGGCGCCGCTGCCGGCGTGCAAGAAAATGCGGTTCGACCTGTGCCCCGCCTGCTTCCGCAAGTTCGTCAACGACCCCCTCGGCCGAGAGAGTGCCGCCAAGTTCGACTTCAGCCCCAACTGACGGGCGCGGGGCTCGAAATTCCGGAGCGGGTCCGGTGCTCCGGGGCCGCGGCCGGTACAAAACCCGGAACACCAAACGCAAAACGCCGCCGGGCGTGTAGCATATCCCCGGCGCGCCCGGCGTGCGGGCGCCCGCTCGCACCCTCACGCACGGGCACCTTCAATGGCCCAGCCGCTCACCATCGTCATCTTCGGTGCCTCAGGTGATCTCACCTGGCGCAAGCTCATCCCGGCCCTGTTCAACCTGTCCCAGAAGGGCAAACTGCCGCCGGAGGCGCGGATCGTTGGCGTGGCCCGCACCCCGTACTCGGACGACGCGTACCGCGAGGAACTCAAGCCGAAGGTGGAGGAGATCCTGCCGAAGGGGCAGTTCGACGCGGCCAAGTGGGCGGAGTTCGCGGCCCGCATCCACTACGTCGCCACCGACGCCACCAAGCCCGGCGGGTGCAAACCGCTGGCCGAGTGGCTCGCGGCCAACGAGGGCTCCGACGACGCGCGCCGGCTGTACTACTTCTCGATGGCGCCCAAGTACTACGCGGGCATCAGCAGCGCGATGGCCGAGGAGGGGCTGAACAAGAGCGACAAGGGGTACCGCCGGCTGGTCATCGAGAAGCCGTTCGGGGTGAACCTCGCGACCGCCAAGGCGCTCAACGACACGATGCACAAGAACTGGGACGAGGGCCAGCTCTACCGCATCGACCACTACCTCGGCAAGGACACCGTTCAGAACATCCTGGTGTTCCGGTTCGCGAACACGCTGTTCGAGCCGCTGTGGAACGCGCAGTACATCGACCACGTGCAGATCACCGTGGCCGAAAAGGTGACGGTGGCGGGCCGCGGCGACTACTACGACGGCAGCGGGGTCATGCGCGACATGATCCAGAACCACCTGCTCCAGATCCTCACCATGGTGGCGATGGAGGACCCGAACCGGTACAGCGCGGAGAACCTGCGGAACGAGAAGATGAAGGTGCTCTCGACCGTGAAGGTGCGGTCCGAGGCCGAGGCCCCGAAGGTGATGGCGCTGGGCCAGTACGACGGGTACCTGAACGTGGACGGCGTGAAGCCGGACTCGAAGACCCCGACCTACGCCGCGATCAAGGTCGAGCTGGACAGCCGCCGCTGGTACGGCGTGCCGTTCTACCTCCGCAGCGGCAAGGGGCTGAAGGCGCGGTACAGCGAGGTGCTCATCCAGTTCAAGTGCCCGGCCCGCCTGATGTTCCCGCTCCCGCCGGGGCAGACGCTCCAGTGCAACCGGCTGCGGATGGTGATCCAGCCGAACGAGTCCATCTCGATCAACTTCCAGACCAAGGTGCCCGACGTGGACGGCGTGTCGCTGAAGCCGCACGACCTCACGTTCGACTACAAGAAGGCGTTCTCCGACCAGGCGCTGCCGGAGGCCTACGAGCGGCTGCTGCTCGACGCGATCCAGGGGGACGCCAGCCTGTTCATGCGGGCCGACGAGATCGAGCGGGCGTGGGAGATCATGGACCCGCTGATCGCGGCCGCCGAGCACGCCGCGGAGCAGCCCGAGAAGTACGCGGTCGGCTCGAACGGGCCGGGCGGCGCTGACAAGCTGCTCGACTGCTGGCAGCCCATCGGCTGACGAGCCGGATCGGTCCGCCGACCGCACGGGGCGCCGCCCTGTGTGGCAGGTCTTGTACGCGCACCTCGCGTTGACGCCTGCGGACGCGGCGCGGTAACACTGACCGCTCGTGCGACCCCGCAGGAGCCTTCCGGTGACACTCGACCTTCCGGTGATCGTGCTGTGCGGCGGGCTCGGCACGCGGCTGCGTTCCGCGGTGCCCGACCGCCCGAAGGCGCTGGCCCCGGTGGGGGGCGGGCAGCCGTTCCTCGAAGTGCAGTTGGAACTCCTGCGCGACCGCGGCGCGCGGCGGTTCGTGCTGTGCGTCGGGCACATGGCCGATCAGATCGAGGCCGCGCTGGGCGACGGGCGCGGCCTCGGCGTCCACATCGACTACGTTCGGGACGGCGAACAGTTGCTCGGCACCGCGGGGGCGCTGAAGCGGGCCGAGCGCCACTTCGCCCCGGCCGCGTTCGTCACCAACGGGGACACGTACACCGACGTGGACCTCGGCCAGTTGCTTCAGGCGCACCGCGCGGCACGTGCGGCCGGGGCGGTCGCGACCCTCACGCTCGCCCGGGTGGCGGACGCGGGGCGGTTCGGTTCGATCGAATTCGCCGGCGGGCGCGTCACGCAGTTTCGCGAGAAGGAGCTAGGGGCGGTCGGCGGCGGGTGGGTCAATTCGGGCGTGTACGTGATCGGGCGCGAACTGCTCGCCCGCGTCCCCGCGGGTGAAGTGGTGTCGCTCGAACGGGACGTGTTTCCGGCCGCCTTGCGCGACGGGCTCACGCTCGCGGCGTTCCCGCAGGGGGCCGCGTTCCACGACATCGGCACGCCGGACGCGCTCCGGGAGTTCGTGGCGCGCCGGGAGCCGACCCATGTCGCGTGACGCCGTGTTCCTCGACCGCGACGGCACCCTCATCGAAGAGGTTCACTACCTCGCACGCCCGGAGCAGGTGAAGCTCATCCCCGGGGCGGCCGACGCCGTGCGCCGGCTCAACGCCGCGGGCGTGCTCGTGGTGGTGGTCACGAACCAGGGCGGTGTGGCCCGCGGGTATTTCCCCGAAAGCCGGGTGACCGAAGTCCACGAGCACCTCGCCGCGCTCCTCGCTCAGCAAGGTGCGCGGGTCGACGCGTTCTACTACTGCCCGCACCACCCGACTGAAGGCAGTGAGGCGTACCGCGTGGCGTGCGACTGCCGTAAGCCCCGGCCCGGTATGCTGCTGACCGCCGCGCGGGACCTCGACATCGAGTTGTCGCGGTCGTGGATGATCGGCGACAAGCCGTGCGACGCCGGAGCCGGACGCGCCGCCGGGTGCCGTTCGCTCCTCGTGCGCACCGGACACGGGGCCGACCTCCCGGACGCCGTGCCCGATCTTGCAGCCGCGATCGCCGTCTGGGAGCAGCAGCGCGCCGCACCCGCGGTTTAGAGACGGGGGCGGAACGGGCGGATGGTCGCTGCTTCTCTTCGGCCCGTGCGAACTTCACATTCACGAGCGCAGAGTTTGACAGGATTTCCCAGGTGAAGACGAAACCCAGTCGTTTCGAGTCGGTATGGCGGCTCGTTTTTTTGAGTGCGGCCCGCTCACGCCGCGCAGAGGTATTATTACGTATAGGGTGCGGTGACAGCCTGGGTGATCTGATCGCAACGGCATAGTAAGCTTACAGTTGCGCCACGTGATTTGGCCCGGTTTCGTGGTGCGCCGGTGGGCTTGGCGAGTGGGAGAAGCGGGTTCGTGTCCGGGATGGGCGGCTCTACTTGGGCTTGGAGGTCAACTCGAGTAAAGCGTGTACTTTGGCCCACAACTCCTGACACTCCGACCGTTCAGACGCAGGCAGTTTCTCTAACTCGGCCGGGTCGCGGATGCCCGCCAGTTCGGGCTCGTTGAGCCACCTCGCGAACGCCTGGTTCACAAGGGTCCGCAACTTGTTGAAATCCTGGTCCAGAGCCCAGGCCCCTCCGGAATAGTCTTCGCCCAGCCACTTCCTCGCCTGTGCCCGCCAGTTCCTCCGCTCGGCCTCTCCAAGGCTACCGGCATCGGTTCCGTGGCCGCAACCGGCCTGAACGGCGACGCGGGCCGCCGCCAGGCGGTGGGCCTCCGCCAATCTCGGATCGGCCGCGAACGCCTCAGTGTAAATGCGAGCCAGGGCGGCGAAGCGGTTCTCGAACCGGCAAATACCGATCATGGCCAGGCGCTCGTCGTTGTCCCGCGGCCGCTGCTTTCCGTCAACCAGCGCCGCCAGGTTCGGGACGATCATTCTCTCTGCTTCGCGCCGGAGCACGTGACGGATCCAGCCGTCGGGCATGTCCCCTTTGCCCTCGCGCCACTCGTGCGCCAGCATCGCCGCGGCGAACACCTTTCGAGCCTCGGCCCCCTTACGCGTCTGGTGCAGGGCCATGCTGAGTACGAGTTGCGGCAACGGGCCGGACATTTTGGACGCGTCGCCGCGCATGACGGCGATCGCCCGCTCGAAGTGCCCCTGGCGGTACTCCGCGAGGCCCTTGACGAACTGGTAGTACGGGTGCAGCGCCCCGGCCTTCTTCGGGTCGGTTCGGGCGGCCAAGTCGGCGAGCGCCACGACCTTGCTCAGCTCCTCGCCCGATGCGGGGCGAAGCAGGCACGCGCGGGCGGTGCGTTCGGCGATCGTCGGAAAATCGTTCGTTCCGAACCGGTCCAGTAGCGCCCGCCGGGCACGGCGGTACTCCCCCTCCTCGCCCAGGAAGAGGCACAACTCGGCGTACCCGTACCAGTCGCTGTGAGCCGGCCGCTCCCCGTCCAACAATTTGCCCCAAACGGGGCGCAGTTCGGCGCACCGGCCCGCCTGCAACAGCGCCGCGCGGTAGCCGTTCAGGACGAGCGGGTTGTCCGGTTCCAGGGCGAGCGCAAGCTTGTACTGAACCAGACACTCCTCGATCCGCCCCTTGGCTTTCAGGCTCGCCGCCAAAGTCGAACGGAGCTTGCCCACATCGTAGTTGAAACGCAACGCGGCTTCGACCTGCGCGATGGCCTCGTCGTGCCGCCCCGCGGACCCGAGCGCGCTGGCGAGCGAGTGGTTGGTCTTGGCCGAATTTGGTTCGAGTTCCAGAGCTTTTCGGAAGTACGCGACGGCCTCCTCGAAGCGCTCCGGGCCGCGGGACGAGGCCGGCGCGCCCAGGGCCAAGCCGAGGGAGTGGTGACCGACCTGCCAGCGTGGGCGAAGGGCGACGACGGCCTGGAAGTACCGGACCGCCTCGTCCGGCTTGTTGCCCAGCACCAGGGCGTAACCCAGATAGATGTTGGCCCACAGGTCGTTGGGGTGCCCCCGCTGAACCTTCGTGAGGAACGGGATCTGGTGCTCGCTGTCCTGAATTCGGACCCGGTCGAACTCCCGTTGCCCCGCCCGGCCGGGCTGGAGCTTGTTGTTGTCCCGCAGCGCCGAACTGACCGCCAGGAGCAGGGCCGCCGACTCCTCCTCGACGCGGGCGCGCGCGATCAGGCCGAGAAGGACCTTCCGGTCCCGGCGCAGGTCCGGGTTGCGGGCGTCCCTGCGCCAGGGGGTGCGATCCGGTTCCGCCAGATCCGCCACCTTCAGAACCCATTCCACACGCCCCGGCGTCCGGATCACGACGGACCAGCGGTCGAGTGCCGCCAGCAAGGTCGCGTGAAGTCTCGATTCGCGGACCCGGGCCGCGACCGCCTCGGGGTCGTCGCCGTGCCGCCCGATTCCGTGTTCCCCAAGTGCCTCGTCGTAGTTCTTGTCGGCCTGCTCGAATCCGGCCAAGCTGTCGATGATGATTGCCGAGTCGAGGTTGATCCGCTCCAGCCGATCGGCCAGGTCGCAATCGCGTAACCGTAGATGGAGTTGCCGGCGGAGCGCGGGCGATTCGCGGCTGCCGAGCCGGGCCTGCGCCCGCTCGATCGTCGCCCGTGCTTCTCCGAACGACCTTTTTTGCAGCCGGTCATCGATCTCAGTCAGGTCGTCCGCCACCGCCCGTTCGACGACGGCGCGGTCGAAGAGCAGCCACAACCCGCCCGCGAGGACGAGAGCCGCGAGCAACACGCCCGCGGTGACGCCAACAGCAAGCGTAGGGTGCCGGCGGACGGCCCGCATCGCGCGGCGCGTTCGCCCTTCCGGCCGCGCCGCAATCGCATCGCCGCGGAGAACGCGCCGGAGATCGTCGTTGAGGGCGTCCGCGGTGGCGTAGCGCAACCGCGGCTCTTTGCGTAGGCACTTCAGGCAGATCGTTTCCAGGTCACGCGGCACCTTGCCGTTGAGCCGCGACGGGGGCACGGGGTCCTGGTTGAGGAGCTGGTGGACGGTTTCCGCCGAACTCTCCGCGCGAAACGGCGGGCGCCCCGTGAGCGTCTCGTAGAGGATGGCCCCCAGCGCGTAGATGTCCGCAGGCGGGCCGACCGCCGCGGCCGTACCCCGGGCCTGTTCGGGCGCCATATAGCTCGGCGTGCCGAGGCCGGCGCCGGTGCGGGTGAGCCCCGCCTGACCGCCCAGCCGCCGGGCCAGACCGAAGTCGCTGATCTTGGGCGTCCCGTCGGCCGTCAGCAGCACGTTCCCGGGCTTCAGATCCCGGTGAATGATTCCGGCGGAGTGGGCCGCGTGTACGGCCGCCGCCAGGTCCGCCACCAGCGCCGCGGCGGTGCCGGCCGGCAACGGCGTGCCGGCCAGTTTCTCCGCGAGGCTGCCGCCCTCGACGTACTCCATCGTGAAGTACGGCTTGCCGGCCGAGTCGCCGACGTCATGGACCTGAACGACGTTGGGGTGCCGGAGGGCCGCGATCGACTCCGCCTCCCGCTGGAACCGCTCCCGCTCGTGCGCCCCGGCGTAAGCGCCGGCCAGGGCCATCTTCAAAGCGACGACGCGGTTGAGGCGCATGTGCCGGGCCTTGAAAACGACGCCCATGCCCCCCGCGCCGAGAACGGTTTCGACCTCGTAACCCGGAACATCGGGGAGCGGAACGTCTCCCACGGGCGGGGAACGAAGGTCCGAGCCGGAATCGGCCTCGGGTGGGAACATGGCGTCGAGTTCGGCCCGCGTGCGGACCACCCGCTGCCACCGCTCGCGGACCACGGGCAGCAGTTCGGCGCACGAGCTACAGACCGCTTCGGGCGTGGAGTCGGTGGCGAGCAACTCTTCGAGCAACTTCTGGACACGCGGGTCATCGGACACGGGGCTCTCCCACGTCGGAGGGGCCTGGCCCGTCGGAGGTGCCAGGCCGCGGCCGGTTCTCAAGGTGTTTCAGGGCGTGTGTCGCCCGGCCGCAGGTCGCTCAGGCGCTCCGCCAGCAGCAACAAGCCGCGGTCCAGCCTCCGCCGCACCGTCCGGGTGGCGACGCCGAGCACCGCCGCGGCTTCGACCTGCGTCATCCCCTGCAACCGCACCAGGTCGAACACCTCGCGCTCCTCCGGGGGCAGGGTGTCGATCACGGCAATGATCCGCCGGCACTCCGAACTCAGGCCGGAGTCGCTGCCGGGCGGCGCGGGCACCCGCCCGTCGATCGCGACCGTGTCCGGCTGCTCGTCGAGGCAGCGGGCCAGGTCGTTGAGTTCCCATCGCATGTGCTGGGCCGCGAGGGCGAAGAAGTCCCGCACGGTCGCCGGCCGTGCTTCCCGGAGGGCCTTGAGGAGGCGCTCCACGACGGCCCCGAGCAACTCGTTGGACTGCAAGTTGAGGGGCGGCCGGGTCAGGCGCGGGTAGTTGCGGTAAAGGAGCGTGGCGCACAACTGGTTCAGCCGGCGGACCGCGCGCCCGAGCAGCGCCCGGACGACCGGTTCGGCGGGCGCGTCACTGGCCAATTCGTCTAAATAGCACTGGACCGCGGCCGTGGTGTTTGCCTCGACCAAAGCAGCCTCCTCTTGAGGTGCGCGGGCGACGGACCCGAGTATACCGCCGCGGGTGATCGGCTTCTACGCGCCCGAGCACCAGTAATGAGGAGAGGCCGTGCAGATGCGGCTAACAGCTCGCCGAGAACGTCATCATCGCCGACTCATTTGTCTTCATAATCACAACCGCCCCTTCGGCCGCTGCGGCCAGGCGCCCGCTCCCGGCCCGCGTCGGTCCCGTTCAAAACGCCCCTCGCGCGAAAACCCCTTTCACACGCCTTGGGGTCACCACAGCCTGGGGAACAGCAGGCCGGTGCGCCGCTTGTACTCGGCGAAGTCCGGGTACCGGGACATCGATTCGTACCCCCACGGTCTTCAGCACGGTCCGTCGATCCGCACCCGCCTCGTGAGACATCTGTTGATCGCTCATGTGCGGCTCCTTCTGAGCGGCGCTTGGCTCTGACCCCTTGGGTCCACCAACTCGGCGAACCCCTGCGTCATTAAGAAGAAGCGTGGCGACCTGACACCGGCCGGGGAAATTTATCCACCGTCACAGGAAGTGAACGGCCACGTGTGGGAGGGACACGACGGATTAAGAACTCGAGGCGGAGTGAGATCCGATGTGGGGGGCACTGCTGGCCCGAGGCGCAAGGGGCACGCCGGCATGTGATGGAGAGTATAAACACATTTAGGCATAACAGGGTGAGTGGAATAAATATCGATTGGCTCGATGCTGTTTATTCTGTCGGACCCGGATTTGGTATAGCGGTTCCTCGATCCCGTGTTGATCCGTGCGCGGCTGGGGCGCAAAAAAGTCCGACGGGACCGGAGGACAAGAGGAGCAAGCGTTGGGGGGCGGTCGTGGCGGGTTCGGAATCAAGGTCCCGGTGCGGGCGTGCGGGTTCGGGTTCCCCAGCCGGGCACTGCGGACCCCAGGCCCGGACGCCGACATCACTCACTCACGCCGAGGCCCTGGTGACGGGGCCGGCGGCGGCCGCTTTCATCGCCGACGAGGGTACAGACGCCGGACTTCGTGGATGGCATCGCGACCCGCGGCAGCGCGGCGGCGATCCCGAGCCGCAAGAACCGGACCGCGCGACGGGACGTCGATACCGACCGGTACAAGGACCGGAACCGGGGCGAGCGGTTCGGGGCCAAGGCCACGCCACACCGACGGGTTGCGACACGATGTGACGAAACCGCGCGCAACTTCCTCGCACGCGCTCACATCATGATTTTACTACGGTAACCGCCCACACGCCCTCGCTTCCGATGTTAAGACTTTCGACTTTACGACCGCTCGCGTGTCTCGCGCGTTTGCCCCGGGCTGAATCGCGAGATAAGGTACGGTACGGTAGTTCTTCAGAACAGAAGTCCCGCTCAGTTTGGGTGCCGTGTCCCCTCGGCGGACGGCACCGGTTACCCGACACCGCTCAGGTGGGATCGCGCATCATGGCTTGGTCCGCACCGGCGCCGCGCCACGATCTCGGGCTCCTCGGCCGGGTCGTTAGCTTCACATTGCTCGCACTTCCGGCCGCCCTGCTCGGCGGTTTCGGCTACCGCACGGACCTGATCGCGCTCTACGTCGGGGCGGGTGTTCAGGTGCTCTTCGCGCTCACCCTCTTGCGCGCCCACCCGGTGTGGCGCCCGCCGGTGAGCGCGTCGCTCGTCGTCCTGTACCTGATCGCCCTCGCGTGGCTGTGGCTGCCGACCCGCGGCTCTCCTGATTGGGCCGTTCACATCGGACAAAGCGCCCTGCTCATCACGGCGGTGGGCCTCGCAGCGGTTCACGACCTGACGCGGACCGGGGCCGAACCGCTTCGCCGCGCGAACAAGTGGTGCGCCAAGCTCGTGTCCCGCACCGACTGGCCGCTCCAGTTCACCGACTGCCGGCTGTTACCCGAGGTGGTCGCCCTTCGGGGGGCCGCGCTGGACGAGATCCGCCCGGTCCTCGCGCTGCTCTCGGACCCGCGGCCGGAGGTGCAGTGTGCCGCCCTGGGGGCATTGGAGTATCGCCCCGTGTGGCGCCCGGGAGAGGCTGAGTTGGTTATGAAAACGGCCCGCGAGAGCGGCGAACCGGCCGTCCGGGTCGCGGCGGCGTACGCGCTGGCCGCGGTCGGGTCCGCCGACCTCATCGGCGGGCTGGCCCGGATGTTGCGGGACCCCGCGGCCGAGGCGCGTGCGGCCGCCGCGGAAGCCCTGCTGTGGCAGGCCGACGCCAAGTGGGCGTTCGCCCGCGAGGGCGTGCGTGAGGCGCTCGCCGACCCGCGACTCGCGGACGACGGCCCGCTGTTCGCCACCGGGCGGCTGCCGGCCGCGGCACTCGCCGACCTCATCACCTGGGCCGAGGAGCACGCCCCGCTCGCCCCCCGCGCGATCCAAACGCTGATCGAGCAGCACCACCGCGACCTGACCGACGGGGAGCGGCCCGAACTGGGTAGCCAGCTCGCCGCGATGATGCTCAGCGCCGACGCCCCGCCCGCCCTCCGGGTGGAACTCGCGGCGCTGTTGCGCGATCATAACTTGCTCTCGGTGGACCTGCTCGACAAGCTCACCAACCTGGACCAGCCGGGACCCATGCGGCTGTTCGCGGCGGAAGAGATGTTGCGCATCAACCCGCACGACTCGGACGGCGTGGACGTGCTCCGCGGGCTGGCGCGTCAGCCGAACCGCGAGATGGCGCTGTCGGTTGCGGCGGTGCTGCAAAACGTGCTGGGGTTGGAACTCGGGCTCCCCGGGGGCGAGCGACCGCCGGCCAACAGCAAGGTCGCCGCCGAAGTCGCCCGCCGGGTGCTGCTGTGGGCGAACGGCGCGAACCCAGACCAGCTCCGCCCGACCCCGGGGCCGATGCCCGGTTTGAAGCCGCCGCGGTCCGCGATGCTCGGCGGGCGCCCCGCGGCCCCGAAGCCGTCGGCGTTCCCGCCCGACCCGAACGAATTCCCGCGCAGCGGCTCCGGCACGGTGTTTTAGGATGTACTCGATTGTACGCATTGCTCTTCTGACGAGCCGCGACCGCCAGGGCGTGGGGGTACGTATCCCACGCCCTGGCGGTCGCGGCTCGTCAGAAGAGCAATACCCACCGCGGATTCGTGTCTGGTTCACAGTCCGGGCGGTGGTGTCTGTTTCTTGTGGCACAGACATTCCTGTCTGTGCGGCGCGCGAAGGCCGCACAGACAGGAATGTCTGTGCCACAAGAACAAAACCAAGTCGCGAACGAGTTGCCCCCTTACATCAGCCGCTTCGCCTCTCGCCCGAGCGCATCCGCGACGAACGCCAGCGCCTTGGGCGTCATGAATTCCGTGTATGACGTTTCGGCTGCGGCGCGTGTGTCGAGATCGGCGGTGTGCGGAACACCCATCGCGGCGAGCTTTTCGCGGAGGCGGTCGTTACCGCGATAGCACGCCGCGTCGTCCGGCGCGCAACAGAACCACAGGTGCGCCGGCCAGTCCCGGGCGTCGAGGTGCAGAAGCGCGGTGTCGAGCCGGCACCGCTCGCGGCTCTCGTACATCTCATCGAGTGGCGTGCCCGCGCCGTACCAGTCCTGGCAGTCGAACGCGCCCGAAACGCTCGCCGCGACCGGAAACCGGTCGGGGTGTTTGAACGCGAGTCGCACCGCCCCCTGTCCGCCCATTTCCACACCCGCGAGTGCGACCCCGCGCGGGCCAAGCCCCCACGCCGACGCCATCCACGGCACCAGCGATTCCAGAAGGAAGTGTTCGGGAGTAATTTCGGTTCCGAACTCCGGACAGACGCGATCGGCCCACCAGCACCACCCGCCGGCCGGGGCGGCGCACCGCAACCGGTGCCGCTTCAGTTCCGTTGTGAAAGTGGAGTCGGTTGCCGGCGACTCTTCACGAAGTGAGTGCAGGTAGAGGAGCGCGTGCGGCGCTGCGCCGGGCGGGTCGAACACGTCAACGGCGTGCCCGCCCAGGGCGATCCGCGTCCAGCCGGCAAGCATGGAGAGTTCCGCAGGCGAGTCGAACACGGTTTCCCGAACATCAGCTCACCTGCATCGCCATCACCAGATGAGTGACGCGTCCCGAATCCGATGGCGGTGTCAGGTGCCGCGCCAGGTTCGGCGTGCCTTTGTCGGAGGTCGGTGTCTCACGACTCGTCGGCCCCCCGCAGCGTGATCTCGTCCTCTAGGATACCCGGTTGGAGGTCGCTGTAACCGTCCCGGCCGATTTCGATCATGTAGTCGATCTGGCCGTCTGCGCCGACGGTGATAGCGAACACCGTGCCCTCGCCCGAGCACCGCTGCATTGGCGAGTCGAACCGCACACGGTCGCCGAAGGTGAACCGGGTCCGAACCGTGAGCGTGTGCATCCTCAACTGCCTCTGCTTGCCGAACCCCGTTTGGGAAACCAGCACGGCGCGAGCGGCCAAGGCCACTCGCGCCGCAGGAGTCAACTACTCGCGGGCCTTCTTCAGCTTCTCGCTCACCTTGCGGCGGCGCTCGCCGTCCCGCTTGGTCAGGTCCTCGCACTTCAGGGCCTTCTCCCACGCGGCGATGGCTTCCTTCTTCTCCCCGAGCGCCATGTGGCAGTCGGCGAGGTGGTCCCAGATTTCGAGGTGGCTGCCGTCCTCGTCGTCGGCCGCGGCCTGCTTCAGCGGCTCGAGCGCTTCCTTGTACTTCTTCTGCTTGAACAGCACCCAGCCCAGGCTGTCGAGGTACGCGGCGTTCGGCTTCACCTCGTCGAGCTTGCCTTCCTTCTTGAGCTTCTCCCGCTCCTTCGTGTCGAGTTCGATGGCCTCTTTGATCAGCTTCTCGGACTCTTCGAGGTTCATGTTCGCGTCGCACCAGATGAACCCGAGGTCGTTCTTGTACGTCGGGTTGTCCGGGTTCCGCTTGATGAGCGTTTGCAGGTGTTTGGCGGCCTTGTCCACGTCCTTGTTGTCGACGTACAGCCCGGTGAGGATATACCGGACGCGGTCCTTCATCTGGTCCTTGCCCTCACCCTTGAGGGCGTCGGTGGTGTCGAGCTTTTCGAGCGCCGAGTTGTACGCCTCGATCGCCGCCGGCAGCTTGCCCTGCTCGCGCAGCACCCAGCCCTTGGTCTGGAGGAAGTACCAGTCGGCCTGGGCGCTCACCCGGATGAGGTTGTCAACGAGGCCCAGCGCCTCGTCGAACTTCCCTTCCTTCGCCATCGACTGCACCAGCCGCTCCAGGATGAAGGGCTTCGCGCGCTCGTACTCTTCCGGCCCCATGTCGTCCACGAACTTCTGGCACGTCTCGGACACCAGGGCGTACTTCTTCGTCTCCCAGTACAGGTCGATGAGGCCCTCGTAGGCGTCCACCATCTTGCTGCCGCTCTTGATCTTGGTGGCGTTCTCGACGAGCGCCTCGTAGAACGGCTCGGCGATGTCGTACTGCTTGTTGAAGTGCGCGAGACGGGCGACGATCAGCCCGCCGTTGAAGTTGAACGGGTTGTCCTTGCCCTTCGCCTCCTTAAGCATCTTGCCGGCTTCGGTGACGAGCTTTTTCGCCTTATCCTTGTCCTTCGCGAGCGCGCGGAGCTTGTCCCGCTGCGCGTCCTTATCGGTGATGGAGTTGAGTTTGAGGAGTTCCTCGCGCAGCTCCTTGTTGTCATCGGCCGCACGGACCGGCCCGCCGGCCAGGACCGCGAACCCAACGGCGGCGGCCAGTAGCACCACCCGCCGGACCCTGTTTGCCACCACGGCGCCCCTCCTGAAGACGGCGAAACTGTAACCCTGGTGACGATTCTACCTACGCCGCGCAACCGGTGCCATGCCGCTTTGTGTCAGGCAAAACCGAGCACGAGGTCGAGCGCCCAGCACCCCCGGACGTGTTCCACCGGGGGCGGCCCGGCCGCGTCCGGCCGCTCCCACGGCAGCAGCGCGGGGTCGCGCAGGTGCTCCAGCAGCCGTTCGGCCCCACACCCGGCATCCTGGAGCGCGTCAGCGAGAATGGGGAGCTGGTCGAACGCGCGGTCGTTGTAGATGCGTTCGGCCAGGAGCCGCACGTCGGTGGTGCGCCAGGCGGGATCGAACCCGACCGGGCTGAACGGGTTCCCAACGATATCGCGCAGGACGCCAGCGTGCGCGGCAGCTTCGGCGTCCTTGTGCGCTTGCCAAAGGTCGCTAACGCCCCCGGCCGTATTGGTAATCTCGTAGGCGTAGGTCTGGGCGGCGAAATTGGCCGCGTTGACCGCGAACCGTACCCCTGATCGGACCGCGTCGGCACACGCACTGGCGTGTACGTGGGCGATGTACGGCTCGACGCCTTGCGTGAGCCGGTACTCATCGTAAAACTGCCCGGCGACCGCGTCCGCCTGGTTCATTGCGGCTCGGAGCTTCTTGTCGGTTGTCCGGCCGTCAGCGAACCGCTCCGCGACCTCAACGGCTTGCGCCGCGGGCGTGTCGGCGGCCCAGTGCCAGTGCCGTCGGCAGCAGGCGCACGCGAACAGCCGCCACTTGCGATGGCTGGCGCGGCCGCCGAGGAACTTGTACATCGCCGCCGGATCGGCGCACGCCAGCCATTCGGCTTCGGTCATCGGGCCTCACTCCTTGCCCAGAACGAGGTCGAGCGCCCAGCAGCCGCGCACGTGGGTCGCGTCGGGATCGCGCAGGTGGTTGAGGAGGTCGGCGGAATCGCACCCCGCTTCCTGAAGCGCGTCCGCGAGGATAGGCATTCGGTCCCAAGCGCGGTCAGTGTAGATGCCCTCGGCGAGAAGTAGCACATCCGATGAGCGCCAGGCGGAGGCAAACGGAACGGGTCGGAACGGATTACCGAACACTTCGCGAAGGATATTGGACAGTTGTATTTTCCCCTGTGCTCTGCCCCCAAAATACAGGTTATAGCGTTCGTCTTCGTTGGTTCCGCCCTCTTCGCTGAGTTCCGCGTGAACGGCTTCGATCATGTTCCAGGTAATCCAACCAACCGCGGATGGGTTGGGATCAACCGTCCGCCCTGCGGCATGGGCCGCAGTCACGCAAACGTCTCGATCAGTTTGCAGATCAGATATCGCGTTGAAAGCCTGCTCAAAGGTCAGCGGTAAGCGATGCGCCATTTCAGGGGCATCAGCGACGTGTTCCGCGAGGTTAACGGCCTCGCGGCTTCTCGAATCGATGAGCAGGTCAACAAAGGGGGACACAATCGCAACTGCAAATAGCCGCAGCTTGCGCTGACTGTGACCGCCACGGAGGAACTCTGTAAAAATCTCGGGCTCAGCGCACGTGAGCCATTCCTCTCGCGTCATCCGACATCCTCAGCGACTTTTCCGAATCACCTCTTCACCGAAGCGTTCCATCTCCTCCAATTGCGGGCTGCACTGCAACAGTAGTAGGTTCACCCCGACGGCCTCGAACGCCTTCACGCGGTCGAGCACCTGCTGCGGCGTGCCGATCAGCCCACTTCGCAACCCGCGGTTCGAGACGGAGTAGTCTTCCAGCGACACCCGCTGCTCCAGTTGCGTGCCCGCGAGCCACTGCTGGTAGTTGTGGTAACCGGCGGCACTCTGCTTCACGTCCGTGATGCGGGCCAGTTCGGCCTTCGCTTCGGCGTCGGTGTTGCGGACGATGCTGTACCCCGCCACGCCGTAGGTCATCGGCGGCAGCCCGAACCCCTCGCGCCGCCGGCGCATGTCGGTGATGCGCTCCGCGATCTTCTCGGGCGGGTCGCCGTGCATCACGTAGGCGTCGCACGTCTTCGCGATCAGGTTCTTCGCGGCCTCCGATTCGCCGCCCGCGTAGATGACGGGCCGCGGTTTCGTGAGCGGCTTCGGCTGAAGGACGTTGTCCTGCACCTTGTAGAACTTCCCCTCGAAGCTGAAGTGGTCCCGCTTCCACACGCCGTCGAGCACGTCGAGCCACTCCGCGGTGCGGGCGTAGCGGTCGTCGTGCTGCTCGAACTGCACCGCGTACTTGTTCGCCTCGTCTCGCCACCAGCTCGACACCACGTTGAGCGACAGCCGCCCGCCGCCGCCGATGTGGTCGATGTTGGCGGCCTGCTTCGCCAGCAGCGCCGGGTTGTGGAACGTGGGCCGCACCGCGACCATCAGTTCCAGCTTCGACGTGACCGCCGTGAGCGCCGCCGCGGTGCTCCACGCGTCCAGGGAAGGCGCGTCCTCGCCCTTGATGTCGTTCAGGTTCAGTTCGGCGACCAGCGACAGATCGAAGCCGATCTGCTCGGACCGCTGAGCCAACTTTTTGGCGTACTCCCAGGTCGCGGACATGTTCTCGTCGTCGACGTTCCGCAGCCACCCGCCGAAAACGGGCATCCAGTAGCCGTAGCGCATCTGCGTTTCTCTGTGGAGCGCGGGCCGCTGGCCCGCTCGGGCTATCGAGTTCGGTTCGCTGCCGGAGATTCGTGGTTGGTGTTTGTTGGCATGGCTCTGGTCTTGAGTGTGGTCCGCTCGCTCCGCGAGCGGTGCTCCGGGTCTCAGATCGGCTGTACGTTATCCGGCCGGCACCGCCTCGCGACCGCTCGCGGAGCGAGCGGACCACACTCAAGACCAGAACCGCAGAGCAATCAGGCCGCACGCTTCACGAGGTAATCGACCAGCTGCGCGAAGGGGTCGAACCCCACCACGTTCGGCGCGTCGGCGACGAAGTTGGACAGCGCGTTGATGTCGTAGTAAACGATCCGGCCGTCGCGGTCGTCGGTCATGTACTCGATGCCGCCCACGTCGATCCCGGCGACCTGCATGATCTTCTCACAAGCCGCAATCACTTCCGGGGGCGGCGTGTAGCCCTCCACCTTCAGGCCGGTCTTGGGCGCGTCGATCGGGCACGCCGCGCGGACCAGTTCCACCCCGTCGGCGCGCTGGCAGATGTCCGCGGGGCACAGGTTGAACGACTCGCCGGTGGTGTACACCTTGATCGCGTAGAGGAATTTCCCGCCGAGCGTTTCGACGCGCGTGATGTGCCCGCCGCGGGCCGGGACGAACTCCTGAACCAGCGCGGTGTAATCCACGCCCAAATCGACCTGGTTCGCGGCCACGGACTCGGCCAGCGATTCGCGGCCGAGGTACTTCACGATCCCGGCGCCGCTGCCGCCGATGTTCGCCTTCACCACCACCGGGAACCGCAACCCGTCCGCCGCGTCCACCGCCTTTGATGCGTGGTTGATGACCCGCGCCTTCGGATAGCCCAGCCCGAGCGATTCGAGCAGCGTGAGTTGCCGGGCCTTGGAAAGCTCGATGGAGAAGCCGTTCACCCCGTTCACGACCGGCACGCCGAGACGTTCCAGGTGCGCCATGTACGCGACCGTGAAGAACATCCCCTGCACCCCGCCGCGCAGGTACGCCGACGGGCTCATCCGGTTGAACACCAGGGCGTATGGCGACTGCTTTTCGCTCGGGTCGTAGACGTGCGCCCGCGGGTCGAGCTGAACGTAAGGGATCTCGCGGCGCGTGAGTTCCGCGAACAGCGGGCGGAACCAGTCGGGGTGCTCGTGGTAGATCGCGAACGGCTTGCGCATCGGCGCTCCTCGGGGGATGGCGCCAATTGTAGCCGCCCGGGCGTCCGCCGCTAAGAACTCTGGGCGGAATGAGTTCCGCTCGGCTGGCACTACGGTCCAAAGCGACGGCGGGTCGCACCAAGGCTCGATGAAGGGGCTCATACATGAACCCGCGGCGGGTTCATGTATGAGCGGCCGGGCCGCTCAAAGCGCATTCGATTTCAGTAATGGCTTCTCGATGGTTGATTATCATTGAGGGCGATGTTTCGTATGTGTCCGCGGCACATCATCTCCCGCCTGCCTGCACGCCGGTTACGATGCGCTCCAGTTCGGCCGGGTCGGCCGGTTTCGTGAGGTGGTGGTCGAACCCGGCCTCTTTCGTCCGCCGCCGGTCCTCCTCCTGCCCCCATCCGGTCAGCGCGGCCAGCGTCACTCCGCGCAGCGCCGCGCTCTCGCGGATGCGGCGGGCGACCTCGTAACCGCTCATCCCCGGCAGCCCGAGGTCGAGCAGGATGAGCTGCGGCCGGTACGTGGCGAGCAGCTTCAGCGCCTCGGGGCCGTCGTGGGCGGCCTTCACCCGGTGCCCGCGCATCTCCAGCAGCAGGGCCATGCTCTCGGCCGCGTCCCGGTTGTCGTCCACCACCAGGATGTCGAGCCGGTTGGCGGCCCCGCCGCCCGGCGCCCGCAGGAGCGCCGGCGCGTCCGCGGGCGCGGCGGCCAGCGGCAGGCGGACGGTGAACGTGCTGCCCCGCCCCGGCCCGGGGCTCTCCGCGCGCACGGTCCCGCCGTGCATCTCCACCAGTCGCTTAACCAGCGTCAGCCCGATCCCCAGCCCGCCCTGGCTCCGCTCGATCGACGTGCCCACCTGGGCGAACAGCTCGAACACCTTGGGCAGCATGTCGGCCGGGATGCCCACCCCGGTGTCCGAGACGGTGACCACCGCGTCGCCCCCGTCGCGCTGTGCGGACAGCACGATCCGCCCGCCCTGGGGCGTGTACTTGGCGGCGTTGTTCAACAGGTTCGCCAGCACCTGCACCAGCCGGGTGTGGTCGGCGCTGAGCAGCAGCGGCTCGGCCGCCACCCGCAGCACGAACTCGTGCCCGGCCGCTTCCACCGCCTGGCGGCTCGTCTCCACCGCCGCGTCCACCACCGCTTTCAGGGAGACCCGGTCGTTCCGCAGCACCACCTTGCCGCTCGACACCCGGGCCACGTCCATCAGGTCGTCGACCAGGTGCGTGAGGTGCCCGAGCTGGCGGTCCATCATGTTCAGGGTGCGGCCCGCGGCCTCCCCGACGCCGCTGAGCCGCAGGATCTGCACCCCGTTGCGCACCGGCGCGAGCGGGTTGCGGAGTTCGTGCGCCAGGGTGGCGAGGAACTCGTCCTTCCGCCGGTCCTGCTCTTGGAGCGTGCGGTAGAGCTGGGCGTTCTCGATCGCCACCGTCACCCGCTCGGCCAGGTTCTGCGCGACCCGCAGTTCGTCGGGACCGAACCGGCGGCGGGGGGACGAGCTGAGGAACGTCATCCCGCCGATGACCCGGCCGCGGGAGCGGAGCGGGACACACATGTACGACCGGACGCCCAGCGCCCGCAGCTTCTCGAGCCGCTCCGGCCCCTGCGGGGCGGTGGCCGGGTCCGCCTCGGCCAGGTCGGTGACGACCTCCGGCTCGCCCGTCCGCAGCACGTGCGGCACCACCTCCGCTGCGCCCGCCGGGTCGGCGGGCGTGTCGGCCGCCCGGGCCGCCGACACGTCCGCCGGCTCGGCCGCGGTGACCGCCAGCCGCTCCCGCCGCCCGTCCTCGTCGACCAGGTCCACCACGCACCAGTCGGCGAACCCGCCGACCGCCAGGTTGGCGATCCGCTGGAGGGTGCTCTGGTAGTCCACCAGTTCGGCCAGACTCGCGCTGGCGTCGGCCAGGAACTGGACCCCTTCCTCGGTCCGCTTGCGCGGGGTCGCGTCCCGGAACACCTTGCCGAACCCGTGCAGCGCCCCGTCTTCGTCCCGGAGCGGCACCATCACCCCGTCGGCGAAGAACTCGCTCCCGTCCTTTCGCACGTGCCACCGCTTGTCCTCGGCCCGCCCCTCGCGGGCGGCCAACTCCATCTCCCGGGCGGGCACCCCGGCCGCGCGGTCCGCAGGAGTAAAGATGACGTCCGCCGGTCGTCCGAGGACGTCGGCGGGGGCGAACCCGGTGATGCCCTCGGCCCCCCCGGCCCACTCGATCACCCGCCCGTCCCGGTCGGTTACGAGCACCGCGTAGTCCCGCGCGCGGTCGACCAGGAGCTGGAGCCGCTCGTCCTTCTCGCGCAACATGGCCTCGGCCCGCTTGCGGTCCGAGATGTCGGTGAACAGCACCCCCACCTGGCGGCTCCCGGGGGGGCCGACCCGGAACGCGGACACGTCGAACCACCGCCCGAGGTCGGCCACCCGGTCGGTGCGCCGGAACGGCCGGCCGGTTTCCGCCACCCGGGCGTACCCTTCGATCCAGTGCCGCTCGTGGGTCGGCATGATCTCGCGGGCCGTCCTGCCGACGATGTCCTTGAGCCCGGTGTGGGCCTCGAGCGCCGGGTTGACCAGGAGGTAGCGGTAATCGACCGCCGCCCCGGCCGGGTCGAGCACCGGCTCGACCACGCAGTACCCCTCGTCCATCGACTCGAACAGGGACCGGAACCGCTGCTCGCTGTCCCGCAACTGCTCCTCCGCCCGGCGCCGCTCGGTCACGTCCTGCATCGCCCCGACCAGGCGGACGGTCTTCCCGCCCTCGTGGATCGCGTGCCCGCGGTCGAGTACGGTGGCGTAGCCGCCGTCCGCTTTCCGGAACCGGTACTCGTCGGACCAGCTCGCCCCGCCGCGGTCGATGACCGCGTGGACGCCGGTGACCACCCGCTCCCGGTCGTCCGGGTGGATGTGCTCGTACCACCAGGCGGCGTCCCCGCCCACGTCGTGACGCGCGTGGCCGAACAGGGTGGTGACGCCCTCGTTCCACCACACCCCGTTGGTCCGCATGTCCCAGTCCCAGACCGCGTCGTTGGTCGCGCGGGCGACGATGGCGAACCGGTCGCTGCTCTCCCGGACCGCGGCCTCGGCCCGCCGCTGGTCGGTCACGTCCAGGGTCACCCCGTCGAACCGCTTCGGCGCGCCGGCCTCGTCGTAGTACGTCCCCCCGATCGCCCGGACCCACTTCTCGGCGCCCGTGCCCGGGTCGACCGTGCGGTAGTGAACGTCGTACCCGGCGCGGTCGGCGATGCTCCGCTCGATGGCGGCCCGGGTCGGCTCGCGGTCGTCGGGGTGGATGCGGTCGTAGAACGTGTCGATGGTGACGCGGGCGTCGGGCGGCAGCCAGAAGTGCGCCTTCACCCGCTCGTCCCACTGGAGCACGTCGAACGGCAGGTCGCAGTACCAGAACCCGATCCCGGACGCGCGGACCGCGTAGTCGAGCCGCGCGCGGCTCGCGGCCAGGTCGTTCTCGGCCCGCTTCCGGTCGGTGATGTCGATCACCACCCCGGCCCAACTGACGGCCCCGCCGTCCGCGGCCCGTTCCACGGTCCCGCGGGCCACCAGCCACCGCTCCCCGGCCGGGCCGGTCACCCGGTACTCGCTGCGGAACGGCGCGCCGGTGTCGAGCGTGCGGCGGATCTCGGCCCCGACCCGGTCCCGGTCGTCGGGGTGGATGACGGTCAGGAAGTCGCCCACCGGGGCCGCGGGCCGGTCATCGGTGAGGACCCCGAAAATGGCTGCGAAGTTGCGGTCCCCGGTGATCCGATCGGCCGCGACATCCCAGTGGTAGGTGCCGACCTCGCCCGCCTGAAGGGCGGCCGCCCGCGTCCGCTCGGCCCGCTTGGCGGCGGTCACGTCGCGCGCGACCTTGGAGGCCCCGGTGATGTGCCCCTCGGCGTCGCGGATCGGCGACACGGTCAGTGCCACGTCCACCCGCCGGCCGTCCTTCCGCACCCGAACCGTCTCGAACTGCTCGACCCGCTCGCCCCGACCCAGCCGGTCCAGGATGTCCCGCTCCTCGCCGAGCCGCTCCGGCGGGACGAGGAGGGTGATGGACCTCCCGACGGCCTCGGCGGCGGTGTACCCGAACGCCCGCTCGGCCCCGCGGTTCCACGACCGTATCGTGCCGTCCAGGTCCTTGCCGATGATCGCGTCGTCGGACGACTCGACGATGGCCGCGAGGCGGGCCTGGGCGATCTCGGCCTTCTTCCGCTCGGTGATGTCGCGGAACACCAGGACCGCGCCGGCGACCGCCCCGGTCTCGTCGCGGATCGGCGACGCCGAATCGTCGATCGGGCGCTCGGAGCCGTCCCGGGCGATGAGGACGGTGTGGTTCGCCAGCCCGACGATGGTCCCGGTCTGGAGGGCGCGCAGGGCCGGGTTCTCGACCGCCTTTCGGGTCGTCTCGTTGACGATGCGGAACACCTCGGTGAGCGGCCGCCCGCGGGCGTCGGCGGCCGCCCAGCCGGTGAGGCCCTCCGCTACCGGGTTGAGGAAGGTGACGCGCCCGGCCGCGTCGGTGGTGACGACCCCGTCCCCGATGCTGGCCAGCGCCGTCTGCCAGAGCCGGAGCCGATCCGCCGCGCGGGCCTCGCGGGTGCGCCGGGCCAGTTCGACGAACACCGACACCTTGGCCCGCAGAACCACCGGAGCGATCGGCTCGACGAGGTAGTCCACCGCCCCGAGCGCGTAAGCCTCTTCCACCGGGAGCGCGCCGCTCGCGCCGGCGCTGATGAAAATGATCGGGGTGTGCCGGCTGCGGTCGCGGGCGCGGAGGCCCTTCGCCACCTCGAACCCCGACACCCCGGCCAGTTCCACTTCAATGAGGATGACGGCGAAGTCGGTCTGGAGCACCCGCTCGAGTGCCTCCGCGGCGGAGCCGGCGCGGACGAGGTGCTGGCCGAGGTCGCCGAGGTCGGCTTCTCGGGCGGTTAGGTTCTCCGGCCTGTGGTCGACGAGCAGAATGCTGATGGGGTCTTGAGTGATCACCGAATCCTCTGCGAAGCGGGCCACCTGAGCGGTGCGTCCGGTGGCGTTCGCCGGCAGTGCCGGTCGCCAAACCGCGCTGTCGTGGGGTGAGTGTAGCAAGTGGTTTGCCGAAGGGCATTTTATCGCATCAGGGCCGATGCCCGGTGGCACGTTTGGAGACGAGCCGTTCGTTCACGGCGCGACCGCACAAGCCGTTCACACGTTCCAGGAACCTGGCGTCCCAAGTGACCGGATTATGACGAGCCGCCGCGCCCACACCGACAGTGCAGCGACGGCACTGCGCCGCGACGAGCAAAGATTATGAAGATGTGACCTGTACCAAGAAGCACGCCAGCCTTGATCCCCTACGACCGCGGGACGACGATCGAGCGTTCGCTGCGGAAGTTGAGGGGCTGGGAAGTAGCCGGAGCACTGTTATCGACCGGACCCGGAGGCGAACCGCTTTCGTCATGACCTCGTGGCACGTCGTTGACTGTGCCTTCACTCACTTCTACTCCCGCCGGAAACGGGCCTTTCATGCAAACCAAAATCCGGTGCCCGTGCGTCCCGAGGCTGAAGTCTGTGAAGCCGGAATGAAACCGTCGCGGCGCGCAATGTCCGCCCGCCCGAACGTCCACCTCGCAGAAGGAAGGACGGACCAAACGCTCACGAGGAGCCCGAACATGTTTCGCAAACTGCTGCCGACGGTTGTGCTCGCGGTCGTGACTCTGACGGGTTGGGCGGCAACGGCTTCCACCGCCGATGCCGGCGCCCCGACCATCCTGCCTCACCATCGGTTCGAGGTGCTCGCCACACGCGGCGGAAAGTGGACGAGTCACGGGGTCTATCACCTGCACGCCCGCGCCGAAGTGGTCGCTATCCGATTGCGGTTAGAAGGGTATCGAGTGGAGATCCGGCAGTTCTAATCAGTTCTAACCAGTTCTAACCAGTGCGCAAAAAAGGACCGGCCGCTAACTGTCACACTGTCGCCCATTCAGTGTGGCAATCGCGGCCGGTCTGAAAGAACTATAGCCGCGCTTGGTGTCGGAATCAAACATGAGAGTCGAAAAAATCGACTCCTTACGAGGACGTGTCGAAGATTCCGACTCAGAATGAAATATCGCGAATCGTTGCTGCGTGGCATTAAGTTGTTTGCAGCGTGTGTGTTGCGGTGGAAATGGTGAAAAACGTTTTCGCTGGCACCATACATGCTATTTGAGAAGCTCATCGCACCGGCCGTTCGCCCAACCTCGCCCTGATCGCCCAGCGGTCTCCGGTCGCGATTTACCCGGTCCGCCCAACCGGGTTTTCCCGAACACGTTCAGATGCGTTCCGAGTTCGCCCTCGGAACACCGCCGGACCGGAGGAGGCCGCCCTTGAGCCCGCCTCTCCGGTCCGAGCGGTTTTTACACCCTCCCCAGAAATACGTGTCTTGAGTGCGAACGCCACCCGCCTGCGTTAGCAGACGGGTAACCGCCGGGCCACCCTCATCACCATCACTACTCGCTCAATCGGTCGCACAGCCGCTCCTTCCGGCAGTGGCCTTGTTACCCGGTGGCGCAAGAAGTGCAACACCTCAACGGGTCACAACGAGTTCCGTGGTGACTGCCCGTCGCAGCTCAACCGCTGCTCTCATTTCCGGTTTCGGGAGGCCAACATGGCGAACGACACATCGAGCGCCGGCACGCCACAAACGGAAGAGCTGAATCCCGGGTTACCGTGCCTCGTGTTGGAAACGCGAGTAAGGCTCGGAGCACTGGCGACACCCGAACAGGTAGCGGCTGCGGTGCGCGCCGCCGGATACCCCAACACCTCCGACGAAGACGTGCGTCAGCTCTGGGACGAGGGCCATCTGAACCGGTGATTCGGTGCCATCGCTCACCTGAGCCAGTCTCTTCGACTTCTCGCGCCTCATACACGATCCGGTTACTTGTGCTTGCTTTGGTCTTGTCTTCGTGGCACAGACATTCCTGTCTGTGCGGCGTTCTCGCGCTGCACAGACAGGAATGTCTGTGCCACAAGAAACAGACACCACCACCCGGACCGTGAATCAGATTCGGCACGTGCCGCGGCTACTTCTTCTTCATGGGTTGCGGGTTGGGCAGTGCGCGTTCGGTTTTCCTCCCCTCGTCGCCCTGGGCCTTCATCCACGCGTCGAGATCAGTGCGAAGTGTTTTCAGCCGGCCGGCGTGCTTCGGATCGGCGGCCAGGTTCTTCAGCTCCCACGGGTCGGCGTTCAGGTCGAACAGCTCTTCGGCAGGCCGGGCGTGGTTGAGCATGGCGCCGTTGCGCATCGGGTCGAGGCCGGTGAGCCGCGCCGCCCGACTCGGGGTGCAGCTCGGCGACGCGACGAACGCGTGCGTGAGCGTCACCCCGTCGGCCGCGAGCCGGACCATGTTCGGCGTCGGCACGTCCTTACCGCCATACGGTGAGCAATCGCCCCATCCGAGGTCGTCGGCAAGAAAGACAACGACGTGCGGCGCGTCCGCAGCCCCCGCTCGGCCTGCCAAGAGTGTGAGGAGAACGGCTATCAGGAGCGGCTTGTTCATGGCCGTGATTCTACTCCGGATGACTGCCTTCCCGGTCAACGCCTTCGCCACGCCGACCCGAGCGCGACCGTCACGCAAAGGTGGCACAGCTCGCCTTCCCAGCAATCCCGTTACCTTCGACCCGCGTGAGCCGTGGCGAAGCATTTCGGGCCGCGTGCCATCGGTATCTTAAGGGTGAGCGTGAAGGCCACCGCACCACCGCACCGGCGGCGTGGACGGTGGGGCTTTCAGCAAACGCTGTAACGGGGGTTACAGCACGGCACCGGCTGATGCAGCACTGATGGGTCGCGGACTGGACATTCGCTGGCGGCCGACTACCAATTCGCTGCTCGTTCGCTGGGTGGTCGCTACCCAGGAATCGCCGGTCCTGAGCCCGAAATACGAGCCCCGGGACGAACCGAGATCAAACGTCAGCGGGACGTGGCGAAGGGCGTAACAATTTGCCCGGACGCATTTTGTGTCGATCTAGACTCGGTGGGCGGCTTCGCCTCTCGGGTTAGAACTGGACGCCGACGGCACATCCTGACGGCATCGGGCTTCTGAAACTGCCGCACCGGGGGATAATGGGGGTAGAAAATACCCGAACTGCGGACCGCCGAGTCGATAACGACTCCCTAAATGGGAACACGTTCCGGTGCTGGTAGCAGATGGAATTTGGTCTGCACCGGCGTGCGGCTTCGGCATTTGACGACGAAACCCGGCGCGAAGCGGAACGCAACACATTGGCCTTCAAGGAGATCGAGTCACGGTGAAATACATCGACCCGCACATCCACATGATTTCGCGGACCACCGACGACTACCAGCGGATGGCCTACGCGCAGTGCGCCGCGATCTCCGAGCCCGCGTTCTGGGCCGGGTTCGATCGTGGCTCCGCACAGGGGTTCCACGACTACTTCCGGCACCTCACCGAGTTCGAGCCGAAACGCGCCGCCCAGTTCGGCATCAAGCACTACTCGT
Source organism: Gemmata obscuriglobus (assembly GCF_008065095.1). NCBI lineage: Bacteria > Pseudomonadati > Planctomycetota > Planctomycetia > Gemmatales > Gemmataceae > Gemmata > Gemmata obscuriglobus. The sequence goes on along the minus strand of NZ_CP042911.1, from coordinate 7,295,694 downwards.
GGCTGTGCATCAACGCCAAGGAGGCCGAGAACGTCTCGCTGTCCCGCGAGGTGATTGCCATGATCCCCGAGTTCCTGTCGCGCCCCGGCGTGCTCGGGATCGGCGAGATCGGGCTCAACAAGAACACCCGCAACGAGGCGATCATCTTCCAGGAGCACCTCGACCTGGCCGCGAAGACCAACGAACTGGTCCTGATCCACACCCCGCACCTTGAGGACAAGTACAAGGGGACGCGGATGATCGTGGACATGCTCAAGGGCGACTCGCGGGTGAAGCCCGAGCGGGTGTGCGTCGATCACGTCGAGGAGCACACGGTTAAGTTGGCTCTCGACAACGGGTTCTGGTGCGGGATGACGCTGTACCCGGTCTCGAAGTGTACCCCCGCCCGCGCGGCCGACATCATCGAGATGGTGGGCACCGAGCGGATCATGGCGAACTCGGCCGGCGACTGGGGGCGGTCCGACCCGCTCGCGGTGCCCGAACTGATCCAGGAGATGAAGCGCCGCGGTCACTCCGAGGCCGACATCCGGAAGGTGGTGTACGAGAACCCGCTCACCTTCTGGCGCCAGGCGAACAACTGGACGGAGTGGCCACCGGAGCCCAGCACGAACGGCGTCGCACTCGCCAAAGCCAAGGCCGGCTACTAACGCTGGTCCCCGGCCGTCGGGCCGAATGCTGCACCGTCGCACGGCCTCACCGGATGATGACGTTAGGACTTCAGCAGTTTCACGTTCCAGGTTTCACGTAACGCCAAAAGGCACACGAGCGGTCTGGAGTTTGTGCCGAGTCGGTTCCTACTTGGAACCTGGAACTTGAAACGTGAAGCGACTGGATTTGTGACCCGACGCCTCTTCAACTTGAAACCGCACACGGACGAACGCACGACATGGCCCGTCGCAATTTGAGCCTCTCCGACACGATCCGCACCGCGCTCGCCAACCCGGGGGCGTCGCTCGCCGAAGCCCTTGAACCCTGGGAAGACACGGAGCTCACGCTCCGCGACGCGGAGGAGTTCGTGGCGGTGCTTCGCGAGCAAGCGGACGTGAAACGGCTGCTCACCCCCGGAAACGGCGTGCCGCTCCAGGCGCTCGCGCAACTGTTCCAGAACGAGGCCACCGACGACGCCACGCGGTTCCTGCGCGACCGGGGCACGCCGGAACTCGTCCGGCTGTTCGACCTCGCCATCGCGGTTCCCGGCGCCGACCCGGAGGCGTTACTGACGGTGTGCAAGATGCTCGCGGTCTACGTCTCCCAACCGGGGTTGGAGCGCGTCGCGGCGGCCGTGCGTCGGTTCCCCGACGAGTACATGTGGGAGGTGGTGTTCGGGGTGTACGCGGAGGACGGGCACCCGCTGGTCGGCGCGTTCATCGACCAACTGCGTGAACCGCTGCCGTCGGACTTCGCCGCGGTCGCGTTCCTCGATCTCGCCAACACGGCCGCCCGCGGCGGGACGGTCACCGCGCACCCGTTCGACACCGCAGAGGGCCACAAGCGGCTCGAAGCGTGGCTCGCCGACTCCGACGCCGACAACTTCAGCTACGCTCGGAGCGCGGCGGCGGCGCTGCCGTTTATCAGCGTAGCGGCCCGGAACACGCTGACGGCGCTGGCGATGGACCACCCCGATGTCGGGGTGCAGATGGAGGCGGCGCAGGCCGGCGCCTCGCGCGGGGGCACCGCGGGGCTCACGTTCCTGGCGCGCCTGTGCGAGGACCCGCGCTACAGCCTGGCCGCGCAACAGCACCTGCGCGACCTCGACCGCGCGGACCGCATCCCGCCGACGGCCGCGGAGCCGGACTTCGAGGCGCAGGCCGTGATGTGCGACTGGCTGGCCCACGCGGGCGAGTTTACCGGCCCACCAACGCACATCGAGCTGTTCGACACGCGCGAACTCAACTGGGTCCCCACCGACGACCGGCGCCAGGTGTGGCTGCTCCGGTACACGTACACCGGGCTCAACGGCGACGGCACCGACTTCATCGGGTTAGGTATGGTCGGCTCGATCCCGGCGGCGCTGATCGGCGAGGCCCACGCCGATATGAGCCCGGAAGACGTGTACGGCCTGCACTGCTGCTGGGAACTGGAAGTGACCGACGACCCGCGGGCGCCCGACCGGCGCTCCGCTAAGGCCGGTCGCGAGTTGCTGGGCATCTGAGCGCGGGGCAGGGGAGGGGCTACCGGTCGCGGCTGCCGGCTGTGCCCGGGGTGGGGCACACGCCCGCCCGGGACCGGATCGGTCGATCCAAGGCCGCATCGGCGCGAGGGCGTCACCCGCTGCGTGACGACGTTTGTTTCGTTGTTTGGCTTGAGCTGTGTGGGCTTCTTGTCGGATGTTCGCTTGTGAAGTGCGTGCCACAGACCTTCTACCGGCTAGCCGTAGCTTCTGGCCTTCGGCGACGCTTTGCGTGCCGACGGCCGGTTCACGGCCCCGAGTTTGAACCGGGCCACGAGTTCGCGGAGCTGTGCGGCCTGATCCGTGAGTGTTTGGGCGGTGGCGCTCATCTCCTCGGTCTGGGAGGCGTTCCGCTGGGTGACGGTGTCCATCTGGCCCACCGCCTTGTTCACTTGTTCGATCCCCGACGCCTGGTCCTTGCTGGCCGAGGCGATCTCGGCCACGATCTCGGTGACCCGCTTGACGCTGGACACGATCTCCGCCAGGGTCGCGCCGGACCGGTTCACCAGGTCGGTACCGGCGTCCACCTTTTTAACGCTGTCGCCGATCAACCCCTTGATCTCCTTGGCGGCGGTGGCGGACCGCTGGGCCAGGTTGCGGACCTCGGCCGCGACCACGGCGAACCCGCGCCCCTGCTCGCCGGCGCGAGCGGCCTCGACGGCGGCGTTGAGGGCGAGGAGGTTGGTCTGGAACGCGATCTCGTCGATGGTCGTGATGATCTCCGCGATCTTCTTGCTGGACGCGTTGATCTCGCCCATCGCTTCCACCGCCCCGCTCACGACCGAGCCGCCCCTCTCGGCTACCTCGCGGGACCCGTTAGCCAACTGCCGGGCTTGCTGCGCGCTGTCGGCGCTCTGCCGCACCGTGGCCGTGATCTCGTGCAGCGTGCTCGCTGTCTCCTCCAGGCTGCTCGCCTGCTGCTGCGCGCCCGTGGAGATCTCTTCGCTGGCGCTCGACAGTTGTGCGGCCGCATCGGCCAACTGTTCGGACACCTCCCGCACGCTCTCCAGGGCAGAGCGGACCGCACCGATCGCCTCGTTGAGCGCGGTGCCGACTTGGGCCAACAGGTCATCCCCGAGCGACGGGACGGTCTGAGCGAAGTCGCCGCTGGCCATACGGTTGACCGCGCTGAGGATCGCTCCGGCTTTGCGCTTCTGCTCGGTCAGGTCGGTGGCGAATTTCACCACCTTGTAGGGCTTGCCGTCGGCCCCCATGATGGGGTTGTACGAGGCCTGGAGCCAGACCTCTTGCCCGGCCTTGTCCACCCGTTTGAGCTCCCGGATCACCGATTCGCCCCGGTTCAGCTTGGCCCAAAACTCCCGATACTCGGCGCTGGCCGCGTACGCTTGGTCCACAAACATGCTGTGGTGCCGCCCTTTGATCTCGGCCAGCGTGTACCCCATCGCTTTGAGAAAGACATCGTTGGCGGTCCGGACGTTGCCGTTCATTTCAAATTCGATCACGGCAAAGGACCGTTTAATCGACTCGATCTGCCCACGGGAGTCCGTGTTGGTGGCTTCCAGTTCCAGTTGCCGGGTGATCACGTCCCAGGTGACGAGCGTCCCGAGCCGAGCGCCCGTAACGGAGAACACCGGTTGAACGCGCAACTCGAGCGTTTCCGGCCCAACACGGATGTTCGTCACCGGGGGGATCGTGCTCGCGCTCGCCAGCACCCCTCGCTGGTGCGCCGGGCGCTTGTGGAACACATCGATCGAACTGCCCACAAGCGATTCCGCGGGGATCGGCAAATATTGCTGAAGTCGCTTGAGCGTTTGTATGGTCGCCGGGTTGGCGTACCGGATCACGAACTGCGTGTCGCAGTACATGACGTTGAATTTAATCGCGTCGAGGATCTGGACCGGCACTTCGATGGGCAACCGGTGCCCGGTGTGCGAAGGGGGGCTGGTGACGTCGCCTGTCGCTCCCGATGCGGCCTTGAACAAACGGCTCAAGAGTCCCATGAAGATCCTCTAGTGAGTGTTCGGTCGACGGGGCTGTCGCCGCGAAGGGTTCTCACGCGGGGCGGCGACGCGTTGACACTTGTCTGTTTTTGAAGCAGGTGAAGGCTGTGATGATGTTGTCGCTAATTAGAGTATACACTCTTTTTGTCGGTATTTCTCCTGTCAAGAATATTGTTCGGTGATAGTGCACCGGATTTGCCCGAGGTTCTCCAATGGAACAGAATTAGCTCTGTCGGGTGATGGCGGGTGTAAAGCGGTTCAGCCCGAAGGGCGCCCGGCGCGATGCGGTGTAAGTGAGCCGGGCATAATAGGTTCACAGCCGGGCCGGTCAGGGGCGCGATTCGCGGCTCTTGCTTGATTCGGATCAGATACCGGCTGACTGAGATCCACTCTTGGCGCAACTTTCAGGTGGCTCGAAAAGTGTCGAAGGTGCTTCCACACTTTCACCGAGATCCGCCTCGATTCGGTTGGCCTTGATGCCGTATTGCGCGGGGCCGCGTGTGGCAGCCGACCCGGTTTCACCCAAAATGGCTTGGCAGCCCTATACTTGCACCGCGGCGCGGCCAGATGATGCCCCGGCACGCCGTACCGTAATGAGGTGCGCGATGGACTGGAAATCGTTCTGGAAGGTAATCGAAGACGCCTACCGGCCGGACGCGATCGACCACTTCGAGGCCCTCAAGGAGCGGCTCGGCGATCTTAAGTGGTTCGAAGTGATCGAGTTCCAGGTCAAGTTCGACGAGGCCATCAGTTCCGCGAACCTCATCGACCTGTGGGGCGCCGCACACCTCATCAACGGCGGCTGCTCGGACGACGGGTTCCGGGACTTCCGGGTGTGGCTGGTGGGCCGCGGGCGGCACGCCTACGAACACGCGCTGAAGAACCCGGACTCGCTCGCCGACATCCTCGACGGCGACCCGGTGGACGGGTTCGGGCTGGATGCCTCCGCGCTACGGGTGTACGAAGAGAAGACTGGGATGAGCGACTTCTACGCGCGACTCGACCGCGCCGAGGAGAACGCCCCGCCGCCACCGCCCGAGGGTACCGACTGGGACTTCGATGACCCCGACGAGATGCGCAAGCGGTTCCCGAAGCTGTGCCATCTGTACCTTGTACCGCCCGAGGGGCCGAACGAAGAGGGAACGTCGTAACCCCGGCCGTGGCGAGCCGGCCGCACAGGGAAGGGCGGTTCCAGGCAAAAGCTCTGTCCGCCCGCCGCCACGACCTCCGGCGTTTCAACGGCGCGGGCAAAGCATGTTATATCTTATTCTGAAGCCCACCTGCGCTGAGTTGCCGCACATGCCCGATCCATCGGACGTCACCGCCGTTCGTCCGCCCGATGGGGCGCCCGAGGCGACCGCGGTACGCCCGGTTCCGAGCACGGTCGACGAGACACTCGTGCGGCCCGCGCCGCAAAACCCGGCGGGCGCCCAAACCAGCGTGATGCCGCCGCGCACCGTATCGACGGGGTCGGCCGGGTTCGCCGAAGAGACGCGGCAACTCCTGCGCAAGCGGTTACTGGTCACACACGGCTCGATCGGGCTCGTGACCGGCGCGGTCGCCTTCCTGGGGCTCACGGGGCTTGCGCCGGTTCCGGAAGAGGCCGGGTTGGGGCGCTGGGCGGTCGGGCTCCCGCTGCTCGTGTTCGCTCAGAGCGTCGTGGGGCTGGGGTTCCTGATTCGGTATCCAGGGGCGTCGCTCACGGCGCTCCGGGCGGTTGAGGTGACCGAGTTCGGTATCATCGCCGGCGCCGGGTTCGTTGCCCGGTTCGTGGTGCTCGAAACCGACGCGGCCCCGTCGCCGGACGCGCGGTACCATCACCTGCTTTACCGGTTCAACTCGCTGATGACGGGGCTGCCGCTGCTGTTCGCGATCGTGCTGTACGGCGTGCTCATTCCGAACACCCGCCGCCGCAGCCTGATCGGGTCGGCGGTGCTGATCTCGGTGCCGCTTGTGGCCACGGCGATGGCCGCGGCCGCCAACCCGATGGTGCGGCCGACGCTCGCGTACGTGCTCCCGACGACGGCGCTGCCGCTGTTCATGGCCGGCGTGATCGCGGTGTTCAGCGCCGCCCGCTCGAGTACGCTCCAGCGGCAAGCGTTCGACGCGGTGCGCGAGCTGAAGCAGTTGGGCGCGTACACGCTGCGCAAGCGGCTCGGTGAGGGCGGGATGGGCGAGGTGTGGCTCGCCGAGCACCGGCTGCTGAAGCGGCCGTGCGCCATGAAGTTCGTGCGGGCCGATCTGGCTTCCGAGCCCGCCACCGCCGCCCGGTTCGAGCGCGAGGTGCGGGCCGTTACCGGCCTCACGCACTTCAACACGGTCCGCATCTACGACTACGGGCGCGGCAACGACGGCAGCTTCTACTACGTGATGGAGTACCTCGAAGGGCCGACCCTCGACCGCTTGGTGAAGGACCGGGGGCCGCTGGCCGTCGGCCGCGCGGTGTACCTGCTGCGGCAGTTGTGCGGCGCGCTGTCGGAGGCGCACCGGGCCGGGATGGTCCACCGCGACCTGAAGCCCGCCAACATTATCATTGCCTCCCTCGGCGGGCAGCGTGACGTGGCCAAGCTACTCGACTTCGGACTGGTCCAGGACCACGGCTCTTCGAGCGACGTGAAGATCACCCGCGCCGGGACGGTCCTGGGCACGCCGGCGTACATGTGCCCCGAGCAGGCCGCCGGCGAGAGCGTGGACCCGCGCGGCGACCTGTACTCGCTCGGCGCGGTAGCGTTCTTCTGCCTCACCGGGCGGCCGCCGTTCGAGGGCACGAGCGTCGGCAAGCTGATTAACGCGCACCTGACACAGCCGGCCCCGGACGTGCGCTCCGTTCGCCCCAGCGTGCCGGCCGACCTCGCCGGCGTAGTCGCGAAGTGCCTGGCGAAAGAGCCGGCGGAGCGATTTCAAACCGCATGCGCACTGGAAGCCGCACTTGCGGCGTGCGCGTGCAGCACCGAGTGGACCGCGGCGCTGGCGGCGCAGTGGTGGGAGCCGCCAACTACCGGGACCGCGAGCGCCGCGCCCTCTGCTACACTGGTTCTGTAGCGCGGCAAAGCACCGGGAACGCGTTCGCCGCGCGCCGTGCGGGCAAGATGCTCGCGGCCCCAGGGACGAACCGAGTGACGTACTTCTTGGCCCTCGAAACTTCGTGCGACGAAACTGCGGCTGCGGTGTTCACGGACGAACTGCAAGTGCTGTCCAGTGTGGTGGCGTCGCAAACGGACCTGCACGCTCGATTCGGCGGGGTCGTTCCCGAGATCGCGTCCCGCGCGCACTTGCGGAGCCTGCTTCCGGTCGTCGACGACGCGCTCGCGCGTGCCCACATCGGGTTGAAAGACATCGGCTGTGTGGCGGTTCATAACACCCCCGGTCTGGTCGGGGCGCTGCTGGTGGGTGTGAGTGCGGCGAAAGCGCTTGCGTTCGGGCTGGGGGTTCCGCTGATCGCCGTGAATCACGTTGCGAGCCACATCTTCGCGTGCCGGCTGGCCGCGGGCCGCGACATTTTCCCGTGCGTCGGGCTCGTGGTGAGCGGCGGGCACACGGCGCTGTTCCGGTGCGACACCGCGCTGTCGATGGAGTTGCTCGGCGGCACCCGCGACGACGCCGCGGGCGAGGCGTTCGATAAGGTGGCCGCGATTCTGGGACTCGGCTTCCCGGGCGGGCCGGCGGTCGAGCGCGAGGCGGCGGCGGGGAACCCCAAGGCGCACGATTTCCCGCGCTCGTTCATCCACGACGGCCGGCTGGAGTTCAGCTTCAGCGGGCTGAAGACGGCAGTGATGTACGCGTGCCACGGACAGGACGTGAAACGCGCCACCCCGCCGGGACCCGGGCAGAAGCGGGCCGACCTCGCGGCGAGCTTTCAGTCGGCGGTGGTCGATGTGCTCGCGATGAAGTGCAAGCAAGCGCTGCGCAAAACAGGTCTCGCCCGGCTCGCCGTTGGGGGCGGCGTGAGCGCGAACAAGCCGCTTCGAGCCGCGCTGGAAGCGATGTGCAAGAAAGAGGGAGCGGACCTGTTCATTCCCCCGCTGTCGCTGTGTACGGACAACGCCGCAATGGCCGCGCTGGCGGTCGAGAAATGGAAGCAGGGTGCGTTCGCGCCCGACGACCTGGACGCCGAGCCTAACTGGCTTTGATAGAAGAGTATTCACCGCGGAGAGAGGGCGCGGTAGTGTCGGTTGGTGTGGAGGGCGTGGTAAAGAGTATTCACCGCAGAGAGCACGGGAAGGCGCAGAGAGGAGGCATAAGAAAAGAGTTCAGTTAACTCTCTTGGTGCCTTCTCTCCGCGCCCTCCCGTGCTCTCTGCGGTGAATACTCTTGCTCTTGGTTTTATGCCTTGGCTTCTTCGGGAGCAGGAGCGGGCGCGGCGGCCGGCTTCGGAGCGGCCTTCTTCGCTTTCCGCTTGGCTTCGCGTTCGGCCTTCACCTTGGCGAGCCGTTCCTTCTCGGCCGCGGCGAATTTTTCCATCTCGGCGTTCACGGCAAGGCGTTCTTGCTTCGGAAGGTAGACGCCCGGCCCGAGGCGGGCTTCGTACCGCTTGCGGCGCTTTTCGGTCGCCTTCCGGGTATCGCTTGCGGGGTTCCCCATTATCGACTCCTTATGCTGTGTGTGTGCCCTTGACTGATTCGGTTTAGGGTATCGGTCGGACACACGAACGTCGAGTGCAGGGCGCGTCAATGGACCTGGAAACGTTTCGCGAGTTGCTGAGCCCCACGGGGCAGCGATTACTGCGCCAGGCCGTTTCACTCCAACCGACGGAAACCACGTTTCTTACGTGCGCAGCAACGCTCCGAAAGCACCACGCACCGGCCCTCGCCCAGGCCGCACTCGAAACCGCCCTGCTGCGAACTAAAGCCCGCGAGAAGTTCGCTGATGCGGCCCTCATGTACTTCACCCGCGAGGCGCTGGAGCAGTCCACGAGTGAAATCGTGGGCCGGCACCGGGCGCGGCGGTTCGCGGAGTTCGGGAACGTCGCGGACCTGTGCTGCGGGATCGGTGCCGATGCGATCGCCTTGGCGCGTGCCGGGTTGACGGTGGCTGCTGTCGATCTTGACCCATTACGGGTTGCCATGTGCGGGGCCAACGCCGCCGCGCTCGGAGTGACCGACCGCGTGCGCGGTATCGCGGGCGACGCGCTTGCGGCTCCGCTTCCGGACGCCAGGGCCGCGTTCGCGGACCCGGATCGCCGGGCGAACGGTCGGCGGTTTCTCGATCCCGAAGACTACTCTCCTTCCCTGGGCGCACTTCGCGGACGGTTCGGAGCGGACTTCCCGCTCGGGGTGAAAATCGCACCGGGGGTCGCCAAATCCGATATCCCGTCCGCCGCAGAGGCCGAGTTCGTGTCGCTGCGCGGTGAGCTAAAGGAGTGCATATTGTGGTTCGGGCCGCTGCGCCAGGCGGTCCGCCGCGCGACCGTCCTCCCCTCCGGCGAGACGCTAACGGGTGAAGGCGAAGCGTCACCACCGCCGCCGCTCGCGGAACGGGTGGGTGAAGTACTGTACGACCCCGATCCGGCGGTCACGCGCGCCGGGTTAGTTCCTCAACTTGCGGAACGCCTGAGCGCCGAAGCGACCGACTTCGAGGTACAACTTCTCACCGGCGGGGCGCACGCCCCTACGGCCTTTGCGACCGCATACCGAGTTGAGCACGCGGCCCCGTTCCACCCGAACCATCTGCGCGACTACCTGCGCGAGCGGCAGATCGGGCGGGTCACGGTCATCAACCGCGGCTCGCCCGCGGACCCGGCCGAGGTGGTGAAGAAGTTGAAGCTCAAAGGCCCGGGACACCGAGGGGTGTTGCTCACGCGCGTGAGGGGGGCGCACACTGCGGTCGTGTGTGAACGGCTCGGTTGAGATTGACGTAACCGACCCGCCCGGCCATACCCCCGATAAACCGGCCTGGAACCCGCGGGGGTGTGCGATGGTTCGTATAGGAGTCTTGATGAGCGCACTGACGTTCGCGACTGTGGTGCTCGCTAACCCGCCGGCGCCCGCGCCGGCCAACGACCTCGACAAGGTGCAGGGCTACTGGAAGCCGCTCCAGTGCGAGACCGAAGGTAAGGCCATGATGCCCACGGAGATCATGAAGCAGGTGACCGCGGTGTTCGATAAGAGCGAGTATTTCCTGTACTTCAAGGACTCGAAACTGGACAAAGATGGGAAGCCGATCATCTTCCGCCTGGCGCTAGCAAACATCACCCTCGACGCAGCTACCGCACCAAAGGCGATCACATTCGAGTTCGCCGACGGGCCGCAAAAGGGCAAGAAGTGCCACGGCATCTACGAGTTGGCCGGGAACCAGTTGAAAATGTGCTACGGCCCGGTCGATAAGCCCAAACCGACCAAGTTCGAATCGCCCGCCGGCAGCAACTACTTCCTCGAAACCTGGGCACGCCAGGCGAAGTGATCACGCACCAGAGCGGGGCTCGCGCGCCGAGGAACGCACTGCCCGTAGGTGAAAGGTCTCTCGGGGCGCGTGCCCCCGCTCGCCGGCCGCGTACAATTCACCTGCCCGAACCCGCCGCGCTACGGGCGTGTCACGGGTATCATGATTACCCTCGAAGCAACACAGGCTGCCCCAGCCCTCATGGACGCTCACACGCTCGATCTCCTCGGCTTCGAGAAGGTTCGCGAACTGCTCGCCGGATACGCCGCATCCACCCTCGGTCGCGACCTCGCGCGCCAGACCGAGCCGTCGCTCGACCCCGGCACGATCCGCAAGGAAATCCAACTCACGACGGAAATGGTCGAGGCGCTCGGGCTGAACCAGGCGCCGCCATTTGCGGGCCTGCACGACGTCCGACTGGTCGCGCGCCGGGCTCAAATCGGCACCATGCTCACCGCCGAGCAGCTCATTGAGGTGGCCGAAGCACTCAACTGCACCGGGGCCATGTACCGCTACCGGATGCGTCTTGCGGAACACCTCTCGGGAATCATCGACCACCTCTCCGGGATCGAAGACCTCGGCACCGTCGGTAAGTCCATTGGGGGGTGCATCGACGGGCGCGGGCACGTCCTCGATATGGCCAGTCGCGACCTGGCCGCGGTGCGCCAGAAGCTCTTCGATCTTGATGAGAAGGTGAAGGCCGAGATCCGGCGCCTGTTGCGTGACCCCGAGTTACGCAAAATCCTGAGCTATCCGAACGCGACCGTCCACGGGGACCACTACGTGTTACCGGTGTCGGTGAACCACCGGCACAAGGTCAATGGTGTGGTCCACCGCGTCAGCGGGACCGGCGAGACGGTCTTCATCGAGCCCGCCAGCATCGCCAACCTGAGCGCCGAGCGGGTGCAACTGAAGGCCGACGAGGACCGCGAGGTGAAGCGGGTGCTGCGGCGGCTCAGCAGCGAGGTCGGGAAGGTCTCGAAGCCGCTGATCTACTCGCTGGAAGTGATCGCGAAGCTGGACCTCATCACCGCAAGGGCTCGTTACGCTCGCGACTTCAACATGTGGCCGCCGGACGTGAACACAGAAGGAAAGCTGTGGCTCCGGCAAGCCCGTCATCCGCTGCTCGAAGCGATGTTCCGCAACGACCCGGTCGCTGAAGCACCGCCGCCCGGCTCCGGCAGCTCCGCACCGAGTTCCAAGCTCAAAACGCGCTCGGTAGTTCCGATCGATATCCGGCTCGGGATCGGGTTTAACCTGCTGGTGATTACCGGACCCAACACCGGCGGCAAAACGGTAACGCTGAAAACGACCGGGCTCTTGTGTCTCATGGCGCAGTGCGGGATGCACATTCCCGCGGGCGAAGGGAGCTTAGTCCCCGTCTTCCGCCACATTCTCGCGGACATCGGCGACGAGCAAAGTCTGGAACAGTCCCTCAGCACGTTCTCGTCACACATCACGCGCATCAGCTCCATCTTCCAGGTCGCAGACGAACACAGCCTCATCCTGCTGGACGAATTGGGCGCGGGTACGGACCCGACCGAAGGCGCGGCCCTCGGGCGCGCGATCCTCGATCAGCTCGATTCGGTGCGGGGCCGCGCCATCGTGACGACGCACCTCGGTGACCTGAAGACCTACGCGTTCAACAACGACCGGGCCGAGAACGGGGCCGTCGAGTTCGACATCGAGACGATGCGCCCGACCTACCGGCTGCACATCGGCCAGTTCGGGATGAGCAACGCGCTCAAGATCGCCCGGCGACTCAAACTGCCGAAGGACCTGCTGCGCAAGGCGCACAAGTACCTCAAGAAGCGCAAGGGGAAGAGCGGCGAACTGGCCCGACTTCAAGAGCTGCGTCTGGAAGCCGAGCAGGCGAAGGTCGACGCACTAGCGGCCCGGCACGAGGCCGACCGCGAAAAGGAGCAACTGGCTCGCGAGCGTGCGGCGCTCGATAACCAGGCCGCCGAGCGAGCGGCTCTCAACGAGCTTCGTGCGACGCTGAAAACGGGAACCGTGGTGACCGTGCAGCGGTTCGGCTCGACCGGAAAGGTCGTGAAGGTGGACGCCAAGAAGCAGACAGTCACCGTGAGCGTTGGCATCGGGCAGTGGGAAGTCCCTTTTGAAGAGATCTTCCCCGCGTAGCGTTTGCCACGCGGGCCGCCGTGTGCAAGCCCGCGTGACAAAACACTTACCATGTAGCGTCTTCTGGCTGATTCGCCGGCTCTTGCTGGGCGGGAACGGAGCCGAGCATCTCCGGCTTCACCTTTTCCAGATAGCTCACCAGTACGCCCAGCATCGCCCCTTCCACGGCCACAACAGGCAAGTGGGCGAGCAACACGAGCTGAGCCAACCGCTCCCACTCGTACTTTCCGCCCAGAAGCAGCGCCACGAAATTCAGCAGGACTGCGGCCGCAACGGCACCGCCCCCGAGCAGCACGCCGCGAGCGAACGCCGGCACGCCCAGCCGGCGCAGCACCGGGTACAGCAACCCCGCCGCGAGTGCGGGCACGCCCACGATGCACGTGTTCAGCCCCAACGTGGACCAACCGCCGTGCTGGAGTAACGCAAACTGCAATCCCAGTCCGATCGATACCGCCAGCGGAGCGCGGCGCCCCAGCACCACACCCACCAGACCGTTTAAGATCAGGTGAACGCTCGTTGGCAGCACAGCGAGCTTGATGTGAACGCTCGACGCCACGAAGAACGCGGCCGTCAGCACCCCGATGCGCGGGACCTCGTCCTCGCGCACCCGGTACAGCGCGACCGCTAGCAGCAGCGCCATCCCGGCGAACCCGGACGCCAACCACACGTCGGAAAGCGCCCCATCGCCCAAGTGAACCGCGAACAGTGCTGTGTGCATGCGTGCGTTTCTGGAGCGCGGACCTCTGGTCCGCAAATGCGATCGTGTTCAGTCCGCGTGACCGAACCGCCGAGCGCACTTGGCACTCGAACGGTCCGTGGACCCAAACCCCGGGCGCGTTACTTCCCACCCACCACCGCGACGCGGGCCGGCGACTTCTCCACGTCGTCCAGTTCGATACGCAGGTCGTCGGTGCGCTTCGAGCGGTCGATCAAGATTGTCACTGTCTGGACGCCGGTCTTGAGGTCGAGCACCGTCTCCGGCTTCGGTTCGACCGGGACGTTGCCGACGTAGGCCGTCAATCCGGCTATCGCGTTGAACTTGAGCTTCGCCGCGCCCGCGGTTGTCACGTCCAACTGGAACCGGACCACGCTCTGCGGCGCGGTGTCGGCCCACACGGTGAACTTCGGCAGCTCCGCGAGCGGTAAATCGCCCGACGTTTTCGAGTACCCCTGCGACCACGTGAACGGCGCGTCCGGCTCGGCCGCGGCGCTCACGCGGGCGCGACGGAACGCGTTCAGGTTCGTCGGGCTCGGGTCGATCACCTGCCACCGGCGCACCAGCCGCGCCTTGCTCGGGGCGTAGCTCCCGCCCACCTTTCCGAGTTCCGACAGGTACTTCACGAGGTCCGCGAAGTCCTGCTTCGTGAGCGGGTCCGTCAGCCCTTCGGGCATGAGCGACTTCGTGGACTTGCTCTGTTCGGCGATGTCCTTCACCGGGACCGTGATTTCCTTATCCTCCGCGGTGCGAAGGACGAGGAGCCCGTTCGCCTCGCGGATCTTGATCCCCTGAAGCACCTTGTCCTCGACGGTGACAACGCGAGTCACGTCGAACCCTTCCTTGATCGCCTTGTGCGGCAGCAGGAGCGAGTCCACGAGGTAGTCGGGCTGCGCGCTGGCGCCGATCGACGTGAGGTCCGGGCCGACCTGCCCGCCGGCGCCACCGTAAGCGTGGCACGCGACGCACTGAAGCTCCTTGCGCCGGAACACCACTTCCCCCCGTGCCGCGTCACCGGTCTTGAGCGCATCGGCGGTAAGCGCCTTCACCTCGGCATCGGTGGGCGGCTTGCGCGGTGCATCGAGCCCGCCCGCCTTCGTGAGCGCCGCAACGAGGTCGTCCGCGGGCTGACCGTTCGCGCGAACGGCCTTCAGCCCGATCTTCGCCACATCGGGAGCGAACTTCTTCCCCGTGAGCGCCTTCGCCAGGGTGGCCGCTCCTCCCTTTCGGTTGACGAACGCCGCGAACAGATCGGTCAACTCCTCGTCGGGCTTGGCGTCCGCCAGAAACTCCGTGGCCTTCATTGCAGCACTGCTCGCATCTAAACCGGTAAGTGCAGCGATCGCGAGCCGGCGAATCTCTGGCGCATGCTCTTTGTTGCAAAGGCTGGTAATAAACGTTTTCGCGCGTGCGTCACCGAACGAGATGAGCCCTTCAAGGCCGGCCGCGCGAAGTTCTGCGGTGATCGTGATCGCTGCTTTGGTCGCGCTCGCGACGCCCTGCAAATCTTCGCGGAGTTCCTCCAATTTCCATAGCCCGGCCAACTGAAGGGCCGGTTGCGCAGCGGGCGTGTTGAGCCGGCCCAGGATGAAAGGACGCAGCGCGCCCGCGGCGTTCTTGGCAGGACCGACCTTCCGCTGCCGAACAGCGTCCTCAACCGCACGCATGAGCGCGAACCGATCGCCGTCGGATAGGGGATCGCCTACGTCCGCGAACTGCACAACACGCCTCAACTCTTCTGGCCCGCCGATCTGCGCGAGCAGCAAGTAAAGCCCACGGACGTTCTCCTTCGGCACCTTTCCGCCGTCGATCAGCGCGAGAACGGGCTTCACAGTGTCCTTGTTACCGATCGCGTTGAGCGCGAACGCAAGCTTCTTCGCATCGCCGCCGAACGTGAGCCGGCCCGCCTGGAACTCCGGCAGCCAGTACGGTTCAAGTTCGCGCACCGTCAGCCAGAGAGCGTAGTCAAGGGTGCGGTCCATCGGCTTATCGAGCGCCCCGAGGGCGGCCTCGACACCCCACGCCGACTGCATTTGAGCGGCCGCACGTACCGCCTCAAGTCGCACGCGTGGGCTCGCGTGCTGACAGCCATCGGTTATCCCGCTGCGGGTACTCCCTTGCGCCCAAGCCAGAGTGAAAGACTGTCCGAACCGACGAATCCCGGTCGCCACGATGTCGCTGTCTTTAGAAGCGAGCGGCAGCGAACGCAGTAGCCGAAGCGTACTCGCGTCTTGACCGGGCGGCCGATGGAATTCACCCAAAGCATCGCCCAGCCACATGATTTCGAGGAATTGGTGCTGGTTCGCAAGTTGGGGAAGATCGACCCCACGCAGGTACTTGTCTACCTCCGGCAGCACCTTCTCCGCGCCGCGCTCCTTGAGGACGCGCTTCGCCTGCTGGCGGGTCCACTGCTCCGGCGCCTTCAGTTGCTCCAGCAACTCGGGAACGGTGGCGTCTACGAGCTTGGGCGGCTTTACGAGGTCGCGACCCTTCGCGGTGACGCGCCAGATGCGGCCGTGCGTCTTGTCGCGGCGCGGGTCGCGGAAGTCCACCTCGCCGTGCTGGATGATCGGGTTGTACCAGTCCGCGATGTACAGCGCGCCGTCCGGCCCCATCTTCACGTCGATCGGACGAAACGCCGGGTGGTTGCTCTTGATGACTTCCGTCATTTCGCGGCTGGCGAATGTGCTGCCGTCGTCCTGCAACTTGAACCGGCAGACGCGGTGGCCGCGAAAGTCGTTCGTGATGAGGTCGCCCTGCCAGTCGTCCGGAAAGTGCCTCCCGCTGATGATTTCGAGCCCGCAATACTTGGGTGAACCGGGGTTCAGCCCGTGCAACAGCCGCTGTGCGTGCGGCCCCTGTGACGTGAGGTAATACCCGCCGGGGACGACGTGGTTGATGCCCTCACCCCCGGCCCCGTCGGTCGCGAACGACTGGCCGTACTTGTCGAACGCGTGGCCCCACGTGTTCACCCACCCGCGGGCGAACACGTCGAGTTCGGTTTTGTCCGGGTTGAACCGCCAGATCCCGCCCGCGTTGAGCCGCTTCACCCCTGTAGGGGTTTCGACGTGCGAGTGAATGTAGATCGACTGGTTGAAGTACAGCCGGCAGTCCGGCCCCCACCGGAACGTGTGGATGATGTGGTGCGTGTCCTCGGTTCCGAACCCGCTGAGCAGCACGCGCTTCGTGTCCGCTTTACCGCCCGGCTTGCTCGCACTCAGGTGAACGAGTTCGGTGCTGTTGGCGACGTATACGCCGCCGTCACCGGGTTCGAGTCCTGTCGGGATGAGCAGTCCGTCGGCGAACACGGTGGTCTTATCCGCCCGGCCGGTGCCCTTGGTGTCTTCGAGCACGATGATCTTGTCGTTGGCCTTCTCGCCCGGCTTGATCTGCGGGTAGTGCTCGCTACTGGCGACCCAGAGCCGGCCCTGCGGGTCGAAGTTCATCTGGATGGGCTTGGCGAGCAGAGGGTCGGCCGCCCAGAGCGTCACCTCGAACCCCGGCGCGACGATGAACGTCTTGCGCTCCAGTTCGGGGTCCGGGTCGGGCACCGTGGCGTTGGTCTGCGCGAGCGCGACCGACGGCACAAGCGCGAGTAGCAGGCTGAGCGTGTATGTGCGCATGGTGGGAGGAGTTTGGTGTGCGGGTCGGGAGCGGGCGCACCGGGCGTTTCGCCCGGGCGGTTGGGGCGGGTTCGTTACTTCAGTTCCTTGCGGAGCCGGGCGATTTCGTCCTCGGCCTTCTGGATAAAGGGATCGAACTCGGCCATCTCCTTCGCGTTCTTCCCCTGTTCGTGCTTGCGGAACCCGAACAGGTAGGTCTCGTTCTGCGGGCGCCACTTGTTGAAGAACTGCTCGTTCTTCGCGATGATCGCGTGGCGAAGCGGTTCGAGCTCTTCCTGGCGTTCGCTGGTAGAGCCGACCACAGAATACCCCAGGCTCGCAATGAACGCTGAGGCGGTCATTCGGTACCCGTCCTGGGTCAAATGCATGCCGTTCGTCGTGAGTGGTGGGTGCTGGCTTCGGAGCTTCTGATCGTCTTTGAGAAATGTTTCTTGGGTAAAAAAGACGATCTTCACAAATCCATTCAAGTCGGCGAGATGGTGCCCGTGCTTTAGCGCCACGGCTTGGATGCTTTTGCCGTACAGTTCAATCATCTCGTTGCGCTTCTGCGGATTCGGCGCGCCCGATTGCGTTTCCAGAGCGTTAACCGGAATCGGCGTGAACAGGACGATTCGCGCGTTGGCGGGTTTGAGCGAGTCGAGGAGCTTTTCCAGCCCCTTCTCGAACTTCGGCAGCCCCTCTTTACCTTCAAACGCTTCGTTCGAGCCGTAGCTCACGAAGATCACGGTCGGCTTCAGCGCCAGCGTTTGGTCAACGATTTGTTTGAAACACGCGTCGGGGTTGTTGAAGTCGAACCGCCCGCGGGACTCACCGTGGACCGTGTCGCCGCTCCAGCCGAGGTTGCGGACGGTGATGTTCTTGTCGGCGTTCGCGGCAACGAGCGCCGCTTCCCAGTAGCCGTACCGCTGTTCGCGCTCGACGAGCGTGCCGCCGAGCCACACGATTCGGTCGCCGTCTTTTAACTTGAGCGCCTTTGCCGGCTGGGCGGCGGGTGCGGTGCCGAGAAGCACCGCGAACGCGGCGGAGAGGAGCATGAGGGGTTCCTCGCAGGTGGGATGTCACGTTAGCGTACACGAACCGGTCGCGGTTGACACGCCCGGCGGGTTGTGTATTAGTGTCGCCCTTACTTCCTTCAGCAGTGGGCACTGATGCGCAACGGGTTGCGGTGGGTACTGGGGTGCGTCGTCGCGGCTCTCGTACTGGGAGCGCCGGTGGCGTTGTACCGCGCACAGTACATCCAAGCCAAGCGGTTTCGCGAGGTCGAACCCGGCCGGCTCTACCGCTCGGGGCAGATGACCGCCGCGGGGTTCCGGGAGGCCGTCGACCGGTACGGCATCAAAACGGTCGTCAACCTCCAGCACGAGGAACCGGACCCGCTGCTACCCGATCACTGGCTCGGGAAGGGCCAGGTGCGCGAGAGCGAGCTGTGCGCGCAACTCGGTGTACGGTACCGGCTGCTCACGCCGGACATTCTGCCGCCGGGGAACCAACTCGACTGGGAGCCGCCCGCGGTGAAGCAGTGGCGCGACCTGCTGGACGACGAGAGCAACTACCCCGTGCTGCTGCACTGCAAGGCCGGGCTGCACCGCACCGGCCGGCTCACCGCGATCTACCGCATGGAGTACCGCGGGTGGTCGCCGGGCGAGGCCCTGCGCGAGCTGCGCGCGAACGGGTACGGGTACGTGGCGGCCAGCGAGGGGGACGAGTTCGTGATCCAGTTCGTGCAGAACTACAAGCCTCGCTCGAAGGCCGAACGGCTCGCCTCCGGCGGCGCCGCCGGGGTGGCAGAAGGGGCCGTCGGGGGGCCGCGCCCGTGATGACCGCCATCGACCGGATGTTCCTCTGGACCTTCTTCCGGTCCTACATCATCGTGCTGATCAGCCTGGTCGGGCTGTTCATCGTGATCGACCTGTTCACCCACCTGGACGCCTTCGTCAACAAGCCGGGCGGGTTCGTCGCGTCGGCGCGGCACATTACCTACTACTACGGCAACCGCGTCCCCGAGTATTTCGACCTGTTCGGCAACTTCGTCACGCTGATCGCCGGCGCGTTCACCGTTGCCTGGATGCAGCGCAACAACGAACTGCTGCCGCTGCTCTCCGCGGGTGTGCCCACGCGGCGGGCGATCCGGCCGGTGTTCCTCGGGGCCGCGGTCACGCTGGCGCTGGGGCCGCTGAACCAGGAGTTCCTGATCCCCGAAGTGGCGGACGCACTGACCAGCCAGCGCGACGACCCCGACCAGGCGAAGGCCCAGTCCCTGATGGGCGCCTACGACAGCAGCGGCATCCACTTCGAGGGCCTGGCCGGGTTCCGCAAGGACAAGCTCGTCAAGAAGATGTGCGTGACGTTCCCGGAGCACTCGCGCAGCGGGATGGTGCATTTGACCGCGCAGGAGGCGGTGTTCCGGCCCAAACAGGGCGACGACCCGCTGACCGGCGGGTGGCTGCTGACCGACGCCACGCCCGACACGTTCACGGGCGAGATCCCGCTGAACCTCACCGTTCTGGGCACCGGGCGGTTCTTCGTAAAAGTGCAAGACGCGGACTACGACGCCGTGTGCCGCGGCGGGGCGTGGTACATTTACGCCGCCACCAGCGACCTGCAAACGATGCTGGTCGATCCCGAGCCGCGGCGCCGGGGGAAGCTCGCGGTGCTGTTCCACACGCGCGTCACCCGCCCCCTCGTCGGCATGGTGATGGTCGTGTTCGGGCTGGCGGTGATCCTGGGGAACCCGAACCGCCACGTCATCATTAGCTCGGGTTTGTGTCTGATCGTATCCGCGGCAACCTTCTTGTTCGTGATCGCGTGTAAGTACCTCGGGGACCAGGACGTGCTGCCGCCGCCGCTGGCGGCGTGGCTCCCGGTGATCCTGTTCGGCCCCCCGGCGCTGGTCGCGTTCGATGCCGTTCACACCTGACCGCGGACGTGTCGGCCCGCGATGAGGGCGAAAGCAACCGTGCCGACGCTCCCACCGCGGACCCGCCAAACAAGTCTCCGCTCCTTCCTTTCGTGTTTGTCGCGCCGGCGCCCGCGGGCTTCGTGCTAGGCGCGAGGCGGCGCCGCCTCGCGCGCTTCCGCTGGGTAACGGCGCTAACACGTCGCGCCCGAAAAGTTGACGCGCGTGGAATGGAAATAAGCGGCGTTTCATTTGATATCCCGCAATTTTGGTTCTAATTTCCGCCTTTTCCCGGCTCCGCTCGGCTTCGGAACGCAAATCGCTTTTCCCGACGCTCACCCCCCTGAACAGACGCGCCCGCCGCTCACGCGTCGGAGCGTCACCGGCGGACACGTGTCCGCCGGCGCACTCGTTCCGTTGACGGAGACTCGGCCCGTGAAGTTTGTGACTCGCCCCGCCCGCCCGAACCGGTTCGCCCCGAAGCTCGAACAGCTCCAGCAGCGCGACGTTCCGGCCCTCCTGGTCCCCTCCTCGCTCAGCGGTTTCGTGTACGTCGATGCCGACTGCGACGGCCGCTTCGACGCGGGCGAACAGCCGATCGCGGACGTGACCGTCACCCTGAGCGGCACGGAAGCCGAAACCGGCCTCGCGGTCAACGCGACCACAAAGACCGGTTCCGACGGCAAGTACACGTTCGCGGACCTCAACCCCGGCACGTACACCGTCCGCGAGACCCAGCCGAGCGGGTACGCCGATGGCGCGGACACCCAGGGCACGCCGGGCACCGGCATCACCACGAACGACGCGTTCAACAACATCGTTTTGAACTCCGGCGTCGACGGCACCGACAACAACTTCGGGGAGAAACTCGCCGCGCCGCCCGCGACCGGTTCGCTGTCCGGCACGGTGTACTGCGACGCCAACAAGAACGGCCGGTTGGACTCGGGCGAAGGCGGGATCTCCGGCGTGAAGGTCACCTTGAGCGGCCCGGCGGGCACCCGGACCGCGGTGACCGACGCGAGCGGCCGGTACGGGTTCGGCGACCTGATCGCGGGCACGTACACGGTCACCGAGGCGCAACCCGCCGGCTACGGCCAGGGCCAGAACACCCCCGGTACGCCCGCCAACGGGTCCGTGACCGGCGACGTGATCGGCGGCATCGCGGTCACCGGCACGGCCCTCACCGGGTACAACTTCGGCGAAATCAAGGTGCCCTCGTGCGACGACCACGGCGGCAACGATTGCGATTCCGGCCATGACAAAGACAAATGGTGCGATCACGGCAAAGGACCCAAGGACGACAAGGACTGCGACGACAAGAAGTTCGTGATTTGCGGTGTCGGGACGATCAAGTGGGAGGTGAAGTGGGACGTGTGCCCGACCCCCACGAAGCCCGTCACGCCGACCTGCCCGACCCCGGTGAAGAACCGCGACAAGTTCCTGTGTGACGACAAGTTCACGCTCCCCTGCCCGACGCCGGTGAAGCCGGCCCCGGTACCGGTCGCGTGCCCCGCGCCGTCCAAGCCGGTGACGTGCCCGACCCCGCCGACCAAGCCGACCACCCCGCCGGTGGTGTGCCCGACCCCGGTGAAAGTCACCCCCATTTTCTCCGCCTGCCAGCCGACCTTCGGTATCAAACCGATCCGCTGCTGAGCCCCTTGGGCCGGTCTCATACATGAACCCATCTGCGATGTTGCTTTTCTTGACGAGCCGCGACCGCCAGGGAGCGGGGTACGTGGCACCGCTCCCTGGCGGTCGCGGCTCGTCAAGAATGTGGCCGTAGTACCGGGTACGTGTATCAGAGCCGAAGTCACCGCCGGACCGCGCACGGGGCGCCCACCCGTCGCGCGGCCGACGGCCGTAACAGCCGCCGGCCCTGCTGTTCGCCAAAACCGTCGGCCGGGTGGCCGGCGCATGAGTTGTTGCACCGCATTTTTCCCGCGCCGTACTTCCAAAAGTCCGAAACGCTTGTTGGGAAGGGGGCGGAACCCGCGCATTGCTCCGCCGAGCGAATTCGTGTGAGTCGGTTGATCGCGGCTTAAGTTTCATGTTGGCAATGGTTTGCGGACTTATATCGGCTTGGAACGGTGGCCGGTGCCCTCTACTCTGATGACTTCGTTCGCGGCTTCCAGTGCGGGATTCGTGGGTAGCGGCGGACCAGCGAATCGCCAGTCCGTGACCAGTTCCGGTACCAGCGGGCGTCTCGTCGCCGACCTACTGATGCCCCGCCGGTACAGACCCCGCCTTCGCACCGCGAGCAAGAAACGGCCGAGTCGCCCGGCTGATTTCTGGCCCTGCGTACCGTTTCCGCTTCTTGCGGTGCGTGTTCACTGGCACGTGCATCCGCGCCCGCCGTTATGGCAGAACCGTCAGCGTTGCAAAGGTCACGTCCAAACGTGACGCGGCAGCGGAGCCGCGGACGAGGAGACGCGGCGGACGGTCGAAGCGAGCCGCACACTAAACTGATGGCACCGCGCTCGCGCCGCCACTCGGTCGGATTCGTGCTGCGGGTGCGCCTGTGATCTTGTGTTGTTGACGAGCCGCGACCGCCAGGGAGCGGGAGACGTAACGCTCCCTGGCGGTCGCGGCTCGTCAAGAATGCGGCCGTAGTACCGGGTGCGTGTATGAGTGGGCCTACTCATGCCGCGAGCCTCGTCGCTACCGGTTATGCCGGCCGTCCGGGACCGCCGGCGCGATCCGCGGGCGTGAAACGTTGCGGTTCAATAGACCGATGGTACGCGCCCGCGGCGCGGCCCGCCGACCCGACTCCGGTGCCGCTCATGAAACCCAACACGCACTGCGGCTTTTGCGGGGCCGCGTTCGCCCCCAACCAACCCTGGCCGCGGACCTGCGCCGGCTGCGCCCGCACCTCTTACCGGAACCCGGTCCCGGTCGCGGTGTGCCTGCTGCCGATCGACGACGGCCTCTTGTGCGTCCGCCGGACGATCCCGCCGGGGGTGGGCCGGCTCGCGCTGCCCGGCGGGTACATCGACTTTGCGGAGACGTGGCAGCAAGCCGCCGCCCGCGAGTTGTTCGAGGAAACCGGCTTGCGGGTCGATCCGACCGAGATCGAGCACGTCCGCACGCTCAGCTCCGATCGTGTCGACGGGGTGCTGCTCGTGTTCGGCCGCGCCCGCCCCCGACCGGCAGGCGCGCTGAAGGGCTTCACGCCGACGCCCGAAACTTCCGAACTGGTCGTAATCCGTGAGGCCACGGACCTGGCGTTCCCGCTCCACACTCAGGTGGTGGCCGAGTTCTTCACCCGCTGAGAGCGGTTCGGCTGTGCTACGGTTGAGTGAACCGAACACGCACCCGATACGGCACCGCTCTCATGGCAACTGCTCCGCCCGCCGAACCGCAACCGGCCGCCCCGCCCGCCCCGCCCGCCGAGGCGCAAACGGATACCGCGCCCCCGGTTGCCCCGACCCCACCGGAGCAGCCCCCGACAGCGACGCTGACCACACTTCAGTGGCTCCTGGTCGCGCTCCCGCTCGGGCCGCTCCTGCTCCTGTTTCTGGTTTTAGATGCGTTCTACCCGGCCCGCACCGCCCTCTTGTGGGTAGACCCGCTCGGCCAGAAGTTGCTGGCCGCGGAGTTCGCGCTACTGCTGTTCGGCGTACTCGTCTGTGTCGGCGGGTTCGCCGTCTCGAACCGGTTCGTCCCCGGGCCGCTGGGACTCGTCGCACGCGGTGCGATCGTGGCGCTGTGGTGCGTGGGGTTCTGTGTCCCCGCCGGGTTCGTGCTCGTACTCGGACCGACCGCCGTCGAGATCCAGCGGAACGCGGTCCTGGTCCGGCATTGAACTTCGTGTGATCGGCTCAACGCGGGATGCACCGGCGCTCGATGGGAGGTAAAGTAATCCCCACCCCACGAGGCCGGAGCATGGGCAAAAAGAAGAAACCCGTTGAGACTTCGTCCCTGTTCGATGAAGACCAGCCGAAGCCGCCCGCACCAGAACTGGCCCCCCAACCTGTGGCCGAAGAGTTGCCCCCGCTCCCGCCCGGCGTGCCGGGACTCCCCGCCGACCTCGACCCGTCCTGGCACAAGGCCCTCGATCCCGAAACGCGGAAGCCGTACTGGGCCGATCTCGTTCGGTTCATCGTCGAAGAGCGCAAAACGCAGACCGTGTTTCCCCCGGCACCGGACGTGTTCAACGCGTTCCGGTTCACCCCGCTCGACAAGGTGAAGGTTCTGATCCTCGGACAGGATCCGTACCACGGCCCGGGGCAGGCGCACGGACTGTGCTTCTCGGTCCGGCCCGGGATCGCGACACCGCCGTCGCTCCGCAACATCTACAAGGAACTCGAAAGCGACCTCGGCATCCCGCCGGTCAAGCACGGCTACCTGGCCGAGTGGGCGCGGCGCGGCGTTCTGATGCTCAACGCCTGCATGACCGTGCGGAAGGGACAGGCCAACTCGCACAAGGACAAGGGGTGGGAGAAGTTCACCGACGCCGCGATTTCGGCCGTGAGCGCCCAGCCCCGCCGGGTGGTGTTCGTGCTGTGGGGCTCGTACGCGCAGAAGAAGATCCCGCTCATCGACCAGAAGAAGCACGTGGTGGTGAAGTCGGCGCACCCCTCGCCGTTCTCGGAGCACCTGTTCTTCGGGACCAAGCCGTTTTCGAAGGTCAATGAGGTGCTCGAGGCCGCGGGTGAGGAACCGATCGACTGGCGACTGCCGGAAAAGGCAGAGGAGTAAGAGTGTAGGAGTGTTCACCGCAGAGGGCACGAGAGGGCGCCGAGAGAAGAAGTGTTCACCGCAGAGGGCACGAGAGGGCGCAGAGAGAAGACCAGAGAAGTGAGATTTTGAGCCCGGCTCTCCCGGATTTTGGTTTTCTCTGCGCCCTCTCGTGCCCTCTGCGGTGAACACTTCTTCTCTCGGTGCCCTCTCGTGCCCTCTGCGGTGAACACTCCTTCTCTCGGTGCCCTCTCGTGCCCTCTGCGGTGAACACTCCTACTCCTCACTCCGCGACCAGCGGGAACCGCACGCGGAAGGTGGTGCCCCGGAGCGGGGCCGATTCGATCTCCAGCTCCCCGCCGTGGTGCTCCAGGACCATGGCCACGAACGACAGCCCGAGCCCCATGCCGGCGCTGTACCCCTCGTACAGCGCGTTGTCGCGCTTGGTGCTGAAGTGCGTCTTCAGGCAGTTGCGGCGCACCTCGTCCGTCATCCCGATGCCGTTGTCGCGCACTTCGAGAACCACGTGGTCCCCGTCCCGGCGCGCGGTCAGGTGGACCTCGCCCTTCCAGCCGGCGGCCGCCATGAGTTTCTGCCGCCGGGCCGCCGGGTCCGTCTCGCGCTTGGCCTCGTCGCGGAGGTAGTTCCGCATCTCGAACGTGGCGTCGCGGGCGTTGAACACCAGGTTCTCCACCGCCTGCTGGAGGTGCGAGAGGTCGCCGGTCACGAGCGCGGAGCCGGGCGCCACGTCGGCCGTCACCGCGAGCTTCCACTTGTCGCGGCCCGTCTCGGCCCAGGTGCGCTGCGTGTCGCGGAACAGGGCGAGCGCGTCCACCCGGGTCACCTCCGCGTTGGCCGGGTCGCGCCGCACCGTGCGCAGGATCTGCTGCAACCGCTCCGTCACCGTGCCCAGGGTGGATTTCACCTCGTCGAGCATCTCGTGCTGCGGCCCGTCGGCCGCTTCCATGCACCGCGCGATCAGGTCGTTCGGCCGCACCAGCAGGTTCTTGATGTTGTGCGCGTAGCTGCCCGCCATGATGCCGATGCTGGCGTAGAGCTGCGACTTCATCTCCAGCGCCTCGCGCTCGGCCTCGGCGGCGCGGGTCTTGTGCTGCGCGGCGTTCAGCTCCTGTTCGAGCAGCTTGCGGCCCAGCTCCTCGCTCGCCCGCTCGAGCTCCTGCTGGCGGACGCGGACCTCCAGCAGGTTGCGCTCGATCAGCTCGCGCTCCACCTGCGCCGCGAGCAGCTCGCGCTCCCGGTGCTCGGCCTCGGCGGCCGCGCGCCACTTTTCGAGCTCCCGGGCCTGCTCGCGCCGGACCGCGCGCACCACCAGGAACACCGCCAGCAGGGTGGTCGGCACGATCACCCCGGCCGCGATCGTCTGCCAGTGCCGGAACTCGTCCTGCTGCTGCTGCATCCGGTTGAACGAGTGCAACTGGTACACGCACCGCACCGTCGCGCGGGCGCCGGGGCGGTCCAGCGGCGGCTCCACCTCGAGGGTGCGCAGTTGCGCCTTCGCGGACCCGCCGGGCCGCGGCTTCGGGGAGGTCCACCCGAGCGTCTCCGCCGGCGCCCCGTCGGCGTCGCGGACCCCCGCGAACTCGACCTCCAGCGCGTACACGTTGGGGAACAGCGGGAGCTGAGCGGTGTACATGCGGGTCGGCTCGACCATCGCTTCGAGGTGCTGCCGGATCTCGGCCCGCTTGTCGTGGGCGCGGTCGGCCCGGTTGGGCACGTCCGGGGCGTGGAGCAGGTCGACGTACTCCTTGACGAGTTCCGCGAGCGTCTTGCGGAACACGCGGGTGTTGTCGACCCACTCGCGCACGTCGGCGCGGTCGGAGTCCTCGTTCCAGTTGGCGCGGGTCACCAGCAGCCACGCCAGGAGCCCGACCAGGACCGCCCACAGGACCGCGAGCGGGGCCAGCCGGCCGGTGTAGCGCCAGGGAGAGAACCGCGGCGCGTCGACCGGCTCGGGGGCCGGGGGGATCGCGTCCGTACTCATTCGCCGCCCCCCAAATCGCTCGGCCGCACGGTCTGCACCACGGCCCGCTTGCGGATGCGGTCCCAGCCCTTCCCGCGCCTGCGGGTCCACACCTCCAGTTCCGCGTCGGGGTACGCCACGACCCCCTCGACGCGCGGCGTCGGGCGGAGCACCACGATGTGCTCCCCGGACCCGCTGATCCGGTTCCCGGACGGGTCGAAGAACGCCGGCGAGAACCCGCGCAGCCGCTCTGCGAGCTGGTCGGCGCCGTCCACGATGCGGCCGGCGCCGTCCGGGTACGCCCCGGCCGCGAACACGCGAATGAGGACCGAGAACAGCCGGATGTCCTCGGTGGTGTGCTTCCCCACTCCCGGGCGCGGCGGCGGGGTGAGTTCGTAGCCCGCGGGCGGGGCCGGGCCGCCGGGCTCGTCGAAGTCGAGCGGGTCGGTGTGCGTGAACAGCACCAGCGGGATCGGCAGCGCCCGCACCGGCCACGCGAACTCCCCGTCCCGGAACAGCGCGTTCACCGGGATGCCGTCCCCGGTGACGGCCACCAGCCGGCGGGCCACGCCCGGGTTGCCCTGCGCCAGCGCGCTCAGCACCCGCCGGGCCGGGGCGGTGACCGTCGGCAGCACCAGCACCGAGCGCTCGCCCCGCTTGGGGAACCCGGGGTGGGCGAGGATGTCGTCGACGATGCGCGCCTCGTACGGGTTGGGGCGCGCGAACCGCCCGGTGCTGAACGGCACGAAGCTCGCCTCGACGCTCAGCCGCACCCGCCGCGAGGCCGCGCCGCGCTCCGCGATGGCCTCGCGGAACTGCTGGGCCAGGTCGAGCGAGTACGGGTCGTCCTTCCAGGCGACCGCGAACGCCTGCATCCGCTGCGGTCCGGCGGCCCGGTCCGCGAGCCACGGGAACGCCCACGTGTCGCCGGCCGCCGCCGCGAGCGCCCGCAACTCGGGCCACACCGCCGGCCCCGGGCGCAGGGTCGGGTCGGCGAACACGAAGTCCGTGATCGCGCCGGCCATCTGCTTGTTCGTGAAGCAGAACCGGAACGACCGGTCGTACAGGTCGATGAGCTTGGGCGGCTGGTAGTCGACCGCGTAGTTGTCTTCGTCCGGGTACACCGCGTCCGCGGTCGCGGTGGCGAGCAGGAGGAGCGGCTTCTGCCCGGGCCAGGGGGCGCCGTTCAGGGCCTCGGCGAGTTCGCGCGCGCGGTCGCTCGACCACCCGCCAATAACCGCGACCGGCGCCGGCGCCCGCGCGGCCAGCGCCTGCGCCCACGTCGTGTAGGAGGCGTCGTTGGTGATCTTGTACCAGCGGACGTGGACCTTGCCCGCGAACCCGTCGCGGGAGAGCACGATCTCGGGGACCGCGGTGGTGCGGGTCGGGAACGCCTGCCGGTCGTCCACCTTCAGCCCGGTCGGCAGCGTGCTCATCTCCGCACGCTTCATGCCCCAAACGAAGTTCTCCCACGTGTCGGTGGACGTGGGGACGTGGAGCCAGGCGATTTCGAGATCCCCGTCGGGCACCGGGCGCGGTTCCGCGGCCGTCGCCCCGAACCACCCGGACCGCCCCAGCGCCCAGGCACCGACCGCCCCGAGCACCAGCGCGCCCGCGACCAGCGGCCACCGTCGCATCGTACACCCTCCTGGCTACGTTCCTCGAGCGCCGCTCCGCCCGAACTCCTTGCGCGTGCGCGGGTTCCTACGGCGCGCCGCGGGTCCAAACCCGCGGCGCCGGAGCCGAACACCGGCCGGATTCACGCAATGCACTGAACTTATCCTACGCAGGGTACCGCCTTACGCCCCCCGATCCAACGCCAACCGCCGCCCGGCCGGGGCGGTGCCATTCGTCCCGCAACTCGGGTGTCGCCGGAGCAGTGAGGCTGTGACCTCCACGCTCGCCCTTAAAATGCCGACGGAACGCGATCCGAATCCCTTGTCGCTTCAATATTTGATGAATGTGATGCTGTTAAGGCGATTAATTGAGATGTTGTCGGGTGCGTTAATGCGATCTGGTTGCAATTGGTTGAAGGATTATTGAGGAAGTGCGACGCGGCAAACTACTTTCATTCGTCCGTTTGCAAATGATCCGCAACCGCGTTGACACAGCAGATGAGGCCACAATCGGGGTCAGATCTCTTCCCTGCTCGCAATCTTGTGGTGCGCGAACCCCGCGGCTCCGACTCGTCCACTACCCTAAATCCGAAAATGCAAACGCACCACACCTCGTTGCTCTGGGTGCAGTGCGTCGGCGTGTGGAAAGAGAGAAACCGGGTGCGCAGATGAGTGCTTGGGCGCGATTCGCGCGACATCGGTTCTGCGTTCAGGAACGCTCGGCTTTGGCTCGCGTGGTCACTTTCGGCAGGTCTTTTCGCACGTCAGCCACGGCCTGTTTTCCTGCAAAACCTTGCGGTTTCTCGCGTTTGAAGGAGCGAACCGACCCGTCAGTTTGAGGCTGGTCGCTCTCACTGTGTTTACGCGCCACGTCAAAGCTCCTGCTACTGAAAAAAATACGCTCGGAGCAAAAAAAAAGCATTTCATGTGCCAATTCAACGCACTGAGCCGGCACGTCTGCGCGAAATTGAGTGACTGACGATTTCGTGATTTTTATTAATTTTCTTGTTGCGGCCTAAGATTGGCCGCTTACTATCTCGACTTTGTGAACTGAGCGGCAAAGTAGGTGGACACTCCTACTGCCCGGTCGTAATTCACAGATACCGCGGCGGGCAAGTGGACACATTCACCTTTTCCGTCGCTGTACCTGGACGAGAACGCGAGTTCCCGTCCCCGACTCGCTAGCCCGATGCGCAGGCGTAACGCCCCGTTCGGCTTCCGCTCACCGCGGGTGTCGTGTGCCGGTTGTTTACGCCACATGCGGCGATGAGCCGTTTATTGCTCGGCACAAGTCCCCAGGTCGGAGGTCGATTATGGATCACCCCCCGGCAGCACAGGCAGCCGTCACCGGTAAACGGTCGCCGAACGATTCGTACATCGCCCGCGGCCTCGCCGGCGCGTCGGTCGGACTCGGGTTCTTCTCGGCGTGCATCTTCTTTTGGACGCCGATGACCTCGATTCTCTCGTCGGTCGGGCTGACCCTCGGGCTGATCTCACTCGCCCGCGGGGTGAAGGGCGGCCTCCGCGGCGAGAACTACGCCATGGTCGGCACGCTTTTGTGTGCGACCAGCCTCAGTATCACGGTGACGCTTAACCAGGTTCTGCGGTATGTACAGTGGGACCAGCTCCCGCAACTGCCGTGGTGAGCGGGCTCCGGCCCGCGGTGTGTGGTGACGGTTCCCTTGGTCCGTGAAGGCCAGTACGCGGAAGGCGGTTCGCAATGCCCCAGATCTTTCCCAAGGCGCTGAACCCGATCGCCAAGATGCTCGTCCTGGGCCTGCCGCTGCTGGCCGGCGGCACGGGCGTCGGCGGGGCCGCGTTCTACCGGTCTCAGTACGCGACCGGGGTCGAAGAGATCCGGCCCCAGCCGGTCGCGTTCAGCCACGCGCACCACGTCGGTCAGCTCGGCATCCACTGCGTGTACTGCCACACGTCGGTCGAGAAGGCCGGGTTCGCCAACGTGCCGCCCACCAAGACCTGCATGAACTGCCACCAGCAGATCTGGCAGGGGGCGGACCTGCTGGCCCCGGTCCGCAACAGCTACAAGGAAGACAAGCCGATCGAGTGGCTGCGGGTCCACAACCTGCCGCACTATGCGTACTTCAACCACTCGATCCACGTCGCAAAGGGCGTCGGGTGCCAGTCGTGCCACGGCCGGTTGGACCAGCAGAACCTGACCAAGCAGGAGAGCACCCTGCTAATGGAGTGGTGCATCGCGTGCCACCGCACCCCCGAGAAGAACCTGCGGCCCAAGTCCGAAGTGTTCTCCATGACCTACGACGTGTCGAAGCCGGCGGTGTGGACCGCCGAGGACTTCCCGCCCAACAGCCCGGCGGCCGCCGAGCACGTCGGCAAGCAGCGCCCCACCACGCAAAAGGAAATGGGGCTGTTCCTGAAGGAGCAGTACCACGTGCGGGACGCCGTCACGCTCACCAACTGCTCGATGTGCCACCGGTAATCTCGCCCAGCGGGCGCGGCCGGCGCGGACCAGCGACCGGCAGGGGTTGTGTAAAAGCCGGGACCGGGGAACGCCCCGCCCGACGAGACGAGAACGGCGGCGACGCGCAAGACTCGACCTGAGGGTAGCATGAAACCCGACAGCACGGAAACGCCCGCGGGCCGGCCGGCCGCGCCGACGATGTGGCGCGGAATGGACGAACTCGCGGCCTCGCCGGAGTTCCTGGCCGCGGCGATGAACGAGTTCCCCGAGGGGGCGACCGAACTCGCCGACGAGCCGAGCCGGCGCCGGTTCATGGCGCTGATGGGCGCGTCTGTGGCGCTCGCCACCGGCGCCGGGTGCAACCTGCGCCCGGCGGCCCAGCGCAAGATCGTGCCGTACACCACGCAACCGGACGAACTCACCCCCGGGCTGCCGCTGTACTTCGCCAGCGCGGCGTCGCTGGGCGGTTACGGCCAGGGCGTGCTGGTCCGCAGCAACGAGGGCCGGCCGACCAAGGTCGAGGGGAACCCGGAGCACCCGTCGAGCCTCGGCGGCGCGAGCATCCACACGCTCGCCTCGGTGCTCGACCTGTACGACCCGGATCGCTCCCGCGGGGTCACCCGCCGCGGCGTCCCCGCCGGCTACGACGAGGCGCTCGCCGCGCTCCGCGCGAAGCTGTACCCGAACGGGACCGCGAACGCCGGCCTCAAGCTCCGCATCCTCACCGAAACGGTCACGTCGCCGACCCTGGGGCGGCTCATCGGCAGCCTGCTGAGCACGTTCCCGGCGGCCCGCTGGGTGCAGTACGACGCGGTCGGCAGCGAGAACGCCAAGGCCGGCAGCGCGAAGGCGTTCGGCACCCCGAACAACACCGCCCTGGCCGCGACGTATGACTTCGCCAAGGCCGACGTCGTCCTGTCGCTCGACTCCGATTTCCTGTCCGACGGGCCGGGGCACGTTCGGTACAGCCGCGACTTCGCGGACCGCCGCAAGGTCCGCCAGGACGGCAAGAGCCTTGAAGACATCGCCGCCGGCAAGCGTGCACCCGAAGGGGTGCAGCCCGGCGCGCTGAACCGGCTGTACGTCGTCGAGAGCATGCCGACCAACGCCGGGGCCGTCTCGGACCACCGGCTGCCCCTCAAGGCGTCGCAGCTCGAAGCGTTCGCCCGCGAGTTGGCCAAGGAACTCGGCGTGCCCGGCGCTCCTGCGGGGGCGCTGCCGGCCGACGCGAAGCTCGCGAAGGACTGGATCAAGCCGCTGGCCGCCGACCTGAAGGCCAAGACCGGGAAGAGCGTGGTGGTGGTCGGCGAGCACGCGCCGGCTTCGGTCCACGCCCTGGCGTTCGCGATCAACCAGCACCTCGGCAACATCGGTCAGACGGTGAAGCTGATCCCGACGCCGGAAGTGACCGTCGCGGGCAAAATGAGCGACCTCAAGACGCTCACCAAAGAGTTGGCCGACAAGGCGTTCGACGCGCTGCTCGTCGTCGGCGCCGTGAACCCGGCGCACACGGCCCCGGCGGACTTCGACTTCGCGGCCGCGCTGAAGGCGGCCGGCGAGGACGCTGCGAAACTGACCCTGCACCTCGGCCAGCGCCAGGACGAGACCGGCGTATTGTGCCAGTGGCACATCAACGAGGCGCACTACCTCGAAGCGTGGGGCGACATCCGCGGCCACGACGGGACGGTCGCGGTCCAGCAGCCGCTGATCGCGCCGCTGCACGGCGGCAAGGGCGTGATCGAGTTCTTCGGCGCGATCGTCCCCAGCGCCGCCGACGGGGACGCCAAGCTCGGCGCCCGCGTCTCGGCCGCAACGCAGGACCCCTACGAGGTGGTTCGGGCCACCTGGCGGGCGTGGTACGACGAGAAGAACAAGGGGGCCGCGCCGGGCGGCTTCGAGGTGTTCTGGCAGCAGTCCGTCCGGTCCGGGGTGGTCGCGGGCTCGGCCCCCGCCCCGGTGGCCGCGAAGCTGACCGCCGACTGGGCCGCCGGGGCCGCCGCCCCGGCCCCCGCCGGCGGCGACTACGAGCTGAACATCCGGGCGTGCCCGTCGCTGCACGACGGGCGGTTCGCCAACAACGGCTGGCTCCAGGAACTGCCCAAGCCGCTCACGAAAATCTCGTGGGACAACGCGGCGTTCCTGAGCCCGAAGACCGCCGACAAGCTCGGCGTCTCGACCTCGTTCCACTGGACCGCCGGCGAGCACGGCCGGGCCGAGGTGAACGTCGTCGAGATCGAGGTGGCCGGCCGGAAGATCAAGGCCCCGGTGTGGATCCTCCCCGGGCACGTGGACGACTCGGTCACGATCCACCTCGGGCACGGCCGCGACGGCGCCCGGGCGGGCAGCGTCGCCGGCGTCTACACCGACGCCGCGATCATGGGCTGGGGCAAAGAGGTGAACGTCGACGGCAAGCCCGTCGCCGGGTTCGACGCCTACCCGGTCCGCACCTCGGCCGCCCTCTGGACCGCTAGCGCGAAGGTCACGAAGACCGCCGCCACGTACCTGCTGGCCTGCACCCAGGGCCACTGGTCGATGGCGGAAAAGGACCCGGTTTCCGGCAAGGTCCTCGACCGCAAGCCCGTCCGCAAGGGCACGGTCGAAGAGTACAAGAAGAACCCGGCCTTCGCGAAGATCCCGCCGATGGCGGCCGGCGAGACCGAAGAGATCAACCTGAACCTGCCGCTCCCGAAGGCGAAGGACCCCTCCAAGGACCCGGTGAAGTCGCACCACCCGCACGACGGGCGGCTGCACCCGCTGAACATGTACAAGCCGGCCGAGGGGCTGACGCCGGACCTGAAGGAGGCCCAGCGCCGCCGCTGGGGCATGGCGATCGACCTGAGCGCCTGCACCGGGTGCGGGGCGTGCGTGGTCGCCTGCATCGGCGAGAACAACATCCCGGTGGTCGGCAAGAACCAGGTCACCAAGGGCCGGGAGATGCACTGGATCCGCATCGACCGGTACTACGAGACCACCACCACGCCGGACATGAAGGACGCGTCCGCGAAGGACGCCGCGGCCATCCGCACGTACTTCCAGCCGGTCATGTGCGTGCAGTGCGAGAACGCCCCGTGCGAGATCGTGTGCCCGGTCGGCGCCACGGTCCACAGCAGCGACGGGCTCAACGACATGGCGTACAACCGCTGCGTCGGCACCCGGTACTGCTCGAACAACTGCCCGTACAAGGTGCGGCGGTTCAACTTCCTCACGTTCCAGGACTGGGCCACGGACACCCTGAAGCTCGGGCGCAACCCGGACGTGTCGGTGCGGAGCCGCGGGGTGATGGAGAAGTGCACGTTCTGCGTGCAGCGGATCCGCGGGGCCGAGATCGTCGCGGAGCGCGAGTTCCGGCAGATCCGCGACGGCGAGATCCTGACCGCGTGCCAGTCGGCGTGCCCGTCCGGGGCGATCGTGTTCGGCGACCTCAACGACGCCGAGAGCGCCGTCTCGAAGTGGAAGAACGAGCCCGCCAACTACGGGCTGCTGGCCGAGATCAACACCCGTCCGCGGCTCACGCACATGGCCGCGATCCGTAACCCGAACCCCGCAATGCCGAAGGGGAACTGACGTGGCGACAGCGGAACATCCTCCCGCGCGCTCGACCGAGTTGCCGCTCGAGCCCGAGATGCACGCGCTCGTCAAGAGCGTGTACGACCAGAAGCCGCACGGGCTGGTCTCGGTCGGCAACGCGATCGGCAGCGTGGTCCTCGACGGCCAGCACCCGCGGGGCTGGTGGATCGGGTTCCTGGCCGGCTTCGCGATGCTCCAGATCCTGGCCGTCGCGGTGGCCTGGCTCTTTTACTGGGGCACGGGGGTCTGGGGCCTGAACGTCCCGACCGCCTGGGGCTTCGCGATCGTCAACTTCGTGTGGTGGATCGGCATCGGCCACGCCGGCACGCTGATCTCCGCCGTGCTGCTGCTGCTGCACCAGAAGTGGCGCACGAGCATCAACCGGTTCTCCGAGGCGATGACCATCTTCGCGGTCATGTGCGCGGGCGTGTTCCCGCTGATCCACATGGGCCGCCCGTGGTTCGCCTACTGGATGTACCCGTTCCCGAACGTGGCCGGCGTGTACCCGCAGTTCCGCAGCCCGCTGGCGTGGGACGTGTACGCGGTCACCACGTACTTCACCGTGTCGCTGGTGTTCTGGTACCTCGGGCTGGTGCCGGACCTCGCGGCGCTCCGCGACGACGCCAAGAAGCGGTGGCAGCGGGTCGTGTACGGCCTGCTGGCCCTCGGCTGGCGCGGCTCGGCCATCCACTGGCGGCGGTACGAAAAGGTCTACCTGATCCTCGGCGGCATCAGCACGCCGCTGGTGCTCTCGGTGCACACGGTGGTGTCCTTCGACTTCGCCGTGTCGATCGTGCCGCTGTGGCACGCCACGATCTTCCCGCCGTTCTTCGTCGCCGGGGCCATCTACTCGGGCTTCGCGATGGTGGTGGCGATCGCCATCCCGGTCCGCAAGTGGTACAAGCTCGAGGACTTCTTCACCGACCACCACCTGGACATCTGCGGCAAGGTGATGCTGGCGACCGGGTTCCTGGTCACCTACGGCTACTTCTCCGAGATCTGGATGGCCTGGTACGGCCACAGCCTCTACGAGTGGGGCACCACCCTGGAGCGGGTGTTCGGCCGGTACGGCTGGTCGTACTGGTGCCTGATCGGGTTCAACTGCGTGATCCCGCTGACGCTGCTGTGGTCCAAGCGGGTGCGCCGCAGCGCGTTCTGGCTCGAGGTCAACTGCGTCTGCGTGCTCATCGGGATGTGGTTCGAGCGGTACGTGATCGTGATCACGCTGACCCGCGAGTACCTGCCGAGCGCGTGGGGCCAGTACGCCCCGACGGTCTGGGACTACGCGACCATGATCGGCTCCGTGGGCCTGTTCCTGTTCCTGTTCTTCTTGTTCCTCCGATACCTGCCGATGATCTCGATCACCGAGATGCGCGAGCTCCTGCCCAAGAAGCAGGGCGGCGGCGGCGGCCACTCGATCATGGAGAACGCGCCGTGAGTACGACCGTCACCCCGGGTGCGGCCCACGATCCGGGCCCCGCGCATCACCACCCGGACCCCACCGTGCCCGTGCTGTGGGGCGTCCTGGCCGAGTTCGAGACCGCCGACCAGATGTCGCACGCCACGGCGGCGGTGACCAAGGCGGGCTACACGCACGTGGACGCGTACAGCCCGTACCCGGTCGGCGAGGCCGCGGACGCGCTCAACTTCCCCAAGAGCGAGATGGGGCCGATCATGTTCATCGGTGGGCTCACCGGTGCGTGCGCGGGCTTCATCATGCAGTACTGGGCGAACACGTACGGCTACTCGCTGAACATCGCCGGCCGGCCGTACTTCTCGTGGCCGTCGTTCGTGCCGGTCACGTTCGAGATGATGGTGCTGACCACCGCGCTGTCGGGCTTCTTCGGCCTGATGGCGCTGTGCGGGCTGCCGCGGTTCAACCACCCGCTGTTCAACAGCGCGAAGTTCGACCGGGCCTCGCGGGACCGGTTCTTCGTGTGTATCGAGGCGACGGACCCGCAGTTCGACGCCGCCAAGGCCCGCGAGCTCTTTAACGGCCTCCACCCGCTGTCGGTCGAGGAGGTGATGGAATGACTGCGTCATTCGAAGTTGAAAGTGAAAAGGCAAAAGTCAAAACGAGCAACCGCCGTCGGTTTTGCCTTTTTACTTTTTACTTTTGCCTTTTCGTCGCTGCTGCGGCGGCGGGCGGGTGCCGGCAGAAGATGTCCGACCAGCCGTACTACCGGCCGCTGGAAGAGACCGAGTTCTTCCCGGACAAGCGGGCCAGCCGGCCCATCGAACGCAACACGATCCACCGCGGGCAGTACCTGGAGAGCGACCCGCTCGTGACCGGACTGACCCAGGACGAGTGGAAGCGGGCCTACGAGTACAGCCGCCCCATCGCGAAGCTGGACGCGGTGACGGTTTCCGAAGAGGACCGCAAGACCCGCGCCTTCGGCGCCCCGAGGATCGCCCCGGGCGACGCCACCAAGGTGTTCGTAGACGAGTACCCGTTCCAGATGACCCACGCGGACCTGAAACGCGGCCAGGAGCGGTACACCATCTTCTGCGCGGTGTGCCACGGCCCGTACGGGAACGGTCAGGGCAAGATCTGGGAGCGCGGGTACCTCACGCCGACCTCGTTCCACACCAAAGAGGTGACGGCGGACGAGGTGAAGCTGAAGAACCCGGCCGAGAAGCTGGGGTACTCCCGCGGGTACAAGCTGTGGGGCCACGAGGTGCCGATGACGGACGCCCCGGTCGGCTACTACTTCGAGGTCATCACGAAGGGGTACGGCGGCATGCCGAGCTACTCCGCGCAGATCGACGCGAAGGACCGCTGGCGGATCATCGCCTACGTCCGGCTGCTGCAACTGAGCCAGAGCGCCGAGGCGGCGAAGCTGCCCCCCGAACTTAAGAAGCTGGTCGAC
Organism: Gemmata obscuriglobus; assembly: GCF_008065095.1. NCBI lineage: Bacteria > Pseudomonadati > Planctomycetota > Planctomycetia > Gemmatales > Gemmataceae > Gemmata > Gemmata obscuriglobus. Next base: position 7,258,658 of record NZ_CP042911.1, on the reverse strand, counting down.
GAGGCGGGAGGAAAGAAGTGAGCACGCATCCCGCTGCCCCACACGGCACCGGACACGCCGCGCCGGCGCACACGGACCAGCCCAACTGGTCCGGCTACACCCGCACCGGGGTCATCCTCGCGGTCGTGGGTTGGGCCCTGTTCGCCATCATCGGCTTCCTCAACCTCGGCGCCGCCGAAGGGGCTGAGGCGAAGCAATTCGCGAAGGCGCGGTTCTTCGTCGCGTACCTGTCCGGGTACACCTACTGGCTCAGCCTGCCGATCGGCGCGCTGGCCCTGCTGATGATCCGCTACGTCGCGAAGACATCGTGGGGCCTGCTGCTGACGCGGCCCCTGGAGGCCGCGTCGCGGACACTCCCGCTCCTCGTGCTGTTCTTCCTGCCGATCGCCGCGGCGGTCGCGTTCAAGGACCACACGACGCACGAGGCGCCGCTGTCGCCGTACTGGTGGTCCAACCCGTCCCACGCGCACGACGACCACGGCGCGGACGCGGGGCACGACGGTCACGACCACGCCAAGGCTGACGACCACACGATCAACAAGAACCGCGAGAAGGCCGAGGCCTACGGCAAGCGGATGTTGCAGAAGGCGGTCGAGGTTCAGAAGGCGGCCGAGCGCAAAGAGCGCGAAGAGGGGATCTACGGGTTCACCTCCGTGCCCGGGTTCATGATCACCAGCGCCGTCTGCTTCACGGTGTGGGGCGTTCTGATCTTCTTCCTCAACCGCTGGGGCAAGGAGACCTCCGACGCGACCGACCCGAGCAAGGTGGACGCCGGCCTGGAGAAGCTCAAGAACATCTCCTCGATCGGGCTGGTGGTCTACGCGATCGTCAACACCGCGGCGTGCACGATGTGGGTGATGTCGCTCGAGCCGGGCTGGTCGAGCACCATGTTCCCCGTGATCTTCACGGTGAACACGTTCCTCACCACGTTCGCGTTCTGCCTGGCGCTGTTCCTGCTGATCGCCGACCGGCCCCCGTTCAAGGGGTTCATGCGGCCGAAGTTCCAGCTCGACATGGCCACGCTGATGCTGGTGTTCACCCTGTTCTGGTCGTACACCTCGTTCAGCCAGTTCATGCTGATCTGGATCGGGAACCTGCCCGAAGAGATCCCGTTCTACCTGAAGCGGTCGAACGAGTCCGGGGACCGGTCGTTCTGGTGGTACGTGTCGGCCGCGCTGATCGCGCTGCACTTCGCGCTGCCGTTCCTGCTGCTGCTGTTCCGCGGCATCAAACTGCACCCGAAGCGCCTGCGGGTCGTGGCGCTGTACCTGCTGGTGATCTGTGGCATTGACGTGATCTGGTGGATCGCCCCGAGCGCCCCGCAGAGCAAGTCCCCGGCGTTCCTGATGGACGTCGGCGCGGTGCTGGGCGTGGGCGGGCTGTGGCTGCTGTACTTCGTGTACCAGCTCAAGCAGCGGCCGATTTTCCCGGACAACCAGGCGTTCCTGCTGCCGGAGGGACACGAACATGGCCACTGATCCGCTGCACGGCGGCCCGACCCCGTCGCCGAACCCCGGGGCCGACCCCGTGAACGTACTCGCACCGAAGGCGCCCGGTCAGCCGTCGCACGACGACCACGACACGAGCGGTCCGCCCGCGGCCGAGGTGATCGTCCGCGGGTACGAAGAGGACGTGTACGACGCGAAGACGGTGCTCAGCGTCCCAGCGCTGGTGGTGTTCTTCTTCGTCCTGGCGTTCGGCATCACCACCGCGGTGTTCCTGGTCCTGGCGCCGGCCCGCGTGGACCCGGCGGCGCACCCGCAGGCGCAGGCGCGGAACAAGCCGCCGCTGAACGAGCGGCTCGCCCGCACCGGGCGCGGTAAAGAAATCGATCAGCCGCGGCTCGAACCGCTGAAGCTCCGCGAGGGCGAGTCCCGCGCGATCACGCGGCCCGAACTGAGTGTGAAGGCGGGTAACTCGCCCGAACTGCACCCCGAAGACCTGATCCCGAACAAGGACCAGCACCCGGAACTGTTCGTGAGCGGGAAGGACCGCATCGGCCTCGACAAGACGCTCTCGCTCGGCGACGACGCCCTGAAGGCGCTGTTCAAGTCGTCCGCCCCGCCGATCCCGGCGGACGCTTCCGTCACCGCGGTGACCGGGGCGAACGCGGGCCGCGGGTTCGGCAAGGCCGAAGCGGTGTCGCCGAAGCTGCCCGAAGTGGCGGCCCCGAAGAAGGACGCGCCCGCCCCGCCCAAGGACGCCAAGGGAGGCAAGTCGTGATTCGCGGTTCGCGATTCTCGCCCGTTGCCGTACTCGCGGCTCTCGCGGTTGTGTGCGTGCTGCCGGTGCCGGCTGCGGCCGGTCCCGACGGCGTCGTGCCCGATCACGACCGGCCGCGGAGCAACAAGTACGAGGCGCGGATCGACGAAATGATCGGCGCCCAGGTGCCGCTCGAGGTCGCGTTCCGCGACGAGGGCGACAAACCGGTCACCCTGCGCGAGTGCATCGGCGGCAAGCCCACGATTCTGGTGCCGGTCTACTACCGGTGCCCGATGCTGTGCAGCGAAGTGCTGAACGGCCTGGTAAAGGCTCTTCGCGACATGCGGGAGAAGCACAACTACCTCGTCGGTCAGCAGTTCAACGTCGTCACGGTGAGCATGGACCCGAAGGAGCACGGCGGGCTGGCGACGGAGAAGAAGGCCGCCTACGTGGGCGAGTACGGCGACGAACGGGCCGCGAACGGGTGGCGGTTCCTGACCGGCACCAAGGACGCGGTCCAGGTGCTGCTCGACGGCGTCGGGTATCGGTTCGAGTTCGACAAGATGCTGAAGGAGTACAACCACCCCAGCGCGCTCATCATCCTGTCCCCGGAGGGGAAGGTGACGCGGTACTTCTACGGCATCGGTTACGACAAAGAGTACCCGGTTGAAGGCCCCGAGGTGGTCGGCCCGAACGGTAAGACGACCCAGCCGACGACCACCCTGAGGCTGTCGCTGCTCGAAGCGGCCGACGGGAAGGGCGGGTCCCTCGCCGAACGGGTGCTGATGCTGTGCTACCGGTACGACCGGCTGCACCAGGGGTACTCGCTGAACGTGCTGCGGGTGGTCCAGCTCGGCGGCATCGTGACGCTGGTGCTGGTCGTCGGCGGGGTGTTCCTGGCGCTGAACCGCGAGAAACTGCTCGGCGTGTTCCTCCGCGACGCCGTGCCTTACGTACTGGGCCTGATCGTTATGCCGTTCTTCGGGCTGGTCGCGCTCATTGTCGCGTCGCCCGACGCGGCCCTGAAACTGTCTCCGAAATTGTTGGTGCCGTACTACGTCGTTGCGGGCGGCGCGCTGTACGCCTGGCACCGCTCGCGGGCGCGGCTCGCCGCGGCAGCGCCGGGCGGCTCGAATCCCACACTGCCCCCCGAGGGGACCGCATGAACCTGTTGCCGTTAGTTCCCGAGCGGGCCTCCACGCTGGCGGACCAGTTCGAGTTCCTGTTCTGGTACATGTCCATCACGATGGGCCTGGTGGGGCTCGGCGTGTACGCCGCGCTCGCGTACTTCTGCGTCCGCTACCGCCGCGGGCAGGGGACCGGCTCCACGCCGCGCATCCTCGGCTCCACCCGGCTCGAGCTGACCTGGACGATCATCCCGCTGTTCGTGTTCCTCACCTTCTACGCCTGGGGCGTGATGGTGTACGACCACCACACCCACGCGCCGGCCGACGCCGAAGAGGTGTTCATCATCGGCAAGCAGTGGATGTGGAAGGCCCAGTACGCGAACGGCCAGCGGGTCATCATCGGCGGGAACCCCCGCAACATGACCGAAGCCGAGCGCAACTCGATCGGCAAGCTCGTGCTGCCGATCAACCGCCCGGTGAAGCTGACCCTGACGTCCGAGGACGTGATCCACGACTTCGGGGTGCCCGCGTTCCGCTCGAAGGTGGACGTGCTGCCCGGCCGGTACACGAGCGTGTGGTACCAGCCCACCAAGCTCGGCGAGTACCACATTTACTGCGACCAGTATTGCGGCACGTGGCACTCGCTGATGGTCGGCAAGATCGCGGTGGTGCAGGAGGACGAGTACCGGAAGTTCTTGCAGGGCTACGAGCCGCTGCAGGGCTCCGACAACCCGGTGGACGGGTCGCTCGCCCAGCAGGGCCAGCAGCTCTTCCTCAAGCTCCAGTGCATCAACTGCCACAGCGCCGACGCCAAGGCCCGGGCGCCGGTGCTGGAGGGGCTGTACGGCAGCACCGTCCCGCTCGCCGGGGGCGGCAAAGAGGTCGCCGACGACCACTACATCATCGAGTCGATCCGCCGCCCGCGCCTGAAGCAGGTCGAGGGGTGGGAGAAGATCATGCCGGCGTACGACGAGAGCCAGGTGTCGGCCGACGAGATGAACGCCCTGGTGGCGTACATTCGCAAGCTGGGCCGAGGCCAGACGCCGAAGAACAACCAGCAGTTCCCGCCGCCCGTCGGGGCCCCGACCACGCCGACCGAACGCGGAACGACCTCGCCGGAGAAGAAGTAAATGAGCACCGTCGTAACGCACCGCGGGCCGGCCGCGGCCCCGGTCCCGCCGGAGCCGGCGGAGCAGCCGGTCAACTACCTGAACGTGTCCCACACCATCTGGTCGTGGCTGTTCACCGTCGACCACAAGCGGATCGGGATCCTGTACCTGATCTCGATCTCGGTGTTCTTCGCACTCGGCGGGTTCTTCGCGGCCCTGATCCGCGCGAACCTGGTCACCCCGACCGGGGCGATCATGACCGAGGACGCCTACAACCGGGCGTTCACCGCGCACGGGGTGCTGATGCTGTTCTTCTTCCTCATCCCGGCCGTGCCGGCGGTGATGGGGAACTTCTTCATCCCGCTCATGGTCGGGGCGAAGGACCTGGCGTTCCCGAAGCTGAACATCGCGAGCTGGTACGTGTTCATGATCGGGGCCACGTGCTCCGCGTGGGCCGTGCTCGCGGGCGGCATCGACACCGGCTGGACCCTGTACCCGCCGTACAGCACCCGCGCGGCGCAGTCGGTGGTCATCCCCGGCGTGATGGGCGCGTTCATCTCGGGCTTCAGCTCGATCATGACCGGGCTGAACGTCATGGTGACCGTCCACAAGATGCGGGCGCCCGGCCTGACGTGGGGCCGGCTGCCGCTGTTCGTGTGGTCGCTGTACGCGACCAGCCTGATCCAGCTCCTCGCGACGCCCGTCGTGGCGATCTCGCTGGTGCTGCTCATGGTCGAGCGGGCCTGGGGCATCGGGATCTTCGACCCGAGCATCGGCGGCGACCCGCTGCTGTTCCAGCACCTGTTCTGGTTCTACAGCCACCCGGCCGTGTACATCATGATCCTGCCGGGGATGGGCGTGGTGAGCGAGATCCTCACCTGCTTCAGCCGCAAGAACATCTTCGGGTACCACGCGGTGGCGTGGTCCAGCATGGGCATCGCGGTGGTCGGCTTCCTGCTGTGGGCGCACCACATGTTCGTCGCGGGGATCAGCTTCTACGCGGCGCTGCTGTTCAGCCTGCTCAGCATGCTCGTGGCCGTGCCGTCGGCCATCAAGGTGTTCAACTGGGTGGCGACCCTGTACCGCGGGTCGATCACGTTCCACGCGCCGATGCTGCTGTCGATCGGGTTCCTGGTGCTGTTCACCATCGGCGGGCTCACGGGCCTGTTCCTGGCGACGCTGGGCACCGACATCCACCTGCACGACACCTACTTCGTCGTGGCCCACTTCCACTTCGTGATGGTGGGCGGGATGGTGCTGGCGTACATGGCCGCGGTCCACTTCTGGTGGCCGAAGATGACCGGCCGGATGTACTCCGACTGGTGGAGCCGGGTCGCCTCGATCATCATCATCGTCGGGTTCTTCCTCACGTTCATCCCGCAGTTCGTGATGGGCTACCACGGGATGCCGCGGCGGTACCCGAACTACCCGGCCGAGTTCCAGTTCTACCACGTGATGTCCACCGCGGGCTCCAGCATCCTGGGCCTGGGGTACCTGCTGCCGGCGATCTACCTGCCGCTGTCGCTGTTCTTCGGGAAGAAGGCCGGCGCGAACCCGTGGAGCGCCACGGGGCTGGAGTGGCAGACGCAGAGCCCGCCGACGGTGCACAACTTCGACGCCACGCCGGTCGTGGTGTGCGGGCCGTACGAGTACGCGATCGGCGTTGACCAGATGGGGCGCGGGCTGCCGGAGCCTCCCGGCTCGATCGACGATCCGGCGCATCGGAGCGGCACCACCGGGCCCGAAGGCCCCATGAAGAAGGAGACCGAAGTTGTCGGCTAGCACCCACTCACCGGTGCTCAAGCACCACTTCGAGGATCTCGGCCAGCAGCACGCGTGCGAGCGGCTGGGGATCTGGATGTTCCTGACGACGGAGATCCTGTTCTTCGGCGGGCTGTTCGCGGCGTACACCGTTTACCGGATGTACTATCCGGCGGAGTTCGTGTTCGCGAGCTCGTACCTGAACCGGACCTTCGCGACCGTGAACACCATGCTGCTGATCACCAGCAGCTTGACGATCACGCTGGCGATCCGCTCGGCCAAGCTGGGCGACCGCGCGGCGGTGATCCGGAACCTGCTCATCACCGCGGCGCTGGCGTCCGCGTTCATGGTGGTGAAGGGGTTCGAGTACAACAACGACTTCGAGGAGCGTTACGTCGCCGGGGCGCCGTTCCGGGTCGAGTACGACAAGGCTGTGACCAAGCTCGCTCCGCTGAGCGACGCGGACGCCGCTAAGTTCGTAAAGGACAACCACGCGAACAAGCACCCCGAGATCCAGCACTGGGCGGCGCAACTCGCCCTGCACAACCGCGAGGGCGTGGGCCACGGCGCGCTGGACCCGGGCAAGGTGCAACTGTTCCTGTGCTTCTACTACATCATGACGGGCATCCACGGCATCCACATCATCATCGGGATCGGGTGCATCCTGTGGGTGGCGTGGGAGGCGTGGCGCGGGACCGTGCCGCCGGAGAACTACAGCACCGTCGAGGTGGTGAGCCTCTACTGGCACTTGGTCGACGCGATCTGGCTGTTCCTGATGCCGCTGCTGTACCTGGCCGGCGCCGGGGCGCACCACTAACGCTCCGATGTCGATTGGGGGGACAAGGCTCTGCGCAGTCCCCCCTCCGTAAGCCGCCCAGCAGCGGGACCGCGCAGAGCCTTGTTCCGCCTCACAACACGCACGCGATCCCGACCGGGGTTCTTCAATGTCGCACCCGAACACGTCCGCCGACCCGAGCGACCCGCACGGCATCCGCGCCAGCGCGGACGGCACCGGACTCCTGCTGACCGTTTTCGCCGCCGTGGTGGCGCTCTCGCTCGCGAACATCGGCCTCTCGACCAGCATCGGGCCGGGCAAGTTCACGCTGCCGATGCAGTTGCTGATCGGCACCATCCAGGCCGGCCTGGTGGCATACTACTTCATGCACCTCCGGCACGGCGACAAGGTGGTGATCCTCACCGCGCTGTCCTCGCTGTTCTGGATGGGGATCATGTTCGTCCTGTTCCTGGGCGACTACATGACCCGCCAGTATGTTGTGACCGGCTGACGCCGGAAGGACCGGATTCCGATGACGGCTCGACACACGGGGCGGGGGCGGTTTCGGGTCGCGGCACGTGCCGCGCTGCCCGTGGCGGCCCTCGCCCCGGTGCTTTTAATCGCCCTCACCGCCGGTTGCGGGAAACAACCCGAGTACCCACCGAACTTCACGTTCCCTTCGCGCGCCGACCGGCTCGTGCTGAAACTGCCGGACAAACCCGCGGCGGCGGTCAACGACCCGAATCGTCGCAACGACGAGATCGCCGCTCTTGATTCGTTGGGCGGCAAAACCGCGGACCCGGTCGGGCTCCCGGCTGACGAGCGGGCGAAGGTCGAGGCGTTCCTCAAGACCACGTTCGGCACGCCCGCGGCCCCGACGGTTGTAGCCGAGGGTGAAGCCGTGGCCCGCCTCAAACTGACGGCCGCGCACCTCGCCGAAGGTGGCAAGCTGTTCCGTGCGAAGTGTCAGCAGTGTCACAACCTTGCGGGCGATGGTCGAGGGACATCCAGCGCGACGATCCCGTTCCCCCGAGACTACCGCCAAGGCGTCTTCAAGTTCGTGACGGGCAACGCGAGCGGGAAGCCACGCCGCGCCGATCTCGTTCGCGTGATCACGGACGGGCTCGCGGCCACGCCGATGCCGTCGTTCGCCCGGCTTCATGAGGGCGAGCGGGACCTGTTGGCCGGATACGTTACGTACCTCGCGGTGCGCGGGCAGGTCGAGTTCGAGGGGCTCCGGGCTTTAGCGGAGGGGCGTGCGGACGATCACGCGGCGCGCGTCAAAACCGTGCTCGCAGAGTGGGAGCAGGCCGAAGCGGCGGCGGCACTGCCCGCCGAACCGGACGACGGGGAACCCGGCGCGCCGAAGTATCAGGAGGCGGTTCGGCGCGGGCTCGCGCTGTTCACCGCGAAGGCGGACAATTCGTGCGTGAGCTGCCACGGCGAGTTCGGACGCAAACCGGTTCTGCGATACGAGGTGTGGGGCACGGTTGCCAAGCCGGCGAACCTCACCGACACGACGCTGAAGGCCGGTTCCCGGCCCGAGGACGTGTTCGCCCGCGTTCGGTTCGGCGTCCCGGCCGTTGGGATGCCGGCGCACCCGGAATACACCGACCGGCAGGTGTGGGATCTGGTGCGGCTCGTGCGGTCATTACCGTACCCGGGCAAGCTGCCCGAGGACGTGCGCGGCACCGTCTACCCGAAATAAGAATCACCGCCCGGGGCCGCCCCGCCGGGCCGTGTGCTCAATGCGCTCCCAGGCGTTTCACCGATGACCGATTTCATCCGTCCCGTTCCGCGGTGGTTACACGTATGGGCGGTGCTGGCGGTGCTCGCCACACTCGTCCTGCTCGCCATCGGGCAACTCGTTACCAGCTTCGGCGCGGGCATGGCCGACCCCGTCTGGCCCACTGAGCCGTGGTACGTGTTCCACACCGCAACCGAGGCCGAAAAAGAGCGGTTCCGCAAGGACTACGCGTTCTTCCTGGAGCACTCGCACCGGATCGCGGGCTGGACCATCGGCGGCGTCGTGATCGTGCTGACCGGCGGGCTGTGGTGGACCGAGCCGCGAAAGGTGGCCCGCTGGTGGGCACTCGGCGGCGCGTTCGTGCTGATCGCGGGCTACAGCGAGTTCCACCGCGGATTGCGGACGCAGCACAGCACGCCGGCGGCGGAGGTGACGATCCCGGCCGGTGCGGCCGCGGTCGCGACGATCGGCGCGGCAAACATGGTCGCTGTCGCGGTGTTCGGCCTGTTGGCACGCACCCCCGGTGCGTCCGTTCGCTTACTGGGGAGTTTGTCGCTTGTCGCGGTGATGATTCAGGGACTGCTCGGCGGGTTCCGGGTGAAGCTCAACGAACTGGTGGGCGCCGACCTGGCCGCGTTCCACGGGATCTTCGCGCAGGTGGTGTTGGGGCTGCTCACGGCGGTTGCGGTGCTGACCTCGCGCCAGACTCCCGAGATCGGAACGAGTACGCGCCGGCTCGGGCGGTGGGCTTCGGTGCTGGCGGTCGTTGTGTTCGTGCAGGTCGCGTTCGGGGCCATGGTGCGGCACTACCCGGTGCCGCTGTCGCAGCGGCTGCACTTCGCGACCGCGTTCCTCGCGACGGGCCTCGCGGTGTGGGTGCTGCGGGCTGTACTGGTTGATGTGGCGGCCCTGACACGGGCTCGCGGCGTAACGTGGGTGCTGGCGGCGCTACTGGTGGTACAACTGTATCTCGGAATCGAAGCCTGGCTCGCCAAGTTCGGCGCGTACATGCTGCCGGAGTTGGTCCCGGTCACGCCGGAGGGTGGCGCGATTCGCACGCTCCACGCGCTCGTGGGGAGCGGCGTGTGGGCCGCGGCGCTGGCTCTGGCGCTGCGGCTCGGCGGCCGGCGAACGAGCGAAATTGTACATTGAACTATCACGATTTCGTTGCCCCGGCGCATGCGCACGCCCGGCACAGCGGAATCGGTCAAAACACACTTCCGCGGAGACGCGCGATGATGAAGGTGACGTTGACCGGCGAAGCCGACACGCTGAACCCGCTCGGCAGCGGAGCGGGCGCCGGTGTCGCCGCGCCGAAAGCTCACGCCCCATCACGCCTCGCCGATTACGTCGAACTGACCAAGCCCAAAATCGCGGTGATGGCGCTGTTCACCGTCGGCGCCGGATACCTGCTCGCCGCGGGCGGCAACGCCGAGTGGCGCACGCTGCTCCACACGCTGATCGGCGCCGGCCTGGTCGCGGCCGGCGGCAGCGCGCTGAACCAGCTCTTCGAGCGGCGCATCGACGCCAAGATGCGCCGCACCCGGAAACGGCCCCTCCCGTCGGGGCGGCTGACGCCCGAGGAAGTGGCCGCGGTCGGCGCCGGGCTCGCGGGCGCGGGGCTGGCGTACCTCGCGGCAACTGCGGGCGCTGCGGCGACCGTCGCGGCGGCTCTCACGTTCATCGCTTACGCGTTCGTCTACACACCGATGAAGACGTGGACCGTGTGGAACACGGTCGTGGGCGCTGTTCCCGGTGCGCTGCCGCCCGTGATCGGGTGGTACGCCGCGCAGGGCTGGAGCGGCGGGGCCGAGTGGGAAGGGGCGGCGGCGCTGTTCGCGATCCTGTTCCTGTGGCAACTCCCGCACTTCCTCGCGATCGCCTGGATGTACCGCGCGGACTACGCCGCCGGCGGGCTGAAGATGCTCCCCGGGTCCGACCCGACGGGCAAACTGACGGCGTTCGCGATGGTCGTTACGGCCGCCGCGCTGCTCCCGCTGGCGGTGCTGGTCCCGCTCGCCGGGCTGGGCGGTTGGCTGTTCGGCGTGGGCGCGGTTCTGTTCGCCCTCTCGTTCCTCCGCCGGACCGTCGAGTTCGCCCTCGACCGCACCGACCGCAAGGCCCGTAGGGTGCTGCTCTCGTCGCTGTTCTACCTCCCGGGCGTGTTCGCGCTGCTCATGATCGATGTCCTCCTGGTGAGGTGAATATGACGCGTCGCACCGTGCCGCTCTTCGCACTGGTTCTGGCGGGCTGCGGTTCGCTCTCGTCCCCCAGCCAACCGGCGAAAGAGCCGGACCTCGAGTACCCGGTGGGTGAGTTCGTGCTCACCGAACGCTGCAGCGCCACCGTTACCGACCGCGACCTGCGCGGGAAGGTGTGGATCGGGTCGTTCATCTTCACCCGGTGCAACGGGCCGTGCCCGGCCGTCACTTCGTCCATGCAGCGGCTCCAGACCGAACTCGCCGAAGAACTCCGCGGCGGAAAGCTGAAGCTCGTCACGTTCACGGTGGACCCCGCACGCGACGACCTGAAGGCGCTCAACGAGTACGCCAACGCGCGCAAGGCCGACCCCAATAACTGGCTGTTCCTGACCGGCGATGAGAAGACCATTCACCGACTGCTTCAGGACCAGTTCAAGCAAGCGGTGGAGCGAAAGCTCGGTCCGGACGTGAAAGAGGGCGACGAGTTCGGCCACAGCACGCGGCTCGTGGTGGTGGACCGGGACGGCGTGATCCGGGCGATGTACGAAGGGCTCCCGAACGATGAGTTTCCTGACGGGAAGCAGCGTTTCGAAGCGGGACTCGAGCGATTGAAAGACCGGGTGCGTGAACTGCTGCGCTGAGCGCCGGTGGTGACACTCCCGGAACGCGGGTTGTGTCACGTTCCACAGTGAATCACCGCGATTCCGGTCCTGAAGATTCGCCGGGGGGCGAAGATGTTACCGCTGCTCCTCACCGCCGTCCTCGGCGCCCCGCCGGATCAACCCGAGTTCACCGCGAGCGGCACTGGCGCCGATACCCCGACCGGAAAGCTCGCCGCCATTTCGTTCGCCCTCGGCGCGCAGGTGTCGACCGCCGACGGCCCGAAAACCGTAAAGGGGTTGGTCTCGCTGCGGCAGGTCGGTCGTCCCCTGCCTCCCTTCCCGAACGGTGCGCACCTCGTGACCGCGGTCGGCGACCGCATCCCGGGCACGTTTAGTGGTGGCGATGCGAAGCAGCTCCGCTTCCGCCACGCGACCAGCTCCGATGACTGGCACGTTACGGCGGATATGGTTGCAGCGGTCTGGCTCCGCCCGCCGCCCGCGGACTCGCCTCCCGACCCCGCCAAGTACGCATGGCTCACCGGCCCAGCGCCGCGTGACGCGTTACTGTACCGCAACGGCGATACGGCCCGCGGCTCGATCACCGGGTTTACGGAGCAGGGCGTCAAGTTTACGACGGACGCCGGCGCAGCCCGCGAAGTCCCGTTCGTTGATCTCACGGCGATCGGGTTCAACCCGCGTCTGGTGCGCGCCCGTAAGCCGAAGGGACCGTTCGCGCACCTCGTTCTGACCGACGGAACGAGGCTCGCTGTGTCGGAGGCGGCGGTGAAGGACCGCACACTTGTGTGCAAGGCGGTGTGCGGGCCTGCGTTCGAAGTGAAGCTCGCTCAGATCGTCGCGCTCCACGTGCTGCAGGGAACCGCGACTTACCTTTCAGACCTGAAACCGGCGAAAGCGGACACGGTCGCCTTCTTGGGTACGGCGTGGGACTGGGCGGCCGATCGGTCCGTTCGCGGTCAGCCGTTACGCCTGAGGCTCGGCGACGACGAGAACACGTTCGACAAAGGGCTCGGCACCCACCCGAAAACGGTTCTCACTTACGACCTCGCGGGGAAGTACATACGGTTCGAGTCGCTCGTTGGGCTCGACACGGTCACGGGCAGACGCGGGCGTGCCGATGTCCGCATTCGCGTGGACGGTAAAGAGGTGCCGCTGCCGGAACTGAAGGTACTCACGGCCGGGAACGCGGTTCCGGTGAAGGTGGACGTGCGCGGGGCGAAGGAGTTGACGCTCGTAGTCGACTTCGGCCCCACCGGCGACGTGCAAGCCGACGTGAACTGGGGTGCCGCCCGACTCGTTGCGGAATAGCAGCCGCCCGTAGAATGCGTGACGGGATGAACTTCGCTCGGGGATCCGTTGCCAGCTCGTGGCGAGGACGGCGGGCACGCATGCTCGATGAACTAGTCTGGAGATTTTGACAGGATCGACAGGATAAACAGGATTTCAAATCGACCGGTCTTCATCCCTTGTACTAGGCGGAGCTGCGGGTCTTGGCGGTGCATCGGATAAGCCGGATTGCAACTCGACCGGTCTTCATCCCGTCAATCCTGTTGATCCTGCCAAAATCGGCCTTCGTGAACACGAGGCTCGCCCGGGCAGAAATGCGGCCACGGCCTTTCGCTCATTTCTCACCCGTTCCTTGATGCGATGGCGTTTAGCATTTCTGGAAACGAAGCAAGCCGTCCCGTTTGGGACGGCTTGCTTCGTTTCCAGGGAGATGAAACCCTGGAGCAGAAAACACGTGTAGTTTAGCGCTTCGAGAACTGGGTGCCGCGGCGGGCGCCACGCAGGCCGTACTTCTTACGTTCCTTCATGCGGGCGTCGCGGGTGAGGTAGCCCGAGTCGCGGAGCTTCTTGACCATCCCGCCGGCGATGTCGGCCGGGGACGGAGCCGCTGGGGCCGCGCCCGGGATCAGGGGAGTGGCGGCATCGGCGGCGGCCGCCGCGACGGGAGCCGGTGCCTTCGGCGCGATCGCCTTGGCCTTGGCCTGCTCCTTCTTCTGGTCACGCAGCGTCTTGATGACGGTGACGGTGGCGCTCTTGAACGTTTCGCGTTGCTCGTCGGCCGGGCTGAACATGGTCTTCATCGCGCGAGCCAGGCCCTGCATCACCGCCCCGGCCTGGCCGGTGATGCCGCCGCCCTTCGCCGTGACGAACACGTCCACGCGGGTGAGTTGGTCGGTGATCTTGAGCGGCCCGAGGACGGCGGCGCGGTCCTTGTCCTCGTGGAAGTACTCGTCGAACGGCTTGCCGTTGATGAGCACTTGGCCCTTACCCTCGGTCACGCGAACCCGGGCCACGGCGGTCTTGCGCCGGCCGGTGGCGATGTAGTAGGTGCGGTGCGTTTTGTTGGCGGGCTTCGCCGGCTTCTTCTCGGCCATGAGTGGTGCTTGGTGTTTGGTGTTGAGTGTTCAGCGCCCGGGGGTTCGTGCGGTTGGTGCGTCGGGGTCCGGGGGACCGAGCGCGAAACACCAAGCACGAAACGCCGACTTACTTCAGCTTGAGTTCTTGCGGGTTCTGCGCCTGGTGCAGGTGGTTGTTGCCCTTGAAAATCTTGAGCTTCGAGAGCTGCTTGTAGCCGAGCGGGCCGCGGGGCATCATCCGCTTGACGGCGCGGAAGATGATCTCTTCCGGCTTCTTCTCGAGCATCTCCTTGGCGGAGGTGATCTTCTGGCCGCCGGCGTAGTGGGAGTAGTCCTGGTACTCTTTCTGGTTCCACTTGTCGCCGGTGAACTGGACCTTCTCCGCGTTGACGACGATGACGAAATCGCCGGTGTCGCAGTGCGGGGTGAAGGTGACCTTGTTCTTGCCGCGGAGGATGTTCGAGATCGTGACCGCGAGGCGGCCGACCACGAGGTCCGTGGCGTCGATCAGAATCCAGTTCTGCTGGACCGTGGAAGCTTTTGCGAGGGTTGTGGACATTGTGATTTCAATCCGCTGCCGGCGGTCTGTTGCCGGGGTGCCCAAAAACACACTACGCGACGCCGCCGGCGCCGGAAGACTATCATGGTACGCCCCTCGCCGGGGGCGTCAAGGCCGTCACAACGGAAAGGTTCAACGGTCGCGCGCGAATCACTTGGTAGGAAAACGACGTACCGTTCCGTCCCCGCACCACACGCACCACGAGGGTCGATTCATGGCCGCCGAACCCACGCGCCCGCAAGAGTACCCGACGTTCGGGCTGCCGCCCGGCTCCGTCCGCGGGATCATCTCGGTGCTGATCTGCTCGTTCTTCTGGATCGTGCTGCTGTGGCCCGCGACCGCCCCGCTCACCGTGCCGCTGGCGCACTTCTTTTTGCTCACGCTCGTGTTCCTGGCGTTCGCCTCGCCCCCGCCCCACGACCCGGGCGCGTCCGCCCTTTTGCCGTGGGTGCTGCGGGTGCTGTTCGTGGGCGGGAGCGCGGCGGTCGTCGGGCTGGCGCTGTGGAAGGACGCGGCGCTGACGGCGGCCCGCCTGACCCCCGGCCCGGCGCAGGTGGTGCAGTGGCCGCTCCTGCTCGGGTGCCTGGCGGGCGGGTTCGGTGTCGCCCTGGTGCTCCGCACCGTGCTCGGCCGCCACAACCCGCTGTTCCTCACGCTCCGCGCCTGGGTCGGCACGATCGCGATCCTGCTCCTGTTCGCGGAAACGATCCTGCAGTTCCTGGTGCTCCCCGAGATCACCGAAAAGAACCCGGAGGTGCTGAAGATTTGGGAGGGCGTCATCATCGCCGCGGTCGCCGCCTACTTCGGTGCGCGAGCGTAGAAGAAACGCGGAATGCGGAGTGCGGAATGAAAGACGACGAGAGCGACTTCGGAACAGAGGTGGGGTGAGCTTCTGTTTCCCGTTCCGCAATCCGAACGCCGAGTTCCGCATTACCCCGGCGGATTTGCGTCTCACCTGAATCTGTTCTAGGGTTGGGCATAAATCACGCCCGGCCCGGGAGGACGCGCCGGGCGCGTGCCCGCGGTCCGTCCCCGACACGGTGAGCGATGTCTGTACCCTCCTCGGTCGAAGAGCTGCTCCAGTTGATCCGCAAGAGCGGGATGGTGGACGAGACCAAGCTCACCACCTACCTCCAGCGGCGCCAGCTCACCCGCGGGCTGCCCGCCGACCCCCGCGAGTTCGCCGACGAACTGGTCCAGGACGGCATCGTCACCTACTTCCAGTCCGAGCAGTTCATGCTCGGCAAATGGCGCGGGTTCACCGTCGGTAAGTTCAAGCTCCTGGAGCGCGTGGGCGTGGGCGGCATGGGGCAGGTGTTCCTGTGCGAACACATGTTCATGCGCCGCCGGGTGGCGGTCAAGGTGCTGCCGCCGGCGAAGGCCGAGCAGCCGGCCGCCCTCGGGCGGTTCTACCGCGAGGCCCGCGCCGCCGGCAGCCTCGACCACCCGAACATCGTCCGCACCCACGACATCGACCAGGACGGCAACCTCCACTTCATCGTGATGGACTACGTGGACGGGCCGAACCTGCTCGACGTGGTCAAGAAGTTCGGCCCGCTCGACCTGGCCCGCGCCGTCAGCTACGTGCGGCAGGTGGCGAACGGGCTGGAGTACGCGTTCCGCAACAAGCTGATCCACCGCGACATCAAGCCCGGCAACATCCTCGTCGACCGCAAGGGGGTGGCCCGCATCCTCGACATGGGGCTCGCCCGGTTCCTGAACGACCACACCGACCAGCTCACCATCAAGTACGACGACAAGATCGTACTCGGGACCGCCGACTACGTGGCCCCGGAGCAGGTGGCGAACAGCCACTCGGTGGACATCCGGGCCGACATCTACGGGCTGGGGGCGACGCTCTACTTCTTGCTCGCGGGGCACCCGCCGTTCCCGACCGGCACGGTGTCGCAGAAGCTCCTCTGGCACCGGACCAAGGACCCGACCCCGATCCGGCAGATCCGGCCCGAGGTGCCCGAGGGGCTGGCCGTGATCGTCGGCAAGATGATGGCGAAGGACCCGAAGGCGCGGTTCCAGACGCCGGCGCAAGTGGTCGCCGAACTGGACGCGTACCTGCCAGCGTCCGTGCCGCTGCCGTCCCCGGACGAGATGCCGCTGCTGAGCCCGGCTGCGATGGAGGGCGCGAGCCCCGACGACGAGGGCGCCAGCGAGGCGGTAGCGGAAACGCCGCTCAACGCCTCCGCGACCCTCGGCCCGGCTACCCCGGTGAAGGCCGCCGCGGTGCTGTCCGGCAGCACAGTAACGGTCGCGCCGCCGGCGCTGAACCCGTTCGGCACGCCGGCCGCGCCTTGGGGCGGCTCGGTGCGGCCGAAGCCGCCGTCGCGCCCGGCAATGGCCCCGCTCCCGCAACCGCCCCTCCCACGCCCGGGCGACTCCGCCGGCCCCGACGCCATCCCGCCCGCGAAGCGGTCCGGCCCGTTCGCGCCGTCGAACCCGTTCCGCGAGGACGCCGTTTCCGGCCGCGCCGCGCCGCGCCGCGCGGCCCCTTGGGTGCTTCTGGGTGCCGGTGCCGTCGCCGTTGCCGTGCTCGCCGCACTGCTGGCGCTGAAGCTGATGTGATTTCACATTTCTGTTTGGCGGGGCAGGGGGCTTGCCCCGCCAAACAGAACGCTGAGAAAAGCTCAGACCCGTCACAACTCGGCACGTGAGCGCACACAACGCGCGACCCGGGCGTCACGTCGCGAAGGCTTTACGCAGTACCTCAAGGCTCTTCGGCACGCCCGTGCGCGGGTCTTCTTTCCCCTCGAACTCCAGCGAGACGAACCCCGCATACTTGTGCTTGCGGAGCATCCGCGCGATCCGCGCGTTGTCCAGGTCCAGCGAGTACCACAGCCCGCCGCCGAAGTACGTCTTGGCCTGCACCAGCACCGCCTTCGGGGCCAGCTTCTCGAGCTTGTCGTAGGGGTCCTCAAGGAAGTTGCCGGTGTCCATCGTCACCCGCAGCCACGGCGAATCGACGGCGTCCACGATCTTGAGCACCCCCTCCGGCGTGCGCCCCAGCCCCCAGTGGTTCTCGAGCCCCATCACCACGCCGCACTTCTCCGCGCTCTTCAGGCACTCGGTCAGCGCGTCGATCACCCACTTGAACCCCTCGTCGTCGCCGACGTCGGGCAGGTTCGGCTCGATCCCGCGGTTCTTCATGAGCTCGTCGAAGCTCTTGATGGTGCCCCACCGGCCGGTGTTCACGCGCATGGTCGGGATGCCCATCGCGTAGCACATCTCCAAACACTTGATCGTGTGCGCGACGTTCTTCTGCCGCTCCTCCTTGCTCTTGAAAACGAACCCCTGGTGGATCGAGAAGCCGCACAGGCCCATCCCGTTGAGGAACGCCCGGCGCTTGATCTTCTGCATCGCGGCCGCGCTCTCGTCGGTCATCTGGCGGTGCAGCACCTCGACCGCGTCGAACCCCATCTCGCCGGCCAGGTCGATGCACGTCTCGATGTCGCGGAGCTTGTCGTTCTTGAACTGCCAGAACGAGTACGTCGAGACCCCGATCCGGATGGGCCGCGGCTTCGGCCCTTCGGGCTCCCGGGCGGAAACGCTCGTGGCGGCGGCAAGGGCCGCGGGCGCGGCGAGGAACTGGCGACGGTCGGTGAGCATCACTCGCTCCCGTGTTAGTGAGGGTGTGAGTCGCGAACGTGCGGAATTGCGGACCTGCTTTCTGAATTAGCGATTCGGCCGCGCAACGGCGTGGCCCGTGTTGTTCGGCGTGGTTCTGATTCACGGTCCGGTTGCTGGTGCCCGTTTTGGGCTGATGCCTTTGTCGCACAGGCGTTCCTGCCTGTGCAACCTCCGGGTGCCGCACCGACAGAAATGTCTCTGCCACAAAAAATAGACACAACCAGCCGGATCGTGAATCGCGGCCCGCCCGCTCTGCCAACGGCCCGCGCGGTTGTGATGTGTTGCGTGGCTGTTTGTGTGTGGCGCTACCACACGTATCGCTCACTTGCTGCGGCGCTCGCGCAGGTACGCCGCCAGTGCCTCCGTCCACGGGCGCGGCGCGGGGACATCGTGTGCGACCAGCTTCGCGGTGGAAAGCACGCTGTAGGGCGGGCGACGTGCGGCGGCGCCGAACTCCGCGCTCGTGATCGGGGTGAGATCCGGCACCAGACCGGACTGGCGGAAGATCTCGGCCGCGAACTCGTGCCAGGTGCAGTCGCCGCCGTTCACCACGTGGAAGAGCCCGCCCGCCCCGCGCCCGAGAAGTGCCACCGTCGCGTCCGCGACATCTGCGGTGTAACTGGGCGTGCAGCGCTGGTCGGCCACGACACGCAGCGGCTTGCCCTGGCCCGCGACGCGCAGCATCGTCTCGACGAAGTTGCCGCCCTTGCCCCCGCTCCCCCACACGCCGTACAGCCCGCAGGTGCGGATCACGAGGTTGTTCGCCGACGCCGCCAGTGCCGCGTGTTCGCCGCGGAGCTTGCTCTCGCCGTACGCACTCACCGGCCCGGGTTCATCGGTTTCCGTGTAGGGAGCGGAGCGTACCGCGTCGGCTCCGAACACGTAGTCGGTGCTGAAGTGGACGAGTTTGGCCCAAATGCCCGCGCACGCGGCCGCGAGCGCCTCGACGCCCGCATCATTGACCGCGCGGGCGGCTTCGGGGGCGCTTTCGGCCTTGTCCACCAGGTTGTACGCCGCACAGTTCACGAACACGTCCGGCCGGACCGACTCGACCGCCGCCCGGATGCCCTCGGGGCGCTCCAGATCGAGTTCCGCACGCGACAGCGGAACGACCTCACCGAACACCGCGAGCCGCGGGCACAGGTCGCGCCCGAGTTGCCCCGCGGCGCCGAGGACGGCGATTTTCATGAGAATAATCCCGGCTGGGAAGGAGGAGATAAACGATTCGATCCGCGGGCGGCCGCAGGGAAACGGCAGGGCGTAAGGCCGTTGCTTGCCTTACGCCCTGCCGTTTCCCTGCGGCCGCCCGCGGATCAAACGCTTCCGCCGCGTGTTACTTGCCCGGGGGCGTCGGGGTGGTCGGGGTGGTCGGCTTCGCGGTGACGTAGCTCGTGTCCGACGTGGTGATGGTGGTCGTCTGCTGCTGGTCCAGTTCCACCTTGGTGTCGGTGTTGCCGATCACCACCGTCAGCTTGCCGTCGAGCTTGATGTTGATCTCGGCCGACTCGATGCGCTGGGTCTTCGGGTCGTAGATGATGATGCCCTTGCTGCCGGCCGGGACGCTTTCCAGCGTGCTGCCTTCCTTGATGCGGAAGAGGAGCCCGTCCGGGCTGTCCTTCGGGGCGGTGTACTTGATCACGGTCTCGAGCTCGAGCTTGTCCTTCTCCTTCTCGACGGCCGCGTACTTCAACTTGTAGGTGAGGTCGTAGGTGCCAATCGGCCCGAGGTTCAGGGTCGTCTTCTTCTCCCAGGTGTCGCCGACCTTTTTCGCGCCGTCCGGGAACAGCTTGGCGGTCGGGTCCACCATTTCCTTGAGCGCGTCCTCGGTGAGCACCTTCTTGAGCAGCGCGTCCATCTGCTGGCTGCCGGAGCCGAGCTTCTTGATGAACTCTTCCTTGCCCTCGACCTTCTCGACCTTGTAGTTGTTGCCGAGCGTCGCGGTGAACTCGCTGTCCTTCAGGCCCTTGAAGAACTCGACCAGGCCCGGGTTGCTGGAGCTGCTGGCGTTCTCTTCCTTGGAAGAGTAACTGATCGGGTTGCCCGAGATGTCGATGTTCATCTTCAGGCCTTCGATCTTCTGCTTCACGGTCCAGCGGGTGAACTGGTCCTTACCCTCGGTCGCCTTCTCTTCTTTGACCGGGGTCCACTGGTACCAGAACGTGCTGTTCTGCTTCTGGGTCAGGTCCTGGTTCTGCACCTTGATGACCTGGGTGACCTTCGTTTCGACCTGTTGGTAGTACGGTGTGAGCTTGCCGTCCTTCCCCTTGAAGCCGATCTCGAACTTGCGCTCCTGCGCGCCGGCGAAGCTGACCGCCGCCACGCCCAGCAGGACGGCGACGACGAAACGGGTGCGGGCCACGATAGGTATCTCCTGTGAACCTGCAGAAGCTGCCAAAAGTCCTGGCGGGGCCGGGACGGGGTTGACGTTCCGGACTGTTCTACCCGCACCGAACCGGGAAACAAGACTTTTAGGCAAAACCGGACGGCCCGGCCCCGGTGTTACGTGAGGGCGGGCGTTTCGGTTCGAAGTACGGGCGCGAACGACCGGGCCGCGATTACGTGACGCGGCCCGGTCGTTCGCCGTGCGATCGGGGGCGAAGGGTTCGCCGCGCTCGCCTTGACTCGGACCCGCCCCCTGTCGAGAATGCCGGTATCAGTTATTTCGTCGCGCCCGCCCGCATCCGGCCCGACCGCGGGCCGTCTCCGAGAATTCACCTCATGCCAACGCCTAACTTCCGGTTTCGCCCTATGGCGCCGTTCGTACTGGTCGCGTGCCTCGCGGCCGGCGTCCTCGGGTGCGGGGGCGACGGGATCAGCGTGTCCACTGCCCCGAAAGCTAACGGCGGTGGTGGTGGCGGCGGCGCGGTGAGCGAGTACCGCATCCTCGGGGCCATGTACCCCGCCGACTCGCCCGAGTGGTTCTTCAAGCTCCCCGGGCCGGCGGACGACCTCGCCAAGTACGAGGCCGACTTCGACAAGCTCCTCGCCAGCGTGTCTCTGGCCCCGGGCGGGCAGCCCAAGTTCGATGCCCCCGAGGGCTGGAAGGTCGGCCCCGGGCGCGCCGGGATCGTGATCGCCACGATCCGCACCCCGGACGGCAAGTACGAGGTCACCATCACCTCCTCGACCGGCGGGGTGGAGCCGAACCTCAAACGGTGGGCGGTGGACCAACTCGGCCAGAAGAGCTTCGGCCCCGAAGACGTGGCGAAGGTCACCAAGCCGGTCGAGGCGAAGGGCGTGAAGGGGCTGAAGGCCGACCTCCGCGGCCCGAACAACCCCGCCCCGAAGGGCGGCCCCATGATGATGGGCGGCGGCAAGTAGCTTACACCTTTCCCGGGCCACGCGGTCGGGACCGCGAGGAGCACGCACCATGAGCACGACCCTGCCGCACACGCCCGGCGAACACGGCGAGCCCCCGGCCCCCGCGCCCCGCGGGGCGCGCCGGCCCGACCGCTACAGCATTGGTTACTACGCGCTCAAAGGGCTGAAGGCGCTCAGCTCGCTCCAGCTCACGGTCGGGCTGCTGGCCGTCGGCGTGCTCCTCGTGTTCTTCGGGACGCTGGCCCAGATCGACTTCGGCATCTGGACCGTCGTCGACAAGTACTTCTGGTCGTGGACGGTGGACGTTCCGTTCGAGCTGTTCCGCAAGTTCCTCAACGTGTTCTGGGAGGAGGCGTTCCCGAAGACCGGGGCCGAGTGGAAGGGCTCGTTCCCGTTCCCGGCCGGGAAGGCCGTCGGGCTGGCGATGCTCGTCAACCTGCTCGCGGCACACGCCACCCGGTTCCGCCTCACCTGGAAGCGCACCGGCGTGTTCCTGATCCACGGCGGGCTGATCCTGCTGTTCGTCGGCGAGTTCGTGACCCGCGAGTTCGCCGTCGAGCAGCAGATGCGGATCGAGGAGGGCTCGTCCACCGACTTCGCCATCGACACGCGGAACGTCGAACTCGCCTTCGTGGACCCAACGAACCCGGCGTTCGACCGCGTCGCGGCCGTCTCGCAGCAGCGGCTCAAGGCGGCCGCGTCCGGCACGCGGATCAGCCACCCGGACCTTCCCGCCGATGTCGAAGTGCTGCAGTTCATGAAGAACTCGGACCTGCTCGACACCCCCAAGGTCGCGCCCGGTGAGCTGACGGACTCCGTCTTCCTCGACGCCCCGGAGGGCCGCGCACACGAGGCCGGGCCGGCGGCGTACGTCCGCCTGCACATGAAAGCGGGGGCCGAGGCGAAGGGCAAGGGGCCGCTCCCGGCCCTCGGGACGTTCGCGGTGGCCCCGCAGGTGAAGGAACAGCGGTTCGGGGTCGGCACCGCGACCGGGCGGGTCGCCCTCGCGGATGACGGTTTGGTGGTTGTGGACGAGTCGCACCCGGGGTTCGACCGGACCATGAAGGTGTCCCTCGACCGGCTCGCGGACGCCGCGCCCGGTTCGCGGATCAGCCACCCGGACGTGGCGGTCACGGTCGAGGTGCTCAAGTTCATGCCGCGGGCCGAACGGGTGGACGTCGCGCGGGTGACGAAGGCCCAAACCGGCGGGTTGGCCGGTGACCTGGTCGTGATCCCGGCGAGCGAGGAGTCGGGCGTCGCGATGAAGCAGCGCGGCGACGCGACCGCCGCCTACGTGCGGCTCTACAAGAAGGGCACCGACGAGGTGATCGGCACCTACGCGGTCGCACTGTTCACGGCCCTTCAGAACCAGTCGGTCACCATCGACGGCACGCCGTACCAGCTCTCGCTGCGCAACGCCCACTACCCGAAGCCGTACAGCGTCAAGCTCCTCAAGTTCAGCTTCGACCGGTACGAGGGCACCGACAAGCCGAAGAACTTCTCCAGCGACGTGGAGGTGAACGAGCCCGGCAGCTCGAAACCGGTCCGGAAGACGCGGATCGCGATGAACGAGCCGCTCCGCCACGCCGGCGAGACCTTCTACCAGGCCGACTGGGACAAGGACACCGAGAAGGCGACGGTGCTCCAGGTGGTCAAGAACCCGGGACACATTGACGTGTTCGGGCTGTTCCACGCGTCCATCGACTACCTCGCGTGCGCGGTGGTCGGGTTCGGGCTGGTGCTGCACTTCGGCATCTTCCTGACACAGTTCCTCGCGCGGAGCCGGACCCGTCCGGCTGCCGCCGCCGCGCCGGTGGTCGCGCCGGGCGGGCGCACGGTGTCGGGCGTGCTCCACTGGATCGTTCTCGGGATCGCCGTGCTGGCCGTGCTGGCGGCCGTGGGGCGGATGACGCCGCGGTCGCTCCGGGAGCCGTACAACCTCGACGCGTTCGCCCGCATCCCGGTGCTGGAGGGCGGGCGGGTGAAGCCGCTCGAGTCGGTGGCCCGGGTGTACCTGCGGACGGTCTCGCACCGCGAGGTGTTCGTCGACGACAGCGACCGGGAGCAGCCCGCGATCAAGTGGTACGCGGACGTGATCGCGGCGGGCTCGTTCGACGACGAGTCGCCCGCGTGGCACCACAAGGTGTTCCGGGTCGAGAACGACCAGGTGCGGCAGGACCTGAACCTGCCCAAGCGGGAGGGACTGCGGTACTCGCTCGCCGAGATCCGGCCCGGCCTCCCGAGCCTCGAAGAGAAGGCGGCCGCGGCCCGGCGGGCCAACAAGGCGGGCGCCGGCGACCTCGTTGGCGCCAAGTTCATCGAACTGGACGAACACCTGACGCTGGTGCGCGGCCTGAACCGGCTGAAGGCCCTGGACACGCACGGCAAGGACACGCTGCACCACCTGGCCCCGGCCGAGGGCCGGGCCTGGGGGGCGCTGGGCGGGCTGCGCGACGAGGCCGAACTGAACGGGCTGATCGCGGCCCAGGCGGCGCTCAACAAGAACCCCGACCGGCTGTACCAGTTGTCGCGCGAGGAGGCGCGGCAGGTGGTGCTGGCGTTCGCCGGGGTGGACCTGAACCGCGCGGCCGACGAGAAGCGCCAGATGGACGCGCTCATTTTCGTCGTGAAGGCGCTCCAGCAGCCCGCGACCGCGATCCCGCCCGAGGCGCGGCCGCGGTGGAACGCCGCGACCCTCGCCGCGCTGCCCGCGGCCGAGGCGAGCCGCATCCGCGACGGCATTGAAGCGGAGTACCGGGCGCGGCTGGCGACCGCGCCGGCGGCGCAGGGCTGGGAGCGGATGATTTCGACCTACCGCGCGAAGGACCCGACCGCGTTCAACGCGGCCGTCGCCGACTACCGCGCGACGCAACTGGGCGGGGTGTCCCCCGCGGACGCGCGGCGCACCGGGGCGGAGGTGGCGTACAACCGGTTCGCCCCGTTCCTCCAGTGCTCGGCCATGTACATCCTGGCGTTCGTGCTGGCGGCGGTCGGGTTCGTGATGTACGCCGCCGAGCGGCCCCGGTGGGCGGTCGCCCTGCGGAAGGCCGACACGGCGCTGCTGCTCGTGGCCCTCCTGGTCCACACCGCCGCGCTGCTGGCCCGCATGTACATCATGGAGCGGCCCGGGGTGTTCGTGACCAACCTGTACTCGTCGGCCGTGTTCATCGGCTGGGGGTGCGTGGCGCTGTGCCTGGTGCTGGAACGCATCTTCCCGATCGGGGTGGGCAACACGGTCGCGGCGGTGCTGGGGCTGTCCACGTGCATCGTGGCCCACAACCTCGGCACGCAAGACACGCTCGAAATGATGCAGGCGGTGCTGGACACGAACTTCTGGCTGGCGACCCACGTCACCACGGTGACGCTCGGGTACACCGCCACGTTCGTGGCCGGGTTCCTCGGCGCCGTCTACGTGGTGATGATGCTGGCGACGGTGGTCCGCGATTCGTACCGGAGCACCGGCGAGCCGAGCGTCGGGTCGCTGCTCGCGTTCGGCACCGCCGTGCTGGGGCTGGTGGCGGTGCCGGTGTTCTTCATGTGGTTCGCGAAAACGGCCCTGGAGAAGTTCGAGGTGCTCCCCGCGGTGCTGCTGGACTTCGGGTTCTGGGTCGCGGCCGCCGTGGTCGGCGTCTACGGCGCCTTGTTACTGGCCCTGCGGGTGATGGCCGTCGGCGTGGACGCGCACGGCCGGCCGCTCCAGGGGCGTGTGCCGGAACCGGCGCAACCGGTCGTCGCCCTCGCGCTGACGCCCGAGAGCGGGAAGATCATGGGCCAGATGATCTACGGCGTGGTCGCGTTCGCGACGCTGCTCAGCTTCATCGGGACGGTGCTGGGCGGCATCTGGGCGGACCAGTCGTGGGGCCGGTTCTGGGGCTGGGACCCGAAGGAGAACGGCGCGGTCCTCATCGTGCTGTGGAACGCCCTGATCCTGCACGCCCGCTGGTGCGGGCTGGTGAAGGACCGTGGCGTGGCGGTGCTGTCGGTGTTCGGGAACGTGATCACCGCGTGGAGCTGGTTCGGGACCAACCAGCTCGGCATTGGGCTGCACGCCTACGGGTTCGACAGCCGGCTTGCGGACGGGTGCTTCAACTTCTGGCTCTTGCAGTTCGTGATTCTGGCCGTGGGTGGAGCAATCCCGCGGCACTTCTGGGAGAGCGGGTTCCGCCGGGCCGCTCCGGCGCCCGAAGCGCCGGTCCCGGTGACGCCGGTCGCTCCGCCGCCGGTGGAGCCGCTCGCCGCCCCGGCGCTGGCCGTGAGTACGGTTCCGGTCAACGGCTCGCCAAACGGGAACGGTCACTCGCCTCGTGACAAGAAGAAGTCCGGCAAGCGGCGTTGAGCCGCCCGCCCACCGGTCCCGCACCGAGTTTCGGTGCGGGACCGGCGGGAGCGGGTTACGTGTTTTTCACCTCTTTTGGTTTTGCGGCCCGCGGGCGGCTGAGGAGCCACGCGGTCGGGGCGATCACCAGCGCGGTGCCCGCCGCCGCGATCTCGTTCACCCCGCGGCCGAAGGCCCACGCGCACAGCCCCATCACGAACACGATCTGCGTCAGCCCTACCACCGACACCTTCGCGGGCGCGCCGCGGCCGAACGCGAGCGTGAGGAACACCTGTCCCGCGGTGGCTGCGACTCCCATCCCGATGAGGCGAGCCATTACGCCGAACTCCAGTACCCGCGTCACGGGCTGCTGGCGCGGTGTGAGGAAGAACGCGCCGGCACAAAACACCGTCGCGACGACGGAAAAGTGAACGACCACGGACCGCGGGTCGATGTCGCGGAGCCGGTTCAGCCCGAGCATCGCGACCGCGGTAAACACCGCCGCCGCCAGCGCCGCGAACACCGCCAGCCTCCCGGCCTCAAGGTGCGGCTGCTCGACCAGGACCACGCCCGTAATGCCGACCGCGATCGCGATCATCACCCGCCCGCCCGGCGCCTCGCCGTACAGCGGCCAGGAAATGAGCGCCACCCACAACGGGAACGTGTTGGTGAGCGTGACCACGTCGTTCGCTGGCAGGTTCCCGAAGGCGTAGAACGTGCCGACCATGCTGCAACTGCCCGCGACGCTCCGCACCCACAGCCGCCCCGGCCGGAACCACACCAGCTTGGCCCCGGCGTGTTTCGCGAGCGCCGCCGCGAACAGCGCGACCAGGGCGGCGCGGAACACGGCCATCGTTTGCCAGTCGCACAGCGGGGCGCCGCCCGGGCGGGTGCGGGTCAGGTCTTCGGCGAGCACCGCCATCACCGAGAACGCGAACGCGCCGCACAGCATCCACAGGTACGGCCGGGGGTCGGACTGACTCATTCAGCAACCTTAGAGCGCCGGGCCGCACCGGGTAGGCAACGCGGGCGGCACCGGAGTACAATCGAGGACGCCCGCCCCGCGCCCGCGGGCCGATCCGCCGTGCAACAGCTTCGCGGGGCACACCTTGGGAGGGACCGATGTACCCATCGGGCCGCTGGGACGGGTTCTGGGTTCAGAGGCACATGGGCCGCCAGGCGATGACACCGTTCACGCTGCACTTTACCGACGGTACGGTGACCGGCGAGGGGCGCGACGTGGTGGGGCCGTTCACGTTCGCCGGCACCTGCGATGAAACGACCGGCGCCGTGCGGCTTGTGAAGCAGTACGTCACGACCGACGGGCGCCGGCGGCATCAAGTGCTCTACGTCGGCCGCCCCGACGGCGAGGGGAGCATTTCGGGGACGTGGTCCCTCGGTCCCCACGACGCCGGGCCGTTCCTGTTACGTCCGCGGGTGCAAAAACCGACCGGCGACGAACCCATTCACGAGATCGGCTGATGTCCGTGCCGACCGACCCGCGTGCGGCGCTGGCCCGCCTCGTGGTGCAGTTGCGCGGGGCCGCGCCCGCCGCCCGCGCGCCGCTCGTGCGCCGGATGCTTCCCCTACTCGCCCAGCCCGGCATCCCGCTGGCCGTGCGGTACGCCGCGGCGGCGCGCGCGATCGACGCGCTGCCGGACCACCCCGGCGCGGTCCGGAACGTGGTCCGGGCCCTGACCGGTCGCGTCCCGCCGGCGCGGGCGCTGCGCCGGCTCCGGCACCTCCAGCACCTCACGGAGCGCTCCGGCGCCCTCGATGCGCTGGTGGAGCGGCGCGAGCGCAAGGTGAAGCTTACGTGCCCGCGGTGCAACACCAAGCTCCCCCGCGCAGAGATGGCGAAGCACCTCTGGCACGAGCACCGCCTCGAACTGGTCGAAGGGAAGGTGTACTCGAACGCGCAAATAGCAGAGGTGCTCCGGGCCGAACACACGGCCACCGGCGACCCGGCGCTCATCGACCGGGCCGCGTTCCGCACCGGCGCGCGCCAGGCGGGCGTGTGGGCGGCCGGCACGGCCACGCCGGAAGAAACCGTGCCGCTGTGCTCGGCCGCTCGTGAGCGCGGGGTGAGTCTGTGCCCGGGGTGCTTCAGCGACATCCCGCCTCAAGTGCCCGACCTGCCGCCGGAACTCACCCTCGCGAACGGGCGGCTCGCCGGCGACGGCTTCGTCGCCACCGCCCCGGTCCTATCCCCCCCCCGGGTGCGGGCGACGCTGCTGGGCGCGGGTGTGATGCTGGCCGGCGCGCTGGTGATACCGGTCGCGCGGGCTCTCGTGCTGTCCGCCCTCGCCTATCTGCTCGGCCGAGCCCTCTTCCGGTCCAAAGGCGCGCCGGACGATCTGGCTCTCAACGCCGCCTGGCGGACGCTGGCGCGGAAGCTCACGGACCGGCGCGACGCCGCCCGCTTCCTCACGCGACTCTGCGTCACCAGCGTGGGCCGCGGCGACCCGTTCGATCGTGCGAACCCGCTAAACGCGCTGGTGGCCCGGGCGAACGCGAACCGGGGCGAGGGGCAGTTGCTCGCAACCGCGCTCGCGCTACGTGTGGGCGACAGCGCCCGCTTCGGACGTGACTATCCGGCCGGATTGGCGGATCTGATCGCGCCGGTGTTCCGGGGCGAGCGGTCCGCCGATTTCGCCGAGCACGTTCTGGCGGTGTACTTCCGCACCCCGCGCCACACGGGCGAACTCGCCCGCCTGCGGGCGCTGCTCCTGGCGTCCGCGTTCGAAGCCGAATGTACCCCGCGCGAGGTGCTCGCCCTTTGCGATGCCGCCCCCCACTTCGCGCGGGCCGCGCGGCTCTCGGCGAATCACGTCGCCATCCTCTACGGCGTCTGGGCCAACCGGACGGCGCGCCCGTGGGAAGCGGTGGGGAAAGCGCGAACGGTGTTCGAGCTGGCGGCCGACGCGCCGAGCACCGCGACCCGGCTACTGGCGGCGGACCCGGGGCTCGTTTTGTTGTGCCACCCGCGGGGGGCCGAAGACGAACTGGGGCCGGTGCGCGTGCTGGCCGGGGGGGTATCGATCGGCCGGGGCGAGAGCCCGCTCACCGTCGCCGACCCTGACGCCGACGTGCGGCTGGTGTCGCGGCGCCGAGAACTCGTGTTCGGGGAGCGCACGTTGCGCGTTCGCTCACCCCTGCCCGAAGGTCTGGTGCGCGAACTGAAGGGGTGGTTACTGTTCCGCGCCGAGGTGCTGGCGGAGTTCCCGGCCGCGTTCCTGAGCGGCACGATGCCAATCCCGACGCGCTTGCTGAAGCCGTTCGTCGCGCGGTGTGCCGCGTGCGGGGCCGAGTGCCTGCCCGCGGTCGGTGCGGTCGCCCGTCCGTTCGCCACGTGACGCCGCGACTACGCCGCCGGCCGATTGCGCCGGTGGTGCGGGCTCGCGCGGCACGCGTTCCCGCGGCCCGCTCCGGGATCGGAAATCGTTCGCGCGTGGGTACGGTCTTGTGGTCAAACTGGATGCGTCGGGCTTCACTCTGAGAGGACGCACCATGAAGCGCTTCGGACTCGCGGCCGTTCTGGTCGCGGCGCTCGGCCACTTGGCCGGCGCACAACCCGCGCCTACCCCGGCGCCGACCGTCGTTCAGCCGCCACCCGTTTATCCACCGAGTACGCCCCCGCCGCCGGCGCCGCCGGTCGGCGTCAACCCGACGCTGGAGGCCCCTCCGGTTGGGGCGCCGGCGCCGAACGTGTTCGTGCCGCCGGGGACGCCCCCGGGACCGGCGGTCCCGTTCGCCAAGAGCGGCGGGCTGGTGGTCGGGGTGTACGGGTACTACCCCTATGACACGGGCGTGTGGCTGCGAGGCGGGACCGACGGGCTCACCCGCCAGAGCGGCGCGTTCACGATGGTGTACCCCGAATCGACGGGCGAGGTGGTCGGTCCGGTGTCACGCGGCCACTTCCACGGTAAGCTGCGGTGCGGCCCGTTCGGTCGCTGAGTGCAGTGAGATCACGGTTGTGTCCCGGCGGCGCACGGTTAACCGACCGTGCGCCGCCGGGACACAACCGTTACGGTCGTTGTTTGCCTAATTAGCCTCGGTCACTTCTCACGTCAGGGAACACGGAACAAACAGCCCCCACGACTCGCCGGGGCTTTTGCCGCGCCGGTCCCAACACGGAACACAGAACCGAAATTTAAAACAACAGAATGTTGTGTGAGTGCGATTGCAACGGGGTCGTGAGCCGGGTATAAGACGGTGAGTTACGCCGCAACTCGGTCCACGTCCTGACACACGAAACACCGGCTCGGCCATCAAGGATGGTGCCATGAGGTGCGTGTTATTCCCGCTCGCGGGTTCCTCATCCGACGATACGGTCGGTGTTCGGATAGCTCGCAGAAACAGACCCGAGAGAGACGCCCGAGCGCGAGGAATTTCCGTCGGGGCATTTCGGGCGAACAGTGCGCCATACCTGTGCCAATTTCCGAACTCGCGTGTGCCGAAATGAGGTCGTCCTTAACGGTGCAAGGCACGCCGCTTTCCCATCCCACAACGACACGAGCAGCGAACTGGTTCCGTGTAAAGCAGCTCACGGACGACCGCGCGGCCAGAAAGGAAACACACGAGCAAATAACGACCGCTTGAGCTGAGAAAACGTTTCGCCCGCGGGAATTTGGCACGAAAAGTGTTTTTAGACTAGTCGAGGTTGGTAACGTCGCTGTGGTTCTGAAGATAGCATCGACTGTCGTCGTGTTACACTTCAGCCCCGACAGCTCCGCGGACGAGTTATGTGTTGGTGGTATCGATTGCTCGGTATCCCAATCACGGAAACTTCATCACCAAGTGCCAGTGTTCTTGAACGGACGGAACACTTGCGACAAACTGTGAACCGCTCGGTACCCACTAAACCGTTCGCCCTCTCCCCGGACCGATGAGGTCGGCATGATCGAGCTCAGCTATCCGATGGTCGCTCTGATCACGTGCTTCGTACTTGTGGTGCTCGTACTGTGTCTGGGCGGCAAGAGTTTGGACGAAGCTTGGCGCCGCTGACATTCAGGTTGTGCAAGCGCACGCTGCCTGTGGCCCCGGGTGTACCCGGGGCTACGTCATTTAAGCCGGTGTTTTAGGACCAAGTCGGCGTTTTCAAACTCAACAAGGACATCCAGCAGTACATCCGCTTTGCGGCCGCCCTTCACCCGACCGATCAGAACTGCCTCCTCACCGCCCGCGAACTTCTCGACTTCTGCTGCGACCGCCAGCACCGTTCGGCGGGTTGCTGTCGTTGCTCACGAGCGGGCAACCGGACCAGTCGCTCCTGCGTTAACCCTGAACGCGCTATCGTTCGGA
Source organism: Gemmata obscuriglobus (assembly GCF_008065095.1). Lineage (NCBI taxonomy): Bacteria > Pseudomonadati > Planctomycetota > Planctomycetia > Gemmatales > Gemmataceae > Gemmata > Gemmata obscuriglobus. Next base: position 7,227,615 of record NZ_CP042911.1, on the reverse strand, counting down.
AGGCGAAGTCGTAGGGATACGAAGTGGAGAATGCCACGCGACTTGCGTGCCTAGAACACGAACTTGACGAGCATCACGATCAGGACGCCGGCTGCTCCTATGCAACAGAGTGCCGCGACCAACAGCGGAGCTTTCCGCTCGTCCGATCCAGGGGCGGCACGCCGGATCGGCCCGAACGAGGCGAACGCCACTAACAGGAGCGCCCCGAAGAGCGCGACGAATTCCCAAGGGCGCATTGTGTCGGGCGCTCCTGATCCCGTGGGCGAGCAGAAACGAATCCGGCACCACGAAAGGTATTCGGGGGCAGGGTTACTGCTAGGTGTTCATTTGTTTAATAAGTGTGTCCCGAGGCTGGAGAGTCGGATTTGGCACCCAAGCGACTGGGAGCGTTACCGGCGAGGGCGGCGCTACGGATGTGCGCCGCCCCCGCCGTATGGTGGCTCTGCGGGCGGTGCGGCGATCCCGTTTGTGGCGTATTGACGGGGCCTGGGTCGGCATTGAGAATGTGGCAACCTCCCCCACAAGCCCCTTTGCAAATGCCAGGTGCCACATGGCCACGCTTCGGTATGTGCTGTTAGCCGTTTTCCTGATTACCGCGGGACTTACGTCGTCGTCCGCGCAGACGCCGCCACCAGCAAAGGACCAGAAAGTCCAGGCCGGAGACGATAAGAAAGCGCCCAAGGATGAAAAGGCGGTACCCAAGGACGAAAAGAAGGGTCCGCCGACCGTGGTTACCGACGGCGCGGTCATCATCGCCGGGCAGAAGGTCGAATACAAGGCGACCACCGGTGCACTGTCGGTGACAGACAAAACGGGTAAGGCGAAGGCGAACATCTTTTTCATGGCGTACGTTCGCAAGTCCGGAGAGGCCGCGGCGACGCGCCCGCTCACGTTCTGCTTCAACGGCGGGCCGGGGTCGGCGTCGTCTTACGTACACCTCGGCTTCTTCGGCCCCCGCCGCGTGCTCATCAACAACGACGGGCTGACCGCGCCCAGCCCGGTCGAACTGGTCGACAACGATTGCTCGATGCTGGACGTGACCGACCTGGTGTTCATCGACCCGGTCAGCACCGGTCTGAGCCGGGCCGAGACCTCGGCCGACGCCAAGCTGTTCCACGGGCTGGAGGAGGACACCCAGTCGGTCGGGGACTTCATCCGGGACTACGTGGCCAAGTTCGACCGGAAGGAGTCGCCGGTGTACGTGGCGGGCGAGAGCTACGGCACCACCCGGGCGGCGTCGCTGGCCGCCTACCTCCAGAACAAGGGCGGGGTGAAGCTGACCGGAATCGTTCTCATTTCGACCGTACTCGATTTCCAGACGATCCGGTTCGGAACCGGTAACGACCTGCCATATGCCCTGTTCCTGCCCACGTACACGGCCACCGCGTTCCACCACGGGAAGTTGGACAAGAAGTGGGCGACCGACCTGCCGACGGCGCTCAAAGAGGCGCAGAAGTACGCCGCCGGCCCTTATCTGGAAGCGCTGCACAAGGGCAACCTGCTGAGCGATTACGAGCGGCAGGCGGCGGCCAAGCAGGTGGCCATGCTGACCGGCCTGTCGGAGGAGTTCGTGCTGCGGTCCGACCTGCGGATAGAGGCGACCCGGTTCCGCGGCGAACTGCTGCGGGACCAGCAAACCCTGGTCGGGCGGTACGACTCCCGTGTGTCGGCGAAAACTGGTGGCCGAGGGGCCGCCGCGCCTGCGCCGGGGACCGCGAGTGGTGGTTCTCCGCCCGCGAGCGGCCCCGGCGGCGGACCGGGCGGTCCGCGCGGCGAACGTGTGGGCGGCGGCGACCCGTCGGCGGCCCTGCTCTCCCCGCTGTTCACCAACGCGATGCGGCAGTACCTGCCGGACGGGCTCGGGTACAAGACTGATACGGCCTATGTGTTGAGTGCTCCGGTGCAACCGTGGAACTACGGGCCGGCGGGCACGAACCAGTATTCCAACGTCGCACCCCGGCTGCGGGCGGCGATGGAGAAGGACAAGGGATTGCGGGTGTTCGTGGCCAACGGGTACTGTGACCTGGCCACCCCGTTCGCGGCCACCGAGTACACCTTCTCCCACCTCGGGCCGCGCGCCTTGCTGGACCGGGTGACCATGGCTTACTACGACGCCGGGCACATGATGTACACGCACGAGCCGTCCCGCAAGAAGTTGCGGGAAGACTTACGGAAGTTCGTCACCGTTCCCGCCGCGGAGCCCGCACCGAAGCCCTAAAGGTGTGTCGAGGCGGTCGCCTTATCCTTTTCTGGAAGCCGGTGGCACCCCTTATTCCGCACGACCCACGCGATTGACATTGGCGCGCGTGGGCACTTGTGGATCAATACAGGAGGAACACGGCGTGTAAGGCGGGGACATGGACGCACTGCAATTTCTCTCGGCGAAGGACGCGAAACGACACCCGGTGTACGCGCTCGTCGGTGACGAGGACTTTCTCAAGCGCCACGCCCGCGAGCGCATCATCTCGATCGCCATCGGTGACGAAGACCCCTCGTTCGCGGTCAGTGCGTCCGGCGGGGATCGGCTCGACTTCTCCACCGCCCGTAACGAACTGGAAACGCTTCCGTTTCTGGCCCCGTGTCGCGTGCTGATCGTGGACGCGGCCGACAAGTTCGTCACCGAGAACCGTCAGGCGCTCGAAGCCTACGCCGCGAAGCCCAGTGCCGTCGGAGTGCTGGTGCTCGACGTGAAGACGTTTCCCGAAAACACGAAGCTCGCCAAAGCGCTGCCCGACGGGGCCAAGATCGTCTGCAAGGCGCCGCCGGAGTACAAGATCGGCGCTTGGTGTGTGGAGTGGGCCAAAACCGCGCACAAGAAGAAGCTCGCGACCGAGGCCGCCGAATTGCTCGTCGAGCGGGTCGGCACTTCAATGGGTTTGCTCGATCAAGAACTCGGCAAACTCGCGAACGCGGTCGGCGCGAAGCCTGTCATCTCGGCCGACGACGTGGACACGCTGGTCGGGCGAAGCAAGGCCGCGGACGTGTTCCGCATCATGGACGCGATCGGGGATGGCAAGCCGGCGCAGGCGCTCAGCATCCTTCAAGAGCTGTTCGCGGAGGGCGAAGACCCGATGGCCGTGATCGGCCCGCTCACCGCGCAACTGCGGAAGCTCGCGACCGTCGGGCGGCTGATGGTCGTGGAAAAACTCCCGATGGGGTCGGCGATGGACGCCGCCAACGTGCCCAAGTGGGAGAAGGCACGGGTGAACTGTGAGAAGCAACTGAAGCACCTCGGCGGCCCTCGGTTGCTCAAACTCCCGGACTGGCTGGTGGAGATCAACTACGGGCTCAAGGGCGGGAACCCGTTACCCGAACGGGTGCAAGTGGAACGACTCATCGTGATGCTCGCCCGCCCGCGCGAAGACGTGAAGAAATAAGCCGTATTCACCGCAGATGGCGAGGGAGGGCACAGAGAAGTCCCATCCTCTGCGCCCTCCCTCGCCATCTGCGGTGAATACGGCTTTTAGAACATACGACCGCCGAGAGGCACTTCGCGGTCCGGTGCGAGGAGTACGACGTTCCCGCTCTCGTCGGGCGCGCCCAGAACCAGCACCTCCGAGTTGAACCCGTTCACCTTTCGCACGCCCAGGTTCACAGCCGCGACCACCAGCCGCCCGACCAGCGTATCGGGCGTGTAGAGCGCGACCAGTTGCGCGCTGGACGGCTTGATCCCGAGCGGGCCGAAATCGATCCACAGCTTGAAAGCGGGCTTGCGGGCGCCCGCGTTGGGCTCTGCGCGGACGATCCGCCCCACCCGCACATCGACCAGTCCGAACGCTTCGAGCGGTTCCATCGGCCTTTAGTAATTCGGGACCACTTGCCCGTGTCCGCGGGTGCCGAGCAACTCGAACGTGTACCGGTCGATGTTGACCGACAGCGCCTGTACGCGCCCGTCTCCGAAACCGAATTGTACGACTCCGGTGTGTCGGCTCCCGAACTTCAGGCCCGCGTCTCGCGGGTTGGTCGTCAGCCCGTTGCTGACCCCGCGTCCGGAGCAGGTGGGGTACTCGCCGTCGTAGATGGAGCAGTCCAACCCGCCGTACCCGTGCCGGTCGATGTGAACCTGTTTTTCGCCCACGAAAATGACGTGGCTCAGCCCGTCGGTGAAATCCGCGACCCGTTGTGGCGTTCCCAACTGGAACGGTCCGGTCATGTTCGGTCAGGTCTCTTCGGCCGCGTCGTGGCCGCTCTTGTCCACGACCACCGCGTAGTCGCCCAGCGCGCCGGGGTAGTGCCGCTGCAACGGGTCACTCGGCGATTCGTTGCCCGCGACGCTCACGGTCGGGGAACTCGACGCGGACCGGCGCGAGGGGCAGAAATACGTGCGCACCGCCGTTTCGCGGGCCACAGGCGCTTGCTGGGCGTACTTCCGCGACAGATCCCAGGTGCGGTACAGGTTGTCCTGTTCGAGGTGCGGTAGGATCAGCACGGCCCACGTCACCCCGCCGCGCTCCAGCGTGCTTACCGGAAAGTGCCCGGCAGCGCTTTCGTACAGGTGCATCGCCAACCCGATTTGCTTGAGGTTGTTGGCGCACGACGTGCGCGCCGCGGCCTCGCGCACCTTCTGGACGGCGGGCAACAGCAGCCCCATCAGGACCGAGATGATCGCAATGACCACGAGCAACTCGATCAGGGTGAATGCGGTTCGTCTCGACATCGAAGCACCTCCTGTTCGGCGAACGGTTACGGCAGCGGCTGGCGGGCGGTGAGCGACACGCGGAACGAGACATCGTCTCGCGATCCAACGGGCGCGCCGGTCAGGTGTACGCGAACAAGCTCCGCCCGCCGGGTGGGCGGAGCGAACACGAACACCACCTCGGACGTGTGACCGGGCAGCACACGCTCGGTCGGCTTGCCGCGGTCCGGTTCCCAGCCCGCGTCGAAGGCGGCGGGGGCGAGCGGTCGGTCGGTCGAGTCCAGGACGCGCACGCCACTCGCCCCCCGCCCGGCCGCCCACCCCGTGAGCGGCAGCGCCTGGTCGGTGCCGGTGTTGCGTACCCGCAGCGCGATGCGCAGGTACGGTTCCCGTGTGGCCCGCTTCGCCCCGTTCGGACCGGTCAACTCGATCGGCCCGACGGACGCGTCGCGGACGACCACGCGCGCGTCTCCGAACTGCCAGGACACCTTGCTCGCGTCGAGCCACCGGCCCGGGGCGATCGGCTCTGCTTCGCCGGTCGCGTGGCTCACCGCGACCGGCCCGGTCGGCGGTTTTGGGCCGTCCTCGTCGGGGCCGCTCGCGAGCCCCACCCAGGACGGAAGGAGCAGCAAAATTGCGGCGACGGCGGCGTGCATCAGCACCGCGGCGCTCGCTGCCAGCCGGGCCTTACCATTGGCACCGAAACTCATCAGGCCGGCCAGCAACCCGAGAGCGGCGATCCCGGTGCCGATCGCGCGCCCGAACGGCAACTGGGTGGCTAACATCGCGGGGCCGACGAGGATTATCGCCCCGAGGGCGACCACCAGTGCCGTGTCAGCGGGGGGCCGCGCGGGAACTGGGGCGACTACCGCCGGGCGCGGTACGGGTGCCGTGTACGGTTCGGACGGGATCACCGGTGACGGCTCGGTCACGTCCGGCAGCGCGGCGGTCGAGCGGGTTTCCTCAACGGCCGGGGGCAGCGGTTTTGCTGGCGCGGCGCCGGGCTCGGCTTTTGCCCAGCCCGGCAGGTGTTCCTCGGGCGCCAGCGTGAAGTTGCTGCGGCATTTCGGACAGGTGGCGCTGGCACCGGCGGCCCCGGCGGGGGCGCGCACGCCACCGGCGCGGCAGTACGGACAGATCGCGATGAACGTCGGCACGCCAGAACCCAACCAAGACGGGGAGACAGAAGTGAGAAGCGACGTAGCAAGCTTGTAACAGTTCGTCTGGGTCGTTCCAAACGAATTTTGCGTGAATTTGCGGGCCGCTACAGCGGTCCGGGATTTGCACTCGTATGGCGGTTGGTTCGTTCGCCGCACTCACCCGAGACCCGTCCCATGCAACGCCGCGAGTTCATTCACGCCGCCGCGACCGCCGGGGTCGTTTCCCCGCTCCTCACCGGGCGCGGAACCGGTGCAGAGCCCGACAAGGGGCCGGCGCTGCTCCGCTTCGACACCGCCAACGAAGTCGTGCGCGGCGACATGCGCTACCGGAAGCTTGGGAACACTGGAGTCGAGGTGTCGTGTATCGGGGTCGGCGGGCACCACATCGGCCGCCCGGCGGACGAGGCCGAGGGGATCAAGATCATTCGCACCGCGCTCGACGCGGGCATGAACTTCCTCGACAACTGCTGGGACTATCACGACGGCCTCAGCGAACTCCGTATGGGCAAAGCGCTTCAGGACGGCTACCGCAAGAAGGCGTTCCTGATGACCAAAATCGACGGCCGGACGAAGGCGGCCGCCGCGAAGCAGATCGACCAGTGCCTCTTACGGCTCCGCACCGACGTCATCGACCTCGTGCAGCACCACGAGATGATCCGGATGGAGGACGCGGACCGCGTGTTCGGCGAGGGCGGGGCGCAAGAGGCCGTCGAGGCGGCCCGGAAGGCGGGCAAGATCCGGTTCGTCGGGTTCACCGGGCACAAGGACCCGCTCGCGCACTTGCGGACGCTCGAGGTGGCGAAAGAGAACGGGTTCCGGTTCGACGCGGTGCAGATGCCGCTCAACGTGCTCGACGCGCACTTCCGCAGCTTCGCCCGTGACGTGCTACCGGGGCTGGTGAAGGAGCAGATCGGCGTGCTGGGCATGAAGTCGATGGGCGACGGGCTGGTCCTCCAGAGCAAGGCGGCGACCGCGGTGGAGTGCCTCAACTACGCGCTCACGCTCCCGACCTCCGTGGTCATCACCGGCATGGAAACGATGGACCGGTTGAAGCAGGCTCTCGACGTGGTCAAGAGCTTCAAACCGCTCACTGAAGATCAGGTGGCCGCCCTGTTGGGGCGCACAAAAGAGGCCGCGGCGAAGGGCCGCTACGAGCGGTTTAAAACCACACCCGACTTCGACGGGACCGCGAAGCACCCCGAGTGGATGGGGTGATTCCCTTGATCCGCACCATCGGGTATGATGAGCCGCGCCGGTGGAAGGGGTGCCGGTGCGGCCTGTTGCACGAGCCATCATGTCCGACGAGAAGGCATTGCTTGATGCGATCTGGGAGCACCCGCACGACGATACCGTGCGGCTCGCTTATGCCGACTGGCTCGATGAGCACGAGCAACCCGCTCGTGCCGAATTCATCCGGGTGCAGATCGGGGCGGCGCGACTGAACCGTTGGGACGAGCCCTACCCGGCCCTCGTGAAGCGTGAAGACGAGTTGCTGGTCAAACACGAGGCGGAATGGCGGGCGAAGGTGCCGAAGAAGTGGGTCAAGTCTCAGTTTCATCGCGGGTTCCTGCAGCTCAATGTATCGGGCTTGAGCTTCGAGACGCTTACGAAACTGACGGTCCGGCAACTCAAACTGGCGCCGCTGGCCCGGTACCATTACAACCTGCGGGCCCGAGACTACAACGCTTTTCTGGAATGGCCCGGGGCAGTGTTTCAGGACCTGTTCGCTCCGCGCCCGCCGTTGCCGGACGGGTGGCTCGATCGGCTGCTCGTGTGCGACCGGTTGCGGAACGCGTCGGAAGTCGCGTTCATCTGCGATCCGCGTGCGGTGCTCACCGCGGACGAGGTGCGGGGCGTGCTCGACACATGGGCGAACCGGCATTTGGTCGCGTTTCGGTTCGCGTCCGAGGCGAGAACTGGAGCCGCAGAAGATGCTGACACGGCCGCTTATGAGGTGATGGCCGGGCACCGGGCGCTGGCGAACGTGCGGAGACTCGACCTCCACAGCACCCGCCCCGGCCCGGTGGGGCTGCACGCGCTGGGGCACTCGCCGCACCTGGATAACCTCCGTGAGCTGGAACTGTCGGGTGCGCACGTCGGTGATGCCGAGCTAACGGAACTGTGCCGCTCACCGCTGCTGCCATCTCTCCGCGAACTGTGGCTGACGGGTTGCGAGGTGGGCGACGAGGGTGCCGTGGCGCTGGCGAACAGCCCGGCCGCGAGTGGTCTTCGGGTACTGAGTGTGTTCAGGAACAACATCGGTCCGGACGGGCTCCGGGCGCTCGCCCGGTCGCCTCACCTGACCGGGCTCCGGCGCCTCGAACTCGCTCAGAACCCAGGCGGCCGGTACGCCGAGGTGAACGCGGAACTGCAGGCCCGGTTCGGGCACATGTCGCGGTTCCGCGTTTGACGCACGCTCACTTCGCAGCACGGTACGTGAGGCCGAGCCCGCTCACGTTGGCGCTCTTCCGGCCGACGATGCCCGTCACCGGGGCGCCGTTGCCGCTGATGTCCGTGGGCCAACCGCCCGCGCCTCCCAATCGCTCGCTGGTGTACGAGTCGCTCTTGTCGAGCCACTCGCCGTTTGCCTTCATGAAGGTGACGGTAATGGCGTCGATGGCGATCGCGGCCCGGACGTTCACCGCTCCGACCACGTACCCGGGTTTGGCCACTAACCGCGTTCCCGACTGGGTCGGGGTGCCGTGAACCTGCCCGAGCGCGTACGCGTTGTTGACCCAGTAAATCGGCCGGATCGCACCGATGATGTCGTTGTTGACAAATTTGCTGTACCACACGTCGAACCCGACGAGCCACCCGCCGGCCGGGGCTTCGTCGCGGAACGTCGGGTCGGCCGGGTGCCCCACGATCTTCTCGGCCGGCGGCGTCGGGCGGAACGGGGTGACGGCCGGGTTGGGCAGCGACGCGGCCGGCGGGGGCGGAGGCGGGGGCAGGTCGCTCGGGCGGCCGAGTGCGGGGCCGCCGAAGGGCGGCGCGGGGGCGCCGAAGGGCGGTGGCGGGGTCATTGGGAGCGTCATCGGTTGTGCGGGCGCCGGGCTCCCATTTCCGGGGCCGGGTGTGGCGCCGCTGGTCAACCGGAACGACTCAACGAACGTTTTCACCCGCGTGTTCGATAGCCGGGCGTCGGCTCCGGCCGCCAGGACGGTGTAGAACCGCCCCTGGGTTGCGAGCACCCGGCCCGAGTAGAACCAGCGCCCGCCGTTGGTTTCGATCTCGAACTCGCGCCACCCGTCGCCGTTGTTGCTCTGGCCCTGTGATCGGGTGCCGCTGGCGCCGACGGTGCCCGCCAGGCCCGAGACGGCGCCGTCCAGGTCCACCCCGCCGGGCGGGACGGCGGCCGACGCGACGGCGTAGCTCTCGTTCCGCCTCCCGGCCTCGTAAACCGTCATTCGCAGCCCGTTCTCGTCGCGCTCGGAGCGGCTCGGCGAGCCGGGCATGAGGACCGTGTACCCGCCTTCCGGTGGGGTGAACGGTCGAAAGGACTGTTGCCCGCAGCCCGCGACCGGAATCAGCAGGACGAGCGCGAGTGTCGGCGCGAATCGGCGCATGGCGGACCTCAAAGCGAGCGACTTTGGCTCCGCGGGCGAACACTCGCGCGGTCAAAGCACCGAACCAGTATTCCGCGCGCCAGCGACGGATGCAAGACTGTCGTTGTCTGTAACGCTGGCGGATCGCGCCATTGCGAACGTGGCGCGTGAAGAAAGGGCTGCTCGATGCGATTTGGGGCACCCCCACGACGAGACCCGTGACCGCGGCGCCACCACGCTGGCCCGATCACGGTACTCGAACAACGTTACGATACGCCGGCTCGATCTGAACCGGTTCGGCACGGGCGCGGTTGCCGCGCTGACCGAGCGGTTCGGGACCGAGCGGGTGCGGGGCTAACGGACTTTACTTCACCGTGGCGCTAACGGTGCTGGTGATGAAGTCGCGGTTGAGCTGCGCGATGTGCGTCACCGAGATCTCCTTCGGGCAGGCGGCCTCGCACTCGTTGATGTTGGTGCAGTGCCCGAACCCCTCGCGGTCGTGCTGGGCCACCATCCCCCGCACCCGCTCCTTCCGCTCCGGCTGGCCCTGGGGCAGTTGTGCCAGGTGGCTCACCTTCGCCGAGAGGAAGAGCATCGCGCTGGCGTTGGGGCACGCCGCCACGCACGCCCCGCACCCGATGCACTCCGCCGCGTCCATCGCGCGGTCCTGGTCCACCTTCGCGATCGGCAGGCAGTTCCCGTCCGGGGCGCCGCCGGTGTTGACGCTCACGAACCCGCCGCTCTGGATGATCCGGTCGAACGCGGACCGGTCGCACACCAGGTCCTTCACCACCGGGAACGGGCCGGCGCGCCACGGCTCGAGGTAGATCTCGGCCCCGTCGGCGAAGCTCCGCATGTGCAACTGGCAGGTCGTGGTGGCCCGCTCCGGGCCGTGCGCCAGCCCGTTGATCATCATCGCGCAGCTGCCGCAGATGCCCTCGCGGCAGTCGTGGTCGAACGCGACCGGCTCCTCGCCCTTGCGGATGAGCTGCTCGTTGAGCGTGTCCAGCATTTCGAGGAACGACATGTCCGGGCTGATGCCGTCGAGCGGGTACTTGACCATCTGCCCGTTCGCGGTGCGCGACTTCTGGCGCCAGACGTGGAGCGTGAGCTTCATTTGCGGTGGTCCCGGGAAGGTTGTGCGCCCCATTTTACGCGGTTCGGGGCGCCGCGTCTCGCGTACCGGGTAACCGCAGCCGGGCCGCGGCGCTAACTCGGGCGCCCGGTTCGGCCCTCAAGCGATGACGTGGAACACCAGCAGCAGCTTGCGGCCGAAGATGATCCCCCCGACGGCGAGCGCCGTCAGCGTGGCGACCAGGACCGCCCCGGCGGCGGTCTCGAGGCACGGGCACACGCGGTCGCGGACCTCCTGCTCCAGGCCTTGGAACAGCAGCTCGATCGAGCTGTTGATGAGTTCCGCGGTGGTGACGAGCCCGATGCACCCGATGATCAGGCACCACTCCCAGTGGTCGCACTCGAGTACCGCCGCGGCGGTCAGCGCGACCACCGCACAGAAGAAGTGAACGGAAAAGCTGGACTGCCCGCGGGCCCCGCACTTGACCCCGCGGACCGCCTCGCGGAACTTGTCACGCCACTGCCGCGGCTTCTTCGCCGCGGGCGGCTCCTCCTCGACCGCGTACCACCGGTCCGCGCGCATAACCCCTCCGGTTCGGCTTCGGGTCCCGTGTACCAGCTTCCGGCCCGGCGCCGGGCGGCACAATGTGGGTGCGTGCCAATTGGGCCGGGCGCGCGGCCCGCGGGCCGCGCATCCGTTACCGCCGGTTGCTGAACTGCTGGCCGTTGACCGGGGTGCCTGCGAACCGCCCGCCGAGCGCCGCGGCCAGGTTCGGCACGATCAGGAACTGGAACCCGAAGTTGTTCACGAACGCGTTGTAGGTGAACCCGATGGTGGTCGTCAGGTCGCTGCCGGTGCGGGTCATCGTGAGCGAGTTCGAGAGCGACTGCTGGAGCCCGAAGTCGTAGCTGGCCCCGACGTTCACGTAGTACCGCGAACTCAACTGGTACCCCATCGAGAGCGTGACCGCCTTGCTGTTGATCGGGTCCGTCTGCCGGTACCCGAGGTACACGTTGGTGCGGTCGGTGCGGTCCAGGTACGCCCCCACGTTCCAGTACCGGCTGCCGCCCTCGTACGGCTCGAACCACCCGTTCGACACGATCGACGTGCGGTCCCCGACGTTCCACACGGTGCCGTACTCCAGGAACGCGAACGGGTTCCCGAAGTTGTCCCGGTTGGCGTCCGGGAAGTACGACGCGGACACGTCGAGCGTCAGGAAGTCGACCGTGTGCTCCATCCCCGGGTACCCGCGCTTCGTCTGGAGCCGCTGCCGCAGGTCCATTTGCAGCACGTTGATGTCGTCCCGGGTGTCCACGCGGTTGTCCACCAGCCGCCGGATCGCGTACAACTGCGGATCGAACACGGGCGAGGTCTGGAGCAGGAGCCCGTTCGGTCCCGGAAGGAACATGGTCTGGAACGGGCGGAGGTTGCGGTACGACTGGTCCACCGCGTCGTCGTTGAGGCGGTCCAGTTGCGGGAACCGGTTGTACGGCTCGTTCGACCGCGCGTAGCGGTAGTTGAACCCGAAGATCGCCTTGTGGTACAGGCCCCGCAGGTTCAGCAGCTCGCTGCTCACGTCGCCGTAGAGGCGCGAGAACGGGACGCTGGCCCGGGCCCCGCCGCCGCCGTACACGCGCCCGATCTCGTTCCCCGTCAGGTCGCTGGTGTACTCGGTGAGGTCGAGCATCGCGTACGGGTCCAGCTTTACCGGCCCGAGCGACAGCGGGGCGCTCAGCTCTTGCGACAGGTCGAACCGGCCCGTGTCCACGCGCCGGTCGGTGGTCAGCACCGGGTACGGCGATTGCTCCGCGGTTCGCAGTTGCGCGTACCCGGCGTTGGCCCGCGCGCTGTACACGAACAGGTCGTCGAGGAACGTTTGCCCGAGCAGGTGCCCGTCCACGCGGGGCAGCCAGTTGGTCGAGGTGATCCAGTCGCGCCCCATCCGCTCCTGGACCAGCCCGCTCACACCGTAGTTGCGGTTCTGCCAGGTGAGGTACCCGAACGTCTCCTGGTTCGGGCCGCGGTCGTGCTCCTGTTTGTAGAACTGTTCGAGGAAGTTCTTGTCGCTCAGGTACGCGAACTGCCCCTGGAAGTAGAGCCGGTCGGTCACCTCCTGCTGGTGCCGCCACAGCGCCCGGCCGCGGAACCCGCGCGGGTCCGGTTCGAGCCCGCGGTACCCGCCGAGCAGGTCGAACCCGTCGTCGTCGATCCCGTACAGCTTGATCATGCCGTTGCCGACCGGGGGCTCGCCGAGTTCCGAGGTCGGGATCCGGTAGATGTAGTCGGTGCCGAAGGCCGGGCCGCGCTTGCTCAGGTAGTCGAGGTTGAGCCGCCACGTGTGGTTCGCCGGCGCGCGCAGCGCGAGCAACTCGTACACGTCGAAGCTGGAGTAGAACGACGACCCGTACTGCCGGTTCTGACTGAAACTGAAACCGGTGAGCGGGCCGAGCGGGTCGCTCGCGTCGAACCGGGTGCGCGGCAGGTAGAACACGGGCACCCCGGCGAGCCGCGTCACCACGTTCTTACCGGTGACCATTTGCTCGGTGGTCGTAACGGGCTCGCCGGTGCTCAGGTCGCGGAACGGGATGCCGAAGATGTTCTGGCGCACGAGCTTGCGCTCGCTGAGCGTGAACTCTTGTGAGTCCAGCCGCAAGCCCGGATCGCTGGGCAGTTTGCTCGCGTTCACCGACCCGCCGAGCACCTGCCAGTTCTCCAGGTCCAGCCGCCGCACCTCCTGGCCCCGCAGGTGGAACGCGTCCGGGATGTTCGGAACGGTCATTTCGAGGTCCGCCCGCAGGGCGACGGCCCGGTTCTCGGACGCGTCGTAGTACACCTGTTCGGCCCGGAGCGTCTGCGTGATCGGTTTGTCCCCGCCGCGGACCATGCGGATGATGACGTTCCCGGACAGGTAGAACTCGATCTTATCCTTCTCGCTGGTGGTGAACCCGTTGACGGCGTCGCCCTTCTTGTCCCGCTTCAGCCAGATCACCGCCTCGTCGGTGGCGAACTCGGTCTTCTGCTTGCCGTCGGCGCTCGACAGGTTGACGATCACCCCGCCGGTGATGAGCACCCGTTCGGTGCCGTCCGGCAGGTCGGCTTTTTCCTCGGTGAGCGGGGTGCCGTACCGGCGGATGTAATCGACGACGACGTTCTTGCTCTTGGGCGTCGGGATGACGGCCCCGTTGGGGAGCGTGAAGTCGGGTTCATACGGGATGCCGCCGGGCTCGCGGGCGGGCGCTTGGTAGACCGTTTGTGGGCGCACCGGTTGCGGCGCGCTCATGAGGTTGTCAGTCGGGAGTGAGAACCCGCTGTGCGGTTCATCCGGGAACCGCGCGGTGGGGCGTGCCCCCGGCAGCGGTTGTGCCGCAAGCGGCACGCCGCCCGCGAGCACCGCCGCGACGGTCAGCCCGGCCCACGTTATCGACCGCCCGCTCCCCACGCGGCGCCCCCACTTTCCGACCACAATGTTTCTGCTGAAGGTCGCGGACTATAAGCGCCCCGCCGGGCGAATCAAGGCGGAGTGTCGGAAGCCGTCGTGGGGCCGCGCGCTTTCGGTACTTGAGCAATTTGCGGAGCTTCGGGCCGGTTCCGGCGCGCCGGTCGGGTTGCGCCGGGGCCGCCGTGCGGTACACTTTGAGGAACGCCCCGCCCGGTTCCGACACCCTCGCCGGTCCGCACCCATGTTGCTCGTTGCACAAGGCCCCACCCCGGGCGACGCCTGGCGCCGCGAGCTGCCGCACGACGTGCCCGTCGTTCTCGGGCGGGACGCGGCCGGTTGGTCCGTGCCGTGGGAGCCGTTCCTCGCCCGGCGGCACGCCGAGCTGACCGCCCGCGGCGGGAAGCTGAAGGTGCGCAAGCTCGCGGAGGCGGCCAACCCGATCTTCCACGCCGGGCGCCCGGCCGACGCGTTCGAGGTGCCGGCGGGCGGGTCGTTCGTCATCGGCCGCACCTCGTTCACCCTCGCCGCCGGCGAGGACGCCACCCCGCCCGAGCCCGATCGCCCGCTGCTCGACATGCGGACGATCGGGCACCACGAGCTGGACCGGCTCGCGTTCCGGGACGCCCCGCACCGGCTCGACGTGCTCAGCCGGCTCCCCGACATAATCGCCAGCGCCTCCGACGACGCGGACCTGTTCCACAAGCTCGGCGACATGCTGCTGGCGGGCGTCCGCCGCGCGGACGCGGTCGCGGTGGTGGCGCTGGCGCCGGGGGCCGACCGGCCCGCCGTGCTCCACCGGGACCGCCGGCTGTCCGGCGCGGGCGACTTCGAGCCGAGCCGCCGGCTCGTCGCCGCCGCGGTCGCGGAGCAGAAACAGACCGTGCTCCACGTGTGGGGGGCGGAACCGGGCGCCGCGCCCGCCCACTCGTTCACGCTGCAAGAGCGGTTCGACTGGGCGTTCTGCACGCCCGTCGCGTGCGACGCGTGCCCGGGGTGGGCGCTGTACGTCGCCGGGCGGTTCAACGGGGCCGCGGCGGCGACGCTGCTGGCGCCGTGGGAGTCGAACGAGCTGCGCGACGACGTGAAGTTCGCGGAGCTGGTGGCCGACATCCTGGGTTCGCTCCGCCAGGTGCAGGTGCTGCGCGAGCGGCAGGGGGTGTTCCGCCGGTTCTTCTCGCCCGGGGTGCTGGGCGTGCTGTCGGGGGGCGACCCGGCCCGCGCGCTGGAGCCGCGCGAGGCCGACGTGACCGTGCTGTTCTGCGACCTGCGCGGCTTCTCGCGGCGGGCGGAGGAGGCCGACAACCTGCTCGACCTGTTGAACCGGGTGAGCGCCGCACTGGGGCTGATGACCCGGAACATCCTGAACCACCGCGGCGCCGTCGCGGACTTCCTGGGCGACGCGGCCCTCGGGTTCTGGGGCTGGCCGCTGGAACAGCCGTTGAAAGTCGAGGACGCGTGCCGGGCGGCGCTCGGCATCCGGGCCGCGTTCGAGACGGTGGCGCGCGACCCGGCGCACCCGCTGCACGGGTTCCGGGTCGGGATCGGGCTCGCGAGCGGGCGGGCCGTGGCGGGCGGGATCGGCACCCCGGAGCAGGCGAAGGTGACCGTGTTCGGGCCGGTGGTGAACCTCGCGTCGCGGCTCCAGGACATGACCAAGCTGCTGCGGGTGCCGATCCTGATCGACGAGCCGACGGCGGAGGTGGTCCGCGAGCGGCTCCCCCGCGACGCCGGCCGCACGCGGCAACTGGTGAAGGTGCGCCCGCCCGGCATGGAGACGCCGCTGGTGGTGTCCGAACTGCTGCCGCCGGTCCCGCCCGACGGGCAACCCGAGGGCGGGCTCTCCGACGAGGACCTCGCGGCCTACGGCGAAGCCCTGAACGCGTTTCTGGCGGGCGACTGGGCGGCCGCGTACAAGCGGCTCCACCGGGTCCCGCCGGACGACCGCGGGAAGGACGTGCTGACCGAGTTCATTCTGAAGAACAACCGCACCCCGCCGCCCGGCTGGGACGGCGTCGTCCCGCTCGCGGCGCGGGGCTGACGCCGGCCTCCGCGATTCTTGGGGGGCGTTGTCCTTTTGTCCGTTCGAAACTGCTCAAGACGCGGAGTCGGAAGTTGTTGAAGTTCAACATTCTTTATGCACGGTCCGGGTGGTAGTGACTGTTCCTCTTGTGGCACAGACATTCCTGTCTGTGCGGCGCGAGAAGACCGCACAGACAGGAATGTCTGTGCCACAAAGACAGAACCAAAACAGGCACCGGTAACCGGATCGGGCATTTAGTGCGCCAGAGGATGGTCCGGAGCCCATGCTTGAACCCCTCGGCGTTGGTGCGGCGACTGCGTAAGTGGTTGACGATCATGCCCATCCCGTTGGTCAATGACGTGCAGAACGTCTCCGAGTGGGGTTGACGGTGCGGCCCCGCGCAAGTAGTCTTTCGCAACCTCTCCCCTGCCTCAATCGAGTTAATTCTATTTTTCGAAGTGTCGTTTTGCGAAAGTGCGATGCGATCGGGATTTAGACGATTCCTGGAACCTGAGCGTTCCATTTCCCGCCTCTGTTTGCAATCGACTACGCGTCGCCGAGCGGGAACATGATAAAAGTGTGCTCCCCACCGAATCCGAGTGTCGAATACGGAAGGTAAAGAAAACGGGTGTCGCCCCAGACGATTGTTTGAAGCGACTCGCCGCACCAGCCGTCCCATCTGAAGAATTTTGACCGTGTTCGCGCCCGGCGAAGTTGCGAACTTAATTGGGTCGCACGGAGAAAACAATTGATTCCTATCGCTCATCTATTCTTGCTCGCAACAGTTAGTTTAAACGATACCCCGAAGCCCTCCGATGTAAATCGGATGGTTGCTCGCAAGTTAGAAATGCGAGACAGTTACCAAATTCGCTACCGGTTTGAATCTTTCCGGCCCGGTGCTCCGGAGGGTAGTCGAAGGTGGGCGTACACGGCTGCCATTTGGAGAAGTGCAGACAAACTGCGGGTGGATGTGTACGACCGTGAATCTGATCGCGTCGGGGCCGATGCGACGCAACGCGGTCGTCATGTGACCTGTCAGAACTGCGAGCGGCAGAACTACACGCTCGTCACGACGATCCTTCCCGCGCCACCGGGCCGGACCCACCTCGTCGAATTCCGAAATTCGAGCGGCCAGCCAACGGACTACTTCGTTACCGACATCGACTGGCGGTTCTTGGGCCTCTGCAACGGTCCGCTTTCGACTTACAACCGCGTCCCCTTTGCGCAGTCCTACCGCGAGCGGATGGCGAACCCGTTGTTGAAGACTTCCGAACAGGACCGTGGTGGTGAAGCGTGTTTAGTCACCGAGATCGAGAGAGAAAAAGGGTGCAGCGCCATTTGGTTCGGTTCAAAGTCGCGGTGCAACCCGGTCTGGTTCGAATCGCACAACGGAACCGGGGACAAGGCCGTTCAACTCATGACCGAGGTTCGCTGGCTTGAAGGTGCCGGAAAGCACTTGTACCCTGAACGGGTCAAACATGTTGCGCGGCATGCTGGGGTTCTCCAGTATGAGGAGACCATTACCCTCCAGCATGCGGATTTTGACACTCCGGTCGCGCCTTCCGTCTTTACTCTCGCCGGCCTCGGGTTGAACGAGGGGCAGCCGATCGCGTATCCGAACACCGACCCGGCGGACTGGCCAGTATGGCGGGATGGCCGCGCCGACCCGTCCTTGAGCCGGCGGACGCTCGCCGAGGAGCAGGCCGCGCAGGCTCGACCGATTGATGCCGCCCCTCAGCCCTCACCCCCCGTCGCCGCTTATCCGACTCCTCATAACACATCGCTGGTTGTGGGTGTTGTGGCCGGCGTGATTGCGGCCGTATCGATCGTCAGCGCGCTGATTTACCGGCGGTGGAGGGCGTGACCGTGGGGCCGCTTCGCCGAAACGGATACGGCTTGTTCGAACTGCTCGTGGCGGTCAGCATCTGCGGATTGCTCGTCGCGCTGCTGTTGCCGGCAGCGCAGAAAGTTCGGACCGCCGCGGCACGCCTCTCGTGTCAGTCCAGCATGCGTCAGGTGGTAATCGCTACGCACAATTACGAAGCGACCACGGGGACGTTGCCACCTGCGTTTCAGAAGCGGGCGGTGGGGGTATCGGAGCCGCACCTGCAGTGGCCCCTGCTCATCGCCCCGTACCTCGAATTGGAGGCGAACCGGCGCCAGGCGCAAGAGGATTTTGGGCGATCCGAAGACCCGTTCCTGCCATCCCCGCACCGGGGTTTGCACCAGCCACTGAAGCCGTTTATCTGTCCGGCTGACACGCGCGTCGCGGTTCCCTGGGAAGTGACTTTCCGGTACAGCCTGGCGCGCCCGCGCCCCGTCCAAATGACCCAGCGGATCGCGCTCAATTCGTACCTCGGGAACGCGGGTAAATTGTCAAAGCAGCGTGACGGGGTGATTGTGGCCGAGGGCGGTGTGACCTGGGTTGGCATCACGGATGGGACGTCCAATACGCTGGCGTTCGGGGAGCGCCCCCCGCCGACGAGCCTCCTGCACGGGTGGCTGTACGTCGGCTGGGGTGTTGGCGGCTTCGGAACACTGGACTCGGTGATCGGAGTGGCGGACCTCAACCCGTTCAAGCGAGGGGCACCGGAGGTGAGATGCGGTCCCGGCCCGTTCCCGTACCGTCAACCTGAGCTGAACACCCAGCCGGACTGCGCGCTGTTCCAGTTCTGGTCCCTGCACACGG
This sequence comes from Gemmata obscuriglobus, assembly GCF_008065095.1. Taxonomy (NCBI): domain Bacteria; kingdom Pseudomonadati; phylum Planctomycetota; class Planctomycetia; order Gemmatales; family Gemmataceae; genus Gemmata; species Gemmata obscuriglobus. Next base: position 7,209,051 of record NZ_CP042911.1, on the reverse strand, counting down.
GCGGCGCCAACTTCGCGTTCGCGGACGGCAGCGTGCGGTTCCTTACGTACTCGGCAAATGAGGTACTGCCCGCTCTGGCGACCCGCGCCGGGGGCGAGGTGGCTTCGCTCGATTGACGCGATCGACAACGGGCGAATGCGGCGCGCCGAAGTTGATAGTGGGTCCCGAAAACTGGACCCGAAGTGAGCCGCCCGCTTCACCGGGGCGACTTGCGCCCGTACTTGCGGGCCTGCGCCTCGTCGTCTCGGCGGAGGTCGCGGCGCACCTTCAGCACGAACAACCCCAGAGCGACCGCGATGAACAGGATCACGCCGACGAACCCGAGCGCAACGGGGTCGCCGTCGGCCAACTGCTACAAGAACTTCGAGATCGCCCCGCCCCGGTTCCCGCGCATGCGCACACCTTGGTGGGCAAGAGTGGACGAAGTGGGCGCGGCCCGCACGCGCCAGGGCCAGTAGACCAGCACGCGGCGGACAAGTCAACGGCCGAACCCGCAGACGCAGGCCGGCGGTCAACCGGGCGCGTCGCCGCCCGTGTGGGCTTTACACGAGCGCCGGGGTGACGAACGGCTCGATCTCTTCCAGCGCGAGCGGACGGGCGAACTCCATCCCGACGAAGTAATCCCCGCCCGCCAACTGATTCACGTGAGCCACTTGGGCCCGGACCGTCAGGACGCGCCAGGAGGATGTCACCTCGACCGTCAGCGTGACCCCGAGCAGCGGGCTCGTCTCGACCAGCATGCTCAGCCCCGTGGCGGAGATGTCCCACAAAACACCCTCACCGCCGGACTCAGTGTAGCAGGAAGTTGTTGAGGCGGGAGCGAAGCGAACTGCCGCTCGGCGGTCAGAGTTCTGAACAGACATGCAGTGCGCCTCCACGGAGTTACTGGTGTGGGAAACATAGAACACGACTCGTTCCGGTGCAGAACTAAAATGATCTGTGGGTGAAGTTTCGCCGATCGGAGAGGTAATCGGGGCGCACGCTTGTTCAATCGGTGCTGTAACCAACGAGCCTACTGCCTACTCGCGGCGAACCCGCCGGCTCGGGACGTTACCGCGGTTCAGCTCGTAGTGGGATCGCGCGGGGTGAGCGCGAAAGGGTGTTCACTGCCGACGACCGCGCGTTGACTCTCCCCTCCACACCAGGAGGGGACCGATTGCGACATCCGCCCTTGGCGCACAGCTCAAGTTTATCGTATCGGCATAAGGATTTCTCCGGAGAACCCGAGGCGCATGCTGATGGGCTGCCGGCAGTGCGAACTGATCAGGTTTAACCGTAACCGTTCACGGGTAGTTGGTCCGCGGTAACCGTTCACAGCTGACATCTGTTAAATCGGATCCGCTGAATAATACCCCCTCCCGAATATGAGCCGGTTTTCTGACTCGACAGTGAACTCATGAGCACAAGCAGTAGGCGAAGAGGCCCGTTGTGTGAGCCTGCGATGTCTGCTGCGATCACGGTTTTGTACACCATCGATGTGAAAAGTGCTGCAAATCTGAAGGGATTGCGTACCGCTGTTCAGGTGAGCATTTGCTTTCGGGGTATGAACGGCTACGTCCATTTCATTCTTGTCGCGAAGTGGCTAGCTGTATTGAATTGCCGCTGTAAGCCCCGGTCATGTTGAAAACCAGAGTTCGACATATGGCATAATTTGCTGTTTCCACGTTGGTTAAGGCGATTCCGCTGTGCGGAATCGCTGAGGTTTTCAGCGTGAAGGAGTTGAACCACGAAAATAAAAGTTCCCGTGTTGTGAATCTGCTCTGAACCGAATCGCGAAGGCATGCGGTCGGCTGGGATGTGGCCACGAAATTGCTTGTGTGAACCAAGCCGTTCGAGACCACTGAATTCCGCTCGGCGACTGGCGCACCTGCGCCGGTGTAACACCGTCATCGCCCGTGGAGCATCTTGATGAAGTCCAAGCTGATTGCCGCGTTCTCCTTCCTGGCCCTGGCGCTGGCTGCCTCCCCCGCACCTGCCGCCGAAGAGAAGACGATCGCCGAAGTTGTCGCCGGCTCAAAGGACCACACCATCCTGCTGGCACTGGTAAAGGAGGCCGGTTTGGCGGAAACCCTTAGTGGGAAGGGTGAGTGGACCGTGTTCGCCCCGACGGATGAGGCGTTCAAGAAGATCGATAAGGAAACGCTGGCGAAGGTGAAGGGCGACAAGGAACTGCTCAAGAAGATCCTGTTGACCCATGCGGTCAAGGGGACGTGGGGCTCTGGAGAGGTCGTGAAGCTCGACGGGAAGGAAGTGGAAACCCTCTCGGGTACGAAGTTCAAGGTCACTGTCAAGGACAAGACCGTGATGGTCGGCGACGCGAAGGTGACCGCGGCCGACCTGAAGGCGAGCAACGGCGTCGTTCACGTCATCGACACCGTGCTGATGCCGAAGTAGTTCAATCGAGTAAAGAGACGATTAGGCGACCGGCAGCTTTCTGTCGGTCGCAACTCGTTGCTAGTGAGCGTTCACAGTTGATGTGTGTGTATGTCAACAGCCGGCGAGAGCGGGGCTCATCACCGGTGGCGGTTGCGGGTGGGCCGGGATCAGGGTTGGTGGGGTTCCACCGGTGTGGTGCGCGGTGATCGCGTCGGTCAGGAGCGCGAGCACGTTGCGGCCCTGCCGGCGGCACGACGCGAGGACGGTGAGGATCCGCTCCACGAACCGGCTCCCGCGTTCGCTGTCGGTGCCGAAGCTGGTCTTCCGCTAGCACACGGCGCGCCGCACCTCGCGCTCGGCCGCGTTGTTGGTCGGTTCCACGCCCACCACCCGCGCGAACGTCCGCAACGACGCCTCGACCGCCCACAACTCGCGGCACACGGCGGCCGTCTTGGGTCCGCACGCACCGGGCGCCCCGCTCCAGGTGCGCGCGGACCCGGGGCCGCAACCCGCGGATGTACACGACTCGGAATGTGGACCGCGCGAGGGCGCCGTCCCGGACCCGGTACCAATGCTCGAACCGGGCGTCGGAACACCCCAGCAGGTCCGCTCCGATCCCCGCGCCCCGGTTCGCCCGGTCGATCATGGCCTGGAAGTCCCGCCGCCGGTGCGCCCAACACACCTGCCGCGCGTGTTTCGGGAGGTGCGTGCACACCGGGGGCCTCCTCGGCGATCGGCACCAGGGCCTCGGCGGTCCGGTTCTGGAACTTGCACACTACGACCGGGCTCAGCGGCAACCCGAACAGGTCGGCGAACAGTTGGCTCACCCCGCGCTTGCCCAGGCGGCACGAGCCGGTGAGCATGGCGGCCACCGCCTGCGCCCGGGGCCGCATCCGGTCGTCGCCTCGGGCGGCACCGGAGCCACCGTGGTCGTGCCGCTGTGGGGGCACCGGAGCCGGTGGCACCGGTACTCGGTCACATGGGGCTCGACGACCGGGATCTCGTGCGCCTGATGAACGGCCGGGTTCGTGTCGTCCCCGGTCAGCGAGCGCGCACACCCCCGGCACGTGGACGGCTTGGGGGTCCGGATCTCATCGGGCGGCAGCAGGGTGCGTTCCGCTTTGGGGTGCCCCGGCTGGCCCCGCGACGCGTGCCCGAGGCCCCGTTGGGCGGGGCCGGCTTCACGTGCGGGGCGTCGGACGACGGAGGGTTCGACGCGTTCGCGGAGTTCGGGTTGAGACGGGCGGTCAACTCGGCGACCTGGCCCGTGAGCCCGCGGACCTGGGCCGTGAGTTGGGCAACTGTGGCCTCCAGTGCCCGGATATACGCCACCACGTGAGGTGGCAGGTCGTCGGGGAGGTCCGGCGGTCGAGGAACAGGTGCCATGACGTTAGCTCGATCACAGGACACACTCGCCAGCGGCAACCGCCCACGGAAAGGGCTCAAAAGGCACGGGAAAACTCCGGGCAAAGCCCACGTGAACGCTTACGGTTTAACCGATCGACGGTGTGCGACGAACCGAACTCGGAGAGCCCGCAGAACCTGAACTGATGCCGGCACATCGGGTGCTACCCGTCACGTTCTCCCCTCGCACCACTTCCGTGTCATCAGCCGGATCGGATGCCATCGGACATAGGAACCGTTGCCGCGAGTCGGTTAAACTTGTCTGTGTTGGAACGATCGCTCAGGAAGCGACACGCATCCACCCGCATCCTGGGCGCCAGCGGCCTTTGGTTCGCAAACACTGTAACCCCCGTTACAGTGCCGACTGGTCCGACTCGACTGGACGCCGACGGGCCTTTCGCTACCCGCGGGCTACCTATTCGCTGGGTGATTGCTACCCACGAATCGCGCGCTCGGAGCCACAATTGCGAACCCGCACTGAAACCAGCACCTGGGCGCAAAGCGTTATTGATTAATGAATTGCGAACGACGGGGCGGTGCGAATGGTTGCGATCAGAGGTTGCCGGACATGGTGTTTGACGCTCTGCCGGTAGCGGCAGAATTCCGGAAGCGGCGCAAACCAGCAATTAAGGTACAAAAGTGCCTGATGTATCGATGATTCAATCAAACTTATCGGGACGGTCAATTGGCCCGATAGCCGCTGGATTCCTCTGATGGCACAGCGTGACGTGAGTGCCGTCCGCAGCCACGGAATCCGGTTGCGTGCGTTACTTCTGCGAGTGGGTGTGTTGTGCAGCGGCGCGGAGCGCGGTCGCGGCGTCGGCGGCGCTCATACGCGGGTTAGGGTGGGGTTCCAGCGCCGCCCGTGCGGAGCGCTCAGCCGCGCGAAGGGCGTGCCCCAGTGCCGGGTTGGTAACCGGCACCGGTAGAACCGCTTCCGACGTGCGTTCGTGCGCTTCGCGGATGCGCTCGATCGCCTCGGCCCTGAGCGCCGCCCCCCGCTTTGCGTCGGCCTCGGCCGCCCTCTGACCGGCTTCGAGGAGCTTCTGCGCGGCCGCACGTACCGGCTCGGCCGCGCGCGCAAGTGGTGCCCGGGTTGGGTCCTGCGGGTCACGAAACGTGACGGCCCGTTCGAGCGCGTCGGCCAGGGTCGCGGCCCGGCCGGCGAGTTCGCCCGCCCGTGCCATCTGCTGGAGGACGGCGGCACCGGAGGCGCCCGCGAGCTTCGCGATGTCGTCGAGCCGGGCGCCCTGGCGCGCGGCCAGTTCAACGGCACGGGCGCCCCACGGCTTCCCCGTACCGGCCTTCGCCAGTTCGTTCGCGAATCGCAGGGCGGTTTCGGCTCGCTCCCTGGCTTCCGGAGCCGCGCCGGTGCGGAGGGCGTCTGCGGCGGACCGGGCGGCTCGGGCCGCGGGCTCGGCGTCCGGCCCGAACGCGGCGAAATCGGCGGCGAGCGCGCGCTGCCGGACTTCGAGCGCCGCGAACGTGTTGGCCGCGGCGGGGCGGAGCCGGTCGGCCAGCGCCCGGGGCACGTCCGTGAGCCGCTCGTGCTGGGTGCGCTGGTACTGGACGAGTTCGCGGCACCGGTCGACGAACGGCCGCGATGGCAAGTACGCGTCCGCTTCGACTACCGCCGGCGGCTCTGGCTGGGGGGCGGTCGCGAGTTCGGCGACGTCGGCCATTTTCGCCGCCAGTTCGTCCAGCGCCTCCGCGAGCGCCCGCTGGTCCGACGCCAGCCGGTCCGGTTCGCGCCGGGCACTGAGCCGGGCGTACTGGTCCAGCACCCGCTTCCGGGCCGCCTGCCCGGCCGGTCCGAACCGCGTGTGTGCCAGTTCCTCGCACTCGCGCGCCAGTTGCCGCAGCGCCTCGTCGGACGCCGGGGCGCTGAACGGGGCCTTCGCGTCGGCCAGTTCCTTGGCCCGCACCGCCGCCGCGCGGCGGCACCCCGCGAGCCGCCGCACGCGGGTCAGGTCGGGCTCCGAGCCGTTCAGCCGCGCGCCGAGCTTTTCGAGTGCCTCGGCGGCGGCGCGGATGCGGAGGCGGGCCGCATCGGGTTTTGAGCCGTCACGGAGCGCGACTTCGGCGGCCTGAAGTGCCAGACGGGCATCATTCAGTAGCACGGACGCCTCCGGCGCTCCGGTCGGCAATAGCCGAAGCGCTTCTTGAACGACGGGGACAGCGGGTTCGAGTTGCTTCGCGGTGAGGTCCGGCCCATGAGCGTCGAGTACGACCGCCAACGCGCCGAGTTTACGGCGCAGCTCTTCGCACCGCACGTCCGGGGGCGTTGCCCCTTCAAGCTCGAGCTTGAGCCGCTCGCACTCGCGCCGGGCCAGCAGTTGCGACGCTTGCACGTCGAACGGCGCGGCGCCCCGCAGGTCCGCGCCGGCCCGCGCGAGCGCCGCTGTAACCCGGCCCTGCCGGGCGCCCATGCCGGGCAGGTCGAGCGCCTCGACTTGCTCGGACAGCCGGCGCTGCCGGTCCGCCAGTTCGGCCAGCTTCTTCGCCGCCAGCGGGGGAACCGTGCCCTGGCCCTCGAACCCGCGCAGCGCCTGATCGACCGCGTTCGTCAGCGCCTCCTGCTCCGTACGCAGCTTGTCGAAATCGCCCCGCGACTTGTAGAGCCGCTCGCCGGCCGGGGGCGTGAGGTCCGCGATCCGCTCCAGCGCCTCGACCGCCAGCCGCATCGCGGTGTCCGCACTGCGGCCGTCGGACGACAGGGCCTGGGTCGCCCGCCCGCAGTGCCGCGCGGCGCTGTCGCGGATCGACCGGATCGAGGGTTCGGGGGGCAGGTGCAACCGGCCGACCGTGTCCCCGAGCGCGTGTTGCTCGGCGCGAAGCGCGGTGCGCGTCGCGGCCGGCAGTTGGTCGAACCCGACCATCCGCGTCGCGGCGCGGAGCCGGTTCAGGAGGTCGCCTTGCCACAGGACGAGTTGTTTGGCGCCTTTCTTCGGGTCGGTGCCGGCCTCGGCCCAAATCTCGAATTCGCGCGCCAGCCGTTCGAGCGCCTGCGTCTGCTTCTCCAGTTCTGTGAGGGCTTCGACGGTGCGGCCGGCGGCGGCCAGTTCGGTCACCTTGCGGAACTCGTTCGCCCGGGGCGGCCCGACGCCGACGAGTCGGGCCGCCGTTTCCGTGGCGACCAGCAGGCGTTCGGCGCGCCGGGCCTGCTCGTCCTGGTCGGCGGCGAATCGAGCGATCAGTGTGGTGCGGGCGTCGGCAACCGTCCGCTGGCTCGCCGCGTCGAGTTCGCTTGCCGCGTTGGCCAGTTCGGCGAGGTCGCGAGCGAACCGGCCGGCCTCCTCGCTGCGCCCTCCTTCGAGCGCCCGCCGCAAGGGCTCGCTGTCCGCGATCAGTGTGTTCAGCCGGGCAACGAGTTCGCGCTGGCGCGCCCCGAACTCGTTCGCGCTCAATTTGGCGCCGGCGAGCGCGGCCTGGTCGGCGGCGAGCGCACCGAGCCGGGCGCGGTCGAGTCGGGCGCGGGCCAGCGCGTCGTTCTGGGCGAGAAGTGCGTCCAGTTTTGTGTGAGCGGCGGACAAGTCGGCCGCCGCGGTCGCGAGCCCGTCGGCGCGCCCGCCGCCTTCCGCGTCGGCGCGGCCCAGCGCCTCCTTGGCGCCTCGAAGCTCGTGTGTCGTGAGGTCGTGCGCCGCGGTCGCGAGCGGGCGGAACTCGGGCGCCAGCGCGGCGTCGCGTGCGAGGGCGGCCAGCGCGGCCGCGGCGAACCGCACCCGCTCGCGGGCGACGTTCAACCGGACCGCCTGGTCCACGCTCAGCGGACCGGCCGCCGAGACCTCGGCGCGAACGGCGGCCACCGCGTCGACCGCTTCGCGCACGGGGCCGCGGGCCGCTTCCGCCGCCGCCCGGAACGTGTCCCGCTGGTTCCGCGCGTCCTGCTCTTCGAGCGGTGGCGCGGACGCGTTGAGCGTCAGTTCGCTCCACCCGGTCGCGGGGTACAGCGTTTCCTGGGGAAACAGCTTCGGGTCTTCGGACGCGCGGTTGTCGGTCACGCGGACCCGGAAGCGGATCGTACCGCCGGGCGGCGCGACCGCCGACGGATCGAAGTCGAGGCGCCCGCTCGCGCGCGCGGTGCCCGTGCCGGTGAGGGGAATGGGGAGCACTTCCGTGTGCGAATCGGGCGATGCCAGTGTGTACTCGAGCCGGGCACCGGACACGCAAAAATCGTCGCACGCGGCGACGACGATCGGCACGCGCCACCCGGGGCGCACCGCGCGCGGCCGCGGGTCGATTCCGGCCAGCGTCTCGAACCACGGCGCCTTGTCTGGGGGCACGATCACGTTCGCGGCCAGAACGGTGCGGAGCTTCTTACCGTCCACCTCGCGCAACAGAATGAGCCTCAGTTCGCCGCTCGTGCGAAGCACCAGCGACGCCGTCCCGGAGAGCCGATCGGGAGCGAGGGCCACGGGAACCGGGTCCGTTTTGGTGCCCCCGTGCGCGTGCCACTCGAACAGCGCGCTCGCGGCCGGCTGGGTGAACGTCAAGCGAGCGGTGAGCCGGGACGCGTCCAGTGCCTCGAAATCGGCGAGCGCCGGAAGTACGCGTGCGGGGACCCCGACGTACCCCGGCGGCGCGACCTCGATGCGCGTGTCCGGGGCCAGGTCGACCGGGTCGAGAGCGGTCACCTTGAACCACTCGCTGGCCGCACCGTCGATCAGGACGCGGTACTCGAAGTCGCGGGCCACGCGCGCCCGGGTGACGTGGAACGCGCCGGCGTCATCCGCCGCCATGGTGACCGACTCTTCGGGCGACTCGGGCGCGTCCCGGAACACGGCCGTAGCCCGATGCGGCCGCGCGCCGCGCCGGGACTCCGTGCGCTCGGCGAACGCGGTCAGCGTGACCGCCGCGCCGCGCCGCACCACCGGCTCGCCCGACGTGACCACCACGCGCAGCGCCGCCGCGGGCGGCCGCACCCACGGCAGTGCGACCCGGCGCAGCCGTTCCGCGCTGTTCGGCAGCAGCCCGGTGAGCATCAGGAACGCGAGCAGCGCGAGCAGCGCCCAGCACACCGCCAGCAGCGTGGGGTGCGCCGGAACGGCCCGCTCGAAATCGACGGCCCTCGCGCGCCGGAGCGTGTCTTCCAGGAGCGCCGCGCGGACCGCCTCGGACGTACCGTTCGCGGGGGCGATGACCGCCTTGAGCCGGTCCGCCAGTTCGGGGAGGCCCCGGGACAGTTCGGCCGCCACTTCCGAAAGGGGGATCTCCGCCTGCCACGGCTTGAGGATGAGCTGCCAGACGAGTACGCCCAGCGCGGTGACCCACAACGCAACCAGCAGCCCGCGGGCGGTCTCGGGCAGGCCGACGAGGGCGTCGAGTACGAGTACGAGTACGGCGCTGCCGACGGTCGCGAACAGACACCGGCTGACCCCGCGGGCCACCCGCAGTGCCCGCACACGCGGAACCAGAGCGGCGAGGCGCTGCTCGAGGGCGGGCGGGACGGTGGCGGCCATCGACGCTCCGAAGAACCGGCACAGACCGTGCCCGGACACGCGCGAAGTGCGTAACTTAGACTATACCCGCGGTCGTCCGACCGCGGCAAGCGCCACCTGGAGCCGTCGAACCATCATGGTCTCGCCCGAACGACTGGAGTCGATGCAAAAGGGGTGGGTGCGGACGCTCGAGCGGTACCGCGTGGCCCCCGCGGACGCGTACCCGGCGTTCGACGTGCTGGCGGCGGCGTACAGCGGCCCCGAACGGTTCTACCACAACCTCGAACACCTGACCGAAATGTTCCGGGTGATCGAGCGGCTCTCTTCAACCATTGAAGACCCGAACGCGATGCAACTGGCGGTGTGGTTCCACGACGCCGTGTACGACTCACGTGCGAAGGACAACGAGCAGCGGAGCGGGGAACTGGCCGTCGATTTGCTCGGCCCCATCGGGGTGCCGGCGTCCACAATCGAGCGCGTCGTGCGCATGATCTGGGCCACGGCGCACGCCGCGGAGCCGCCGGGCGACCGCGACACCCGGGCGCTGCTCGACGCCGACCTCGCCATCCTGGGAGCGTCGGAAGCGCGCTACGCCCGGTACGCCGCGGCCATTCGCAACGAGTACGCCTGGGTGCCAGATGCCGAATACCGTGCCGGCCGCGTGAGCGTGCTGAACGGGTTCCTTGCGCGACCGCGAATTTACTACTCGGAGATTCTGTTCGCAGAGGGTGAGGAGCGGGCGCGGACGAACTTGCGTGCCGAGATGGATCGTTTGTCGGGGAAAACCCTCTAATGCGTGACGCCCGCTTCCACCACTTTCCGGAAGCGAGAGGGAGGAAACAACTTATGGATTTGAACCAGTTTACAGAGAAGGCTCAGCAGGCACTCGCCGGCGCCCAGAAGCTCGCGGCCCGGCTTAACCATCAACAAATTGACACCGAACACGCGCTGCTGTCGCTGCTCGATCAGGAGAAGGGGCTCGCTCCCGCGATCCTGACGAAGGCGGGCGTGTCCGTCGATGCGGTCACCGTCAAACTTCAGCGCGAGCTGGACCGTTTACCCAAGGTGACCGGCACGAACGCCGAACCGCGCCTGACGCAACGGCTCGTGAAGCTCATCGACGCCGCCGAGGCGGAAGCCAAGAAGCTCAAGGACGAGTACGTCTCGGTCGAGCACCTGTTGCTCGCCGCGACCGACGACACCGGCACCGCCGGCAAGACGCTCCGCGAGTTCGGGCTGACCCGCGACCGGCTGCTCTCCGCGCTGAAGGAGGTGCGCGGCAGCCAGCGCGTGACCTCGCAGAACCCCGAAGAGACGTACCAGTCGCTGGAGAAGTACGGCCGCGACCTGACGCAGTACGCACGCAACGGCAAGCTCGACCCCGTAATCGGCCGTGACGAGGAGATCCGCCGCGTCATGCAGGTGCTGTCGCGGCGCACGAAGAACAACCCCGTCCTCATCGGCGAGCCCGGGGTCGGCAAGACCGCCGTCGTGGAGGGGCTGGCGCAACGGATCGTGCGCGGCGACGTGCCGGAAGGGCTGAAGGACAAGCTCATCGTGGCGCTCGACATGGGCGCGCTGATCGCCGGGGCGAAGTACCGCGGCGAGTTCGAGGAGCGGCTCAAGGCCGTTCTGAAGGAAGTGACCTCGTCGGACGGGCGGATCATCCTGTTCATCGACGAGATGCACACCATCGTCGGCGCCGGCAAGGCCGAGGGGGCGATGGACGCCGGCAACCTGCTCAAACCGCTGCTGGCCCGCGGCGAGTTGCACTGCATCGGCGCGACGACGCTCGACGAGTACCGGCAGCACGTCGAGAAGGACGCGGCGCTGGAGCGGCGGTTTCAACCGGTGCAGGTGGGCGAGCCGTCGGTGGAGGACACCATCAGCATCCTCCGCGGGCTCAAGGAGCGGTACGAGGTTCACCACGGGGTGCGCATCAAGGACGGGGCGCTGGTGTCGGCGGCGGTCCTCTCGAGCCGCTACATCGCGGACCGGTTCCTGCCCGATAAGGCCATCGACCTCGTGGACGAGGCCGCGGCGAAGCTGCGCACCGAGATCGACTCGATGCCGACGGAGTTGGACGAGATCAGCCGCCGTGTGATGCAACTGGAGATCGAGCGCGAGGCGCTCAAGAAGGAGTCCGACCGCGCTTCGAAGGACCGGCTCGAAAAGCTCGAGCACGAACTCGGCAACCTGAAGGCCGATGCCGACGCGCTGAAAGCACGCTGGCAGGCCGAGAAGCAGGCCGTTCAACAGGTGCAGGCGGTGCGCGAGCAGATCGAGCAGGTGAAAGCCGAGATCGAAAAGGCGGAGCGGGCTTACGACCTCAATAAGGCGGCGGAACTGAAGTACGGGAAACTGCCAGCGCTGGAGAAGCAACTCGCCGCGGCCGAAGCGGCGTTCGCGCGGGACCGGGACAACAAGCTCATCAAGGAGGAGGTCGGCGAGGAGGAGGTCGCCGCCGTGGTGAGTCGGTGGACCGGCGTGCCGGTGTCGAAGTTGCTGGAGGGCGAGAAGGAGAAGCTCCTGCACCTAGAAGCCGAGTTGCACAAGCGCGTCATCGGCCAGGACGAGGCCGTCACGGCGGTCGGCGAGGCGGTCGTTCGCGCCCGTAGCGGGTTGAAGGATCCGAACCGGCCGATCGGCAGCTTCATCTTCCTTGGCCCCACCGGCGTGGGGAAGACCGAACTGGCCCGGGCGCTGGCGGAGTTCCTGTTCGACGACGAAAAGGCGATGATCCGCATCGATATGTCGGAGTACCAGGAGAAGCACACGGTGTCGCGGCTGGTCGGCGCGCCCCCGGGCTACGTCGGGTACGACGAGGGCGGGCAGCTCACGGAGGCGGTCCGCCGGCGGCCCTATAGCGTGGTGCTGTTCGACGAGATCGAGAAGGCGCACCCGGACGTGTTCAACACGCTGCTCCAGGTGCTCGACGACGGCCGGCTCACGGACGGTCAAGGCCGCACGGTGGACTTCAAGAACACCATCGTCATCATGACCTCGAACGTCGGCAGTCAGCGCATCCTGCAGTACAAGGGCACGCACATCGGCGAGGTGTACGACCGGATGCGGGCGGCGGTGATGGAGGAGCTGCGTAAGGGGTTCCGGCCCGAGTTTTTGAACCGGATCGACGAGATCATCGTGTTCCACGCGCTGACCGAGGCGGACCTGACGAAGATCATTGAGGTCCAGTTGGGGAACTTGCGGAAGCGGCTCGCGGAGCGGAAGATCGGGCTGGCGCTCACCGAGGGGGCGAAGGCCCACATGGTGCGCGTCGGGTACGACCCGGCCTACGGGGCGCGGCCGCTGAAGCGCACGATCCAGAAGGAGGTTGAAACGCCGCTCGCCCGGCTGCTCCTCAAGGGCGAGGTGGCCGACGGCGGCTCGGTGGCGGTCGATTACGACGCGGCGCACGACGCTTTGAGCTTCACCGCGACGCCGGGCGAACCGGTGGCATAAAGGACGAGCCGAGCAATCCGGGCCGGCAGCGATGCACGCTGTCGGCCCGGATTGCTCCGGGGGTTCACAGTTCGTTGGTAGGTGCGGTATGATGCGGTTCATGGAGGGACGACGATGGATGAACTGACACTTGAAAGCCTTGCTAGGCGCGTTGAGGCATTGGAACGGCAGCTTGCCATTCTCGCCGCTCAAAAGCAACCGCGGGTCAAGGACTGGCGGCGCGTGGTCGGGTTATCTGAGGAGAACGAGTTCACGCGGCTCATGCAGGCCGAGATCGAGGCGAATAGCGAAGCGGAACGGAGGGCCGCGCAAGAAGGTGCCCCCGAATGATCCTGCTCGACACTGATCACGTGACGGTTCTTCGGATGCCGCCCGGAAGTCGCCGCGAGCTTCTGGTCGCGCGGTTGGCGGGGGCGAGTGAAGAGATCGGTGTAGCGGTTGTGACCGTCGAAGAGCAGATGCGCGGGTGGCTGGCTGCCGTTGCCAAGGAGCGGCAGGTGCGCCGCCAAGTCGGTCCCTACCGCGAGCTGGCCGCACTATTCGATTTCTTTGCCGAGTTCACGATTGCGCCGTTTAGTGACGCCGCTGCCACAGTGTTCGAACAGCTCGGGAACATCCGCATTGGCACGATGGACAAAAAGATCGCGGCTATCGCGCGAGCGAACAACGCGCTCTTGCTGACCGCCAACCGACGAGACTTCGAGCAGATTCCGGGTCTTCAGTTCGCGAACTGGATGGACCCGCCGGTAGGCTGAATGCTTGAAACACCCTATACGCGGGACGCAATAGCACCGCGGCGCGAGGGAAGGACGCGGTCCGCCCTAGCGGTGTACGTCATGGGGGCCATCGGACGGAGAAGGCGCGGGGGTTACATCAGGGGTGGCTTGCCCAGACTACGGCGGATGGTCGAGAGCTGGCCGCAGTGCATGGCGAAGTGCATGGCCCCGAACAGCACGGCTTCGCCGTAGTTCGTTGCGAACGGCCCCGGGTTGGCCGGCGGGTTGGCGAGCGACTCCGGCGGTAGCGTGCCGAGCGCGCCGAGCAGTTGGTCCACGCACGCGTCGAGCAGGCGGAGCAGTTCAGCCTTATCGTCCAGTTCGGACTGGTCGTCCGCCGGCTTACGGGTCACGCTGTACTTCCCGATGAACGCTTCCGTCAAAAGCGGCAGCTCTATAGCGCCGAGGCGTTCGGCGGTGCGGCGGGCGGTGACCGCGAGGTGCCCGACGATCCACGCCGCGGAGTTCGCCCCCGCCACCGGCTGGCACGTGAACTCCGTGGCCGTGAGGTCGCCGGCCATCATGTGAACCATTTGCCGGCCCATCCGGTAGCCGCCGGCGAGTAGGTCGTTCGGAGACATCGGCGGACTCCGCGGGTGCTGCGTTGAGCGTGTGTCGGATAGCATAGCGTTCCGCCGGCAGGAGGGCGGCGCCAATGTCCGCGCGCCCCTGCCGGCGGTATAACCCCTCGTGGGCATGGAGCGCGACGATGACGCACGCCATTCGCGACCTTCCCCGGCTGCCGCGGCGCAACGCGGCCGGCCACAAGGGAACGTACGGTAAGGTTCTGGTGGTCGCCGGGAGCCGCGGCATGAGCGGCGCCGCGGTGCTGTGCGGCCGGGCCGCGCTCCGCGGGGGCGCCGGGCTCGTCCAGGTCGCGTGCCCGCAGAACGTTCAGGACGTGGTGGCCGGCGCGTACCCCGCGTACACCACCTACGGCATCCGCCAGCACGCGGACGGCACCTTCGGCGACGGCGCCGCAGAGGAAGTCGTTGAACTGGCTTCGGGGGCCGACGCGGTGGTGATCGGACCGGGGCTGGGGCGCGCGGAGCCGACCGTGCGGCTCGTGCTCCGGTTGCTCGCGGACCTGACCGCCCCCGTGGTGCTGGACGCCGACGGGCTGTTCGCGGTGTCACCGTTCGGCGAAGAGTTCGTACGCCGCACCGCACCACTGGTCCTGACCCCGCATCCCGGCGAGTTCGCGCGGCTCACCGGCAAAGCCGTTCCCGCGACGGACGCGGAGCGCGAGGAGCAGGCGATCGCGTCCGCGAACACCTTCGGCGGGGTGATGCTGCTGAAGGGGGCGGGGACCGTTGTGACCGACGGCACCCGCGTGTACCGGAACGCAACGGGCAACCCGGGGATGGGCACCGGCGGCACCGGCGACGTGCTTGCGGGGGTGATCGCGGCTCTCATCGGCCAGGGACTCAAGGCATTCGACGCGGCGGTGCTGGGCGCGTGGGTGCACGGGCGGGCCGGCGACCTCGGGGCCGCCGCCCTGGGCCAGACGGCACTGACCGCGCCCGACCTGCTCGACCATCTCCCGGCGGCGTTCAAAGAGTTGGAATCCCACTGGTAGGAGCGGATATGCGGTTAGTGTGCCCACAGTGCATGAGCAACGTGACCGTTCCCGACGACGCGGCCGGGAAGGAGGCGACCTGCCCGAACTGCGGGAAGTCGTTCCCGACCCCGTCGCGGTACACGGCGGCCGTGTCGGAGCCCCGTGCGGCGGCCGTTCCGACGGTGCCCCCCGGGCTGGCGCCGCCCATACCGGTGCTGCCGGTGATACCGCCGGTGCCGCCCGCGCCACCGGGGCTGGTTCCGCCGCCCACCGGCGGGTTCCTTCCGGGGCCGGACAGTACCGACGCGCCTGCCGGGTACACCAAGTCCCGCGGGATCACGATTTCGCCCACGGTCGTCGCGTGGCTCCCGGCGGCGCTGCTGACGGCGGTGCTGCTGCTCACGTTCCTCCCGTGGGTGGGCAGCTACGCGGGCGGCGGAGCGGTGTACTCGCAGCGCCCCTGGTGGGCGCTGCTCAGCGGCACGCCGAGCCGTGATTTCCGGCTGGAAGAGCGCTCCGGTATACCGAGCAACTGGCTGAACAAGACCAGCCGCGACTGGCTGTTGTTCCCGTTCTTCCTGTGCCTCTTGGTCGGGACCGGGGTGGCATGGGCCGAGCGCGTGATCAAGGTGTTGGGGCCGGGCGCGCCGCCCCCACTCGTCAAGCTGTGGCCGTGGCGCAACTCGATCGTGGCCGGCTGCGCGGCCGTTGCCCTGCTCTTCCTGCTCTGGCAGCTCGCCCACGGGTTCGGGATGGAGCGGGCGATCCAGCAGCAGATCGCCGAGGAGTTCGCCGAGAAACGGGCGGCCGCGGCCAACAGCCCCGCCGATCTCGCAAAGGTCGAGTACCAGGAGAAGCAAAAGTTCCGGGCGTTCGATGTCGAGTGGACGACATGGCTGTACCTCGCGCTGCTGTGCAACGTGCTGGCGGTCGGCGCGGTTGTGACCCGGGTCGCGCTGGACAGCCGCGGCAACAAGCCGCCGCCCAAGCTGTTGCTGCACTACTGATCGGATCAAGTCAAAAGTCGAAAGGCAAAATCAGCAGCTTACGACCGCTCGTTTTTGCCTTTCGACTTACTTCTCCTTCCAGCTCGCGGCCTCTTCGCCGTCGAGCCGCAGCGTCAAGCACTTCGCGCTGCCGCCGGCTTTGAGGAACTCGTCCAGTTCCACCTCGATCGACCGATAACCGGCGCGAGCCAGCTCTTCCGCCAGTCGCGGGCACCGGCTGTTGTGAACCACCGTTTTGCCCACCACCACCGCGTTGCACCCGAACCGGTGCGCCTCCTCCTCCACGACCGGAATGAGCTTCGGGACGTGCGTGCTCAGCACCCGCTGGCCGTAGGTGTCGAACGCATTCGGGAAGTAGAGCGCTTCGCCCGGGGCGAGCGGGCAGAAGCAGGTGTCGAGGTGATAGAACCGCGGGTTCACCAGCTCCAGCGGCAACACGCGAACGCCGAACTCCTTCCCGACCCACTGGTGCGCGCTGGCGTCCGATCGGGTCCGGTAACCGGCGAACAGGGTGTCGCCGCAGAAGAGCGCGTCGCCCGCCCCCTCGTGGTATGAGTTCTCGGGCAGGTGCTTTACCTCGAAGCCGTGCTCGCCGAGCCACGCGTCGAAGTGCGGCGACTCCTTCGCGCGGACCTCGTGCCGGAACCGGCTGCTCAGGAACGTGTTCCGAAACATCAGCCCGGCGTTCGCGGTGAACACGAGGTCCGGCAGCCCCGGTTGCGGGGTCATGGTTTCGACCTGCACGCCGAGCCCCTTCAGCGTGTCGTGGAGGGCGCGCCACTGACGGAACGCGAGTTCGCGGACGGCGCCGAGCGACCGGTTCATCCACGGGTTGATTTCGTACTCGATGCCGTAGTGGTCCGGCGGGCACATCAGGATGCGCGGCTGCGACATGGCTTCGCTTCCGTGGTTGCGTGAATGCGGCGTCTGTGCTCCATTTTACGGGCGCGGGGTGTCGGGGCGGGCCGGGCGCGACGCGCCTGGAATCGCTTGCGTCCGTTGCGTGCCTTGATGCCCGCGCGCCGCTCCCGTGATTGCGGAACGGCCGCGCCTGTGGTTCAGTGAGCGCCTTCCCACGAACCGAGGCGGACCGATGCAGGTGCTCAAACTCGCAACCGAACAGCCCGAGGCCGGGACCGACGTGACCCGGCTCTGGCTCGCACCCGGGCTCGCCCGGATCGCGGCCGTGTTCGGCAACGGCGTTCCGTTCAACGGGTCCGTGCTGTGCTGGGACACGAGCGCCGGCCGCGCCCTCTGGCGCGCCCCGCTTCAGGACGACGACGACACCTACCCTGACCCCGATTTCGACCGCGACGTGACCCGGTGCGCGTACACCGTTGCCCCCGAGCGGGACGACGCCGATGATGCGTCCGAGGGCGGGGTGGCGGTTTGTGACCTCGCGACCGGCGTCGCAGTGCGGCTCGGAAGCGACCACACGGCCCTGCCGGCGCTCACCTCGGACGGGCAATCCACGCTGGCCGTCGAGTTCGACATACGGAACCGGCGCGGGGTGCGTCGCTGGGAGGTGCCGGTGCCGCTCGCCCCCACCGATACACCGCTTGCACCCGTTCCCCGATGGCGCATCGATTTGCCCGTTCCGACCGGTCTCGCGCGGCACACGGATGAGACTCCGCAATCGCTCGCCGTGTCGCCAGACGGTGCCCGAATCGCGCTCGGCCGTACCGGCGGATCTGTGACCGTGTGGGGGCGATCGAACCGGCGCGAGGTGCTGTCGGTTCCGACCCTGAAGGGGATGAAGTATGTGCGGTTCGGTGTTCACCGGTTAGTGTTCTCCGACGACGGGGACCGGCTCGCCGCGGTCCGTGGGCGGTGGGCCGACAAGCGATACGGGTTCCAGGTCCACGTCTGGGCACTGTCCGATGGCACGCAACTGCGCGGGCCGAAGGAGAAGGCGAACGTGAACGGGGTCGCGTTCAGCCCGGACGGGCGCACCCTGCTCACGGCCCGCGAGGACGGCACCGTCGGCGAGTGGGACACCGCGACCTGGAAGCTGCGGCGCGAGATGGCGTGGAAGATCGGCAAGTTGTTCAGCGTCGCGTTCGCCCCCGACGGGCTGACCTGCGCGGCCGGCGGCGAGAAGGGGCGGGTGGTGGTGTGGGACGTGGACGTGTAGCCGCATGGTAAGCTGACCTCACAGGGGGACCGATGCGCGAGTTGCGACTCAAGGTGCCGAAGCGCGCAGACCTCAGTACGGTGCGCCGGCTCCAGTTCGTTGCCGGCGGCGCCGACCTCGTCATTTGGGTCGGTGAAGGCGGCACTGGAGGCGGCACGATGACGCTCCACGTTCACACCCTCTCAACCGGAACGACACGCGAACTCAACAACGACATACTCTGGGAGTCGATGGAGCCGGTCGTGTCTCCGGACGGCCGGTTCCTGGCCGCCGAGAACGTGTACCACAGCTCTCACATTTACGTCGAAGATCTCACGCGCCGGTCCGAAGACGGTTTCTACTTACCTGCTGTACCAGGGCCGGAGTTTGGGTTGAGCGAGATCGTGTTCACCCCGGACGGGTCCGAGTTGCTGGCGGTGCGGCACCTCTCCCAGCAGGGGCGAGTGACGCACACACGCGACCTGGCACGGTTCCCGCTGGGGCCGTACCGGGAACCGCCGCTCGGTTACGAGCAGAAGATCAACCCGCTGATCGAACTCCCATTTCAGATGCCGATCTATGACGTGGGGTGGCGCGACGAGATTCCCCTGCCGCCGGGGCGGTACGTCCATTCCGCCGCGATCTCGGCCGACGGACGGTTGTTCGCGGCCGGCGATGCCGGAGGGGGTGTTCTGGTGGTCGAACTCGCGCGCGCGGAAGTGCTCGCCTCGTTCCGCCGTACCTGGCCCGCACTTGCGGAGGAATCCGAACGAGTTGTCCGCCGGGTCGCGTTCGTCCCGGGCGGAGAGCGGGTGGTGTCGCGCGCCAGCGGGCGCCTGTTCGCGGACCCGCTCGGCGCCGCAAAGCCCTGGAAGACGGGTTCGGAACTGGCTCACGTGAACGACTTTGCTGTTCATCCGTCGGGGCGGCTCATCTGCGCGGTGTGTGCCGACGGGCGGGCGCGGTACCTCGACCCGGCGACCGGAACTGTGACCCAGACGTTCAAGTGGGCGAAAGGGGCACAGCAACTGTGCTCGGTCTGCTTCGCCCCGGACGGCCTGACCTGCGCGGCCGGCGGCACCGCCGGTCGGATCGTGCTCTGGGACGTGGACGCGTGAGGGTGTGGCGTGCGCGAGTACAAGCTGAAGAAGTGCAAGCGGGTTCACAGCGTCCACTTTACCCCCGACGGCGTGCGGCTCCTGGCGCTCGGGGGCGCCGAGGCGCGGATGGTGGACGCCGCCGTGTGGCTGAACCTCGCGACCGGGGACAGCGAGGGCCGCGTCGAGCGGTTCGTGACCTGCGCCGCCGTCGATCCGGGCCTGACCCGGTATGTGGTCGGCGGGCCGGACCATTTCGCACGTGGCGTCGCCGCGGTCGAGTGGACCGCGCTCGACCGGGCGGTCGAGTGGCGCCGGTTCGTGTGGCCCAAACGCACCCTGCCGCCGACGTACAAGAACGTGTCCGGGCTGGCGTTCGACCCGACGGGCTCGTGGCTGGCGATCGGGCACAGCCGGGTGATCGGTCCGCGGGGCGCGAACCGGTCCCGGCCGTTGCTCACGATCGTGGACCGCGACACCGGCGAAGCCGAGGCGGAACTGCCCACCGTCCGGGAGGCGTGCGTGCTGAGTTTCAGCGCCGACGGCGCGCGGCTGGCGGTCACCGGCGGGTTGGACGGCGACACCGCCGTAACGGTGTTCGACGTGGCGGCGCGAAAGGAGCTGTTCACGTTCGAGCCGAAGGGGACCGTAACGCGGTGCGCCGTGTTCCTCCCCGATGGCCGCTTGGCGGTCGCGAACGGACGATTCGTGTACGTGCTCCCGGCCGACCGCGCGACGCCGCAACTCACACTCGACGGTCACCCGAAGCAGGTGAACGCCGTGGCTGTTACCCAGGACGGCCGGCGGGTGCTGACGGCGTCGCACGACGGGCTCATTCGCACCTGGGACACCGAGCGCGGGGAACCCGGCGCGAGCTTCGACTGGCACATCGGCCCGGTGACGGCGCTGGCGTTCGCGCCCGACGGCCTGACGTGCGCCGCCGCCGCACTGAACGGTAAAGTGGTGGTCTGGGACATGGATG
The DNA here is from genome assembly GCF_008065095.1 of Gemmata obscuriglobus. Classification (NCBI taxonomy): domain Bacteria; kingdom Pseudomonadati; phylum Planctomycetota; class Planctomycetia; order Gemmatales; family Gemmataceae; genus Gemmata; species Gemmata obscuriglobus. The sequence goes on along the minus strand of NZ_CP042911.1, from coordinate 7,188,835 downwards.
CGTGACCGGAATCGCGTGGCGCCCGGGCGGCGCGTGCCGCGGCGCCAACGGCCGGTTCGTGGCGGCAGAGTAAAGTCGGACCGGTCAGGAAAACGGCATTTCATCGTTCGACCTCGGCACCGATCGGGAACCGAACCTTGTTCGTCCGCCGCCGCTTCTCAACGCCATCGCTACAGACTGTAACCCCCGTTACACCTGATACACGTATCCGGTGGCAGTGTCGCTTTTGTTGACGAGCCGCGACCGCCGGGGAGCGGTGCCACGTATCCCGCTCCCCGGCGGTCGCGGCTCGTCAGAAAGCGACACCTACGGCGGGTCATGTACGAGACGCTTGCCCTCAATCGCAGCGCACAAGGCTGCTGTTCAGCCTGATCATCTCAACCCCGGTGACCGATCGATTCGGAACGTTCCGGACAATCGGTCGCAATTTCGTGTCAGCGGGGCGGGGAAACTGTGGTAGCTCGGCGGTAGTCCGTGGGTAGCGGAGCGACTTCTGGTGAGGTAGTCGGTAGCCGGTTGCCACTTGTTCGGACCTTATCGCGTTCCCGACACATCGCCTCACGGCGTCACTGAGTTCGCGCCGCCTGCCGCTCTTACGCCCTTCGTAAAGCCTTTAAATCTCAGCCTCACGGCGGTCCGACACATCTCAAGTTAACTTGCTACGACGCGAACCGCACACGACAAAGAATCGCGCCGCGACGTTAGGTAACGTGGATCGAACATCGGTCCGCGCGCCAAAAGCTTCCGCCCGGGGTGTTCGTTGGGGCCGAGCGCTTCGCGGTGCCTCCGGCGCGAACGCGAGCAGGCGCGGGAGCGCACCCCTACGGCTGATGGCACGGCTCTCGAATGTGGTGCCGCCTGCGACTCCCGCTTTGTCGCGGGGGGGGGGCGGGCTGACAATTTTGCCGTTCTGTCGAACAGCGCTCGCGCGAGAGGAACAAAAATCGTGGGCAACCGAACTCGGTTCGACCGAACGACTGCCAACCTTGGCGCCGGCGGTCACAATCGTGTCGAAAATGAGAAGGGCTGCGAGGGGTGAAAATGAACCCTCGTAGCCCTTCTCATTTTCATGGCATCCGTGATCGGTCGGTGTCTCCGGAACAAATCGGGCACAAATAATTACTGGGAAATCATTTGTGGCTGGTGCCGCTGCTGGAACGCAAATATGAGAGGAAAAGGAGTTGTGAAAGGTCGATGAGAGTGGTACGGTAACTTCTGTCGGGCCAAGTCAAGCGGTTTTGGTCGATACTCAGTCGCCTCTCACAAATTGCGGTCGCCACCAGTCTGGGCCACTCGCGCCCTGCGACCGAGACGGAAAGGTTTTGACGATGAAACGCGATCACCGTGCCCTGTCCGAGGTTCGTGAGCGGTCCCCGTTCGCCACCCCGCCGCACATCCTGGTCGTCGCGGACACCGCCGACATTGTTGAGGCCGTCGAACTGGCCGAAGCGCTGGACGAGTGCGGTGCGGACGCGGAGGTGCGCCTCACCGCCGACGCCGCGGCCGACTTCCACGGTGAGGCCGACGCCGTCATTTTCGCGGGCGCCGCGGGCGACTCCGGGGTGCTGCGTCACGGGGCCGTGCGGGTCGCGGTGACCGACGAGCGTGCTTCCGTCAGCGGCTACGATCTGGTGATAAACCGGCCGGTAAACCCGTCCGTGCTGATGCGCCGACTTGGGGAGCGTCTCCCGAGCGTGCGGCAATGACCCGTCGTCGTTGACGGCGGTCTCTTGCCCCGTTGGCCTCCGCCGCGGCCCGACCGGTGTTCCGATCGGGCCGCGGCGGAGGCCTTTTTCATGAGCGAGACGAGCCCACTCCGAGCCGGTGGCTGGGGCGTGTTCAACGTTCAACGGGCCGCGTTCACATCCCACACGCGGCGCGAGGTCGCGTGGGCCGCCCCGGACTTTTACGACCAGTTCGCGCCCGTCACGACGAGCTACGATGTCGTGACAGGCGCGGCCACGCGGTTGGTTCCAACTCAGCGGACGCACCCGGTCTCATCCTGGGGCGTCGGGTTCCATCTGTGCGAACGCAGATGGTAACCCGGCTTCAAACCCGGTCAGAATTTTCGGGTTATTCTGGGTAACCTTTATCGCGCCACAGTGTAAGGTATAACCTGACACATAAGCACTTTCGACGCCCGGACCATGATCCGGTCTATCCCCAAGTGCCGATGAACGAGGTCGGCCGCTGACGACCCGATGACGGCGAAGGCCTTGGCGACGGTTATCCATGGGAACTTCTGATGCCCCCGGGGTGCCCCCGGAGCACCTGCTGGTCGATGACTCGCCCACTCGTGAGGGCTCGCCCCGGCACGTTGTGGCGATCGGCGCGTCCGCCGGCGGCCTTGAAGCGCTCGAAGGGTTCTTCGATCACGCCCCGGTCGACACCGGGATGGCGTTCGTCGTCATCCAGCACCTGTCGCCGGATTACAAGAGCCTGATGGTGGAACTGCTCTCCCGGCACACGCGGATGCGGGTGCTGCGGGCCGAGCACGGGATGCCGCTGGAACCGGACTCGATCTACCTGATCCCCCCGAAGAACAACCTCACCATCCGCGGCGGCTGCCTCCAACTGACCGAGCAGGTGGCGCACAGCGGGATCCAACTGCCGATCGACCTGTTCTTCCGGTCGCTGGCGAGCGAGTACGGGGACCGGGCGGTCGGGGTGATCCTGTCGGGCACCGGCAGCGACGGGGCGCGGGGGGTGCGGGCGGTCAAGGAGGCGGGCGGGCTGGTGGCGGTTCAGGACGAGGCCCAGGCCCGGTTCGACGGGATGCCCCGGAGCGCCATCGCCACCGGGCTCGTCGATCTGGTGCTGCCGGTCGAGCAACTGCCCGCGGAACTGGTCAACCAACTGGAGCTGCGGGCCGCCAGCCCGCCGCCCCCGGCCGGCCCGGCGCTCGAAACGGACGACGCCGTCCTGCGCCAGATGTTCGACATCCTGAGCCAGCACGCGGGCATCGACTTCTCGCTGTACAAGCCGGCCACCGTCACCCGCCGGTTGGACCGGCGGATGAGCGCCAACCGGGTCGAGCGGTTCGCCGAGTACGTGCGGCTGCTCGAGCGCTCGCCGCAGGAGCGGGACGCGCTGTACCGCGAGCTGCTGATCGGGGTGACCCAGTTCTTCCGCGACCCCGCGGCGTTCGAGGTGCTCCAGGCGCGGGTGGTCCCGGAGATCTTCGCCGCGGCGCCGGCGGGGGAGACGGTTCGGGTGTGGGCCCCGGCGTGCTCGACCGGGGAGGAGGCGTACTCGCTGGCCGTCCTGTTGCGCGAGTACTGCGACGCCAACCAGATCCGCTGCCACGTCAAGATCTTCGCCACCGACGTGGACCGCGAGGCGGTCGCGTTCGCCGCCGCCGGGGTGTACCCGGCGGCCAGCGCCGCGCTCGTCGCGCCGGACCGGCTGGCCCGGTACTTCACCCCCACCAGCGGCGGGTACCAGGTCGGCCGGTCGATCCGCGAGATGGTCGTGTTCGCGTACCAGAACCTCGTCAAGGACCCGCCGTTCACCCGGATGTCCCTGGTCGTGTGCCGGAACCTGCTCATCTACCTGCAGCCGGTGCTCCAGCGGAAGGCGCTGGCGCTGCTGACGTACTCGCTGCGCCCGGGCGGGTTCCTGTTCCTCGGGGCCAGCGAGAACCCGGGGCACCTGGGGCACCAGTTCCAGACCGTCGACACCCGCTGGAAGGTGTACCGCGCGATCCAGAGCGGGCGCGGGTCGCTGACCGACATCCTCGCCCTGAGCCGCGCCCCCAGTACCGGCCCGCCCGCGACCCGGGCCCCGCGGCTGACCGGCGACGACGTGCTGCTGGACCGGGTCCACCAGGAACTGGTGCGGGCGCTCGAGCAGACGTGCTTCGTTGTGGACGCGGATTACCGGCTGCTGCACAGCTACGGGAACACGGCCGATGTGCTGACCGTCCCGCCCGGGCGGGCGACCCTCGACCTGCTCCGGATGGTCCCGGCGGAACTCGGGTCCGCGATCCGCACCGCCGTGCTCCGCGCCGCCAAGGACGGGCAGGAAACGGCCCAGCCGGTGACCCTCGGCGACGGCGCCCCCCGCGCCGCCCGGCTGCGGGTCCGTCAGTTGCCACCGGTGCCGGACCAGGACGCCCTGTTCCTGGTCCTCCTGGAGCCCGCGGGCGGCCCGTCGGGGGCGCCCGCCGGGGGCGGCGACGGCGACGCGGACCGGTTCCGGCACCTGGAGGCGGAGCTCCAGCAGACCCGGGAGAACCTCCAGGCCACCATCGAGGAGCTGGAAACCGCCAACGAGGAGCTCCAGGCCACGAACGAGGAAATGGTGGCGGCCAACGAGGAGCTCCAGAGCACCAACGAGGAGCTCCAGTCGGTCAACGAGGAGCTGCAGACGGTCAACGCCGAGTACCAGCAGAAGATCGACGAGCTGACGCAACTGAGCGACGACGTTGACAACCTGCTCCGGGTCACGGAGGTGGGCATCCTGTTCGTGGACGAGGGGCTGCGGATCCGCAAGTTCACGCCGGCGGTGTCGCGGGTGCTGAACGTGATCCCGGAGGACATCGGGCGCCCGCTCGACCACCTGTCCAGCGTGGTCCCCGGGCTCGACCTGGCGGGGCGCGCGCGGGCGGTGCTGGCCGGGGGCGACGCCGAGGCCGTCGAGGTGCAGGGGCCGGACGGGAAGCACCTGCGGGTGCGGTTCCTGCCGTACCTGGCGGACGGGCGGCTCCGCGGGGTGGTGGTGTACCTGCTGGACGTCACCGCGGACCGGCGCCGGGAGCTGCGGACGGTCGAGATCCTGAACTCGCACCCGGCCCACGTGGCCGTCCTCGACCGGGCCGGCACGATCCTCATGGTGAACCGGGCGTGGGAGCAGTTCGCGCGGGAGAACGGCGACCCGGACCTGACCCGCACCGGGGCCGGGACCAACTACCTGACCGCCTGCGGCCGCGGGGCCGACCCGGACGCGACGGCCGCCCGGGCCGGGATTCTGGGGGTCCTCGACCGGCGGCTGCCCGACTTCTACCTCGAGTACCAGTGCCACACCCCGGGCCGCCGCCAGTGGTTCATGATGCGCGTGTTCCCGACCGCGGAGCCGCCGGCCGGGGCCATCGTCTGGCACCTCGACATCACCGAGCGGCGGGAGGCCGAGGAGCGGCTCGCGACCGGGCGTCCGAACTCCAGTGAACCGACCGGCGGGCCAGAGTAGGGATATTAGCGGCGCGCCAGAAAGGGCCTCGCCCATGCAGACCGACCTGCGGCACCTCGCCGAGCAGCTCCTCCGGGACGGCACCGTCATGGCCCCGGACCTGAACGGCATCGACCTCGACGGGCTGGTGCACGAGCTGTACGTGTACCACGCCGAGCTGGTCGTTCAGAAGTCCGAGCTGGAGGCCGCGCAGGCGGAGGCCGAGCGGTCCCGCAACGAGTACGCGCAGCTCTTCCACTACGCCCCCGCGAGCATCCTGTTCCTGGACCGCCGCGGGGTGATCCGGGAGGCCAACCAAACAGCCGCACGGGCGCTCGGCGCCGACGCCGGGGCGGTCCGCGGCAAGCCGTTCACCGCGTTCCTGGCCGGGGGCGACCACGCCGCGTTCCACCGGCACCTGAGGTCGGTGCTGGGGGCCGGCCACCGGCGCGAGTTCCCGGCCCGGTGCGTGCGCCCCGGCGGGGGCGGGTTCCCGGCCGAGGTCGTGCTCGAGTGGTGGCCGATGAGCGCGCCGGGGGAGCCCCGCGCCGCGGCCGCGGTCCGGGACGTGAGCGACCGCGCGGCGGCCGAGGTCGCCCGCCGGGCCGCCGCGGAGGCCGAGCGCCGGGCGTGGGAGCAGACCCGGGCCACGCTCGACGCGCTGCCGGCCCAAATCGCCCTCCTGGACCCGGCCGGGGCGGTCGTCGCGGTGAACGCCGCGTGGCGCCGGGCCGCGGCCGCGCGCCCGGCCGCCGGGGACATCGGCGCCCCGTACCTGGACGTGCGCGCGGGGATCTGGGCCGGCACCCGGGCCGCCGACGAGCGGCACGTGGCCGACGGGCTGGGCGCGGTGCTCGCCGGGACGGCCGCCGAGTTCGTGTTCGAGTACCTGTACGGCACGCACGACGGGCCGCGCTGGTGCCGGCTGGTGGTCACCCCGGTCCGCGCGGACCGGGTGACCGGGGCGGCGGTCACGCACACCGACGTGACCGAGCGGAAGGCGGCCGAACAGGCGCTGCGGTTCCGGGAGCGGGCCATCACCAGCGCCGACCAGGGGTTCGTCATCTGCGACTTCCTGGCCCCCGACCGGCCGCTCATATACGTCAGCCCCGGGTTCGAGCGGATCACCGGGTGGGCGGCGGCCGACGTGACCGGCCGCAACTGCCGCTTCCTTCAGGGGCGGGACACGGACCGGGCCGCGGTGGACCGGCTGCGGGCCGCCCAGGCGGCCGGCGAGGCGTGCGCCATCGAGCTGCTGAACTACCGCCGGGACGGGACCGCGTTCTGGAACGGGCTGTCCGTTTCACCGGTCCGGGACGAGACCGGGCGGGTGACCCACTACGTCGGCGTGCTGAGCGACGTGACCGCCCGCCGCCTGCTCGACGAGCAGTCCCGGCAGGGGCAGAAGATGGAGGCGATCGGGCGGCTGGCCAGCGGCGTGGCGCACGACTTCAACAACCTGCTCACCGTCATCAACGGGTACACCGAGATCCTCCTGGCCGAGCTGCCCCCGGGCGGCCGGGCGCACCAACTGCTGCGCGAGGTGTGGAGCGCGGGCGAGCGGTCCGCGGGCCTCACCCGGCAGCTGCTGTCGTTCAGCCACAAGCAGGTGCTCCGGCCCCAGGACCTGGACCTCAACGCCGCGGTCGCGGGCGCCGAGTCGCTGCTGCGCCGGCTGATCGGCGAGGACATCCAACTGGTCACGCTGCCGGGGGCCGACGCGGGCGCCGCCCACGCCGACGCGGGCCAGCTCCAGCAGGTGCTGATGAACCTGTCGATCAACGCCCGCGACGCCATGCCCACGGGGGGCCAGCTGACCATCCGCACCGGCGCCTTCGACCTGGGCGCGGATCACCCCCGGGCGCGGCTCGGGGCGCCGCCCGGGCGGTACGCGACCCTGAGCGTCTCGGACACCGGGTGCGGCATGTCGGTCGAGGTGAAGGGGCACCTGTTCGAGCCGTTCTTCACGACCAAGGGCGTGGGGAAGGGGACCGGGCTGGGGCTGGCGACCGTGTTCGGGGTGGTTCAGAGCAGCGGCGGGTGGGTTCAGGTGGAGTCCGAGCCCGGGGCCGGCACGACCGTGTGCGTGTACCTGCCCCAGGTCGCCGCGCCGGCGCCGCCGCCCGAGCCGCCGCCTTCGACGCGACCGCCGCGCGGCGCGGAGACGATCCTCCTGGTCGAGGACGAGGACGGCGTCCGCGCGCTGAGCCGCTGCATCCTGACCGCCTGCGGGTACACGGTGCTCGAGGCGTGCGACGGGGCGGAGGCGCTCCGCCTCGCACGCGCCCAGGGGCCGTCGATCCAACTGGTGCTGACCGACGTGGTGATGCCGGGCCCGAGCGGGCGGGAGGTGGCCGAGGAGATCCGCGGGCGGCACCCGGCGACGAAGGTGCTGTTCGTTTCGGGCTACACCGACGACGCGGTCGTGACCCGGGGCGTGTTCCAGGACCAGATGCACTTCCTGCACAAGCCGTTCTCGCCGGACGCGCTGGCGCTCAAGGTGCGGGAGGTCCTGGACGCGCCGTGACGGCCGCCCCGCTCGCCCCGCGAAGCCGGCGAGCTCTCCCCCGGGCGCGGTGGCTCGTTCGCCCTTCGTCGGGGCCGCTACTCCGCGCGGGCCGCCGGCTTCAGCACCCCGAGCAGCAGCTTGTAGATGCCCGCGGGCGTGTCCGCGTCGCCGGACCGGAGCCGCAGGTACACGCTCTTGTCGTCCACGATCTTCAGCCGCCCCCGGCTCGCGGCCACGAACTGCTTCGCGCGCTCCGCGCTCCGGTAGGTGAACACGATGTCCTGGCCGTGCCGGTGGACGCTCGCCACCAGCCACTTCACGCACAGCAGCCGGACCTCCGTGGTGCGCAGGAGCCACTCCACCGGCTCCGGCGGCTCCCCGTAGCGGTCCCGGAGTTCCGTGCGGAAGTCGGCCAGTTTCGCCGGGTCGCGGAGCCGGGCGAGTCGCCGGTACACCTCGATGCGCAGCTTCTGCCCCTGCACGTAGTCGCGCGGCAGGTACGAGGGCCACGGCAGATCGACCACCACGTCCACCGCCACCTTCGGCGGCTGGTGCTTCAGCGCGCGGACCGCGTTCTCCAGGAGCTGGCAGTACAGCTCGTACCCGATGGCCGCGATGTGCCCGCTCTGCTCCCCCCCGAGGATGTTGCCCGCGCCGCGGATCTCCAGGTCGCGCATCGCGATCTTGAACCCCGCCCCCAGCTCGGTGAACTCCTCGATCGCCTTCAGGCGCCGCTGCGCGGTCGGGTTCAACAGCTTCAGCGGGTTCACGATGAAGTACGCGTACGCCCGGTGCTTCGACCGCCCCACCCGGCCCCGCAACTGGTGCAGGTCGGCCAGCCCGTAGGTGTCGGCCTCGTCGATGAAGATGGTGTTCGCGTTCGGGATGTCCAGCCCGCTCTCGATGATGGTGGTCGCGACCAGGATGTCGGCCTCCTTGCGGACGAACCGCACCATCGCCTTTTCGAGGTCGTGCGCGTCCATCTGCCCGTGCCCCACGGTCACCTTCGCCTCGGGCACGAGGATCTCGATCTTGGTGGCGACCTCGTAGATGTCCTGCACGCGGTTGTGGACGAAGTACACCTGCCCGCCGCGGTTCATCTCGCGGAGGATCGCGTTCCGCAACTGCTTGTCGTCCCACCGGGTGATGTGCGTCTCGACCGGCTGCCGGTCCGCGGGCGGGGTTTCGAGGTTGCTGATCTCGCGGATGCCCAGCAGCGACGCGTGCAGCGTGCGCGGGATCGGCGTGGCGGTCATCGTGAGCACGTCGACCGTCGCGCGGAGGTGCTTCAGCCGCTCCTTGTGCTCCACCCCGAACCGCTGCTCCTCGTCGATCACCACGAGGCCCAGGTCCTTGAACGTCACGTCCTTCGAGAGCAGCCGGTGCGTGCCGACGATCACGTCCACCTCGCCGGCCGCGAGCTTCTTGAGCGTCTCCTTCTGCTTCGCGCCGCTCTTGAACCGGTTCACCGCGTCCACCATGAAGGGGTACTCGGCGAACCGCTGGGTGAACGTGCGGAAGTGCTGCTCCGCCAGCACCGTCGTGGGCACCAGGACGGCGACCTGCTTGCCGCTGTCCACGGCCTTGAACGCGGCGCGGATCGCCACCTCGGTTTTGCCGTAGCCGACGTCGCCGCAGATGAGCCGGTCCATCGGCTTGGTCTTCTCGAGGTCCCCCTTCACCTCGGCGATCGCGGAGAGCTGGTCGGGCGTTTCCTGGTACGGGAACGCCGCCTCGAACTCCTTCTGCCAGTCCGAGTCCGGGGGGAACTGGTGCCCGGGAACGGCCTGGCGCAGCGCCTGGATGTTGATCATCTCGGCCGCCATGTCGCGGACCGCCTCGGACACCTTCTCCTTCTTGCGGCTCCACGCGGCGCCGCCGGGCTTGCTCAGTTGCGGCTCGGCCTGCGACCCGCCGACGTACTTCTGGACGAGGTCGATCCGGGTCGCCGGCACATACAGGAAGATGCCGTCCCGGAACTCCAGGACGAGGTGCTCCTCCTCGGCGGCGGGGTTCGCCGGCCGCTCGTCGGGGAACAGCGAATCCTCGCCCGTGTCCTGTACGCCGCTCGCCTTATCCAGCATCCGCATCCCGCGGAACCGGGCGATCCCGTGGGCCACGTGAACGACGTAGTCGCCGTCGTTGAGGTCGAGGAACGAGTCGATCGCGCGCGACTCGATCGTGCGGCTGGACTTGGCCTGCGCCTTTGTCCCGGGCGGGAGCAGGTCCTTGTGGAAGATCTCGTGGCTGCCCAGGACGATGACGCCGCTCTCCACGAGCCGGAACCCGCTGCGCACGTGCCCGGTGACGAGCCGCAGCCGGTGCGACTCCGCGAGCTTGCCCGCCTTCAGCACCTCCGTGAGCCGGTGCACCTCGGCCTCGCTCTGGCAGGCGACGAGCACGCGGGCGGTCGCGTTGTGCGCGATCGAATCCAACTCGTCCCGCACCCGGTGGACGCTCCCGCTGAACCGGTTCACCGACTCGACCCGCAGGTGAACGGACGCCTCCACGCTCGGCCGCGGCAGCGCGGACAGCACCACGCTGGGGAGCTTCATCAGGCCCGCGAACGCCTGCTCGGTGGTGTGCAGCCCGTCGGTGGTGGAGACGCGCTCGTGAAAGTGCTTGGCCTGCTCGCGCAGGTCGCGCGGCTCGATCAGCACGACCCACGAGTCGGGCGGGAGGTAATCCGCGAGGTGGCCCTTCGCCGGCCGCGCGCCGGCCGTCCCCTGGTCGGTCGGCAGGAGCGTGACCCGGTCCTTCTTCTCCAGGCTCCGCTGCGAGCCGGCCGCGAACGTGCGCAGGCCCTCCACCTCGTCGCCGAAGAACTCGAGCCGGAACGGGTCCGGGGAGTCGGGCGGGAAGATGTCGCAGATGCCCCCGCGGCGGCTGAACTCGCCCGGGAACTCGACCGCGTCCACGCGCTTGTAGCCGTTCGCGACGAGCCACTCGGCGAGCTCGCTCGGCTCGACGATGTCGCCGGCGGCGAGCGTGCGGCCGCGGGCCGCGAGGTCGGCGCGCTCGGGCACCGGCTGGCACACGGCGCTGATCCCGCACACCACCACCTTCGGCGGCCCCTCGGCCCCGCCCGCTCTCTGGAGCTGCTGGAGGAGGCGCAGGCGCGACGTGGTGACCGGGTCGAGCTTCCCCCGGTTGGAGGACACCGGCCACGACTCCCACATCTCGAACACGGCCGGGCGCGTGCCCAGGAACGAGGCCATGTCCTCGGCCCACGGCTCGACCTCGACGGGGTGCGGCACCACCACCAGGAGCGTGCCCCGCACTTCGGCCGCCAGGGCCGCGGCCGCGAGCGCCGCGGACGACCCCCAGGCCCCGTCGACGGTCCCGCTGCGCCCGGCGGCGAGGGCGGCGCGCATCTCCGTCCAGCCCTCAGTCCGGTGCAACAAGGAGGGCAGGGCGCGCAAATCCGCGTCCGCCGGCACCGCCAGAGCCGCCGTCGTCATGAGAGGTCCCTCCAACCGCCCATTCTACTAATGTCCGCCAGGGGGGGGGTACCAGCCCGATGCGCACAACCGTTTCCTTCGGCACAACACGCGCTGTGGCGCAAGCGGTGAATCACAAGGAAGTTGCGAACGGAATTCGCCTTTTCCGCCGCGATCGAGGGCGAATTGACGAGCGGAAATGTTGATTAAAAGCGCGCGAAATGGTTGCCGTAGTCTCCTTTTGATCGCATAAAGACGCGACCGATGTTAGCCGAGTCCACCCGAATTCGCCCCGCTTTCGCGCTCACTCTCGTTTAGCGCGCCTCGGCCGGAGTGCCGATTAACAGGGAAGGAGCCACCACCGCCGCACCTCGCACGTGCCCCCCGCTCCTCATCTTGACGCCGCACCCCACGAACACGGAGGATCCTCCCGCGATGATTCCATTGTCCCGTTACCTCGGCCGCCTGTTCCGCGCAGAGCCCCACGGGAGCGACCGGCTCGCGCTGCGAGCCGCCCCCGCGGTGGTGTGCAAGCCCGAACCGGCGCTGAAGGGGGAGGAGCTGTTCCGCTCGTTCGGCACCGGCGACACGCGGTCCTACGCGCTGAAGGGCGTGTCGGCCGACTTCCGCCCGGGCGAGCTGAACCTCCTCATGGGACCGTCCGGGAGCGGGAAGTCCACCCTGTTGGCGGTGCTGTCGGGGCTGCTGCGCCCGGACGCCGGGGCGGTCGGCGCGCTGGGCCGGAGCGTGTGGCAGATGGGCGAGGACGAGATGGAGCGGTTCCGGCTCCGGCACTGCTCGTACATCTTCCAGGGGTACAACCTGTTCCCCGCGCTCACCGCCCGCGAGCAGCTCGAGATCGTCCTCAAGTGGGGCGAGGGGTGCTCGGCCCGCGAGGCCCGCGACCGCGCCGACCGCGTGCTCGGGCAGCTCGGGCTGTCCCGGAAAGCGCACCTGCGGCCGGCGGAGATGTCGGGCGGGGAGAAGCAGCGGGTCGCGATCGGCCGCGCGCTGGTCAAGAACCCCGCGCTCGTGTTCGCCGACGAGCCCACCAGCGCGCTGGACTGGGAGAACGGCCAGCAGGTCATTAACCTGCTCACCGAGACGGCCCGCGAGCGCGGCGCGATGGTGCTCGTCGTCACGCACGACCCGCGCCTCACCTCCTACGCCGACCGCGTGTTCGAACTGGCCGACGGGCAGCTCGAGTCGGAAGCGGCGCCCGCCGCGAGCGGGTCGGGGCTGCCGCGCGAGTACGAACACCTCCCCCTCGCCGGGCACGGCCCCCGCGTCCGCCTTTACAACCCGGACCACTGACGGCCGGCTCGCGCGGCGTGACGGCCGTAGCCGACCGCAATTGCGCCGACGCGGCCCACCAAGCGTCGGTTTCACAGGGGGGCGGCGCTCGAAAGAAATCGGGCACCTTCGCGCGCCTCGTTGAGGTCACGCCACGGTTTGTGCTGTGGCACCCTCTGATTTGTGGCAGAGTGTATCTCGTTTGCGGAACGAGGAGCCCGGCCGTTCGGCGAAGAACCGTGGGAGCCGGTCGTCTTGGCTCAGCACGGCGGCCCGCAGTTGCAGGATCGATTCGGCACCGTCGGGCCGGGTCCAATGCTTCTGTGTGCTCTTCACCCGGGCGTTGATCTCGCCCACCAGTGACTCGACCAAGCTACTCGTCGTCGGTAGCCCGTTGCGCCGGTATCGCGGGTACGCCATGCGATCCCGATTGTTCCCCAAGTAGGTCCGCGCGTGCGCCACCACCCGGCGCGGGTCCCGGCGCTCCTCGGCCGTCGCCGCCTCACCCGGTGGGGGCTCACCCAGCCGCGCCTGCCACTGATCCAGTTCGGTGAGCACTTCTCCAACGCGACCCTGCCAGCACGCGCGCATCCAGGCCACGTATTGGGACCAACCCGACGCCTCATCGGGGCTCACGGCCGCGGCCGACGAGAACACGTAACACACCGCGTGCAGGAAATCCACGATCGGCTCGAACGCACCAAAGTACCCGCGCCAGATGGTCCAGTTGTACGCCTGACCGTCGGCTACGAACGCCCGACGCGGGGCCTCATAGAAGCGCCGCTCCTGGGCCTCGGCGGCCATCATCGGGCCGAACGCGGTACTCCCCTCCAGGCTCGCCACGCACGTCCGCACCAACCGCGTCGGGGACCACCGCTCGGCCCCTTCGGGTTCCCCGGCCGGCACCGGGGGCGTCGATTCGTCCACGGTTTCCGGGGGCGCGACCTCGCCCGCCGGGCCCTTCATCTGCTGCACCAGGCGCCGCACCCGGCGCGGGCAGCGGAACGACTCGGGCGGCTCGGGGCACGGGTCCGTGGCGAACGTGGGGCCACTCAGGGTGGCCAGGCACGCCACCTTGTCCTCCTTGTTCTGGGCCTCGTGAACACCCGGGCCGGCGCCCGCGGCGCGGGTGCGGATGCGCCCCCCATCGACCTCGACCACCACGGCCACGGGCACCACCGCGGTCCGCGGCTCTAACTGGCGGCGCCGGTGCTCGACCGCCTTCCGATCGCGCCGCGCGATCAACTCGTGCCCGACCTCGTGAGCCAGTCGGCGCACCTGGTTGTCGCTGATCGTGACCCCGGTCATCCGCACCGCCTCGGCGGCATCCCGGAACGAGGAGAACCGGGCGGCGGCCGTGACGATGCGTTGAACGACCGAGGAACTGTACCCGTGCTCATCCAGCCCGAGGGCCAGCCGCAGGGGGGAAAAAGTCCCGCCGGCAGGCGGGACAATGGGCGATCCGTTCGGCCTGTTGAACCGTGGCCCCTTGGGCCGCCAGGGTGCGGGTGTGTGGTCGGGTCGGGCACGGCTCGCCACACACCGGACACGGAACCTGTTCGGGCACCTTCCGGGCCTGCTGGTGGAGCATCTGCTGGAGGGCACCTTCGGTGAGCCCTTGTGCCGCCGCGGTGGCGATCTGCTCCATCGTCCGGAAGTCCACGTCCAATCCCGGCCCGTCGTCCCCGAACGCCCGCTTGGAAACGATTTTGCCCCACTCCGCCGCCAGTGCTCGAAGGCGGTCGAGTTCCTCGGCCGTGAAACGCGGTGTGCTCATGACTCGCCCCGCACGAGAGTTGCGGCGAAATCGCCCCGCGCTTTTCCTATCCCGTGCCCCGAGGACCGCAAGGCCTACTGCAAACCGTGGCGTGACCTCCGCCTCGTTTTTGCGCCGCAACCGAGCTACCAATCGCTCATCGGGCAAATTACAAGCTCCTCTTCGCCCGATCCCTGGTGGAGTGTCCCAGATGAAAACGGTGCGTCGGTTCTGCGCGGTGGCGGCGGTGGTTGCGCTGGTGGCGCCGGTGGCGCGAGCCCAGGACGGCCCCAAGCCCGGCCCGGAGCACGAGTTGCTCAAGAAGATGGAAGGCAACTGGGACCTGGTGATGAAGTTCGGCGGAATGGAGACCAAGGGGACGGTGGTCTACAAGATGGAGCTGGGCGGGCTGTGGCTCACCGGAACGCTGGAGAGCGAGCTGTTCGGTTCCAAGTTCACCGGCAAGAGCCTCGACACCTACGACGCGACCAAGAAGAAGTACATCGGCGTGTGGGTGGACAGCATGGTCACGCAGCCGATGCTCCTTGAGGGCGACTACGACAAGGACAAGAAGACGCTGACGCTGAGCGGCGACGGCCCGGGCATGGATGGCAAGCCGACGAAATACAAGTCGGTGTCCGCGTACCCGGACGACAACACCATCGACTTCAGCATGTACATCGGGGACGGCAAGGAGCCGGCGTTCACGATCGTCTATAAGCGGAAGAAGTGATCGGGCGACGAGACGGGCCGCGCGACGGATCGAGCCCGCAGCCCCCTCGCACCCAACGACGTGCAAGGGGGCTGCGGGGCTCACGTTCGTGTCGTGCCTCCGGAGCCGGCACCGCGCGGCACGCGAATGACGAGCGACGAAAGACTGCGAAGCGCGTGCGGATCGATACCGGCACCGTACCGCGCAGGCACATCCCCCGACCTTCATTCATGGTCCGGCTGGTAGGTAGTTTCTTGGCGCGCCGCGACCGCGCGGGGGCGGTGCCACGTATCTCGCTCCGGAATCGTCTTTTGTTCGCGACTGGCATTCGCGGTGCATTCAACAGTTCCGCCCGGTGACAGGGGCGCAGGCCGGGTAAGGCGAGCTGGCATCTCCGGCCGCTGTCATGGGATAAGGCGTGAGTGCCCTGCGGACTACCTAGCCGCGACCACGTCAGTCGGTGGGCGTCACGATCAACTGGCGCGGCGCCGACCTCTGCCCGCCCGGCCGGGCACAAGGCACGAGCCAGCCGGCGGAATAACGCGAGCGGCCCGGGATGACTCCCGGGCCGTGTCGCTTGGTGGATGTGAGAGCCTGACGTGATCAGGGCGGCTCAGTGCCCGCTATCGTCGAGGGGCGGCGCGCCGCCGGCGCTGCGGACGTCGTTCTTCTTGGGCGGCCCCTTGGCGACGCTGGGCTTGCGCCCCTTGCAGCTACAGCACCCCTTGCACTGCTTCGGCAGGTTCAGCCCCTGCAGCTCGGACAGCTCCATCCGGGCCAGCCGCACGGCCGACTCCAGGTCCTCGCGGTGCTTCGCCGCCGCGGCCCCGTCGCCCCGCTTGTCGGCCTGCTCGGCCAGCAGCCGGTAGCTCTGCCGCGCGGCCTCGATCTCCGGCTCCCACTCGTCCCGGGACAGCCCCTCGAGCCGCATCAGCCAGGTGGTGTAGTACTGGCTGTTGGCCTGCGCGGACCGGGCCTCGGCCAGCACCTTCGGGTCCGCCGCCGGGTCCGCCGCCATCTCGTCCACCAGCGTGCGGAGGTCACCGTGCGCCTCGGTCAGTTGCTGCGCGAGCATCTGCGCCTTGGCCTTCTCCAGCCGCAGCTTGCGGGCCTCGGCGGCGCGCCCGTCCGGCAGCGCCTTGAGCGCCTGGTCGAACGCCTCGACCGCCGTGGCGTAGTCCTCGGCCGCCACCGCCTGTTCGGCGGACGCCACGTGCAGCGCCACCCGGTCGAGCTTGCGCCCGTCCACCCCCGGCCCGAACCAGTGCGCCACCGCGGCGCCCACGCCGAGCAGCAGCCACCCGGTCAACAGCAGAACGCGAAGCGCCATCGAACCGTCCTCCGCGACAAGGGAATCGGAATCGCGCCAACAAACGGATCAATAATACCGTATCCGCCCCGGCGCGTGAAGAGATTTTGTCGGAATCTCCTTCGAATGTGCCGGTGAACGTGCGTTATCCCTTGCCGAGTACCAAGTCCACCACCCAGCACCCGCGGACGTGTGGTTCATCACCCCGGCAGTGGTCGAGCACTTCGGGGCTGTCGCACCCGGCGTCCTGAAGTGCGTCCGCGAGGATGGGCATGGCGCCGAAGTCGCGAGATTCGTACATCTGGCGGGCGAGCGCGAGGGCGGTGTCGGTGCGCCAGGAAGGGGAAAACGTAACCGGGCGAAACGGGTTCCCGAAGATGCAATCCACTAGCCACCGTTTAGGCCAGCAAAGGTCAACGGAACTGGCACACTATTCGACACGTTTTAAATGTCCACGGTTGAGTTCCGGCCGGAGCGTCGTGAGATAAGCCAGTTCCGCAGCCGCTGCCAGTCGCTTACAAACGGGTTCGTTCACCCTCCACTCGCCGCCGGTAAGGACCGATTCTCCAAGTGCCCCCATCTCGACAAGTCGGGGAAGGTTCGTCCGTTGTGTGGGGTACTGTTCGTAGAAGTCAGCATCGAAGTCGAAACCGAACGTTGGCGACTCGGCGATCCCGTTGGCTCCTGCCATTTCCTCACCGTCCGCCGCGCCGTCGGCATACCGCTCCGCAATTCCGACAGCTTCGACGCTTGCTGGAGCGTGGAACAGATGGGTAATGTGCCGACACGCAGCGACAAGGTACAGAAGGTATTTCCGACCTGCCTGCTCGGCCCCTAAATGCCGGAGAAGTGCCATTGGGTCAGTCGCTACTAGCCACTCTGCTTCCGTCATACCGCACCTCCGTCCCCAGCATGACCGATCCGCGCCAGGTTACAAGCCGAACGGCGGTCGGAGCGGTGCCGAGCAGTCGGTCTACGGGCTCCGCAGAAAAAAATGCAAGGACGGCGCCCTGCCCGGGAAACAGTAGGTAACGATGAGGGCGTCACCGAGGTGCCGACATGATAAACGCTCACGCCGGTCCACTCGCCAGCCGGCTCCGCGGGGTTGTCGTGGGCCGGGACGGCGGCGAACCGTCCGACGACGAGTTGCTCGGGCGCTACGTTCGGTCCGGCGATGCGGAGGCGTTTGCACATCTGGTTCGCCGGCACGGGGCGATGGTGTGGGGCGTCTGCCGCCGACTGCTGTCCGACTATCACGCCGCTGAAGATGCCTTCCAGGCCACGTTCCTGGTCCTCGTCGCGCGGGCGAGCGCCGTCGCGCCCCGGGACCGGGTGGCGAACTGGCTGCACGGGGTCGCTTACAACACCGCGCTCAAGGCCCGCGCGCGGGAGGCCCGGCGGCGCACGCGCGAGCGGCTCTCGGCGGCGCCCGCGGAACCGATGGCGCCGCCGGTGCCCGATTCGTCCGACCTCCGACCGGCCCTTGATCGCGAGTTAAGCGGTCTGCCGGCCCGGTACCGGGAAGCGATCCTCCTGTGCGACCTTGAGGGCCGAACACACGCCGAGGCCGCCAGGCAGTTGGGGTGCCCGGAGGGCACGATCGCCGCCCGGTTGAGCCGGGGGCGGGCGATGCTCGCCGGCCGGCTGTCCCGCCGCGGCATCACACTGTCCGTCGCGGCACTTGCGATCGAACTGGCCGCCGGTACGGCCGCCGGGGCCATACCCCCGCGGCTGATCCGGCGGACCGTTGACACGGCCGAACTGGTCGCGGCGGGCGGGGCGCTACCCCCACACGTCGCCTCGCTCACACACGGGGGATTCAAAGCCATGCTGCTGGAGAAATGGAAGGTTGCGTTGGTCGGAAGCGCCCTGCTGGTGGCGCTGGCCGTCGCCGGAGCGGCCGAACACACCGGCCCGCCGGTCGTCTCCCGTGCGGGCGCCGGCCGGATCGCGGCGCGCCCGGCGCCGGTCCGCGTCGCGCCGCCACGCGAGGAGCAACTGCTCGTCACCTCGTTCCACGCTGCTGATGGCGTGGCCGAGGTGTTCAAACCCGATGGCACCCCGGCTCGTCGGCTGTCGATGGGGGAACTGGGGCATGTGTGGCGTCCCCGGTACTCGCCGGACGGCACCCGCCTCGCGGTTACCAAGGTGGGGCCGTTCGTTCCGAACTCCGGTCCGTGGGCCTCGATCGACCTGCACGTTTTCGACCCCGCCAGCAAGGACGGGCCGGGTGAGCCACTGATTTCCGGCATGCGGTGCATGTTCTTCGCGTGGCACCCGGACGGGACGAAGCTGTACGTGTCGCACCTGCCCCCCGACGTGAAGGACGTGGCGGCGGACAAGCCGGCGCCGGTCGCGACGTGGGTGTACGACCTGAAGACGAAGAAGAAGGCCCCGCTGGAGTTACCGGCCGGGTACGGGATCGTCGACGTCTCGCGCGACGGGAAAACCCTGCTGGCGGTTACCATGACGCTCAATGATGTCTACCCGAGCCGGACGTACCTGATACCGGTCGCGACCCTGAAGCCGCAACTGCTCACCGAGAAGCGGTTCGATGGGCAGCGGCTTTCGCCGGATGGGAAGTCGGTGCTGGGGGTTCGGGTCGAAAAGGACTTGGTCCCATTGACACGGTCGCTGACGGTGGTGGCGGTGGCCGATGGGTCCGAGCGGGCGGTCAAACTGCCCGCCGGCGCGGACAGGGTGTATCAGGCGTGTTGGTCCCCGAACGGCCGGCGGATCGCGTTCCACTGGTGCGAGGAGGTGCCTGTGGAACCGAACCAGGTGTTGGGCGTAGAAGGGGGAAAAGGGTGGGCCGATCGGGTGACGGTGGCCGATCCCGACGGGGGGAACCCGAAGACGATACTGACCTCGGACGGTAAACGAAGTGTTTCCGGGCTGGACTGGAAGTAACGGCGCCGGGGGTGCCACGGGCGAGCGGCCGCAAGCCAGACGGGCGTGGGTGGTTCGGTGCGGAACGGTGAAGAAGTGGCGGAACCCGGCGTCGCGCCGCCCCAGGAAGGTCTTCACCCGGTCCCACCCGAACACCTCTTGCAGGAGTTCGATGTTCGCCGACCCGCGCTCCCGTTCCTCTCGTGCGAAATCCCGGACGCCGATGCCGAACGCCGCGGCCAGTCGCTGCGTGGTGCCCGAGCGGTACGGACGGAGAACACCGGGTTAACGACCGTGCGCCTTGGCCGCCGGCGCATCCCCGCCCCGGTTGTCGCACTGACGGTTCCCCGCCGCCGGTTCGGCTCGCGGCTTCAGTTCTCATTGCAGGGCTCTGAGCAGAACCCGTAGTACGCACGCTGCGTGCGCCGGTCGTAGGTCGCCGAGTACGTGTTCGGCACGCCGCGCTGCAACGTGCTACCGCCGAGTCCGTCGGTGACTTCAACCACGGTGGCCCGGTCGCCGAAACCCGACCGCGGCCAGATCGTGATGCTCCCGACGATCGGCTCTGGGTTCCACCCCTGTCCTACGGCCCAGGCCACGAAGTCGTGCTCCGTGATCGCGAAATCGACGGCGATTACCGTCTCGGGGGTGCCGGTGCTGGTAGAAGCGAATGTCCGACGCTTGCGGGGGGACATCGAGCTGAACCCGGCCCACAACCTCCGTGCGGGTCAGGTGCTCGCCGCGGCTGCGGGTCAGCCACCGGGCTAAAGGTGCGTGGGTCGCGACCACCAGCAGAACCAGCACCCCGCCCGCAATCCGGAGACAATCGCGTTGCCGAGATTGATGGCATGTGCCACGCACCGGGGCATTCGCTTCTAACTGCGCACGGGGTTGCACAAGAACCGCTCCTCTGTGTCGGGCGCGGCGCTCACCGGCCCGGCTGTGGTTTCCGTGTGCGGCAAACGCGATCGGTGAGCCACGGGAAACGAACTACGTGTTCGGGGCCGGGCCGGCACCGTCGCTCCCCTCTCCCAATTGCGCCTCAAGCGCCGCGAGGCACGCATCTTGCCCGCGGAGCGCCGCACGCAACCGCCGGGCCGCTCGCTCCCCCCGGCGCTCCGGTCGCAGCCCCGGCCAGTTGGGCGCGTGGCGGGCCACCTGCTCCCAGACCGGGAGGAACCCGGCTCGTTCCTCTCCGAGTGTGACCGCCCGGCGGTACGCGATCAAGTACCGATATACCCACTGCGTGCGCACCAACGCCCACGCGGCGGAACCGGGCGGCGGGAACTCGTCCGACCAAATGAGCCCGTCGGACATCAAATCGTAGCGGCTGCGTGCCGTCGGATCGAACGGCATCCGGTCGAGGACGGCCAGGGCACCCGGGGAGAACTGGGGCAATTCGAACGATTCCATCACGCGCCCTCATTCACGGTCCGGTTGCGGGTGTCCGCTCTGGGCTGATATCGTTGTGGCACAGACAGAGATGTCTGTACAGCCTTCTCGTGGCACAGACAGGAATGTCTGCCACAAAGGCATCAGCCCAAAACGGACACCCGCAACCGGACCGTGAATGAGAAGTGACGAGCGAACGGACGGGCGCGCCGACCGCCAGTGGGCGGTGCCACGTACCCCACTCCCTGGCGGTCGCGGCTCGTCAACAGGAAGCGACACTACCACCCGGCGCGCCGCCTCACGCCGCGATGCGCCCGGACGGGAGCGGCCCGCGGTCGAGGTTCCGGCGCTCGCGCACGACGTAGGGGCGCTTGCCCTGGCTCTCGTAGTACACGCGGGTGAGCACCTCGCCCATCAGCCCGAGCGACACGAACTGCACCCCGATCAGGCTCGCGACCGCCCCCAGCAGGAAGAGCGGGTTCTGGGTCATTCCGGGGCCGGTGGTGTACTTGATCACCACGCTCGCCGCCACGCTCACGAACCCCGCGAACATGCACAGCAGCCCCAGCCCGCCGAACAGGTGCATCGGGCGGGTCTGGAAGCTCCCCTGGAACTTCACCGTCATCAGGTCGAGCATCACCCGCACCGAGCGCGTCAGGTTGTACTTCGACTGGCCCGCCGTGCGCGGGTGGTGGCGCACCGGCACCTGCGTCACCTTCGCGCCCTGCAGCATGATCAGCGCGGTGATGAACCGGTGCATCTCGCCGTACAGCACCAGGCCGTCGAACACCTCGCGCCGCACCGCCCGCAGGGTGCAGCCGAAGTCCTTGAACGGCACGCCCAGCACCTTGCGGATGAACCAGTTGGCCACGAAGCTCGGCACCTTGCGCAGCAAGAGCTTGTCCTGCCGCTTCTGGCGCTGGCCCAGCACCGCGTCGTACCCCTCGTCCAGCTTCGCGAGCATCAGCGGGATGTCGGCGGGGTCGTTCTGGAGGTCGCCGTCCATCGTCACGATCACGTCCCCGGTCGCGGCGTCGATCCCGGCCTGGGTCGCGGCGCTCTGGCCGAAGTTGCGGCGCAGCCGGACCACCTTCACCCGGGCGTCGCCCCGGGACACGGCCTCGAGCAGCGCGAACGTGTCGTCCGCGCTGCCGTCGTCCACGAAGACCAGCTCCCACGGGCCGGTTCCCGCGCCGTCCAGCGCGGCGCGGACGCGGTCGAACATCGGGCGCACGTTGTCCCGCTCGTCTTTCACCGGCACGACCACGGACAGCAGGCCCATCGGCGGGCTCCTCAGGAGATGGTGAGCGGGACCGCGAGCGGCTCGGACCCGTACTGCACGAACGCGGTGTCGAGCAGCTCGATCGGTTCGCCGTCGATCAGGTCCGCGTGGAACTGGTACGTGCCCGGGGGGAGCGGCGGCACCCCGCAGGCGAACTCGACCGCCTCGCCCGGCGCGACGACGCGGGCGAAGTGGCCGCTGTACGACCGGTACATTCTGGTGCCGTCCGCCGCGGTGACCGTGTGGCACAGCCGGATGCCCCCGCGCCCGGTGTGGAACCGCCACGGCTCGATCGAGGTGTTCCGCGCGCGGACGGCGACCCGGACGCCCCGCCCGGTGGGGAAGCTGGTGCCGCTGGCGAGGGTCAGCTCGGCGCGGTACGGACCCGGGCAGTAGTCGGTGTTCACCCACTGCCGGAAGCGCTCGGGGGCGTGCGGCTCCCCGCGCCGGGCCAGCCACGCCTCGTAGTAGTCGAAGAAGGCGTCGAGCACGGCGGTGCGGCCGACCGCGACGTGCCCGTACCGCGGCCACAACTGGCGCCGGGCGGTCGCGAGGTCGGCGTCGGTGTGGAGCAGCACCGCGACGGTGGACGCCAGCCCGGTGCGGTCCGCCCCGCGCTGGCAGTGGAACACGATCGGGTACGCGGTGTGGTCGAGCACCTCGACGAGGCGCCGCACCTCCCCCGGGGCCGGGAACCGCTTGGCGGAGAACGTGATGTCCTCCTGGTTCACGTTCGCCGCGTGCGTGGTGCGGCACTCGCCGAGGTACCAGGCGGTGTCGGTACACACGCCGCGCAGGTTCACGACCGTGCGGACGCCCTTCTCGGCGATCAGCTCGCGGAGCTGCTCCGGCTTGAGCTGGGCGGTGCGGTACACGCGGCCCGGGATGACAGTGTGCTCGTTGGTCCGCACCACGACCCGCAGCACCTCCGCGCCGAGGCCGAGCGCGGCGGCCCCGCCCGCGAGCTTGAGGAGCCGGCGGCGGGTCAGCCGGCGCGCGGGGGCCGGCGGCGGTGGTGGTGGGGGGAGTTCGGGTGCGTCCATGCGGGCGGGAGAATGCCACAAGCCGCGCAAGAGGGGAAGGCCAAGTTGCGCGCGCCCGTGTTACGCTCCAGCGAGCGCCGCACGCTCGCTCCGCAACGGCTTACGACGAGCGCCGGGCGGCGGCGTGTTCGAGCACGGAACGGTTCTGCGATTTTTCCGCGGGAAAGTTGTTGACTCTCGTAGCGGGGCGAGGTAGAAACTCTTCAGACCGGCCGCGGGCATCGAACTGAATGGGCGACAGTTCGGTAGTTCGCGGCCGGTTCTTTTATTTTGTGCTCGGTCACATTTCCGCACGAAACCTCACCAACCCGGCTCTCAAGTTTCGCACGTGTAACCCTCGTTACACCTTCACACTCCGCGCGCAGGGCTGACTCAAGCTCACCGCCCCGCCCGGCCGATACAGCGAAAACGACCGATATCAACCGATCACCGACGGCCCGCGTATGAGTTCCGTTAGCTCCGGCTCCGCGCTGTACATTCGCAAGGTTCGCGGCATGGGTCGCGGGGTGTTCGCCGGGCGCGATTACCACCGCGGCGAAGTGATCGAAGTGTGCCCGGTGATCCCGCTGCCGGACCCGGCGCCGACGGACCCCGGGCGGGTGCTGGAGCGGTACGTGTTCTGGTGGGGCGAGAACGGCCGGGCCATCGCGCTCGGCTACGGGTCGCTGTACAACCACTCGGCGAGCCCGAACGCCCGCTTCACGCCCCGGGAGTCGCGGACCGACATCGTGATCCGGGCCATGCGCGACATCACCGCGGGCGAGCAGATCATGATCGATTACGGGTGGGACGAGGCCGACTTCGCCGCCCTCCTGAGCCCGCCGCCCGGCTGAGCGGCTGATACACGATCCGGTTACGGGTGCCTGCTTTGGGTTTGTTCTTGTGGCACAGACATTCCTGTCTGTGCGGCGCGAGAAGACTGCACAGACAGGAATGTCTGTGCCACAAGAAACAGACTCAGCCACCCGGACCGTGAATGAGGGTGTCCGGAGCGCATCCCGGTGATCTTTGGGTTGTGCCGGTCGGCGTTGACCGAGACGAGCCGTGAGAGGCGTTGTCATCAGGTTAATGAGGGGATAGGGCCGCACCGGCGTTGCGCGAATCACGCGACCGAGCATGAACCCGGTTCAAGCGCGGAGCCGACTTGCGGACCTGTCCGCGGGGGCGGCGAACCGCATTCGGCACGCCGTCCATCAGCGGGCGGACGAGCGCGTCGGCGGCGCCCAGTAAGACACTTCTTCACCAGCTCACCCAGTCGGGACGTTCACATCCGAGCCGAAGGCAGCGCTGCCGAGGAACTCATTCGCCACAGGTCCGTGCGTCGATCGTGCGAACCGCGGAGCCCGGTGCCATCAGGTAGATAGGGGAAGGTAAGGGCCGCAGCGGGCGCCGTGCGAAGCGCGTGACCAAGGTTCCACCACGCGGGGCTGTAACGGGGGTTACACCCGCGGCACGAGCGGCATCGGCGAACGGGGCGGGTGACGGGACACGAGCTACCGCTGCCGCTGGCGATTCGCTACCCGTTCGCTGGTGCCTTGCGACCAACGAATCGCGCCCGCAAAACCCGGATAATGCTCCTGACCGAACATCGCTCGGTTTCCGTTCGACGAGAATGAAAACGGCGCAACATGTTAATGCGAAATCTATTGTGGCAGAAAATCTTGACGGGTGCCGGTCACCGCGGCTTCGCGGTAGTCGCTTTCGCCCAGCCACCAGCCGCGCACCTCCGGCTCGGCGCCGCCCAGACCCACAATCACGTGGACGACGGTCTCGCCGTAGGTGTTATTGGCGAGGTCGCGTGCGCTCGGCACCGGGGCGGACGCGGGGTGCGAGTGGTAGACCGCCAGCAGTTCCAGACCGCCCGCCCGCATCGCGCGGAACGCGTCGAACATGCCGCGGGCGTCCGTCAGGTAGTCGGTCGGGCTCCGCAGCGCGTTCCGGATTGGGAACCGCGCGGTCGCCACCCCGGCGCCGGCGTCGATGGTGCCCGCGAGCAGCCCGCAGCACTCGAAGGGGAACTCGCCGCGGGCGTGCGCGACCACTTCGGCGCGCAGGGCGTCGGGAAGCACGAGGGTGGTGAACGGCGGCATGAAGGGGAACTCCGTGTGCAACGCCGGCCGAGTTCCGTAATCCTATCCGTCAGCAGCTATCAAGGGACACCGAAATGACCACCGTTGCCGACCTGAAGGGCCAGACCGTTGCGTTCGCCGCGAGCGGGGGGCTCGACTCCTGCACCGTCACCAAGTGGCTCACCGAGAGCGGCGTCAAGGTCGTGTGCTTCACCGCCGACATCGCCCAGCCGGACGAGTCCAACTTCGACGAGGTCGGGACCCGGATGCGGGCCTGCGGGGCCGCGGACTACGTCGCCATCCCGCTGCACGAGATGATCGCCGAGAGCGGCCTGGAGGTGATCCAGTTCCAGGCGAAGTACGAGGGCAACTACTGGAACACCACCGGCATCGGGCGGCACGTCATCGTCGCCGGGATGATCCCCGAGATGAGGAAGCGCGGCGCCACCGTGCTGAGCCACGGGGCCACCGGCCGCGGCAACGACCAGGTGCGGTTCCAGCTCTGCACCAACATGCTGGCCCCCGAGGTCACGGTGTACGCCCCGTGGCGGGACCGCGAGTTCCTCAAGCGGTTCCCCGGCCGGTCCGAGATGATCGACTACTGTAACGGCCACAAGCTGCCCATCAAGGCGAGCAAGAGCGCGCCGTACTCCACCGACGCGAACCTGCTCGGCCTCACCCACGAGGCCGGCAAGCTCGAGCACCTCACCACCGAGCCGTGGTTCGTCACCCCGGGCATGGGCGTGCTCCCGAAGGACGCCCCGGACGCGCCCGAGAGCGTGACCGTGCGGTTCGAGCAGGGCCGCCCGGTCGCCATCAACGGCACGGCGACGACGGCGTTCCAGGCGATCCAGACGGCCAACGCGCTGGGCGGCAAGCACGCCGTCGGGATCGCGACGCACCTCGTCGAGAACCGGTTCGTCGGGATCAAGAGCCGCGGCGTGTACGAGGCGCCCGGGATGGAACTGCTCGGCACCGCCTACGCGTACCTGCTGCAACTGGTGCTGGACCGCCGCAGCCGCGAGCTGTTCGACCACCTGTCGCAGTTCGTCAGCAAGCAGATCTACCAGGGCTACGGGTTCGACCTCGCGACGCACATGGCCCGCTCGGCGCTCGCGCCGATCACGCGGCTCGCCACCGGCACCATCAAGCTGAAGCTGTACAAGGGCCGGGCCGAGTTCGAGGCGGCGGAGGACGTGCCGCACCAGTTGTACTCGGAGGCGAACGCGAGCATGGAGGCGATCGGCTCGTTCGACCACGCCGACAGCGAAGGGTTCTTGCGGGTGCTCCAGGTGAGCGCCCGCGCCCTGGCCGCCAACCACCAGGTCACCGCGCCGGCGTGGGCCGCGCGATAACCACACCGTACCGCCCCCGCCGGTGCCGCCCCCTTCCTCTCCGGGGCGGGAAACAAGGCAAAAGGGCGAAGTCAAAAGCTCAAAAGCAGAGCACCCGTTTTGACTTCGCTCTTTTGCCCCGGTCTTGCACCCCGTCGGGGTGCCGGGCGTGGCACAGGGCGCGCCCTGGATGCCCAACTCTCCAGTACGCACTCGGAACTTCTAACCGCTTCTGAGACCCCAACATGCCTCGCGTTTTCGCGCTCCTCGCGCTGCTCACGTTCGCCCACATCGGTGCCGCACAGGGCACCAAGCAGGACTACGAGCGCGCCAACTCCGTCGGCAAATGGACCGCCGGCAAGGTTACCGCCACGAAGGTGGCGCCCAACTGGACCCCGGACGGTCAGCAGTTCTGGTACCAGAACGCCAATAAGGAGTTCGTGCTGGTCGATATGGTCAAGGGCACGCGGGAGGTCGTCGCGGAGGACAAGCTCCCGAAAGACGCCAAGCCCACGCCCCCGCCCAAGAAGAAGCGGTTCGACGCGGCCGACGAGGGCGGCGACACGTTCGTGCGGCTCGCGCAGCCGCCCCGCCGCGGGGCCGAGTCGCCCGACGGGAAGTGGGCCACGTTCCTCAAGGACTCGAACGTCTGGCTCCGCGACACCAAGACGAAAGAGGAGACGCAGCTCAGCACCGACGGCAAGCCCGGCGACAGCTACGGAACCGTGTTCTGGGCGCCCGACTCCCAGAAGCTGATCGCCATCAAGACCAAGGCCGGCGGCGACCGCAAGGTGACGCTGGTCGAGTCGTCGCCGCGGGACCAGCTCCAGCCCAAAACCTCCACGCTCAACTACCTCAAGCCGGGCGACCCGATCCCGCTGTCCAAGCCGCACCTGTTCGACGTGGCCGCCAAGAAAGAGGTCGCCACCTCGGACGAGCTGTTCCCGAACCCGTGGGACACCGGGTTCGAGCACTGGGCGCCGGACTCGAAGCGGTTCTACTTCACGTACAACCAGCGCGGCCACACGGTCATGCGGCTGCTCGCGATCGACGCCGAGTCGGGCAAGGTCACGGCGGTGGTGAACGAGGAGTGCAAGACGTTCTTCGACTACGCCAACAAGCTCTTCGTCCAGTACCTTGACGACACCAACGAGGCCGTCTGGATGAGCGAGCGCGACGGCTGGAACCATCTGTACTTGATCGACCTCGCCACCGGGAAGGCCCGCAACATCACGAAGGGCGAGTGGGTGGTCCGCGGGGTCGAGCGGGTGGACGTGAAGAACCGCGAGGTGTGGTTCCGGGCGCTGGGGGTTCACCCCGATCAGGACCCGTACCACGTCCACTTCTGCCGGATCAAGCTCGACGGCACCGGGCTGGTGAAGCTCACCGACGGTGACGGCACCCACACGGTCGAATACTCCCCGGACCGCAAGCACCTGATCGACACCTACTCGCGTGTGGACCTGCCACCGGTGGTGGAGTTGCGCCGCACCGCGGACGGCAAGAAGGTGTGCGATCTGGAAAAGGCCGACGCCGCGGAGCTGCTCAAGACCGGCTGGCGGTACCCGGAGCGGTTCGTCGCGAAGGGCCGCGACGGCACGACCGACATCCACGGGTACATCGTGCGCCCCAGCAACTTTGACCCGAGCAAGAAGTACCCGGTCATCGAGCACATCTACGCCGGCCCGCACGACCACCACGTGCGCAAGGGGTTCAGCCCCGCGCCCTACGAGCAGCGGATGGCCGAGCTCGGGTTCATCATCGTGAAGATCGACGGCATGGGCACCAACTGGCGCAGCAAGGCGTTCCACGACGTGTGCTGGAAGAACCTCGGCGACAGCGGGTTCCCGGACCGCATCCTGTGGATCAAGGCCGCGGCGGAGAAGTACAAGGAGATGGACCTGTCGAAGGGGGTGGGCATCTTCGGCGGCTCGGCCGGGGGCCAGAGCAGCACCCGGGCGGTGCTCGCGTTCGGCGACTTCTACACCGTGGCGGTGAGCGACTGCGGGTGCCACGACAACCGCATGGACAAGATCTGGTGGAACGAGCTGTGGATGTCCTGGCCGGTCGGCCCGCATTACGCGGAGCAGTCGAACGTGACCCAGGCGCACAAGCTCAAGGGGAAGCTGCTGCTGGTGGTCGGCGAGCTGGACCGCAACGTGGACCCGGCGAGCACGCTCCAGGTGGCGAACGCGCTGATCCGGGCCGACAAGGACTTCGAGCTGCTGGTGGTGCCGGGCGGCGGGCACGGGATCGCGGAGTCGCCCTACGGCAGCCGCCGCCGGATGGACTTCTTCGTGCGCAACCTCATGGGCGTTGAACCCCGCGCGCGCTGAATGTGGTAAGAGTCATTTTGACAGGATCAACAGGATACACAGGATTGAAAACACGGCATTGTCTTGATCCTGTGTATCCTGTCGATTCTGTCGAAATGACTTTCGAGCGATCCAAATAGCTCCGCGATTGATGTTCGTTTTTTGAGCCCCATAGGGACGAACAGGTAACAAAGAGTTTTGACAGGATCAACAGGATATACAGGATTGAAAGCACAGCACTGTCACGATCCTGTTTATCCTGTTGATCCTGTCAAAATTGCCTTGCGAGCGATTCGATGTGGAACCTGTTCCAGGAGCGCGGGATCGTGTGCGTTGAAGCGGCCGGAGCGGTTCGCACCCACCCGCGCCCGCGTGCGATCCTGCCCGGGTCGTTCAACCCGCTGCACCACGGGCACACCGGGCTCGCCGCTATCGCCGCGGCGCGGCTCGGGGTCGAGGTCCACTTCGAACTGTCGGTCCAGAACGCGGACAAGCCCGAACTGCCGCCGGACGAGGTCGAGCGGCGGGTGAAACAGTTCGCCGGGGTCGGACTGGTGTGGGTGACGCGGGCGGCGGCGTTCGAGAAGAAGGCCGACCTGTTCCCGGGCGCGGCGCTGGTGCTCGGGTGGGACACGGCGGTCCGCGTCGTGAACCCCAAATACTACGGCGGCGAGGCGGGCCGCGACCGCGCCTTGCGGAAGCTCATCGACCGCGGGTGCAAGCTCGTGGTCGGCGGGCGGCTCGACCCGGGCGGGGCGTTTCGGGTGTGGGAGACGCCGGGCGAACTGGAGGCGTTCGGGGAACTGTTCGTGCCGCTCACGGAGGCCGACTTCCGCGCCGACGTTTCCAGCACCGAGTTGCGGCGCCAGATCGAGGGCGGCGCCGCGCCAACGGGTTGAGTCAGGTGCGTGGCTGGTTTGTGGCTCCCTCGGGCCGCAAACGTCCCGCCGGCAACTTCTGGTGTTTTGCTTGGCGGATGGTTGTGTCGCGGCCCGACGCGCCAGCCAGCGGACGGGACGTCCGCGGTCCCAGGGAGTCACAAACCGGCCCGCTTCACCCCCGCCCCAGCACCCCGGCGATGACCGCGTGGATCTGAGCCGCGTACCCCTCGGTGGTGTGGCGCGAGCGGGCCAACTCCCAGCCCGCTTCGCCGTGTGCCCGGGCCAGTGCGGGGTCGGCGACGTAACGCGCCATGCACCCGGCGAGCGCGTCGGGGCCGCCCTTGTAGAGGAAGCCGGTGCGGTCCGGCGCGATCAACTCGCTGGTGCCGCCGCTGTCGTACCCGATCACCGGGCGGCACACCGACATCGCCTCCGCGGTCACCCGACCCATCGCCTCGTTCCGCGAGCACATGAGCGCCGCGTCCGCGGCCAGGAACGCCCGCTCCGGGTCCGGGATGTAGCCCCAGAACTCCACCCGGTCCGCGACGCCGAGCCGCGCGGGGAGCGCGCGGCACTCGTCGAAGTACGCCTGGTCCCCGGTCGCGCCCGACCCGCCCACGAGCAGCAGGCGCGTGTCGGGGAACCGCTCGGCGAGGCGGGCGAACGCCCGGATCGCGATCGCCTGCCCCTTGCTCTCGCGGAACCGGCCCACCAGCACGAAGGTGAACGGCTGCCGGCGCCCGCGGAGCGCGTCGGCCGCCCGGCGCCGCTCGGCGAACGTGGCCTCGTTCCCGACCCCGTTGTAAATGACGTGCGAGTTCCGCACCTTCCGGTTGCCCAGGAAGGCTTGCTTCAAAGCGTGCGACACGAACACGGTGGCGTCCGCGGTGCGGAACACGAGCCGCGACAGGCTGGGGCCGAGGTCCGGCCACAGGTCGTAATCACGGTCGCCGAACTCGCGCAGGTGCCACACGTGCGGCAGGTCGAGTTCGGCCGCGGCCATAGCCCCGATCGCGAACACCGACGAGTTCGAGTAGACGAGGTCCGTCCCCCACTCACGGAGTTGCGCGGCGACGGCCCGCAAGCGGCGGACGTTTCGGAGCGCCCGCCGCGCGACCCCGTCGGCCGTGCGGTCGGTCGAGACCCACCACTCGAACGGCAGCACCGCGACCGGCACCCCGCCCCGCTCCAGAGCGCCGAGCAGATCGCCGGATTCGGGGCAGATCACGTGCGCGCGCACCCCGTGCCCGCTCAGCCCCTCAATGAGGTTCAGCAGGGACAGGTTGGCCCCGTACAGCTCGGTGTAGTGCGTGATGAACGCGACCCGCGCGCCGGGGCGCGGGTCGGTCGGCGGACGGACGGACATTGGCAGCGTGTCCTGTGCGCGGGCGAGCGCGGGGCGGGTTCAGCTTTCGAGGGTGGCGTCGAGGGTGATCTTGGCGTTCAGCACCTTGGACACCGGGCACCCGGCCTTCGCCTTGCCGGTCAGCTCCTCGAACTTCGCCTGATCCGCACCGGGGATCTTCGCCTTCAGGGTGAGGTGGACCGCGGTGATCGCGAACCCGTCGGGCTGCTTGTCGAGCGTCACCTCGGCGGTGGTCTCCATGCGCTCGGCGGTGAGCCCGGCCTCGCCCAGGATGAGCGACAGGGCCATGGTGAAGCACCCGGCGTGTGCGGCGCCGATCAGCTCCTCGGGGTTGGTGCCCGGCTTGCCCTCGAACCGCGCGGCGAACCCGTAGGGGTAGGCGCTCAGCGCGCCGCTCTTGGTGGAGATGGCGCCGCGCCCGTCCTTCAGCCCGCCCTGCCACACCGCCGAACCTTGGGTCTTCATGGGTGTCTCGCTCTGCGTGCTCGTCGTGGTGCCGGAACAATGGGCGCCGGGGCATTATAGGAACCGCCGCCCGAAGGCGACGGTCGCCGCGGCGCCCGCTACTTCAGCACCTCGAGCTTCACCTCCTTGAACCGCACCTCGAGCGGGCCGCCGCTGTGCAGTTGCAGCCCGACCACGCCCCGGCGGGCCAGCTTCTCGTCCTCGTAGTCGGTGCAGAGGTGCCCGTTGATCCAGATGCGGACCCGGCCGCCCACCGCCTCCACCACGTAGTCGTTCCAGTCGTCGGGCTTCACGAACTTCTCGCCGCCCTCCTTCGCGAGCAGCCCGCGGCCGCTCTCTTCGTACAGCTTGCCCCACCACCCGGCGCCGATGTCCGCCTGCGGCCCGCGCATCTCGCCGTCCGGCAGCGGCACGCTGCGGAACTGGATGCCGCTGTTCTCCTTGTTGGGGCTGAGCTTCACCTTCAGCGCGAGCCGGAAGTTCTCGACCGCCGCGTGCGATTTGAGGAACGTGTTCCGCTTCAGCCCGGCCTTCGAGCGGCCCACGATCTCGCCGCCCTCCACGCTCCAGAGGCCCGCCTCGCCGTCCCAGTTGCTCAGGTCCTTGCCGTTGAAGAACTCCTTCGCGTTGTCCGCGTTCGCGAGCAGCGGCACCTGGGATTCGGTTTGCAGGTACGCGACCAGCGACCGGAACTCGAACTCGCTCACCTGCCGCAGGATGTCGTCGGGCATCATCGACAGCTCCGACGGCTTCCGACTCGCCACGTCCCCCGCCGGGATGGTCAGCGTCTCGCGGTCGGTGACCACGGTGAGCAGCCCGTTCGCCTCGCCCTTCACGATCCCGGTGACGACACGGTCGTCCGCCAGCACGAGCCGGGTCGCGGCGTACTCCTTGGGGATGACCGCGCTGGGGTCGAGGATGTTCTCGAGCAGGTAGTCGACGCTGCCGCGGTTGGCGCCGGTGATCTCCGGGCCGACCTTCCCGCCGGTGCCGTACAGCGTGTGGCACTGCTGGCACGTCTTCGCGAACACGGTGCGGCCGAGGTTCACGTCGCCGGCGGGCACCGCGGCTTTGGTGAGCTTCGCCTTCCACTCGCCGATGAGCCGCTTGCGCTCCGCCGGGGACTCGCGCACGACGCCCCACAGGTCCGCGATCTGCTTGTTGAGGGCCGCGTCGTCGTACCCGCGGAGCTGGCGCACGACCTCGGCGGGCACGTCGGCGGCCGGGAGCTTCTTGGCGGCGACGGCGCTCATCAGTTCCTTGGCGAACCCGGGCCGGGCCGCCAGCGTGGCCACCGCGTCGCGCTTCTCCGCGAGGGTGAGCGCGGGGTACTGGGCGAGGACCGCCGCCGGCGTCCGGGCGTCATCGAACGCGGCCAGCGCCCGCAGCGCGGCGCCGCGCAGGTCCTTGTCGGTCAGTGCGGCTTGCAGCAGCGGAACGGCGGCGGCGTCCTTGGCGTCCACGAGCGCGGTGAGGGCCGCGAGCCGGGCCGCGGGGGCCGCCTTCGCGTCGCCGAGCACCTTGCGGAGCGTCGCGAGCGCGCCCTTGTCGCCGAACACCGCCGCGAGGCCGAGCGCCTGCTGCCGGACCGCGCCGTCGGGCGACTTCATGAGCGCCTCAAGGGCCGCGCCCCAGTCCTTCGGCATCGGGAGCGCGCGCTTGCCCCTCGCCCCCTCTTGCAACCCGCGGAAGTACGCGAGCCGCTCCGCGTCGGTTTTCGCCCCCGCGAGCGCCCCCGTGAGCAGGTCGAACGCCGCCGGCGTGCCGAGCGCGCCGACCCGTCGGGCCGCGCTCTGGAACACGAACGGGATCTTGCCATCAGCCGCAAGATCGAGCGCCTTCGCCGGTGCTTCGGCGCACAGCGGCTCGAGCGCGTACCAGTAGAGATACGGCAGGTTATGGTCGGTCGCGTCTTCGGGGTGGGCGAGGAGTTGGCGGAGCAGGCCCGCGCGTTCGGCGGTTCGGATTCGTAACGCGGCGGAAGCGAGTGCCAGCCGGACCACGGCCGATGGCGCGTTCGCGTCAACCTTTCCGAGGTTCGTCGCGTCCAGACGAGCCCCCTCCGTTCGGCCGGCGTACTCCTCGGCGATGAACCGGACCGCCCACGCTCGGACGAGCGGGCTCGCGTCTTCCGTTGCCTTGATGAGCCCCTGGGCGTTGTCACGGCCCAGCGCTTGTAAGGCCCAAAGCGCCTTGACCCGATTTAATTCATGCTTGTCCTCGCGCAGAATCCGGCCCAGTTCACTCACGGCGTCCGGCCGGAGGGTTCCGTTCGCCGCGCGCTCCTGAAGCACGCGCCGGGCGGTGCGGGCGTACCAGTCGTTCTCGTGCGACTGGTACTTCACCAGTTCCTCGTCGGTCGCCTTCGACAGGTCCACGCCCTTCGCCGGCTTCGCGTCCTTGTGGCTGATCTTGTAAATGCGGCCGTTGGTGCGGTCCCACTTCTCGGGCTGTGTAAGGTGGCAGATCTGCTGGTCGTACCAGTCGAGCAGATACACGTTGCCGTCCGGGCCGCTCCGGAGCGCGAGCGGAATGGCCCACTTGTCGTTCGTGAGCAGGAAGTCCGGGTTCCGGTCCGCGACGTACCCGCTGCCCTTCGGCGTAACTACGTCCACGTTGAGCCGGTGACCGTGCAGGTTCCCCATGAACAGCTTGCCGTGGTACTCCTTCGGCCACGCGCCGCCCTGGTAGCACAGCAGGCCGGCGTGCGCGTGCCCGCCGCCGACGCTGTCGCTGCGGCCGTTCCCGCCGTGCGGGGTCGCGCCGGCGTAGTGCCGGTGCAGGGCGATCGTCCCGATCTCGCCGTAGGTGTACGGGTTGAAGTCGGTGCCCGCCTGGCGCTGGTAGCGGGCGCCCGGGATGATGTGCCACATGTGCGGGATCACGCACGCCTCAATGAAGAAGTCGCCGTGCGCGTTGTAATCCAGCCCCCACGGGTTCGACGTGCCCCGGGCGAACACCTCGAACGTGTGCTTGGTCGGGTGGTAGCGCCAGATGCCGGCGTTGATCCGCTGCCGCTCGGCGTCCGGGGCGCCGGGCTTGCCGACGTTCGAGTGCGTGAACACCCCGTGGCACCCGTA
Organism: Gemmata obscuriglobus; assembly: GCF_008065095.1. Lineage (NCBI taxonomy): Bacteria > Pseudomonadati > Planctomycetota > Planctomycetia > Gemmatales > Gemmataceae > Gemmata > Gemmata obscuriglobus. The sequence goes on along the minus strand of NZ_CP042911.1, from coordinate 7,154,534 downwards.
CAGCCAGCCGTCCGGCCCCCAGATGAAGCTGTTGAGCGTTTCGTGGGTGTCCTGGTAACCCCAGCCGTCGAGCAAGACCTTCGGCTCGCCGGCCTTATCGGTCTCCTGGTCGTGCGGGATGAACAGGAAGTACGGGGCGGCCCCGACCCACACCCCGCCGAACCCGACCTCGATGCCGGAGGCGAGGTTCAGGCCCTCGAAGAACACCGTGCGCTTGTCGAACGTGCCGTCCCCGTCGGTGTCCTCGAAGATCAGGATCTTGTCGCCCTTGGCGCGGTCCTTCTCCGGGAGCACCGGCCCCGGCTCGGGGTTACGCCGCGGGTACACGTAGGCCTCGACGACCCACAGCCGGCCGCGGTGGTCGGTGCAGAACGCGATGGGCTGGTGGACGTCCGGCTCGCCGGCGAACAGCGCGACCGAGAAGCCGTCGGGCACGGTCATCGCCTTCGCGGCGTCGAGCGGCTTCAGCCCGGCGTGCTTGTACGTGTCCGCGACGGCGGGGGCGACGTGGGCGCGCTCGGGGAAGCTCGGCTTCTTCGCGTGGAACCGGAAGTCGTCGAAGTTGATGTGCCCCCACCCGCCGGCGTGCCGGTCCACGACCCGGACGAAGATCTCCTTGTCCTTGTGCTTCGTGAGATCAACGGCGACGCGGGCCATGTCTTCCACCTCGGTCCCGGTGGCGCGGAAGATCACGTCCTTACCGCTGACCAACTCAACGCACGTTTCCGTCGCGTGCTGGCCGCCGCCGACCAGGAAGCTGGCCCACGGGTGCGTCACCTTGAACGGGGCGCTGGTGAGGGCGCCGGTGGGGCGGTCGCCGGCCTTCTCGTACCCTCCGATCCAGAACCGCCCTTGGTGCCGGCTCTGCATGTCGCCGCGCCGCGCCTTCACCGTATCGTCCCGGACCGGCTGCCCCTTGAAGGCGGCGCCGTCGAGGGTCCAGTCCTTCAGGTCGCCGGTTTCGAAGTCGAGGTTCAGCGGCTTGCCGTCCGCGCCGAGCGGGAGCACGCCGAGGTCGTTCGGCACCGGGTCGGCGACGGGCAGGAGGAGCGCGGCGGAGAGAATAGCGGTGAACACGAAGGGATCTCATGGGAGGGCGGCGGGGCCAGTGCCGCGGCCGTGACCGGTGGGGGCGGGCCGGTCGCAGCCGGCGCCCACGCCGGAAGTGTACACGACCCGCCCCCGGGTCCGCCAGCGGGTATCCGCTGGCCCGCTTGCGGCCGCGCGCGCCGCGCGGTACGCTCGTCGCCTCCCACCCCGCCGAAAGGTCCCCACCCGATGCGCCGGCTCCTCCCGTTCGCGGCCCTCGCCGCACTCGCCGTCACTCTTCAAACCCCGGCCGCCGACGACTACGCGCCGGGCGAAGACTCGGTGCCCCACGCGGGCGTGCCCAAGGGCACGGTCACACCGTTCCGCTGGAAGACGAGCAAGGTGTTCGAGGGCACCGAGCGGGACTGCTGGGTGTACGTGCCGGCGCAGTACGACGGCAAGACCCCGGCGTGCGTGATGGTGTTCCAGGACGGCAGCGCGTATGTGGGCGAGAAGGGCGCGTTCCGCGCGCCGGTCGTGTTCGACAACCTGATCCACAAGGGACAGATGCCGGTCACGGTGGGGGTCTTCATCAACCCCGGCAAGTTCCCCACCCCCAAGCGCGAGGAGAAGGACTGGCGCTCCAACCGGAGCTTCGAGTACGACACCGTTTCGAACCAGTACGCCCAGTTCCTTGAGAAGGAGATCCTCCCTGAAGTCGGGAAGACCGTGAAGCTTCGTACCGACGCGGACGGGCGGGCGATCTGCGGGCTCAGTTCGGGCGGGATCTGCGCGTTCACCGCCGCGTGGGAGCGGCCCGACCTGTTCTCGAAGGTGCTGTCGCACATCGGCAGTTTCACCAACATCCGGGGCGGCGACGTGTACCCCGGGCTGATCCGCAAGACCGAGAAGAAGAAGATCCGCGTGTTCCTTCAGGACGGGACGGGCGACCTCGACAACCTGCACGGCAACTGGCCGCTGGCGAACCTGTCGATGGCCGCGGCGCTGAAGCACATGGACTACGACTACCGGCTCGTAATGGGCGACGGGGCGCACAGCGGCAAGCACGGCGGCGCGATCCTGCCGGACGCGCTCCGCTGGCTGTGGCGCGACACCCCGCCGGCGAAATGACCCGGAAGCAGGCGTTTCGATTCCACCGATTCGTTGGGGCGTCTCATGGCACGATTCCTCATTGCGGCGTTACTCCTGGGGGTTGCTCCGTTCGCTCGCGCGCAGGATACGACGCTGTCGCAGATCCTCATCGATGGTGAGGGGTGGAAGAAGGCTGAAGGGCGGGCGGTGAAACCGAAAACGGTCGACCCTTTAGAGGTGCTCGGGGCCGGGGTCTGGGACGGCCAAGCTCCGACCGTTGCAGTGAGATCGCCGGACGGCCGGACCGTGTTCGTTGGGTTCGGAGTCAGTCGCGCGGTTTGGGCTTATTCAGCAGACGGAGATGCCGATTTGGCCACAGCCGCACCTTACTGTCCACTTCAAGTACGACGAGGGCACGGTGGCGGGCCGGTTACGGGCCTTGCCGTCGATAAGCACGGGCGCATTTACGCGGCTACGGAGATTGGCGTGCAGGTGTTCGATTCAATGGGCCGGCTGTGCGGTGTGTTGACACCTGCGGCCCCCGGCTCGGCTGAGGCGCTGGGGTTCGAGGGCGATCGGCTCACGCTCTGGATCGGCGACGCCAAGTACACGCGGCGGCTCAGCACCTCCGGGGCGAAATGAAACTCCCCGCCCCGGTCCGGCGAGTGCGCCAGAGCGGGGCGGGGGAGAGGTTCACGCACGACTGACATTAGAAGTCGCTGAACCCGTCGCCGCCCATGGCGTCCAGTTCGTGCCCGCCCCCGTGCCCGTTGCTGCCGTGCCGCTTTAGGGCCTTGGATACCGCCGGCCGCGGCTTCTGTCCCGCCGACCGCTTCGCCGGCCGCGCCGCCGGGGCCGAGCCGCCGGCGCCGAGCTTGAACCGGCTGACCAGCTCGCGGAGTTGCGCGGCCTGATCGGTGAGGGACTGCGCGGTGGCGCTCAGTTCCTCAGTTTGCCCCGCGTTCCGCTGGGTGGCAGCATCCATCTGGCTGACGGCCTTGTTCACCTGCTCGATGCCGATGGACTGTTCCTTGCTGGCGGCGGCGATCTCGGTGACGATGCCGGTCACCCGCTTGACACTGGTGACGATCTCGGCGAGTGTGTCGCCCGATCGGTTCACCAGCTCGGTGCCCGCATCGACCTTCCTCACCGAGTCCTGGATCAGCCCCTTGATCTCCTTGGCCGCGGTGGCGGACCGCTGGGCCAGGTTCCGCACTTCCGACGCCACCACCGCGAACCCGCGCCCCTGCTCCCCGGCCCGGGCCGCTTCCACCGCCGCGTTCAGCGCCAGCAGGTTGGTCTGGAACGCGATCTCATCGATCGTCGTGATGATCTCCGCGATCTTCTTCGACGACCCGTTGATCGCGCTCATCGCTTCGACCGCGCTGCCCACCACATGGCCGCCCTTCTCGGCCACCTCCTTCGAGCTGTCCACGAGCTGCCGGGCCTGCTGCGCGTTGTCCGCGTTCCGCCGCACGGTGGCCGTTATTTCCTCAAGAGAGGACGCCGTTTCCTCCAGGCTGCTGGCCTGTTCCTGCGCTCCGGCCGAAATCTCGTCGCTGGCGCTGGACAGTTGCCCGGACGCGTCGGCCAACTGTTCGGACACCTCTTGCACACCACCGAGGGCCACGCGGACGCTGGCCACGGCCTCGTTCAGTGAGCGGGCCAGCCGGCCCACGTCGTCGCCCCCCAGGTCCGGGATGGTGACGGTGAAGTCCCCTGCCGCCAGCGCTCGGGCCACGGCCATCACCGCTTCCACCTTGCACTGGAGTTCGGCCGCGGCGGCCTGCTCGCGGCCCAATTGCTCAGCCGCGGCGGCCTGCTCGCGCTCCAATCGCTCCCGTTCGGCCGCCGCCTCCCGCGTGAGCCGCTGGGCCTCGGCCGCGGCGCGGGCCCGGTCCGCCTCTTTGGCGGCCCGCAGCGCGTCGATGGTCGTGTTCAGCGCCGCAGCCAGCCGCCCCACCTCGTCCCGGGTGCCCACTTGGGCGTGCCGCGACAGGTCCCCGGAGCTCGCGGCCTCGAGCACCGTGACGCAGCTCTCCAGGGGCCGGACGATCGAGCGCGCCACCAGCAACCCGACCGCGATGCTCAGGCCGGCGGCAACCAGGGTGCAGGCGCGAAGTTCTGACTGGACTTGGCCCACGGCCGCGTTGCCGTCCTCGTTGATGTCCTTGGCCACCTCGGCCACGGTCTTCACCAGCTCGTCCATGCTGGCGGTCGCGGCGTCGAACTTCTGGTCCCCGTCGACCACCGCCGCCGCGACCGCCTCGGCCCGGCGCGCGCGGTCCTTGTCGCCGGCCGCCCAGTAGTCGCGGATCGCCCCCACCGTGCGGTCAGTGGCGGCGAAGTAGGCGTCCATCGCGGCCCGCACCTTGTTCAGGTCCGCACGCTCGTCCCGGCCGCTCCGCGAGGTGCGCAGCACTGTTGCGGCGTACGCGCTCAGCCCGTCGGTGATCTGCTTGCGGTGTGGGGTCTGCTCCTCAACGAGCCGCTCGGCCGCGTGCCGGTCCTGGGCCGCCGCGGCCCGCACCACCCCGTTCCGGTAGCGGGCCAGGTTGACCGACGACTTGGCCAAATCGGTTCCGGCCGTGGTGTAGTCGGCGTACAGGATACGCATGCGCTCGCGCGACTGAGAGAGGCCGTCGGAGCCGAGCGCCCCGCTTGCCACCACCACCACGCACACAGCGGCGAAGCTGAGCAGCAGGCGGGTGGCCACCGACCTGTCCAGGAACCATTTCATGCGTCACCGTTCCGATGCGCCCCTCTCGGCCAGCGGGCACGGCCCGGACTGGCCACCCGGAGGAGAATGAGGGCGCGGTACTTGCCGGGATTCTCCCTGACACGCTTATCGGGAATCTGCTGTGCGGATTTGTCACACCGCGCCCGACCGGGATCGTGGGACGTATCACGGGGCCGCGGCACGTGAGTGCCGGCGGCCGATTTAGCGGTATAACGTCGTTGCCCTCCGTCCCGTGCTGCCAAAACAGCACCCGGCTGAGGCACCGGGTACGTGTATCAGAAGTCGCTGAACCCGTCGCCGCCCAAAGCGTCCAGTTCGTGCCCGCCCCCGTGCCCGTTCCCGTTGCTGCTGTGCCGCTTTAGGGCCTTGGATACCGCCGGCCGCGGCTTCGGTCCCGCCGCCCGCTTCGCCGGCCGCGCCGCCGGGGCCGAGCCGCCGGCGCCGAGCTTGAACCGGCTGACCAGGTCGCGGAGTTGCGCGGCCTGATCGGTGAGGGACTGCGCGGTGGCGCTCATTTCTTCGGTCTGGGAGGCGTTCCGCTGGGTGACGCTGTCCATCTGGGAGACGGCCTTGTTCACCTGCTCGATGCCGGTGGACTGCTCGCGGCTGGCGGCGGCCATCTCGGTGACGATGTCGGTCACCCGCTTGACACTGGTGACGATCTCGGCGAGTGTGTCGCCCGACCGGTTGACCAGCTCGGTGCCCGCATCGACCTTCTTCACCGAATCCTGGATGAGGCCCTTGATCTCCTTCGCCGCCGTGGCCGACCGCTGGGCCAGGTTCCGCACTTCCGACGCCACCACCGCGAACCCGCGCCCCTGTTCCCCGGCCCGGGCCGCTTCCACCGCCGCGTTCAGCGCCAGCAGGTTGGTCTGGAACGCGATCTCATCGATCGTCGTGATGATCTCCGCGATCTTCTTCGACGACCCGTTGATCTCGCTCATCGCTTCGACGGCCCCGCTCACCACCTGGCCGCCTTTCTCCGCCACTTCTTTGGAACCGCTGGCCAGTTGCCGGGCCTGCTGGGCGTTGTCGGCGCTCTGCTTCACCGTGGCCGTGATCTCCTGCAGCGAACTGGCCGTTTCTTCCAGACTGCTGGCCTGCTCTTGCGCGCCGGACGAGATCTCCTCGCTCGCGCTGGACAGTTGGCCGGACGCGTCGGCCAGTTGCTCGGACACCTCGCGGACCCCCTCCAGGGCGGTCCGCACGGACACGATCGCCTGGTTCAGGGCGCGGGCCATCTGTCCGATGTTGTCGGTGCCCAGGTCCGGGATCGACACCGTGAAGTCGCCCGCTGCCACCGCGTTCACCCCGGCCTGGATCGCCTCCACCTTGCGCTGGAGTTCGGCCGCCACCGCCGCGTCCTGCTCGGACCGGGTCCGCGCCGCCGCCGCCTCCTGATCGGCCCGCTCGGCCGCGGCCCGCGCCTCCTGGGCCGCCCGCTCCCGGTCCCGCGTCACCTGGGTCCGCTCCGCCTCCTTGGCCGCGATCAGCCCGTCAATAGCCACGTTCAGCGCGGCCCCCAGTTGCCCCATCTCGTCCTCCGACTTCACCTCCACCTTGCGGCTCAGATCCCCCTTGGCCACCCCGTCCAGCACCGCGATGGTCTGGGTCAGCGGGCGGACCACCGACGCGGTCAGCAGCAGTCCCAGCCCGACCGCCGCGACCACCGCCCCGATGCTCACCGCCCACATCGTCCGCCGCCCCTGCTCGAACACCTTGGTGGCCCCGGCCTCCTCGTCCTTGCTGATGGCAAGCTGGGTGTCGACGACGCTCGTGAGGGCCGCGGTCAGTTCAACCACCGCCGCGGTCTCGCGGGCCATCACCTCCTCGGCCTTCTCGAACTCGCGCCGCTCGATGTGGCTCCAGATCTCCTCGCTGTACCGCTTCCACTCCGCGAACTTCGCCTCGAACGCCCTCCACATGACCGCTTCCTTGTCCGTCATCGGCAAGGACGCGTACGTCTTGATGCCCTCGTCGATGTTCTTCTTGGCCTCGTCGTGCGCACCGCGGATCGGCCCTGTGATCCGCTCGTCGCCGCGGCGACCGAAGATGACCGCGCTCCGCTCGAGCCGCTGAATGGTCAGCGCCCCGCTCCGCACCTTGCCCAGGGCCAGGGCGGAGGGGACCAAGTTGGAGTTGGCGTTGGTCTGGCACTCGCGGAGCGCGCCGAGCGCGTCGAACGACTGGTACGCGAGGATCGCGCACGCCCCGGCGACGATCAGGAACCCGCCCACCATGCGCGGGCCGAGGCGCAGTTTCGATAACGCCGCGAGGGTCGAGTCGATCACGAGTGCGGTCTCCGGTCGGTTAAGTCAGTTGCACAAACCGCCGGCGCCATGCGAACGCGCCGGGCGGGCCGGGGTTATCGATGTTACACCATCGCAAGCTCGTGGCTGGTAACGCCGACGAGCCGGTCGATGTTGATGAGGGACACGAGCCGCTGCCCGTCCCGGGCGATCCCGGTGAGCACCGAGGTGTCCACGTGGGTGCCCAGGTCCGGGGGCGGGACGATTTCCTGGCTCGCCACGTTGAGCACGTCGCTCACCGCGTCCACCAGGAGCCCCACGGCCCGGTCCGCGACGTTCACCACGATGATCACGGTGAACGGGGTGCACTCGGTCAGGGCCAGCCCGAACCGGGCCCGCAGGTCCACGATCGGGATCACGGCCCCCCGCAGGTTCAGTATCCCGCGCACGTCGGGCGGGGTGTTGGGGATCGTGGTCACCTTTGAGTAACCACGGATCTCCTGCACCCGCAGCAGGTCCACCCCGTACTCCTCGTCCCGCAGCCGGAACGTCAGGAACTGGCCGCTCCCGGCCGGGAGCAACAGCGGGCCGCCGGCCTCGTTCGTATCCATTCTTCACTGCGAGGTTAAGAGTCAGCGCCCGGAATAAGCGGAACGGTCGGCGCGCGGCCGGTTCCGCTGCCACCAACATCGGCGGCCGAGATCAAAATTTGCCCTCGTTGAAATGAGATAGAACAGAATCGCCTACGGCGAAAGCAATGTGATGCCAGATGTCAATTCGACTACCATGAGCTGAGAATTTTGAAGGCAAACAATGAGTTGGTTAAAGTGAAGTGTGAAAACACATCGTGTTTTCGTGCGTGTACTGATTTTTGTTTCCTCATGAATGTTGATCCGGGTGTGTTGCGGCGAACGGGGCGAGGTGCCTGGTCAACCGCCGCCCGCCGCAGAGCGCGACGTTCCCGGGGCCAAGTCGCACGACAATTCGCCCCACGGCTCAATAGCGTCGAAAGAGCCTCGTTACCTCTTCAGAACGCTGGCGCCGGTGGTGTGAAAAAACTGCCGGGACCGCTATCGCTCTGAACCGGATTTACCGCCCGATCGGTAAAATCTGCACAGGCGCAAACCGGGCACAACGGACGCGAAAGAAATAAAATCAATCGAGGAAATCGGTTACGGCAATGTGGCTGCTCGCTGTTACAACTGGCACGATCGCTGCTTTACAACTCAGCATCGAGACCTTCCCCCGGTCTCACGGAACAAGGCCTTCCCCCAAGGCCGCTCCTTCCCCCAACCCGTCCCCCTGACCCTTCACACGGGCCAGCAGCTTCCCCCGGCTGCTGGCCTCTGGTCTTTTACCCCAGATCGATGACGAACGCGCCCGGTGCGCCGGCTTCCACCATCGCCCCCGCCAACCCGACCCACTCGCCGCAGTTGTCGAGGATCACGGCGTCGGCGGTAGCCACCAGGTCGCCGGGCTGTACGAGTACCGCGTCCGGGTTCTGCACCACCTCGGCCGCCCAGTCGGGGCTCGTCGCGCGCACCATCTCTGCGAGCCGACCGCTGTTCGAAACCGGCGCGTCCAGCAGCCACGTACACGGCCCGGCGCCCCACGCCGCAAGGAGCCGCGCCGCCAGATCGAGCGCCGGCTGCGTCTCCTCGACTTTCCGGTACGTGCCGTGGACGCTGGCGAGGTCGCGGAACGAGCCGTCCCGCCCGCCGATGATGACGCCCCCGCCCAGCGCGGACTCCAGCGTGAGGATCAGGTTGAACCCGTCGATCCGCAGCGGGCGGCCCCGGAGCGCGGCGACCCCGACCTGCCGCGCCCGCCGCCCGGCGAGCGCCCCGTCCGAGCAGGCCGAGCGGAGCACCGCGGTTCGCTGGCGCTCCACCAACGCGTACCGATCCCCGACCAGCTTCAGCGACGACGGCGCGGCGTACCCGCGCGACAGCAGCCACGACAGGTCCGACACCGCGGCCGCGAGCGCGGGGCGTGCGTCGGGGCCGAACCACTCCGGGTCCTGCGGGCCGGGACCGCGGTGCTTGCGGGTATCGGGCATACGTTCTCCGTTCTCCTGCTGACCTCGACACGCGGCGGCCCCCTGATCTACTCTCCGCTTTCCCACCGGAGGGGCCAGAGATGCCGCGAAGTGTCGTCACGCAACTCATGTTCGAGGGCAAGGCCGAAGAAGCGATGAACCTGTACGTTTCGCTCTTCAACGGCTCGGTGCCCGCGGTCGAGAAGTACAAGGCGGGCGAACACGGCCCGGAAGGCACGATCAAGCGGGCCGAGTTCACGATCGCCGGGCACCGGCTCGCCTGCATCGACAGCCCGATGCCGCACGCGTTCACGTTCACCCCGTCCGCCTCCCTGTTCGTCGAATGCGCCGACGAGGCCGAACTGGACGCGGCGTTCGCCACCCTGTCCGCGGGCGGTGCGGTACTGATGCCGCCGGGCGGCTACGGGTTCAGCAAGAAATTCACCTGGATCAGCGACCGCTTCGGGGTGTCGTGGCAGCTCAACTTGGCGTGAGGGCGCACCGTGGCGAAACAAAAACCGGTCGACGACGTGGAGAGCGTTCTCGCAACCCTGGAGCACCCGCAGAAGCCTGCGATCCTCGCGATCCGCGAAATTCTCCTCGCCGCGCCCGGCGTCACCGAGGGCGTCAAGTGGAACGCGCCCAGCTTCCGCACGACGGAGTGGTTCGCGACGTTCCACCTGCGGGCGAAGGCGGGGGTGCAAATGATCCTCCACCTCGGCGCGAAGGCGCGGGCCGGGGACGGCATCACCGTCGTCGACCCGGGCGGACTGCTCACGTGGCTCGGCAAGGACCGGGCGTCGGTGACGTTCGCGGACGCGGCCGACGTGGCGGCGAAACGAGAGGCGTTCGCGGCGCTGATCCGCCGGTGGATCGCGCACGTTTGAACCTGGGGTGTACCGGTCGCCTCTGAGCCGGTAGCATAATCCGTTTCCCCAGGAGCAGACATGACCATCGACGGAGTTTCCCAGACCACCGGGCTCGAGCGGCTGGTCGACATCGGGGCGGACGAGGGCGGCCTGAAGCTGACGATCCGGGACCGCAAACTCGAGACCGTACTCGGCAGCGTCACCGTCCCGGCCGAAGACCTGATGACCGTGCTCACGGAGCAACCGAAGGGGCCGCAGAACATTTCCGGGGCGCTGGAGGTCGAGATCCGGCGCAACGAAGTGTGGCTGACGCTCGGCGGGCCGGACGCGGCCGTCGGGCTCGACGACCTGATGGACGCGGTCGGCGGCGCGCTCCCGTCCTGATGCGCGCCCCGGTAACGGGTGCCCGCTTTTGCCTTTGTGGCGCACATCCCGATCCTCCGCGCGGGGCGGTCGTCCGAGCCAATCGCGACCGCCAGTTCGTACCTCATTCGTACTGACCGAGCGCGAGCCAGCCCGTTTGCGTCATCACCTGACGCAGAAAACGTTCGCTTACTCATCTGCCCTTCACTCGCTTTCCGGTAAATGTGGGAACCGTACTCCCGGCCCCCACAGGATGCCGCCATGCGGTGGATTCCATGCGTTCTGGCGACGGCGCTCTGCGCCGGTGTCGCCACCGAGGCATCGGCCCAGCAAATCATGATCGCCTGGGGCGACGAGGTGAGCACCCTGTTGCTGACCAACGCCGCGCTCCAGGCCGAGATCAAACTCACCGGCGAGCAAAAGGGGAAACTCAAACCCGTCACCGAGAAGCAAGCCAAGTTCAATAAAGAGTTCACCGACGCGTTCGGCCCGGACGCAAAAGCCGGCTTCGACCTGGTCCAGTTCAATGTCATGCGCGAGAAGCAGGCGGAACTGGCCGCGGAGGTCAAAACGGCGCTCGATAACGCGCTGACGGCCGACCAGCGGAAGCGGCTCAAGCAGATCGCTCTCCAGGCGATGAACTTCATGATCTTCAACGACCCGGATGTGGCCCCCAAGGGGCCGGCGTACACCGACGCCCAGAAGGCCGCCATGAAGGAGGTCGGTGCGGCTCTCAAGCTGAGTGACGAACAGAAGAAAGCCATTAAAGTCCTTGCCGACGGGGTCAGCAATGACAGCCGAAAGATCCGCGAGGAAGCGGCCCTCGGAGGGCTCACCCCCGCCGGCGTGGGGTTGCCCCCCGAGAAAGTGGCCGCCGCCAACGCGAAACTCGACAAGGTCCGCAAGGAGGCGTGGGTGAAGGTCGAAACGGCCCTCAACGAGTCCCAGAAGAAGATCTGGAAGGAACTCGTTGGTGAGCCGTTCGACTTGGCCACGCTTCGCCCGACACCGAAGAAGTAGTTACTCGAGCGGCCCCGGTTCGGTCGCCAATCACGAGCCGGCGGCCCCGCCGGGCGAATGCCCCTACCGGACGCGACGGGTTGAGTGCCGACCCGGACGCGCTGGCGTTCCTGTCCGGCGAGTTGAACCTGATCGAAGTCGTCGCGTGCCCGAATCGCTGAACGCGGTTGCACCGGGCACTGTGTCCATGCAGCACTTCCGGAAGTCCGGACCGCGCCCGACAGAGCAAGCCGTGCCGGTTTCCGTTCGCGGAGTGAAACGATCTCCGCGAATCGGTTCCGCCGCAAACAGCATCGTGTAAACGTCTTGTGCAATTTCATTCGGAGCCACGTTCCGTTCATTCCGACGCCGCGTGCGGGTTTTGCAGGCGCGATTCGGTGGTAGCGGTGCCCCAGCGAACCGCCCGCTCTCGACCCGTCCGCCGGCAGCGAATGTCCAGTCCGCGACCCGTTCGCATACCGCCAGTACCGCACTGTAACCCTCGTTACAGCCGCCGCTCGCTTGTGAAACGACTCGCGTAAGCGTGCTGTGGCTACCATCGGCGAACGCAGCCGGCGGCGAGCCGTGGGAGTTGCTGCCGGCGGCCAGGTGCGCAACTCGCCTGATGCCAGCGAAGCCGAGCCCCCATCAAACTGATGGCATCGCGTCCGCGTTCGTGATTCGGAAAGTTAGTTCCGATGGGGGCGCGGTGATGGAAGTGGAGCGGGTGGCAAAGACGTATCCTTACGCCTCGCCCCCGCAGGTTGCTCGATCGCCATTCACGAGTCGATTGGAATTCCGTTCGGGGGATGTGGGAAGAGCAGAGAACAGGAGAGAAGCCTACTTCATATCAGGGCCAGCGGTGGTGTTGAGCGCGTTCGGTGCTCGCGTGGCTTCGATCTTCTGAATCGCCTCCAGTGCGGCGATGGCGATTTCGAACTCCGCGCCGTCGCGCAACTCGCGCAACTTTGGGAGCGCGGCTTTCGCATCCGGACCGATCGCGCCGAGCAACCCGATGAGTTCCGGTTGCATCCCCCTCGCCGAAGGCTTGTTCAGGCCGTTCACCAGCTCGGGAACCGCGCCCTTCGCCAGCAACGCGTTCCGCTTCAACAGCGGTATCAGGGTGACGTACTCCGGTTCAAAGTCCCCCCACCCCACGTGCGGCTCGTTTAGCCGTGGAATGGCGCCGCGAACGGCGCGCGGCACCAACTCCGGGCAGTCCGCCGCGATGCGATCGAGCACCAGCGGCACGTGCCAGAACGCGCTGTTCGGGCGCTCGTGTATCGCGCGAGCGAACGTTGCCCGGTACGCGGCGGGATCGGCCTCGATTTTCGAGAGCGCGCAGGCCGCGAGCAGTCGCAACCGCGGGTCCGGGTCGGTGAGCAGTTCCTTGAGTTCCGGCACCGCGTCCCGTGCCCCCGGTCCGATGTCGGCAAGACACAACAGGCACCACATCTTCTCCCGGTCTTCGACCCTGGCCAAACGCGCGCGAATCAGGGGCACGGCCCCTTTGGCCGCCGGGCCGATCGTGCCAAGCGCGCGAAGGGCGCTATTCGGGTCGAATCCCTCCCGTGCCGTAAAAGTTGGCTCGCGCGTGAGATACGACAGCAGGAGCGGAACCGCGTCCTTCGCCGGCGGGCCGATCCGCTGAACCAAATCGAAACCGCGCCCGCCCTCGAGCATTTTGAGCACCGCGGGAATGGCCGGCGCGATTTCCTTTGCGAACAGGTCGGTACGTTCAAGCGGGCGGCGGTCGCCGTAGTCGGCGATCCATTGGGCCAGCGCCGCGCACACGTCCGGGTCGGACGAGTCGATGGCGTCGATCGTTAACGCCGCGTTCCAGCGGAGGTTGCGATCCCTCAGTAGCGGGAACAGGTGCTTGAGGTGCGGGCGCGCGAGGTGCCGCAGTTGACGGAATTCGACAAGTGCCGTGAGACGTTCCTTCGGGTCACCGCTCTTCAAGAACGGTACGAGCAGTTCAACGTCTTTGGGGGCCAGGCTGATCCGGACCGCGGAGATCGCGGCATCCAGAGGCGTCATTTCGGGGCGCGTCGCCCGGCCCGCGGCCCGTTCGCGCAGTGCGGGGAGCAGCGCTTCGGTCCCGGGACCGCGGAGGTCCTTGAGGGCGCGTACCGCGAACTCGCGCAGCTTTGTGTCGTCCGACTGTAAATGTTCCACCAGCTTTGGAATCGCCGCGGGGCCGCAAAAGCCGATGACCGCGGCGGCATCGATCTCGTAACGTTTGTCCCGGTAGCTCAGGAATTCCTTGTCATTGAGAAGCGGCAGCGCGGCCCTAACGACCTCCGGCGGGGCGGGGCGGCACCGTTGATTGATCGCCACCAGTGCGTGGAAGCGAACGCCGTAGTCCTTGTCCGCCAGGAACGGAATCAGTTCCCGTGCGATCGGTCGGAGGTCGGCTTCCGCCCGGCAGTGGAACCCGCCCTCCGATACGAAAGTGCCGAATGCGTGCTCGCACAACGCGTTCAATTGCTCTTTGCGGACCTGTTCGTCTTTGTCCGAGAGCAGACCGGCCAGAGCCTTTTGTCCGTCCGGGCCGAGCTTCAACAGGCTCAGCACGAGCCGATCTTGGTTATGTCGACTCAGGTACCGCACGATCGCCGGAACGAGAGGAGCGGCGTCGGCACCGAACGGCGCCCACGTGGACCACGCGTTCCCCCACCCAGAGCCGGAGAGGAGCCATCCGCGTTCGTCGGCGTCGTCAATCGCTTTGATGATTGCCGGGAACAGGTCTTTCCTGACCGCAGGAAGCGCCTTCGCGCCGATGGCCACGAGCGCCTTTGCCGCGGCATTACGCAGCGGCAACTTCAGCTCCCCTTCGGGAACCATCGCCCTCGGGTCGAGGGCCGTTTTGATCAGCGCGGGAACCGCGGCCTCTGCTTTCGGGCCGATAGCCGCGAGCGCGTTCAGCGCGTTCAGAGTCACCTGTTGGTGCTCGCCTTCACTCAAACACTTGATGAGTGCCGGCACCGCATCCGCGGCGCCGGGGCCAATGGCTCCCAGTACCGCGGATGCGCGCTCGCGAATCTCGGCGTCCGGATGCGTGAGCAATTCCGTGAGCGCGGGAACCGCTTTCGGCCCGATACGCTCGAGTGCGTCCCATGTCGCTTTGAGTAAGAAGTCCGCCGCGGCCTCTTCGCGGGACCACTCGCGTTGGTCCGCAAACGGAATCGGCGCCGGAGCCGGCGTGGAGCGAATCACTTCGACCAACGCCTGTACCGCGCCTTCAGCCTTCGGTCCGAGGTCGCCGAGCAGTTCCGCCGCAACGACCCGCTCGCCGGGTTTGCCGTTCTTGAGCGTCTTCACCAGACCGGGAACCCGTTCCGGAACGGGAGCCGCCGAAATCGGCACCGCGCCCAGCAGGAGTGGCAGCAGCGCGCAGAACGGCTTCATGTGGTCTACTCCGGCGACGTACCGCGCCCCGATATTACCTGACGGCAACCGCGATCGCACCTAACGAGATTCGTACCGGAGTACCGCGACCTTCCGCACTTGAACACGCGCCCGGAATTCCCGAACGGCCCGCTGCGGCGCAAGTGGCGCGGCAGGAACGATCGCCCGGGGTGCCCCTCTGGATTTTGGCCCGTTATTGGTTTTCCCAAAACCCCTTCCACTCCGGCCCCGCTGCTAATGCCCCCAGTTCGACAAACGGTGCCACATGCCCCAGATTCCATCTCGCCCCAGTTTGTTTCATTCTGATGTTGAGCAATTGCTTAACCGTTCCCTCCACCAACCCGCTTCCAATCGACTGCCCCCGCCGCAAACGCACCGCATAATTCAACCGCCCCTGTTGGCCACAAAAGTAATTCAATACGCCGCCCAAGGCGGCTCCGTCGCCTCCGGCGGGCATCTGCCCGGTCAGTTCTCCGATCCAGTCCACCAACCCGGGATATCCCAGTGCTATGCACATCTTGGATTTGTATAACTGATTGCGGATTGCTGATTTAGGGTTTTCACTGCGACGAAATTGGGGTTAACCGAGTGGTCGTGGGACGCGGGGTGGTGCGGGGTCCGCGACCCGGGACATGGAGGTCACCGTGATTCTGCCACCTCATCAGCGCGTCCCACGCTCCCAACCGCACGCGCCCACGGACTTCGCGCGCCAGGTCCTGGAGGGCCTGCCACTGGCCCACGCGTCGCTCGCACTCTTCGCCTATGGCGTTCCCGACCCGGTCCTCGCGGACCTCTACGAGCGACATCGGGGACGCGGCTATGAGGACGTCGTGACCTTCGCCCAACTGGTCACCTGGATCTTCGATGCGCTCATCGAACACCAGGGCTCGGGGCGGCAGGCCCACCTGCGACGCCACCGGCAACCCGACGACGGGTGCCACGAAGCGTTCTACGGCAAGCTCCGGCGCATCCCCCGGGGCCTGAGCGAAGCGTTCCTGCGGGACGTCACCGACCGGTTCACCGCCCTGTTCCCCGAGGTCGTCGCGCACCGCCTTCCGACCTCCTTCGACCGCCTGGAGGTTCTGATCCTCGACGGCAAGAGTCTCAAGAAGGTGGCCAAGCGACTCGTCGACACGCGGGGCACACCGGGCAAGCTCTTGGGCGGAAAACTGCTCGTGGCGTACCGGCCCCGTGACGGGTTGGTGCTCGACATGGCGGCCGATCTCGATGGCGAAACCAACGAGGCCAAACTGATCCCCGATTTGATGCCCCGAGTGCACGCCCGAGGCGGTCCGGCGAAACTGGTGGTCGGGGATCGGTTGTTCTGTGCGTCGAAGCACTTCGCCGAGTTCACCAAGGACAATGGTCATTTCGTGGTGCGGTACGCGCGGACCCTGTCGTTCGAACCCGACCCGAAGCGCCCCGCGGTCACGACCGCGGACCCATCCCAACGAGCCGTGGTCGAAGAATGGGGGTGGGCCGGGAAGCCCAAGGACAAGCTCCGCCGGTACGTCCGGCGGATCACCGTCGCGCGCCCGGTGGGCGAAGCGATTACAATCCTCACGGACCTGCTCGATTCGGCCCCATACCCGGCGACCGATCTGTTGGACCTGTACCGCATCCGGTGGACCATCGAAGGCACGTTCCAAAAGGTGACGGCGATCTTCGCCCTGGGTCGGTTCATCGGTTCGACACCGGAGGCGACCGTGTTTCAGGCGTCGATGTGTTTCGTCCTCGCGAACGTGGTGCAGGTCCTCCAGGGCTATGTGGTTGCGAAGCGGAAGGTGACCATCGACGACCTCTCGACGGCGCAGTTCTGCACGGACTGGCATCGTCAGTTGGCCGCGCTCAAGGAGTTGGTCGAGGTGTCGATGATCGTGTCCCTGATCCCGACGGATCAGACGGCAGAGAGTGTGGGAACGTTGTTGGATCAGTTATTGGGCACGATGTGGAAGCCGGGCTGGGACAAGACACGCAACAAGGCGCCCCGTGCCCACCCGCACGCCGCGAAACAGAAGGGGGCACACACCTCCGTCCAACGGCGTCGACAAGCCCACAAGCCCAACGAGGATCCCTGAACTCAGTTGTGCACAGCACTGGGGATATCCGTCTTCCAGCAGCTTCGACTTGCCCCGGACAAACGCCGTCGCGGCTTGGACCCCGGGACCGAACACCGCCTTCGCCCCGCTGGCGAGGTACTCCGCCCCATGCCAGAAGTCGAGGACCTGGGTCGCGTCACGGAAGTGCTGCTCGGACACGTTCCACAACCACTCGGCCCCATCCCCCAGTACCGTCATTTGGCTCGAATCGGTCCACTCCAGTCGCGTGGCCTCGTCGTGACACCGCTTCCCGAACAGGCTCGCCTCCTCCACGGCCGCGATCACCGACCGCGCCAACGGGGTTGGCAGGTCGCGTCCCTCCCAGTCCATCGCCGTGGTCGGCGCACTTCGCTCGCGCCGGGCAAAAACGGCCATCTTGAGATCCCGCCAACCGTCCTCCACAGTGTTGACCTTGCCCGCGTCGATGTGCAACTCGCTGTCCACCGGCCGCTCGGTCCTGGCCGCGGCTTGGGCTCGGGTGAAGACTTCAGCGGTCGAGCGGTGTTGCCGGGTGGCGGTGGCCTGGGCCGCCGTGGCGTGGCAGAGTTGCCGGATGGTGTTGTCGTCCAATTCCCAGCCGACCACCTCGGCCAGAGTCACTTCGGCTTTGGCGAAGGACTGTTGGACGCCCAGCAAGACGGCCATCCGACAGGCGCCCGGGGTGACGTAGCCGCTGAGGCCCAGCCCGCGATCGGCTCCGAACTCGCCTTGCCCGCAAGTGGGGCAGTGGAAATACCTCCGCTCCAGCTCAATCGGACCAACGGCGGTCACAACCGTTCGGGTGTGCGGTCCTTTGGAGCGCCCGGGGTGCGTCTTCGCGCAGGTGCGGGCGCGCCCCCTTTTTGCTCGTCCTTCTCGATCCGTGAACCCAAGGCGGCACCGAGTGTGGTCCGCAACAGTTTGCGCCCTTGATCGAGTGCATGCTTCTCGCAGGCGGCCAGGACCGTGCCGTCGGGAGCTTCTTGGGCCAGACGATTCAGGTCCGTGAAATAGCCCAGCAGTTGTTCCAAGGCCAACCGTTCGGATTCGGTACTGTATTCTATAGTCAGCGTCGGCATCAGTATCCCTCCCAGATTGCCACGGCTTCCCCAGCCGGCTCCCATACCGTTCACAAATGCCAAAATCCAGAGGGGCACCCATCGCCCGGGCGAGTTGCTCAAACGGGTTCACAGAGGGCGTTCGCCCGTCCGATAGAGACTGAACCGTAATCGCTTTCGCAGAGGTGCCATGAACCCGAAAATCGTGCCCGCAGGGGAAGGCCGCCGCCTCAACGTGCTCGGGGACAACCAACTCGTCCGCCTGACCGGCGCCGACACCGGCGGCTCGTTCACCTTGATCGAACAGACCAACCCGCCCGGGGTGGGGGTGCCGCTGCACGCTCACGCCAACGAGGACGAACTGCTCCACGTGCTCGAAGGGGCGATGGACTTGACCGTGGGCGGCCGCACCACCCGGGCCGAGGCCGGGGCGGTGGTGCTGCTGCCGCGGAACGTGCCGCACGCGTTCGTGACCGTCGGGCCGGGGATCACGCGCTCAACGGTCACGGCCTTCCCGGCCGGGATCGAGCACATGTTCGAGGAGTTGGGGGCGCTGCCGCCGGGGCCGCCGGTGATGGAGACGGTGTTCGAGATCTGCGGCCGCTACGGCATCCGCTTCCTTCAGCCCGCCGAACCGGGCGACGACCTGGCGGGCGTGTGATACCAAATCTGGTTGAAGAGTAACGGTGGTCGGGAGCGCCACCCGCCTGCTGACGCAGGCGGTTCGCCCGTAGCTCTTCGAACCGCCTGCGTCAGCGGGCGGGTGGCGTGCTCAACGACCACTACTCTTCAGTCGGACTTGGTCCTTACACCTGGGCCATCCCGCCGTCCACGAACAGCTCCACCCCGGCCACGTAGCTCGCGTCGTCCGAGGCCAGGAACACGGCCACCTTGGCGATCTCGTCCGGGGAGCCCATCCGGCCGAGCGGCACCTGACTCGCCATCCCCGCCTTGAACTCCTTCGACTTCTCCTCGGACCCGGCGATGGCGTCGATGGCCGGGGTCTCGATCGGCCCCGGGCTGACCGCGTTCACCCGGATCTTGCGGGCCTTCAGGTCGTTGGTCCACGACCGGGCGAACGACCGCACCGCCGCCTTGGTCGCGCTGTACACGCTAAACGCTTCCATCCCCTTGATCGACACGATCGAGGCGTTGAGGACGATCGCCCCGCCGTCGGGCATCAGCGGGAGCGCCTTCTGGACGGTGAACAGCAGCCCCTTCACGTTCGTGTTGAACGCCTTGGCGTAGTGCTCCTCGGTGATCTGCCCGAGCGGCGCGAACTCCCCGCCCCCGGCGTTGGCGAACACCACGTCCACCCGCCCGTACTTCTCCTTCACGGTGGCGTACAGCCGGTCGAGGTCGGCGAGGTTCGCCACGTCCCCGCGGACGCCGATCGCCCCGTGCCCGATCTCCTTCACCGCGGCGTCGAGTTCGGGCTGGCGGCGGCCGGTGACGACGACCTTCGCCCCCTCGGTCGCGAACCGCTTGGCGGTCGCCAGCCCGATCCCGCTGTTCCCGCCGGTGACCACCGCGACCTTGCCTTCGAGTTTGCCTGCCATCGGAGCGCTCCTGAAAAGACCGGGCCGCCGAACGGCCGGAGGATGTGTGTTAGAGTTCTGTGGGATTACCGAACCCCGCCGCCGGCGAGGAGTTGCTCGCCGGTCAGCCAGCCAGAGTCGTCGGAGGCGAGGAACACCGCGATCTTGGCGATGTCGTCCACCTTGCCCGAGCGGCCGAGCGGGGCCTGCTTCACCGTCTCCTTCTCCATCTCCGACCCGATGACGCCCGCGGTTACCGTGCCCTCGGTCTCGATCAGCCCGGGGTTCAAGGCGTTCACCCGGATCCCCTTCGGCCCGAGTTCCTTGGCCAGCACGCCGGTGATGGCGTCCACCGCCCCCTTCGTACCGCTGTAGACCGCACTTTGCGGCGGGGTAATGCGGGTGACCACCGACCCGATGTTGATGATGCTGCCGCCGGCCTTGAGGTGCTTGACCGCCGCCTGGGTGACGAGCAGGAGCCCGAGGACGTTGATGTTGAACTGGCGGTGGAAGTGCTCTTCGGTGATCTGCTCGATCGCGCCGAACTCATACACCCCGGAGTTGTTGACGAGGACGTCGAGCCGGCCGTAGTTCTTGACGGCGGCATCAATGATGGCCTCGGCGTCGGGCTTCTTCGCCACGTCCCCGCCGACCGCAACCGCCTTGCCGCCCTTGCTCGTGATGTCGGCCACGACCTTGTCGGCCCCCGCCTTGCTGCTGGCGTAGTTGACCACCACGGCCGCCCCTTCGGCCGCGAGGTGCCGGGCGATCTCCGCTCCGATGCCCTTCGACGCGCCCGTTACGACCGCTACCTTGCCTTCGAGTTTCTTCGCCATGACCGGCTCCCACTTGAGAAGTTGCAAGTCGCAACTGGCGGGGTATACAATAGGTAATGGTTGCTCCTTGCAACCGAATTCCAGAATTCTCCCACAACGGGGGAAAAGCCATGAAGCGTAAGAGTTTAGAGAACGAAGAGTGCCCGCTTGCCCGGTCCCTGGATGCGATCGGCGACGCGTGGTCGGTGCTGATCGTGCGGCAGGCGTTCGCCGGGGACCGCCGGTTCGGAGAGTTCGAGAAGAGTCTCGGGGTGGCCAAGAACATCCTGACGGTGCGGCTGCGGAAGCTGGTCGCACTCGGGGTGCTCGAACAGGTCACGGTTGAGGGGAGTGCGTACCAGGAGTACGTGCTGACCGAGAAGGGCCGCGGGCTGTTCCTGGTTTTGATGGCGATCCGGCAGTGGGGCGAGGGGTGCGGGGGCGACAACCCCTTCGTGCTGGTGGACAAGCGGGACCGGAAGCCGGTCCGGCCGCTGGCGTTCCACGCCCACGACGGGCGAGAACTCGGCCCGGACGACATGGAGTTGCGACCCGCCGCCGAGTCCGGCTGCCAGGCCGGGCCGGCGCGGCGGGTCACCCCACCAGCTTCTTGAGCAGCGCGATCTGACCGGCGTGGTAGGCGTAGTGCTGCGCGGTCCCGTGCAGCATGACCGCCACCGGGTACGGCTTGCCCGGTACGGTGGCGTCCAGCTTCGCCGCGTCAAGCCCGGCAACCACGCCGAGCAGTTTCCGGTGCTGGCGATCCAGGTCATCGAGCGCGGCCGCCCACGCCACTTCGTTCGTATCTATAACGGGCGGGAAATCGCCCGCGTCCGGCTCCGTGATCGGCCGCCATTCGGTAATGCGGTTCGCGACAACCCCGACCCACGCGGCGAGGTGATTCACCAGCGCCCACGCGGAGTGCGTGATCTGCGGGTGCTTGGCCGCGGCGGCCGCCGCCGTGACGCCCTTCAACACCTCCCGCAGCGGCGGCCCGTGCCAGCACTCGCCGTCGTAGGCGCGGCGGAGTTCGTCATCAATGCGTGCGAGTTCACCGGTCAGTGGCATGGTTGTGCTCCTCTTGGTACTTGTAGGCTCGTCCGGAACAAATCGATGCATGTTTGATCCGCTGCCGAACCTGCGCCGCGAACGCTTCTCGCTTCGCTGTGACGTTCGTCTCACCGGCGAACATAACCGACGCTTGGTCCTTGCCGATTCCAGTCGTTTCAAGTTCCAGGTTCCAAGTTCCAAGTCGGAACCCCGCTCGTCAAAAGCGCCGGCGATTCGTGTCGCTCGTGACTCCACTTGGAACTTGGAACCTGGAACTTGAAACGACTGGATCCAGTTTAGCGACCCGTCCGGGGCATCGTTCGTGATGCCTTCTGCGTCACATCGCAAACGTGGTGCCGCCTTGAGCCGGGTGGCACGCGGGTTGCAAATCTACGGCGGACGCCCAGTTGTTTCCCCCTCCGGGCTGCTCCGATGACCGCAACACCGACTGACCGCAAGGTAAGTGTGATGAGTGCGTGGGCCGAAACGCTGGCACGCAGCGCGCACTCGACACTGGATCGGATGGATTCGGCACTGACCCGCACCGAGGAAAGGATCGCGCAGGTGCGCGAGAAGATCGTGCGGCGCGACCGCGAACTGAAGCTGTCGTCCCGGAACTCCTGACAACCGCGGCCCCGGCCGCGATCCCATAATCGAGGACATGACATGGCACGCAAGAATCACGACGAGTGGGGCGAGTGCAAGGGCTGCAAGTGGTTCCAGGTCGAACCCGACGCGAGCGTCGAGAACACGACCATGGGGCTCTGCATCGAAGAGAGCCTTCAGCGGTTCACCCTTCGGGTCTCGGGCAACAGCGGGTGTAACTGCTTCGTGGCCGGTAAGGTGGCCCACGCGAAGGGCTCCGGCTCGGCTCCGCCGACGGCCAAGCCGACCCGCTAAGCAGGCGGCTGCAACGCTTGGGAGTGGGACACGCATCCCGCTCCCAAGCGTTGCAGCCGTCAACACGTTACAAATGCCCCTGGCCTCGTGATTCATCACCTGTCAGCTGTTGCACGTCTCTCCGCTGTGGTATCGAACAAGCCGTTCACACATCGGGTGTCCGCCTACGCTATGATAAACGCGTTCCTGTCGGTTTCGGAACGCGCTGACGGCCGTCTATTTGTGCAAACGCGAGCCTCATCCGGAGCCGAGAATCCGGCGCTGGGACGGCCGGGCACACCTTCGATCGCCCTCCATGCTCACTTGGCACGCGCACGAGAACGCGGTCACGGCTCTGGCGTTCGGCCCGGACGGGCGGTTCCTCGTGTCCGCCGGCGGCGACAACTCCGTGCGCATGTGGGATCCGCTGAGCGGGGTGGAGCAAGCGCGCATTGTTCTCCGTCACTCGCTCGCGATGGTGCCTGATCGAGCCCATCCGCTTCGGAAGATTTTCTTGTCCTGTGGCGGCGAACATGTTGCGGTTCACCGCGAGCGAAGCGGGCTCATTTTCGTCGATCGTGCTGCCTTCCGCGTATTCGCAACTCAATGGGCGGCCACGATCGTCGGCCCGTGTCTCGGGCCAGATGGCGCCTCGGTACTCGGATTGGTTGAGTCGCCCCTTATGGGGATGCGAAAGTGCGTTCAGTACTCACTCGCCGACGGCTCAGTTGCAGATCTCCCGCGAGTAGTAGACTGGTCTGCCCGGGCGATTGCGTTCGCGCCGGACGGGTCGCAAGTGGCGATCGGTCGTCAGTTATGGCACTGGCCATCGGTCGATTCGTCGCGCGGCACAAACATCGACATGAAGCGTTACGAACCCGAAGACCTCGCGTTCTCAGCCGACAACCAACACCTGTTCGCGCTGGTCGGCGGGAAGATCGTCGTGTACGGACTGCCGGGCGGGCTGTACCGAACGAAGCTCAAGGGGCACAACGGCCGCATCACCGCAATGGCCCTCACCCCGGACGGCTCGCGGCTCTGGACCGCGAGCCGCGACGCCACCGTGAAGTGCTGGGACACGCACGCCCTTACCCTCGACCGCACCTACACCTTCCAGACCGGCGGGCTGGACTGCCTCGCCGTGTCGCCCGACGGGAACGTCGCGGCGGTCGGCAGCGGGCAGAAGGGGACGATCACGCTCTGGGATTTGGGCTAACCTGCCCCGCGCTGCGGCGCCGGCGGGCGGATACAATTCCGGTATCCCGTTCACACATCTTCCGCCCGCGCTGAGGAGCCGGAATCATGGCGTTCGACCCCGTTAAGCTGGCCGCCGACACCGAAGCGTTCTGTCAGGAGGTGCGGCCGGCCGAAGAGTTCGCGTACGCGAACCGGCAGTTCAACGACCAGGTGGTGCCGCTGGCCGCGAAGCACGACCTCCTGGGCATGAACGTGAAGCCCGAGTACGGCGGGCGCGGCGCCGACGCCGTCAGCTACTTCAAGGCGCTCGCCCGCATAGGGCGCGAGGGAACCACCGTCCGCACCTTCTTCTCCGGGCACCTGAGCATCGGGGCGTACCCGATCCAGACGTGGGGCAGCGAGGCGCTCAAGCGGAAGTACCTGCCCGCCGCTGCGAAGGGGGAGAAGATCCTCGCCTTCGGGCTCACCGAGCCCGACGCCGGCAGCAACCCGCGCGAGATGACCAGCACCTACGAGAAGCGGGGCGATCACTACGTCCTCAACGGGGTGAAGTACCTGATCTCCAACGGGGGCATCGCGCACGCGGTGGTCGCGTTCGCGTACCCCGCGGGGCAGGTGGGCACGGGCCGCATCTCCGCGTTCGTCGTGGACACGGCCGCCAAGGGGTTCGAGGCCGAGAGCTTCGCCGCGAACGCCAAGATGGGGATGCCCACGTCCAACACCGCCATGTTCGAGATGCACGACGTGGCCGTGCCCGCGGAGAACCTGGTGGGCGAGGAGGGCGACGGGTTCCGGGTCGCGATGGGCACGCTCGTGAGCGGGCGCCTGAGCGTCGCCGCCGGGTGCCTGGGGGTGATCGAGGACTGCCTCGCGGAGGCGATCTGGTACGCCAAGGAGCGGAAGCAGCACGGCAAGGAGATCGCCCGGCACCAACTCGTTCAGGACCACATCGCGCACATCGAGATGGACCGCGTGGCCTCGGACGCGCTGCTGATCCGCGCCGCCGAGGCGAAGGACCGGTCGGCGGCGAGCCCCGGCGACAAGGAGCTGGCCCGGCACGCGGACCTGCTGGCGGCGCAAGCCAAGCTGTTCGCCACCAACGCCGCCTGGGACGCCGCGGACCGCGCCGTGCAGGTGTTCGGCGGGCGCGGCTGGAGCACCCTGTACCGCCCCGGCCGGCACCTCACCGACGTGCGCGTGTGCCGCATCTACGAGGGCACCGACGAGATCCTCAAGCTGAAGATCGCGGCCGCGCTACTGGGCAAGGAGTGGGAAGCGTTCAAGTAGCCGCACGCCGCACGGTTACGCGGCCGCGTTCGTCGGAGTTCGGTACAAGGACTGGCGGACCGCCCCGCGCCCCTCAAGACAGTGGGGCGCGGGGCGGTCCGCCGGTTCTGTTCTTACTTCTTCTCACCGTTACGGCGGAGCCCGTAGCCGGCGGCCGCGGCCAGCCCGATCAGCCCGCTCACGACGGTCGCGGGCTCCGGCACCCCGCACGGGGGCGGCGGCGGGCACACCGGCGGCACCACGACCGGCGGAACAACCGGCGGCACCACGACGGGCGGCGGGGGCGGCGGTACGAACGGCGGCGGGCTGACCGGCGGGTCCACGATCACCGGCGGCGGGAGCGTCGGCGGCACCACGACGACCGGCGGCGGGCTGGTGATCACCGGCGGGAAGAACGCGTGGGCCGGCTGAACCCACACGGCGAACGGGGCCGCTGTGAAGGTCACGGTCATCACCGGGACCAGCTTCTTCAGACCCTTCTTGAGACGCGTGCGGCGAGTCGTCACGATTGCCCTCCTTGACGCATTCCTCTAGATCACGTGTCTTACGCAGTCGCGCTTTTGTTTCTTCGACCGCCGCGAGTGCCCCGCTTGAACATTTCGCCCTGCGTGCGCGGCTCGCGCAGTTGTGCCGGACGTGCCGGGAGTGGCGGCCGGGCCCGACGCGCCGCCGGTGCGGGCGCCGGCCCTCAGAAGTTGGCCCGACCACAGGACCGCGGGTCGGGGCCGACCGTTCGTGTGCGCATAATCCGACGGATTCGATCGGTTATCCCGGTCCATTTTGGACGATCGTACCCAGTTCGGAACCGAGGCCAGCTACCGTCAGCGGGGCGAGCACCGGACCCGGGCCACGCGCCCGGTGTACCGGTTGCTATTACGGCGGCGCGACTGCTGATTCGCGGGTGGTGGATCGCCGGCAGCGCCGACACACTCGCGAGCAACCGCTGGGATTTGATCATCACATTCACACCCCACACCACACCCGGCGCGGGACAGACGGGGCTCCCACACCACGCCCGAATGACCGAGCACGCCGTAGCCGTGGCAACGACTGAGGAATGTCGGTGCCACAAGAAACAAACGTAGCCAACCGGATCGTAAGTACGGTCGCGAGCCGGTTCGCCGGTTCTGTTCTTACTTCTTCTCGCCGTTGCGGCGGAGCCCGTAGCCGGCGGCCGCGGCCAGCCCGATCAACCCGCTCACGACGGTCGCGGGCTCCGGCACCCCGCACGGGGGCGGCGGGGGGCACACCGGCGGCGACACGTCCGGTGGTTGGGGCGGCGGGTTGAATGGCGGCGGCGGGGGCGTCGGCGGCTCGAAGGGGGGCGGCGAGGGCGGCTGCGGCAATACTCTGGGCGGTCCCGAATCGTTGATAAAGGGCGGGAAGAACGCGTGGGCCGGCTGAACCCACACGGCGAACGGGGCCGCTGTGAAGGTCACGGTCATCACCGGGACCAGCTTCTTCAGACCCTTCTTGAGACGCGTGCGGCGAGTCGTCACGGTTGCCCTCCTTGACGCATTCCTCTGGATCACGTGTCTTACGCAGTCGCGCGCGTGTTTCTTCGACCGCCGCAGGTGCCCCGCTTGAACATTTCGCCCTGCAGGCGCGGATCGTATGGTTGTGCCGGACGTGCCGGGAGTGGCGGCCGCGCCCGACGCGCCGCCGGTGCGGGCGCCGGAGCCCAGA
The DNA here is from genome assembly GCF_008065095.1 of Gemmata obscuriglobus. Lineage (NCBI taxonomy): Bacteria > Pseudomonadati > Planctomycetota > Planctomycetia > Gemmatales > Gemmataceae > Gemmata > Gemmata obscuriglobus. The sequence goes on along the minus strand of NZ_CP042911.1, from coordinate 7,128,156 downwards.
AGTTGGCCCGAGCGGGGGGCCGCGGGTCGGGGCGGTGCCGACCGCGGGTCGAAGGAAGGAGACGACGTGACGTAACTCGGGCGGTAGGAGATCGCCCGGCCGGCGTGTCAGGAGGACCGCTTCACATGCGCCGCATTCTGCTCGGCGGGCTGGGGATCGCGCTGGGCGTGTTCGCCCCCCCGGCCCTGGCTCAACAGCCGCGAACCGGCGCGCCGCGTGCCGCCTCATTAGGGCTGCCCAGCGCGCTCCCGGACTCACAACCCACAGAGGTTACGCAAACGGGCCTGCTCCGCGGCGGGGCGCCCCGCGGGACCGTGAGCTACGCGCCGGGAACCTTCGGCTCCCCCGCACCCGCCACGCCGGTCGTCGGCGGTTCGGTAACAGGTGCCCCCCCGGTCGGGTTCCCGGTGACCGGCGTTCCGACCACGAGTGGGCCGGTCGGGTACCCCGTTACGGGCGGGCCGGTCGGGTACCCCGTTACGGGCGGGCCGGTCGGGTACCCCGTTACGGGCGGACCGGTCGGATATCCCGTTACGAGCGGGCCGGTGCCCGGAGGGATGGTGGGCTTCCCGGTGACCGGCGCGCAGCCCGCCCCGCTCGGCTCGCCGCGGGTCGCGCCGGGGGGGGGGCCGCCGAGCGTCACCGAGTCGCGCGACCCGACCGGCCGTGTCCCCGACGGGACGACCTTCGTGCCGTCGGTCCTGCCGGACGGCGGGGCCGGCTGTCCGGTAGAGGTCGAGGACCCGCTGTTCTCGGACGCGCCGCTCACCGGGCTGGACCGGGTCGCGAGCGTCCGCCGGGGCTGGGTGAGCGCCGAACTGCTCATGTGGTGGAACCGGGGCACGGTGGTGCCGCCGCTGGTGACCACCAGCAGCACGGCGGCGCTGGGCATCATCGGCCAGGGCGACACCCGGGTGCTACTGGGCGGCTCGTTCGGCGACACGTACCACACCGGCGGGCGGGTCGGGGCCGGGTACTGGTTCGGGGACGGCGAGTGCCGCGGGGTGGACGCCCGGCTGTTCTGGGTGGCGCCGGCGACCACGTCGTTCTTCACGACCACGACCCAGAACCCGCTCCTGGCGCGGCCGTTCTTTAACATCAACCCGACCACCGCGCCGACCGTGGGGTTCGGGGAGTCGTCCGAGATCGTCGCCCGCCCCGGCGTGGCCACCGGGAGCGTGCTGGTGACGCTGAAGAACACCGTGTGGGGCGCGGAGGTGAACTACCGGCGGTACCTGACCAGCGGGCCGAACATGCGGCTCGACCTGCTCGCCGGCTACCGGTTCCTGGACCTGCGCGAGGAGCTCACGATCACCGAGCGGTTCGTGCGCACCCCGGACTCGGACCCGGCCATCGGCGTGCCGGCCATTTCGGGCACGATCACCGACTCGTTCCGCACGACGAACCGGTTCCACGGCGGTCAGATCGGGATCGCGGGCACGTTCACGCGGGGCCGGTGGTCGCTCGACCCGCGGGCCACGGTGGCGTTCGGTACGGTGCGCCAGACGGCCGAGATCAACGGCTCGCAGACGCTGAACTTCCCGGACCAGACCACGACGGTCACCCCGGGCGGGCTGCTGGCGGTGCCGGGGGCGAACATCGGCAAGTTCAGCCGGGACAAGTTCGCGGTGGTGCCGGAGGTGGGCCTGAACCTGGGCTGGCAGGCGACGGAGCGGATGAAGCTGTTCGTCGGGTACAACTTCCTGTACCTGAGCAGCGCGCTGCGGCCGGGCGACGCGATCGACATGCGTCTGGACGCGGCCCGGGTGCCGAACCTGTTGCCGCCGGGCACGGGGGCGCCTCTCACCAACACGATCCGCCCGGCCCCGCAGTTTAACAGCAGCGGGTACTTCGTCCAGGGCATCAGCTTCGGTCTCATGTACCGCTGGTGATCATGCCCCGATCGGTCAACGGTGCGGGCCGGCAACCTGCAGGTTGCCGGCCCGCACCGTTGACCGATCGGGGTTACGCGTAGCCGAGATTGAACCTGGGCGCTTGCGGAACGCCCCGCGCCGTCGACCCCTTGGCATCCCCGACGACGGGTTCACGTTCCGGCACGTTTGTGCGTCAACGGGCGCCGTCTGCGCCACCGGCGCGGAGCGGGTGACCGTGAACGGGCGCCGGTCAGCGCTCCAGCCACGGGTCGAGCCAGGAGGCGTGGGCCAGGTGGTTGAACCCGCTCTGCATGCGCGCCTCCAGTGTGAGCACCTTCACGCCGGTCACGTCGATGTCGAACCCGGCCGTGTCTCCGGGCGCGCCGACCCCGGCCGACTCCCACAACTGGCGGCCGTCGCCGTACACCGCGAACACGACCGGGCCGGACAGCGTGCCGATGCTGTCGCCGACCCCGGCCCACCCCTTGAACCGCTTGAACTCGCGCCCGGGCACGAAGCTGACCCGGCACGCGCCTTTCTCCGGCGGGTGCGTCGAGAACCCGTACCGGTACTCCTGGCCTTTGACGCGGATCGGCGTTTTCAGGTCGTCACCGCGCACCCCGACCCCGAGCTTCCACGGGCCGGCCTGGTAGTCGAACGGCGTCAGCGACGCGAGGTACGCTTTGGGACCGGTGTCCTTCGCCTTCGGGTCCACGTCGAACGGCGGCTTCGGCACGGCGACGGTGGGCGGGGGGCCTTTTTTCGGAGCCGGTTTCGGCTCCGACGGCTTCACCTTGGGCGGATCAACGGACGCGGGTCCGTTGCGCGGTTCGTTCTGCACTTGCTCGGGCGGGGGCAGCGGCTTGGGGGGCGGGGCGGGGACGAACCCCGCGGACGCAACTACGGCAAGCCCGAGGACGTACAGGAACACCGGGCGCAGCGTTTGGTCGAGATTGTTCAGCACATAGTACAGGCCGTAAAACGGAACAAACATACACATCAGCAGTGTTCCGATTCCGTCAGAGGCCGCGACGATCATCAGCCACACCCACCCGGTCATAAAACTGAGCAGGCCGGTGATGAGGGCCAGCGGCATCAGCACCGGCCGCGTTCCGCTGGCCACGGCCGCGATCAGGAGGAGCGCCAGCGGGAGCAGGCCGCCGCCGAGCCAGATGACGGCCGGGAGCCACGCGGGGATTCCGGCGGGGAGCTGGAAGGTGTTGGAGCGGTTGCGCTTCTTACCGAGGTCGGTGTACTCGCGTTCGTAGGGCCTGGGCATGGCTCACCGTTAGGCGTCAGTAAGAATCCAGTCGTTTCAAGTTCCAGGTTCCAAGTTCCAAGTGAAGTCACGAGCGACACGAACCGCCGGCGCTTTTGACGAGCGGGGTTCCGACTTGGAACCTGGAACTTGAAACGACTGGATTCTATTCGCACCAAGTATAGCCGCACGGTCGTTCCGGTCCAGGTTCGCTTCGGCCGCGGACGGGTTCGGGCGAGCCGATCCGGTGTTCTGACACCGAGGCGCGCCGGCGTCATTTTCGCTTGAACTCGATGCCGGCGAGCGTCAGCGATGTGGCCTTTCCGTCGCTCACGCCGAACCGCACCAGATCGCTCTCGAAGAACGCCCCGGTGATGCGGAACGTGTCGCGCTCGAAGTGCTCGAGCGGCAGCGAGAAGCTGCTGAACTTCGCCGTCAGCGCCCCGCCGGCGTGGGTCACGGTCGCGGGGCCGTAGGCCGGGTGTGAGTACGTGCCCGCGTAGCTCGCGAGCGGCAGCGCCGGCTTCGCGGACGGGTCGCGGGCGCGATCGCGGGCCGCCAGCGCCGCGCTCTTCGCCTCCGCCTCCTCCTCGGCAAGACGCGCGTAGTACGCGTTCCAGTCCTTCGACTTCAGGTCGCAGTACCGGTCGATCAGCGCGTTGGTCAGCGCGATCGGCAGCCGCGAGTCGTGCATGTTGCACAGCACCGCGAAGCCGAACTGGCGCTCCGGCACGAGCGTGAGCTGCACCCGGAACCCGTCGATCAGCCCGCCGTGGGCGACCACCTTCAGGCCGCGGTAGTCGCTGACCACCCAGCCCATGGCGTAGCTCACCTGCACCGTGTCCGGGAACAAGGCCTTCGCCGCACCTTCCAGGCGCATGAGGTTCTGCGGCGCGCGCGTCTCGACCAGTGGCTTTGAGGAGACGAGGCGCGTGCCGCTGGGCGCGACGCCGTCGGAGAGCTGAAACTCCAGCCACGCGGCCAGATCGCGGGCGGTCGCGTGGAGCGACCCGGACGGGTTCGGCTCGCGCATCTCGTACACCGGCGCGGCTTCCACCTTCCCGGCCTTGTTCAACCGGTGCCCGTGCGCGCGGTCCGCGTCTTTCGGGATCTCCGCGGTGGTGAACGCGACGTTTTTCATGCCGAGGGGCTCGGCGAGCCGCTCGCGGACGAGGACCGGCCACGTCTTCTTCCCGCACGCCTCCGCGACCCGCCCGGCGGCCATGAACGTGAGGCTGTTGTACCGGTACCCGCTGCGGAACGGGTAATCGAGGGGCAGCCGCGGCACCTGCTTCAGCATGTGGTCGATGCTCCATGGGGCGCGGTACCAGAGGAGGTCGTGGTTGCCCAGCCCGGTGCGGTGGGTGACGAGGTCGCGGACGGTCAGCAGCGCGGTGGCGTGCGGGTCGGAGAGCTTGAACCCGGGGAGGTGCTTGCTCACCAGGTCGTCCCAGCCGAGCTTGCCGTCGTCCACGAGCGCCGCCAGGAGGGCGGTCGTGAACTGCTTCGTGCAGGACGCGAGCGGGAACACCGTGTCCGCCGTGACCGGCTCGTCGCGCCCGAGCGCGCGGCGGCCGTACCCCTTCAGAACCAGAGTTTGGTCGCCGCGCAGCACCACGACCGCGGCTCCGGGCGCCTGGAACGCCTTGAGCGCGTCGCCCGCGAGCGCGTCGACGGCTTCCGGCGTGGGGTCGGCCGCCCGCACCGGCGCGAGGAGCAGCGGGAGCGCGGCGGCCGTGAGGAGCCAGTGCATGGGAGTGCTCGTGTGGAACCGGACCGCACCGATCGGCCGCGCCGGACGTACACCAGTGAGTGTGGGCACGGGTGCGCGGGGGAGTGCGATGGCTCGTCGGGTCACCATCATCGGTGCGGTGCTGCTGGTTGTTTTTGTAGCGGCGGTGCTGCTGCCGTTCATCGCGAAGGCGCGGCACCAGGCGAACGTCGCGGCGTCGCAGAACAACTTGCGCGAGCTGAGCCTGTTCGCCGCGCGGCCCGCGAACCCCGACCCCCGGCGCGCCCCCGCGAAGGGGTTCACGGAGGTGCCCGCGGGCACGGTGGTGGTGCCCGGCGTGCCGCCGGAGGAGCGGCTCAGTTGGGTCGTGACCATGCTCCCGGTGCTCGACCAGCGCAAAGTGAATTCGGCCCAACTGCTCGCCGCGCTCGACACCACGAAGCCGTGGAGCTTCGAGCCCAACCAGGCCGCCGGGCGCGTGCGCGTCCCGATGCTGCTGTGCCCCGAAAACCCGCCCGAGGTGCCGCCGGGGGCGGCGGCGGTCACGTCCTACGTGGGCATCGGCGGGCTGGGGGCCAGCGCGGCGGCGCTCCCGCTCGACGCGCCGCGGGCGGGCGCCGTGCGGTACGACGCCCCGACGCCGTTCGAGCGGATCACGGACGGGATCAGTCAGACGCTCCTGTTCGCGGAGACGCGCAACGATGTCGGCCCGTGGCTCCGCGGCGGCCCCGCGACGGTGCGCGGGCTGGACGACGCCCCGAGCGCGCCCCCGCTCGTGGGGGCCGGGGGGCAGTTCGGCGGGTACTTCTCGGGTACTGCGAACTTCGCGATGTGCGACGGCAGCGTCCGCACGTTCACCGCGGCGGTCGAGCCGCGGGTGCTGTTCGGCTTGAGTACCATCGCCGGGAAAGATACCGATCCGGCCATGATCGACTGATTCGCATCCGGTTGTAGAGTAACGTTCTTCTGTAACCGGCCTCTGTGAGGCCGGTGCGACACCACCCGTGTACCACCGGCCTCACACAGGCCGGCTACAGAAGACGGCCGGGATACCGATTAACCGGATCGTGCTCAGCGTTTCGCCAATCTTTTATTCAGCGCCAATCATAATCTCGGACAGGAAGTCTATCGGCATCGGCGTTTCTTTGGTGAGCGCGCCACGGAATGGTGAGGGCTCTTCACCGGGCGCGGGCACTTCGCCCGGAATGTGAAAAAACGCCGGGCGGTTTCTGGGGCACGGGGCACTTCATACAGCCAACCGGCGGGGGACCGCGAACGAGCACGCGGGCCGCCGGGATCGGAGCCGAGTTGAGGAGCCACCGATGACCGCCCCGAAACGTGTCGTGCCGCCCCGATTGATGCGCCTGGTCGCGGCGGCGCCAGTGTCCGATACCGACCTGCTCGCACAGTTCATCCGGTCGCAAGACGGGGCCGCGTTCGCGGCGCTCGTCGAGCGGCACGGGCCGATGGTCCTTCGCACCTGCCGGCGCACGCTCTGGGACGCCCACGCCGCGGAAGACGCCTTCCAGGCCACGTTCCTCGCACTGGTGCGCGGGGCGCACCGGGTTCGCAAAGCCGCGTCCGTCGCCTCCTGGCTCCACGGGACGGCGGTCCGCATCTCCCTTAAAGCGAAGGGGACCGCGGCCCGCGGCCCGCGCCCGTCCGACCCGTCAGCCGCCCGGTGCGAGCCCGACCCGCTCGCCGCGATGACCGGGCGGGAGTTGGTCTCCGCGGTTGACGAGGAACTGGTTCGCCTCCCGGAGCGATACCAGGTCGTGATCACCCTCTGCTGCCTGGAAGGGCTCTCGCAGGAAGAGGCCGCGCGGCGGCTGGGCTGCTCGGTGGCGTCGGTGAAGGGGCGGTTGGAACGCGGCCGGGAGCGGTTGCGCGCGCGGCTCGCGCGGCGGGGGCTCGCGCTCTCGGCAGGGTTGGGCGGCCTGCTCTTCGATTCGGCCCGCGCAGAGGTGCCGCCGCGATTGTTCGCGCGAGCGGCCGAACTCGCCGCGCCCGGTACTGCGTCGCCGAGCGTCGCGGCGCTGGCCGCGGCGGGCGCACCGGCCCACGCGACGTGGCCGGCTGTGGCGGTGGCGGTCGTGGTGCTCGCGGTTGGTGGCGCGGCCGCGCTGGGGTACGCCACCCCGCCCCGAACTCCGGAGCAACAGCCTGCCGAAGCCACGCGGCCCGCTGATGCACCGCTCGACGGGAGCCCGCGCCGTCAAAACTCGGGGCCGCCCGCAAAAACGGACCGCTACGGCGACCCGCTCCCCGCCGGCGCGCTCATGCGATTGGGAACGCTGCGCGGGGCCGCCACGGTGATGAGCTTTGGCGTCACCGCAGACGGGGCCGTGCTGACCGTAGGTGAAGAGGGCGATTTGCGGCTCTGGCAACCCGAAGCGGACACACCGGAACCCGCCGTGCGGCTACCGGTACGGGTGCCGGACGAATGGCACGGGCGCTTCCATTCGTACATCTCTTCCGACGCCAAGCGCGTTGCCTGTTGCGCACCCGAATCCGTGATCGTGTTCGAGCGCCGTGGGGAAAACGTTCCGGCCGAGATCGGGAAGTTCAAGTTCCCCCCCGTCGAATCGCTTGCCTTCGCTCCTGACAGCAAGAAGCTCGTTGTTGTCACAAGAAATCGCAAAGGTAACTCAGAGAGCATAAGAAACAAGGAGAAAAAAGAGAACGAATACGCGGTCCACGTGGCCGACATCCAGACGGGGCAGTCGCGTGCCCTCGTGACGGATCTCAGCTACATCCGAGAAGTTCGCTTCTCCGCGGACGGCCGGCGCGTGGCCGTCAACACGTTCGACGAGCTGTTGGTGTTCGATGTCGGTACCGGTAAGGAACTGGCCCGGTGGTCGGTCGACGGGTTCAAACTGGATCGCGTCGCCCTGAACACCACGGGCGACGTCGTCGCGGCACGGCTTTACAAGGAAGCGACGGAAGAACACCTCGACGTCCGGTTCTTTGAAGCGACGACCGGAAAGGCCCAGAAGGGGGCGGTCGGTACGGACGGCGGCGACTGGGTGACGTTCGCACCGGACGGGAAGACGGTTCTGATCGGCGACGCCCGCGGCGTTCGCTGGTGGGACCCGATCGCGGGGCGGTTACTCCGGCAGTTCGACGGAGCCAGCGGTGAGCTTTTGTACGGTGAGACGTCGGTCGCGCGGTTCACTCCGGACGGGAAGGTGCTCGTCGCGACGACCGGCCGGGTCTTGTTCCGGTGGGACGCGGCGACCGGGAAACCGCTGTTCGCCGGGGTTCACGCCGCCTCACTCTTCGGGAGTGTCCACGCGCTGGGCGTATCGGCCGACGGGACGCGCTACGCGACCAGCGCCGGCTCACGAATCCGGGTCTGGGATGCGGCGACCGGGAAACCCGTCGCGACCGTGCCCAGCGTCAACCAGTGGCCGCACAATCTGGAGTTCTCTCGCAACGGCAAAACGCTATTCGCGCCGGTCGGCGGTGAAATCGTGCAGTGGGACGCGGCCACGGGAACGGAACTCCGGCGGTTCGCGGTGGACCCGAAGGAGCCGCGCCAGGAGATGGTGATCGGGCTGCGGTTGTCGGACGACGATAAAACGCTGACCGGCGTCACACTCGGGCGGGTGAAGGGCACGCTCACTTCGGTGTTCACGACCTGGGACGCGCGGAGCGGTGGGCGGCAATTCACGAAGAAGTTGGACCCGTTCGACTGGAGCGCCGGACGCTGTTGCATCAACTTCTCACCTAACGCCCTCTACGCGTCGCTCTACGGGGATGTCTTCCTCACCGCGGACGGGCCGACGAAGGGACTGCTCCCGCCGCGCACGCTAGGGCCGGGCTTCGCCGCCGGCGCGTTCTCGGCGGACGGCGGCCGGATCGCCTTTACGTACATCGACGAGAGCGACCCGCGGGGCGTCATGCGCGGGGTGGTTTACGGCGTGGCCACCGGGGCCAAGTTGTGCGACCTGCCGGCCGGGTCCGGCGGGCGCGTGGCGCTGAACTCGGACGGCAGCGTTCTCGCGGCGGCCGGTCTCACCGATCTCACGTTCTGGGACACGAGCACCGGAAAGCTGCTCGCGCGGCACCGGTCGCCGCCGACCGAGAAGGGCGACACCATGTATTCGAATTCGTTCGCGGAGGTCATGCGCTTCACCGCCGACGGCACCAAGCTCATCACCGGCCACGCGGACACGACCGCGCTCGTGTGGCCGGTTCCCGCCGGGGCCGCGAAGTGACGGGGCGGCGCGGCTCAGAAGGCGCGGTAACAGACGGCAAAAACGAACAACCCGAACGCCGCGCCGGTGTAGACCGAAAGCCAGAAGTCCGCGCGCTCTTCGCAACTGTTCATGCGCGGAGTCTGGCCGATACGCTCGTACGAGTCAAGTGCGAGTGGCTCACGCGCCCCTTGTCGGACGTGTCGCGCCGTGCTAATTGAACTGGCTCGGAGCGCGGAGGAACCGTGGGCGCGGGCCGAATACCTGGAGCGGCTCCCCGGAAGCCGAGAACCCCGACGAGTTCAGATTCGAGCCAGGGGACCATCACTACCTGCCTGCCGCCCAGTTGCTACAGCCGAGTCGCGAACGGCTTGACTGCCCACGCGATCCGGGGTTCGTACTCGATCCGGACGACCCGCGGCGCACCAAGGCCACGGTGTTGGGTTGCACCTGCGGCATTACCCAATGCTGGTTCGTTCAGGTGCGTGTTACGTTGCTGCCGGAAGTGGTCGTCTGGTCCGAGTTCGGGCGGTTCCACCGGCCGCACTGGCACTACAACCTCGGCCCGTTTACTTTCGACCGTGAGCGGTACGAGACCCAGTTGGCTTCCGGTGTGGCCTTGGACACGGTCGTTTAGTCCGCGTGCCGTTGGCCGTTCGAGTTCCGGCAACCGGAGGTGCGGAAGGTATGTGGTATCTTGCGGAATTACTGTTCGCCGAACCGCCGCGCCCGGATCGCGCCGACTACCGCTGCGAAGCGTCGAACGTGGTGTTCGACGCCACAGACGCGACCGAGGCGTACCGCAAGGCCGTCGCATGGGGGCTGGCATACGCTGCCGAACCGCCGGCCGGGATGCGTCTGGTGGGCGTGTCACACCTGACCACAATCGGCCGCGAACTGGGCGACGGCACCGAGGTTTGCGGCCGGTTCTTCCAGGCGACGGGTGTGTGGGCGGCGGACGGCGGTCTGGTCCCGCCCCCGGGTCAACTCCGGGCCATCCAGTGGGAGCGGGGTCAGGACGTGCCGATCGGGGAGTTGCTCAGTCCCGATCAGATTACCCAACTGAGGCAAGTGTGGGCACGTGCCGCCGCGGATGCGGCACCGGACCCAACCACATGATTCGTTTCTTACTGCTCGCCACGTGCTGGAGTTGCGGCCGGATCAGCGAGCTTCAAATCCAGCGAGCAAAGGGTGAGGTCGCGCGACATGTTCTCACAGCGTCGGGTCTGGATCGTTGGGTGCGTCGTGGCCCTCACGACCTTGGCGTTCGCAGTGTCCTACGACCGGTGGGCACGCCAACGCGCCGTCTCGGACAGGTCCAGCGTCGGACCGACTTTCACTCTCGACGAACTGTGCCGAGACTCGCTCGCGGAGGGTTGGCGCGTCAAGTACACGCCCGACATGCCCGGCCCGTACCGGCGACGGCTGCCGGGGTTCCTGTACTACCACCCCGGTCCGAATGGCGCGTGTGTCGTCCGCGTGCGCGACACGTCCGGTGCTGTCGTACTGGAAGAGCAGACGAGGCCGGGGATCGATTTCCTCACCCTCGTTCTTGAAACGCCCGACGGGCAGCGCACGGAAGGGCTACTGGTGCGCGGTGAATGAGGGTTAACGACATCAAGGCTCGCCAGCCAATTCGTGTCGGTAGCTTCTTCCGGATAGGGCTGGGGACGTTTAGCTCGGCGAGGTTCTCGTGGCTAACGGTTTTCGTGTGCGGTGTGACGCGGTGAAATACCGCCAGGGTTTCGTTGAGGTGATCGGCCAAGTCCATCCGGGATTGGTCAACATCGAAACGTGGCAGGTCAGCGCGGCAGCTAACATTTCGGGGCTCGAACTGGAGAGCGAGCGACTGGTTGACGCTGACATCAGCGCGAACACCGAGTTGGAGCTAACTCCGGCACAAGCCCGGGCACTTGCCGTGGCGCTGACGGCCGCGGCGTATGCGGCCGACGGCGTGTCGTGACCGCATACGCGTGGAGCACAGACGTGCCGTAATCAGGATCGAAACCGGTCAAGAACGAACCGCTCGCCGTCGAGCAGAACGTCCGGGCCGCGCCGGGTCAGAGCCAGCACGCGGCGGTTACCGTCCGCGTCGTCGAGCCGCAGGGCCGGGCGCCCGTCCGTGCTGATAACGTCCCACGAGCCGACTTCGCGCTCGCGCCCGGTGCGGCTGGCGGACAGCCCGCCCACGCCGACCGTGACCTGCGTTTCCTTGACCCGCTCGTAAATCCCGTCGGTTCGGAACGTGTACCGCTCCTCGACCGTATACCCGCCCGCCCCGGGAGTGCTGCGGTAGGTGTCGGCGCCGACCATCACCGTTCCGGACAGCACGGAGGTCCAGCTTTCCATCGCCGGGCTCACGAAACTCACGTACCCGATGAGCCGCGCGCATTCGCGGCGCAACTCGGGTTCGGCGAGTCCCGCGTGGTTGAAGGGCGCGAGGAGGAATAGTTCGGCGGTGTCCGGGTTGCGGATCGCCCCGATGAACGGCACGTCCGAGTCGCGCCGGTTGAGTATCGTGGCCCCGTGCGTGCCGACCGGCCCGAGGGCGGCCATCAGTTCGTACAGGGACAGCAGGTCGCCGGCGGTGTCGTCGGCCGGGGACGCGCGGGTCACGCCTAGGCCGAACGTTCCGTGCGTCGGGCCGAACAGGTACGCGCCCGGTGCCGCCGCCAGACCGCAATCGGCCGGGGCGTCGATCAGCATCCGGAACTCGGGAATCCGCAGCACGGTTGCCTCCGAGAAACCGCGCCCGCGTGCCGGGCGCTCTGAGGTGCTGTTCGCCACCTTCAGTTTGCATATCGATCGCAAGGGATGCGGCGCGTTCGCCCGTGCCATCAGCTTGGTAGGGGGATGTTCTGACCGTGCCGAGGAGACCACACGCTTCCGACGTCAGAACGGGCCGCGGAATGGATGGGTGGTCGTGCGGCTTCGCTTCGACCCCTGTGGGCCTCGTGTTCACGAAGACCGGTTTTGACAGGATCGACAGGATTTACCGGATGAAGACCGAGCGATTGGAAATCCCGTTTAACCTGTCGATCCTGTCAAACTCTTTTGGGCTTCCCGATCGAGCCGTGCGCATCCAATGCGGATCCCGTTCCGCTATGCGTTCGTGTGGGTCGCACGCCGAGTGCCGCGAATCGTTTTTGCCGCTCGTTGGTCGCTTCCGCACCGAGGACCGAAAGCCACCCGGACGGTCTGAGTGTTCCCGACTCGGGCCGTGCTGTAACGGGGGTTACAGTGCCGATACTGGTGGATACCCGATGGGACCGGAACTGGACATTCGCTGCCGTTCGATTGGTCACGGACTACCCGCGAGCGGGTACGGAACTACCCACGAATCCCGCGTTCAGGCAACGGGTCAAGTGCCGAGGTTAACGGGTGCCGAGCCTGAGACGCCGGGCGATGCGTCACAAGATTTTGTCGTGATGATACTTGCGTCGATTTCAATCCGTAGGCGATTCCGCCCGGTCGGATGAGACGTTGGCGCCGATGGCTCTGCGAGGAGTGATTTGGACTTCCGGAAGTGCTGGGTAGTCGGAATACGGTGGGGAAATGCCCGATGCGCCGGTTACGCGGCTCGTTCTTCCTCACCCGTATCGCATGGAACGGGGGAACGGATCGGAGCCGTTTCGGGCCACGCTTGCGATCGGGACGACCGCGACTGCGGGTCGGGCGATCTCATAGAATTAGTGCCAGAAGACTCACGAGGGAGGGCGGGCCATCAGCAGCAGTTACAACCTCACCCACTTGAAGGTGCTGGAGGCGGAGAGCATCCACATCATCCGCGAGGTCGCTGCCGAGTTCGAGCGGCCCGTGATGCTGTACTCGATCGGCAAGGACTCGGCCGTGATGCTGCGGCTGGCGCAGAAGGCGTTCCACCCCGGCCGGCTGCCGTTCCCGCTGCTGCACGTCGACACGACCTGGAAGTTCCGGGCGATGATCGAGTTCCGCGACCGGTACTGCCGCGAGCAGGGGCTCGACCTGAAGGTCTGGACCAACCCGGAGGGGCTGGCCCAGAACATCAACCCGTTCGACCACGGCTCGAAGAAGCACACCGACGTGATGAAGACGGCGGCGCTGAAGCAGGCGCTGAACCACTACCAGTTCGACGCGGCGTTCGGCGGCGCCCGCCGGGACGAGGAGAAGAGCCGGGCCAAGGAGCGCGTGTACAGCTTCCGCGACCGCTTGCACCAGTGGGACCCGAAGAACCAGCGGCCGGAGCTGTGGAACCTGTACAACTGTAAGGTGAACAAGGGCGAGAGCATCCGCGCGTTCCCGCTGAGCAACTGGACCGAGCTGGACGTGTGGCAGTACATCCACCTGGAAAACATCCCGATCGTGCCGCTGTACTTCGCCGACGTGCGCCCGGTCGTGGAGCGCGACGGCACGCTCATCATGGTGGACGACGAGCGCATGCGGCTGCGGCCCGGCGAGGTGCCGATGATGAAGCGCGTGCGGTTCCGCACGCTGGGTTGCTACCCGCTCACCGGAGCGATCGAGAGCACCGCGACCACCCTGCCGGAGATCATCGAGGAGATGCTCCTGGCGAAGAACTCCGAGCGCCAGGGCCGGATGATCGACCACGACGAGTCGGGCTCGATGGAGCAGAAGAAGCGCGAGGGGTACTTCTGATGGCTGTTAGTTGTGAGAAGGCTGCGCCATGATCTGCGAAGTGAACGGCGAACCCGCGCTGGCCTACTGGATCAGCTACCTAGAACTGGGATTCGGTGGACCGGTAGAGAGGCAACTCTACCCGTACGCCTTAAAGTTTGAGGTCGCCGAGGTGTGCGGCTTGATTGCCGTTGATGCGAACACTTTCGTGCAGGAGATGAAGCTCGATTTCGAGCGAACAAGCGACTCATACCCACAGTACCTTCACGACCTTGGATATCCCTCAATCGACAACCTGGTTCAAAACGAAGGCGCGTTCTGCGAAACCATCCGAAGGTACCTCTACAGCGAATTATTTGGCCGCTGTTTCCCTTGGTCACCCCCATACCGTGACGTGCGGTGGATTATTAGCAGCGTCGACGCTGTGCGAGCCCACAGCGGGGTCATTGAGGTGCTCGGGCAAGCGTTCCGAAAGGTTGAGAGTCACTGCAATGCAAGCCGTTGACCTGAGTCAGGAAGACATCCACGCCTACCTCGCCCGCCACCAGCGGAAGGAACTGCTGCGGTTCCTCACCTGCGGGAGCGTGGACGACGGCAAGAGCACGCTCATCGGGCGGCTGCTGCACGACACCAAGATGATCTACGAGGACCAACTCGCCGCGGTGAAGCGCGACAGCGAGAAGGTCGGCACCACGGGCGCCGGGGAGATCGACCTCGCGCTGCTCACCGACGGCCTCAAGGCCGAGCGCGAGCAGGGCATCACCATCGACGTGGCGTACCGGTACTTCTCGACCGACCGCCGCAAGTTCATCATCGCCGACACGCCCGGCCACGAGCAGTACACGCGGAACATGGCCACCGGCGCCTCGACGTGCCAGCTCGCCATCATCCTCATCGACGCCCGCCACGGCGTGCAGACCCAGACGCGCCGGCACTCGTTCATCGTGTCGCTCCTGGGTATCCGGCACGTCGTCGTCGCCGTCAACAAGATGGACCTCGTCGGGCACTCGCAGGAGGTGTTCGAGCGGATCAAGGACGACTACACCGGGTTCGTCGCCAAGCTCGGCCTGCCGGACATCACGTTCATCCCGATGTCGGCGCTGAAGGGGGACAACGTCGCGTCCAAGAGCGACGCGATGCCCTGGTATCACGGCCCGGCGCTCCTGGACCACCTGGAAACGGTCCACATCGCCAGCGACCGCAACCTCACCGACCTGCGGTTCCCGGTGCAGTACGTGATCCGCCCGAACCTCGACTTCCGCGGGTTCGCGGGCACCGTCGCGTCCGGCATCGTCCGCAAGGGCGACGAGGTGATGGTGCTGCCGTCGGGCAAACGCAGCCGGGTGAAGTCGATCGTGACCTACGACGGCGAGCAGGACGAGGCGTTCGCGCCGCAGGCCGTGACCGTCACGCTGGCGGACGAGGTGGACGTCAGCCGCGGCGACGTGCTGGTGCGGCCCGACAGCCCGCCCCACGTCAGCCGCCAGATCGAGGCAATGGTGGTGTGGATGGCCGAGCAGCCGTTCGTGCCCGGCCGGACGTACACGCTGAAGCAGACCACGCGGCAGGTGACGGCGGAGGTCGCGGCGTTCCGCTACGGCGTGGACGTTAACACGCTCGAGCACCGGACCGTCGCGCGGCTGGAGCTGAACGAGGTCGGGCACGTCCAGCTCAGCCTGACGCAGCCCCTGGCGTGCGACCCGTACCGCACCAACGCCGCGACCGGGGCGTTCATCCTGATCGACCGGCTGACGAACAACACGGTCGGGGCAGGGATGATCCTGGAGGCGGGGGGGGCGCGGCAGGCGGAGGCGGTGGTCACCGCGAAGGCCCGCGAGAGCCTGATCGCCCCGGCCGAGCGGGAGCGGCGGTTCGGGCAGAAGCCGGTCACGGTGCTGCTGGTCGGGCTGACCGGCAGCGGCAAGAGCCGCATCGCCTACGCCCTGGAGCGCCGGCTGTGGGACGAGGGCCGGGCGGTGACGGTGCTGTACGGCCAGAACATGCGGCACGGGCTGAACCGCGATCTGGGGTTCACCGCGGACGACCGCTCCGAGAACCTGCGCCGGTCGGCCGAGGTGGCAAAGCTGATGAACGACGCGGGCGTGATCACCGTCGCGGCGTTCGTGGCCCCGCACGAGGCGGTGCGCGAGAAGGCGAAGCAGTTGATCGGCCGCGACCGCGTTTTGGAGGTGTTCTGCACGGCGCCGATGGAGGTGCTGCGGGCGCGCGACCAGAGCGGCGCGTACCGGCTGGCCGACGAGGGCAAGATCGCCCAGATGCCGGGCGTGACCGCGGCGTTCGAGGAGCCGCAATCGCCCGACCTGGTGCTTCAAACCGACAAGGTCGGTGTCGAGGAGTGCGTCAACCGCGTCATCGACCTGATGAAGGCGAAAGGCATTCTGCACTAGCGTGCGCGGCCCTGCGGGTCCTTGAAAGGGTCACCGGGCCGCTCGTTCGAGAGCGGCCCGGCGCGGTCACATTCGGACGCGGTTCAGGAGCCCGCGGGCGGTCCCGATCCGCAGGTACACGATCCGCTGCACGTCGCGCGGTGTGACGAGCCTCGCCCGAATCTGCCGGTTCCCCAAATCGGGCCGGCACACGATGAAGTAAATCAGTTCGACGGCGAGCGACACGGAGGCCACACCCACGCACACGACGTTCGCGAACCCGGTCGGCGGTTCCCACCGCCGCAACTCGCGCCCCCGCAGCCGGCGCCACCTCCACACGTACCCGTAGAGCGTCTGCATCGAGGCGGCGGTGAGGTACGACACCCGCGGTGGGTCGCGGCCGACCGGGGGCGGTGGCGACCGCTCCCGCGCCGCGCGTTCGAGGAACCGGAGGTCGTCGGCCGGAACGGGAAACTCAACGGGCTCAGACACGGCACTTTCCCCATCAAGAAATGGGATAACCAGGAAAGCCGCCGCACGACATCCTACCCGCGCGCGGCGCGAACCGCTACGCTCACTTCACGACCCCAAATCCTCTCACCGACAGGCGGCATCCATGTCGTTCTTCCCGGACGTGCCGAAGATCAAGTACGAAGGCCCGGACAGCACCAACCCGCTGGCGTACCGGCACTACAACCCCGACGAGCTCGTCGAGGGCAAGTCGATGAAGGACCACCTGCGGTTCGCGGTGTGCTACTGGCACACGTTCCGCGGCACCGGCTCCGACCCGTTCGGCCCCGGGTGCGCGATCCGGCCGTGGGAGGACGGCACCGACAGCCCCGCGATGGCGCTCAAGCGGGTGGACGTGGCGTTCGAGTTCATGGAGAAGCTCGGCGTGCCGTACTACTGCTGGCACGACCGCGACATCGCGCCGGAAGGCGCGAACCTCGCCGAGACGAACAAGATCCTCGACTCGGTGGTGGCGAAGCTGAAGGAGGCGCAGGCCCGCACCGGCATCAAGCTGCTGTGGGGCACCGCGAACCTGTTCAGCAACAAGCGGTTCGTCCACGGCGCCAGCACCAGTTGCAACGCGGACGTGTTCGCGTACTCCGCCGCGCAGGTGAAGAAGGCGCTTGAAGCGACCAAGGAGCTGGGCGGCGAGAACTACGTGTTCTGGGGCGGGCGCGAGGGGTACATGACCCTCTGGAACACCGACCTCAAGCGCGAGCTGGACCACCTCGCGAAGTTCTTCCACATGGCGGTGGAGTACAAGAAGAAGATCGGGTTCACGGGCGCGTTCCTGATCGAGCCGAAGCCGCACGAGCCGACCTCGCACCAGTACGACTTCGACTGCGCCAACTCGCTCGCGTTCCTCCGCAGCTACGGCCTGGAGAAGGAGTTCAAGTTCAACGTCGAGACGAACCACGCGACGCTGGCCAAGCACACAATGGGGCATGAACTGGAGTACGCGAGCATCAACGGGATGCTCGGGAGCATCGACGCCAACCGCGGCGACCCGCTGCTCGGGTGGGACACGGACCAGTTCCCGACGGACCTGTACCTGACCGCGCAGGTGATGCTGATCGTGCTGAACCAGGGGGGGATCGGGTCGGGCGGGATGAACTTCGACGCGAAGGTGCGGCGCGACAGCTTCGAGCCGATCGACCTGTTCCACGCGCACATCGGCGGGATGGACGCGTTCGCCCATGGCCTGAAGATCGCCGCCGCGATGCGGAAGGACGGTGTTCTGAAGGACATGGTGAAGAAGCGGTACGCGAGCTGGGACTCGGGCGTGGGCGCGGACATTGAGGCCGGCAAGGTGAAGTTCGAAGAACTGGAAGCCTACATGCTAAAGAAGGGCGAGGCGGAGCCCAACGTGTCCGGCCGCCAGGAGCTGATCGAGAACATCATTAATCGCTACCTCAAGTAAAGCCGAAGAGATTGGCCACAAAAAAGCACAAAAGGAAACCAAAGAGCAAAACAAGAGATTGATATCAACACAACTCTTTTGCTTCTGGTTTTGGTTCCCTTTTGTGCTTTTTGTGCTTTTTTGTGGCCAATCTCTTCTGTTTGTGGCTTGTGCTTTTTGTGGCCAGTGCCTCTTCTTTCAGTGGCCTTTCACCCGGCGCCCGCGGACGCTGTGCGGGAACAGCTTCTCTTGCATGAGGTTCCCGTTCGCGTCGAACGGCAGTTCTACCAGATCGCCTACGAACTCCAGGTGCGGGACACCCCGCACGTCCGCCAGCAGCGGCTCCGACAGCCACATCTCGACCACTTCCAATGTGTTCGGGATCACGCAGAGCTTCACCTTCTCCAGTTCCGGCTGCCAGCACGTCTCGACGCAGTGGCCGATCACCTCGCGGTCGGTGTCGAACCCGATCGGCAGCTTGCTCCGCCACAGCGAGCGCGCGGTGAGGTTGTTCATGCGGAACGGACCCGGGTCGATGCCCGCCAGCGCGCGGTTGGTCGTAAGGTCCGCGATCCCGATTCCGGTCGCGTTGCCGTGGCTCTCTGCGGATACGTCCAGCACCCCGATGCGCACGATGCGCGGGTCGTTCGTCTCGGCCTCGGGGGTGGCCTCGATCAGCATCCGCCCGACCACGTTCGGGTCCATCCCGGCGCCCGAATAGTTCTTGCCGCACTCGCCGATGATGAGCACGTCGGCGCCCGGGAACGGGAGCCGGCCCATCAGGCCGCGGGCTTCTATGAGCAACTCGGGTTCGCGCGCCCAGAGGTCGTCACGGTCCACGACTTCGAGCCGCGCGGTTTCCTCTTTGGCGTTCTCAATGATCGCCAAACCGCCGACGAACGGCGTCTTCTCCATGATCACCCGCCCGGACTCCGGGATCATGTCGCGCAGGCCGCGGGTGCCGAAGCTGTGAACCTGGTCCGCGCCGTGCCGCTTCCCGAGCCCGATCACCAGCATCTTCAGGATGCCGCTCTCGAACGTGCCGCGGAAGTCCGTGTGCGGCTTCACCCGCGACACCGTCACCACCGCGTCGGCCTTCAGCGCGTTCTTGTCCCACCATACCGCTTGGCCCCAGGAGTTGGCCCCGATGTTCTCCGCGTCCATGTCGGTCACGACCGGCACGCCGAGGTGCTGTTCGTCGATGCGGTAGCTCGCGAGCAGCTCACGCTGGCCCGCGGACGTGGCCCCGCCGTGTGACCCCATCGCCGCCACCACGAACGGTTGCGCGCCCAGTTCCTTCAGGGCGTCAACGGTCGCCTTTGCGATCGCCAGGTAGTTGTTGATGCCGCGGCTGCCGCACGCGACGGCCACCTTCATACCGGGGCGAATACGTTTGGCGGTCTTCGAGTTGAGCCACAGCTCGCGCGTCGTCTGGGCGACGTCGGCGACGGACGGTTGCGGGGCGGTCTGACGCACGAGTTGGACGCGGGGGATGAACACGGCGGTCTCTTGTTTGAATAGGGAGGGAACATCGCGTATTTTCGTCTCGCGCCTGCCGAATGCAAGTCGAGCCGCGACAGGCTGCCGGTTGTGCAAGGCCCGGCAAACACATTTCGCTCCGAAACTCCTGACCCTCGACTTGCACCCCCGGAAATTTTAGCGCACATATTTACACTGTCCCGTCCATGGTGAACGGGTGAACCGTGGAGACCGCGCGATGCCGCTCCGGTACCTCTTCATCGACATGAACTCGTTCTTCGCGTCCGTCGAGCAGCAGCACGACCCGGACCTGCGCGGGAAGCCGATTGCCGTCATCCCGACCCGGGCAGAAACGACCGCGTGTATCGCGGCCAGTTACGAAGCGAAAGCGTTCGGGGTGAAAACCGGCACACCGGTGTGGGAGGCCCGCAAGCTGTGCCCGGGGATCATACTCGTTTCGACGGGGCACAAGCGATACGTCACCATGCACAACCGCATCCTCGCGGCCGTGCGGAGCGTCCTCCCGATCGACAGCGTGCGCTCGATCGACGAGATGTCCTGCAAGTTGACCGGTAGCGACCGAGAGCCGGCGCGGGCGCGGGCGCTCGCAGAGCAGGTCAAACGCGCGATTCACGATCTGGCCGGTGAGTGCATGACGTGCTCGATCGGGATCGGTCCCAACGTGCTGCTGGCGAAGGTGGCCGCCGACATGCAAAAGCCGAACGGGCTGACCCCTCTCACCGACGCCGACCTGCCGCACGCGCTCCACCGGCTACAACTGAACGACTTTCCGGGAGTGGGGCCGCGGATGGAGCGGCGGCTGAGGCTGTGCGGGATCTGTACGGTGGCCCAGTTCTGTGCGGCGTCCGCAAAAGCGTTGAGTGACGTATGGGGCAGCAAAGTGATCGGCGAGCGCTGGCACGGGCTGTTGCACGGAGACGAGGTACCCGAGACTCCGACCCGGCGCCAAACGGTGAGCCACTCACACGTACTCCCACCGAACCTGCGCACGGACGAGAAGGCGTACGGGGTGCTAATGCGACTGGTCCACAAGGCCGCGGCGCGGTTGCGGAAGATCGGCTACTGGTGCGGGTCGGTGTCGGTCGGAGTGCGGTTCCTGGGTGCGGACCGGAGCGCGCGCGTGCGGTGGGACGAGAGCGCCCGCGTGCCCCGGTGCCAGGACACGCCGGCGCTGGTCGCGGTGGTCGCGAAGTTGTGGGCGGGGCGACCGCGCGGGGGCGCGCCGTTCAAGGTGGGGGTGGTACTGAGCGACCTGGTTCCGGCCCGGAGCGCAACCCCATCACTCTTCGATGAGGACCACCAGGGTGGCAATATTTCGGCCGCGCTGGACGAGGTGAACGCCGAATTCGGCGCGAGCGTGGTGTACCTGGGCGCGATGTTCGGGATGCGGGACGCGGCACCGTCGCGGGTGGCGTTTACACAGATCCCCGATTTCGACCGCCGGGTGAACTGAGAGCGGTTGGCGCGTGCTGAGCCCACGGACCGGCGGGCTCCGGTTCTTGTTTGCCGATATTACGCGGGCTCCGCGCCGGGCTGTGGGGGCAGGATCGGGAACAGGGCTGTGCCGCCGGTGCTGGCGCCGACCCGCGGGAAGAACACGCGGAACGTGGTTCCCTTACTCTCGGAACTCTCCACACGGATCAGCCCGCCCACCCGGTCCACGATCCGACGCACGATCGCCAACCCCAGCCCCGTTCCCTTCGACTTGGTGGTGAAGTACGGATCGAACATGCGGCGCTGGGTTTCCGCATCGATCCCGCTTCCGGTGTCGGTCACCTCGAGCAGCACGAACCGGCCCAGGTAGCTCGGGTTGCCGGTCAGCTTCACCGGCGCCAGCCGGATCGCGACGAGGCCGCCGGCGGGCATCGCCTCACTCGCGTTAACCGCAAGGTTCAGCAGCAGACGCGTGAACTGCCCCTTTTCAATGAACACCTGCCCGAGTTCGTCCGGCTGCGTGTACTGGATCTTGTATTTCGAGCCGATCGCGGCCTTAAGTACAGGCATGAACTCGGCGGCAACGGCGCCCAAATCGAGTACCGCCGGGGGCGCGGTCTGCGGGTGCGCGAACTCCAGCAGGCCCTTCGCCAGTGCGGTGCCCTGTTCGGCCGCGGTGACGATGTCCTTTGCCTGCTTTCGTGCGTCGTGAGGTAAATCGTCGCGACGCGCAAGCAGGCCGCCGTATCCGAGGAACACGGTCAGCAGGTTGCGGAAGTCGTGAGCCACGCCGGCGGCAAGCTGCTCCAGGGCCGCTGCCTTCTCGTGCGCCACGGAGCGCTCGTCTTGGGTGAGGAACGCGGCCCGCAGTTCGCGCACCTCGGCCGACTGAATCCGCAAGGCGAGCAGGTCCGCCATCGAGCCGACGAAGTCCCGCGCCTCGGTGGTCCACTCGCGGGGCAGGCCGACGTGTTCGTGGCACAGCACCCCTACTAGTTCGCCGTCCACGAAGATGCCGGCGTCGAGGATCGAGCCGATGCCGAGCGGGCGCAGGTAACGCGCGGCCAGTTCCGCGGTCCACGGCTCCGTGCCCGCGACCTCGGCGGGGACGGCCTTGCGAATGGAAATGGACGTGAAGTACGCGGGGAAGTCCGCGACCCGGAGCATGGTTCCGGCGGAGTGCTCCTTCTTGGACCGCTCGAACAGGTTCGCGCAGCGGAGCGCGCCCCCGTTGTCGATGAACAGCCACACGCCGACGCGCTCGACCGTGAGTGCGTCGGCACACAGCTCGCACGCGCGGCGAAACACGGCGTCGAGCGGCTCACTCGGAGCGAGCCGGGCGAGCTCCAGGCGAGCGATTTCCGTGGCCCGACTCGGCCCGGGTACGGAGTGCGGTGAGGTCATGGGGCGGCACGAAGTACAGAGGAGATACAAGCCCTACTGTAACCCACGCCAAGGCGCGTGGACAGCGGTTTCGTTTCCGCCTCACCAACCCGCACTGCCGACCGGTGCGGGGGCCGGGGTCCACGAGAAGTCGAACGGCTGGTCGGTCAGTTCCTCGCTGGCCCCGCGATCCCGGAAAATGTGCAGCACCCGAACCCGGGACAGGTCGTCGAACTTCGGCTCGGGGTACAGGTCCGAGCGGAACGGGTTACCGGGCTCGTATTCGTGGATCATGGCCCGCACCTTCGGTACCCCGCGGAAGTGCATCTCTTCGGCGCGGCGCGTCCCGCCGTGAACGTCATACAGTTCGGTTAGCACGCGCAGCGCGCGCTCCAGGTTGCGGAACGTCACCCCGTCTTCAATGAAGATCATGTCCACTTGGGTCGCCCGGAGCACGGCGTGCGCGTGCTGCCGGGCGCGCCTGGGCAGCACGCGGCTGTAGGCCGGGCCGACCATCGGCGGGGACTCCTCGCTGGCGGAATCCGCGTCCTCCCGGCCGACGCCCTCGACGAACCACCAGTGGGGGGCGAGCCAGAACCCGCCGCCCGCCGGTCCCTTGAACACGCTGGCCCGCTTAAACAGTTTCTGGAGCCCGCGGAACAGTTGCCGCCGCACCTTGATCTCGTCACGGCGCTCCAACCGCTCTTTCACCGCCCGGAGTTGCAGGTCGGCGAGGCTCACTTTAAGGGGCCAGACCGGATTGAACTCGGTCGCCTCGGACCGCGCTTCCTCAACAACCTCGACCCCGACGTGGTTCGGTTCCCTTGCTTGGGGAGCGGTGCGAACGGCCCACCCCCACCGGCGGGCGATGCGCGCGGCCGAGCGGACGTCACCCGCATGTGCGCCGGCGATGTGCAGCGTCGGCGGCGTGCGGCGCGCCGGGTCGCCCCGGCGCGCGCCGTTCAGTTTCACCACCACGACACACAGTAACCCGGGCAGGAACCACGCCGCAACGGTTCCGAGAAGCGCGGTGAACGGCATCGTGTCGTCGGCCCGTGGGGGAGCGAACAGTCGCCCGCCGCACGCGGTGAGCAGTACGGCGAACGCGAGCAGCGCGGTCAGCCCGATCACCGTCGCGAGCACCCGACGCAGCGGCACCGCACACACCGGCTTGTCGGCCGAGCCGCGCCAGAGCAGCGCGGCGCCGTCGCGGCCGCGCGGCACGTACGCGGCCCAAGCACTTACCGCCACAACGAGGCACAGCAGCAGCACCGGGGCCGGCGGGAACTCCCAGGCGACGAGCGCTACGCCCACCGCGTACCCGACAACTGCCGCCAGTTCGGCTCCCCGTCTGTCAGTGTCCCCGAGCCACCGTCGGAGCCACTTATCCAGCGCGGCAATGGGCACAAACAGGCCCACGCACGCGACCGTCAAGAGCGTGCCCCAGAGCACCAGCAGCAGGGCCAGATACAACGTGTACGACGAGTAGATCCCGACCGCGCGCCAGCCGGCGGGAAACACCGCCCACGCCCCCGCCGCTAGTCCTCCCCACGTGAACAGCACCAAGGCAAGCACGAAGACCACCGGTGGGGTGCGTCGCGGGAGCGGGGGTACACCGCGCAGATCGATGCCGTGGTCGTACCGGAGCCACGAGGTTGATCCGGCCGCCCGCCGGCCCAGCGCGGCCAGCCGTGCGACCCACGGAAGCGGCTCGCGCCGGTGCCGCACCGCGACCGTCAGTCCGACCCCGACGAGCGCCAGGGCTGCGGCGCCGTCGTGCAAGTCGGATGCGGCGTACCGCCCGGCGATCTCTAACCCGATGACGAATGCGCACACTGCGACCGTGAACCAGGTTCCGGCCGGCAGTACCCGCCCGTTCAGAGTGAACACCGAGGTGAGCAACTTCATGAAGGCGTTTAACCACACTACGGGGCCGCATGCGTCACTCCCGCCCGGGTCCGCGGACCCGGGCGGGAAGGCACGGGCCATTCTACCACTTCTATCGGAACAAGTTGCGGGCACGGGCCGGAAATGTGTTCGTGGCTCACGACGCCATCAGCGGGCGCAGTTCGCCGGCCAGGAACACGCTGCCGGTTACGCACACCAAGTCCGTATCAGTTACGGTGGAAACGGCCGCGTTCCAAGCCTTCGGTGCGGTCGCATGAAGCGTGAACGGTTTACCCGGCGCGACCGCGGCGAGTGCGGTGGCGAGCGCTTCGGTCGGCACGCCTCGCGGGTTGTTGCTGTACTTTGTGAAGTAGAAATGGTCGAAGTAGCTCGCAAGAACGCGAAGTATCTCAGCAAACTGCTTGTCCGACGACACCGCAAACACCACACGCTTCGTGCCCGCGTTCGGGAACGCCTCGCGCAGCGTGGTCACGAGTGCCTCTGCGCTCGGCACGTTGTGCGCGG
This sequence comes from Gemmata obscuriglobus, assembly GCF_008065095.1. Classification (NCBI taxonomy): domain Bacteria; kingdom Pseudomonadati; phylum Planctomycetota; class Planctomycetia; order Gemmatales; family Gemmataceae; genus Gemmata; species Gemmata obscuriglobus. The sequence goes on along the minus strand of NZ_CP042911.1, from coordinate 7,103,454 downwards.
TGTCGAGAATTGTGGTCGGGCGTTCGCGCACCACCTCGACGCGTGCCGGCCATTTTACCTCGCCCAGCCCGCGCGCGACGGCCGCCGCCGGAATGTGCATCCCGGCCGTTCGGAGCCGATCGAGTACTGCCGTCGCCACCGCCGCATTCGCACGCTGGTGCGCACCGAGTAGGCCAATGGGAGCGGCTCTCACCCCGACCTCCTCCGCGACATGAAGTTCTTCCCTTTTGAAGGAAGGGATTGGAGAACAGGGCTTCACACCCACTTCCCATATTGGAGCACTCAACTCGGCCGCCACTTGGCGAATCACGGCGCGTGGCCCGTCCTGGGTCACGCCGCTCACCACCGGCACCCGGCGCTTGATGATTCCCGCTTTCTGGAACGCGATCGCTTCGAGCGTGGTGCCGAGCTGGGCCATGTGGTCCGGTCCGACGTTCGTGATCACCGACACAAGCGGTTGGCACACGTTAGTACTGTCGAACCGCCCGCCGAGCCCCACTTCGATCAGCGCGATGTCGCAGCGGCGTCGCACGAAGTGCAAGAACCCCAGCGCCGTCCCGATCTCGAAGAACGTCGGTGACGGGAACCGGGGGTCGGTCTCCATCGCGCGAACCGCGGGGGCCACCTCCTCCATGCACGCAGCCAGTTCCCCGTGGGAAATGGGCACGCGGTCGACCTGCATCCGCTCTTCGATGTGGGCCAAATGCGGGGACGTGAACAGCCCCGCACGGTAGCCCGCCGTACGCAACACCGACTCGAGCATCGCGCACGTGGAGCCCTTGCCCTTTGTCCCGGTGACGTGAACGAGGCGCAGCCGGTCCTGCGGGTCGCCGAGACGCCGCAGGAGCGCGCGCATCCGCTCCAACTTGAGGTCCAGCGGCCCGGCGGACCGCACCTCGTAGTTGATGCGTCCGTACCAGAAGGCCAGGGCTTCGTCGTAAGTCATCGGGGCCGTGCGGGGGACGGGCGATTCCGATGATGAGTTAGCGAAACCGGGACGAAAAGCGAGCACGCCCGCGTGCCACCTTGGCACGCGGGCGCCGGCGAATCAGCCCTGAACCGGCATGCACACCTGCTCGAGCAGTTTCTCGCACTTTTCCTGGATCACGTCCGCGAGGTTCGGCAGCGGGGCGCCCTCGGGCAGCGACTCGCGTACCACCGCGAGCCACCGCGGGAACGCGTACATCTGCGCGAACCCGTCCAGCGACACCGGCTCCAGCCGCGTGTGCTTGCCGCGCCGCTCTGCGTCGTTCAGCAGCGTCTTGCTCTTGCCCGTGGTCGCGATGTCGTCTTCCGGTCGCAGCAGCACCAACAGGTCCACCATCGCGGGCTCGGTCTCGAGCACGCCGAGCTTCACCTCAAGGTCCTTCGGCTTTCCGGCGCCGCGGGCCAGGAACAGCCCCAGCCCCATGCGCCAGGGCTGCCCGTCCTTGCAGGCCCAGTGCGCGATCGTGACCACGCCGTAGGTCGGGTGCTCGCCGTACGACCACTCGTCGACGACGTGCTGCAAGCGCCACGGCCCGACCTTCACGCCGTGCTCGTGGCAGGTGCTCAGGAACGCGCCCAGGCCGGCCTGAAGCTCGCGCGTGGCGCCCGTGAGAGCCCCTTCCGGCTCGAGCTTCCGCCGCGCGGCCCGCTGCTCCTGCTCCCACAGCTCGACGAGCGCGGCGGCGGTCAGCTTCACCACAGCGGGGGCCGGTACGTCTGCCGGTACTTCCGCCGGAAAGCTCTGGGCGGCCGGCACCTCCGGGGCGGCAATTGCTTCGAGCGGGCTGGGCGCACTCTCGATCAACTCTGGCGCCGGCGGGGATTCGCTCACGGGCTCGTGGGTGAACACCGCTACGGGTTCGCTCACCGGCTCGGCCGTTGGGGCGTTCGGGACGCTGACTTCTCCCGCTCGCGCTTGCTCCTCGACGCGCTCCTGCTCCTCAACCGCAACTGCGAGGGGCACGTCCACCGGCGCCGGGGCTAGCATCAACGGGGCGGTGGCCGGCGCCTCGATCACGTCCACCTGCTTGAAGGTGAACTCGACCTTCTCGGGGGCTTCGCCCTCATCGTGCCCGAGCAGCGCCGCGAGCCGGCTCGCGTGGTCCACCGGCACCGGCCAGTCGTCGAGCGTCGGCTCGGTCGGGGCCACCAGGGCCGGCGCGGGCGCGAGTTCGGCTGACACGTCGAACCGCGCCGCCGGCAACTCCACGAACCCGGACGGGGCCGGGCGGGCGGCGGGGGCCGGCGCCGGCGCCTCGACCGGCGCGGGGGCGGGGCGGCGCTCGGCGGTCAGGTCGTCCGGGCCGTACACGACGTGGTCGAACAGGTGGCGGAACTGCTGGAGCATGTCGCGCAGGGTCGGTTCGGTGCGCGCGATGCGGAGTATCTGCTCGTCGGCGAACGGGAAGATCTCGGGCACCGGTTCGCCGTTCGGCAGCTCGGCGAGGCACGGCCGGAGGCGCGCCTCGACCACCCGGCGGACGAGGTCGCTCGGCGGCGCTTCGAGGCGGATGGCCTTCACGGTGCCGTGCTTCGGCACGTGGACCGGGTTGTTGAGCCGGTCCTGAATGTACCCGTCCAGCGAGGGCACGAACCGGTTCCACAGCCCGCGCTCGGCGAAGATCAGGAAGCACAGGCCGTCGATCTGGTGCATCACCTGCACGATGCCGGCGAAGAACGCCTCGGCGGTCTTGTGGGCGTCGTCGGTGCGGCGGGCGAGCAGCAGGTCCTCGAGCTGGTCGAACGCGACCACGACCGGCGTCTTCAGACTGCGGAACACCTCCGTCAGCACCTTGAACAGCGCGAGCACGAGGTCCTGGCGCGTCGGGCGGACGTGGAACTCGAGTTCCGCGAACCCGAACGTGAGGAAGCTGGCGAGGTCGCTCTCGTCGCGGAGCAGGGCGGCCTTCGCGAACCCCTGGAAGATGTGCCGGCGCATCAGCCCGGCGGTGTTGTGCGCCTCGTTCTTCTGGACGTAGGCGCTCACGAGGTCGAACGCCTTTTGCGCGGTCAGCCCGGCCTCGCTGAGGGCCTGGAGCACCGGCGTGGGCACCCGGGCGAAGTTGGAGTACCCGCTCAGGTTCTCGGCGAGCCATTCGGCCCGCTCGCGGGCCTGCTGCGTGCCCATCCCCAGGCGCCGCGCCCAGCGGCCCAGCCCCGGCGGCGGGAACAGCTCCACCTTCTCCTCGTCGCTCAGCTCGCGCAGCGCGACGCCGAGCTGCCGCCGCACGAGCTGGTCGCTGATGTACTCGAGCGGGCGGACGCCCTTCTGCTTCCCGCCCCCGAGCAGCGTGTCGATGATCTGGAACAGCAGGTACTCGAGGAAGTCCGAGTCGCGCTGGTACACGCCGGGGGTGACCAGTAACTGCCACTGCCCGCTGGTGCCGTGCTTGATGCTGTGCAGCAGGTGCGTCTTGCCGGCGCCCTTGTTCCCCAGGATGGGCACCACCTCGCTGTGGGTCTGCGGGTCGTACCGGTACAGGTCGATGATGGCGTGGAGCAGGTCGCGCTCGGCGGCGAACAGCTCCGGCACGTGGTACCGCGCGCACACCTCGTCGTCGGGGTTGCGGGCGAAGTAGTTGCGGAACGGGTTCCCGGCCCGCTTGAGCACGTCGCGGGTGCGCCCGGTCAAGGCGATCGGCTCGGGCGCGATGGCGGTAGCGGTCATCAGATGAACCTCCTTGTTCGAGCGTCGGCGACCAGGCGAGGGGCAGGGGTCAGGAACCGTACAGGGCCGAGCCGGTGATCTCCCGGACCCCGGCTTCGCGGAGCGAGGCGTAGTACGCGATGCCGTGGCCGATGAGCAAGGCGTACTGCGGCTCCGGCAGGGCGTACAGCGGGCCGGTCCACTGCGGCAGGGAGACCCGTCCCTCGGAGTGCAGCTCCCGCAGGCAGTCGTGGAACTCGCCGATGGTGAGCGCGGCGGTCTGCGCGAGGGCGCGGAACAGTTCCGGCAGGGGGCAGTCCGTGGGGCCGGTGTGCTCGGCGAGGTGCGCGAGCACCGCCGGCGCGAGTGCGGGCGCGGGGAGCAGTCCCTCCTCGACCCCGCCCCGGAGCAGGAACGGGCTCAGGGCCGGCGCCTCCGGAACCCCAGCGTGTGTCGAAGGCACGAACTCGCTCACCGGCTCTTCGACCCTCGGGGCGGCGACCGAGGGGAGCGCTTCGCGCACCCGCACCGCCGTGACCGCCGGCAGCACGCGCGACACGGCGTCCCGGAGCCCCTGGAGGCTGTCGGCCATGCGGCGGGCCGTGGCGAGCAGATCGGTGACCTCGCCCTGGCGCGCCTCGAGCACGCGCACGAAGTCCTCCAGCACCTGCTTCGGGTTCACCGCCGCCAGCAGGTACTCCCACCCCTTGTCGGTGAGGCCGTAGAGGTCGCGGGGCGTTTTGCTCTTCGGGTCCGCCCCGACCACCCGCACGAGGTCTTCGGCGAGGCACTTCTGCGCGGCCGGCTTCGCGCCCGCGACGTTCGGGAACAGGCCCAGGTCGGCCTTGCCCGCGTAGAGCGGGAGGCCGGTCGGTTCGGCCGCGGCGCGGGTCAGGGCGTCGAGGACTTGTTGTGTCAGTTTGTCGGCCACGGGTCCGCTTCCGTGCGGGACGGTGTGTGGGGGCACTCGCACCGATGGTACGCGGAACCCGAGTCGCGTTGCAACCCCGACCCCGGCGCGTCATGATGGCACGGAACTTCGACACGGAAGACGAAACTGAGGTACACCACATGACCACCCGAGGACTCGCGGCACTCGCCCTCGTGGCGCTGCTGGGGCTGCGCGGCACCGCGGACGAGCCGAAGCTGCCCGACGCGACCGCCTTCGACCGGCTCGTGATCGACACGCTCCGGGACGTGCACAACCGGGGCGCGGACCTGTACAACGAGAGCAAGGACTTCGTCGGCACGTACCGCGTGTACCAGGGCGCGCTGGCGACCGTCCGCCCGCTGATCGGCCACCGCCCCGAGGCGCAAAAGCTCATCGACGCCGGGCTGGAGGCGGCGGACAAAGAAGCGAGCGCGGACCGCAAAGCGTTCCTCCTGCACGAGACCATCGAAGCGGTGCGCAAGAACCTGAAGGCCGCCACCGCCGCACCGAAGAAGTCGCCCGAACCGACTGCCAAGAAGCCGGACGAGACGAAGAAGACCGAGACCCCCGTCAAGAAGCCGGACGAGACGAAGAAGGTCGAACAGCCCGCGAAAAAGCCCGAAGAGCCGAAGAAGCCGGCGCTGCCCGTGGCCCCGGCGCCACACACCGTGAAGCCGAAGAACTGAGTTGCTCGCCCCGCGGGATCACGGTCGGTTCGGGCACCCGCGGGTGATCGGCTCATCGCAGCGCACCTCCGCGTGGAGCAGGCGTCGGGACCGCAGCGGTCCCAGGGAAAGACACAATGTCGAGTCACGAACCGCGACCGGGACGGTACCGTCACTACAAGGGCGGCGAGTACGAGGTGGTCGGCGTCGCCCGGCACAGCGAGACGGAGGAGCCGCTGGTGGTGTACCGGCCGCTGTACAACGACACCGGGCTGTGGGTGCGCCCGCTCGCGATGTTCCTCGAAACCGTCACCGTGAGCGGCGAACCGGTCCCGCGGTTCGCATACGTTGGGCCGTCATGACACCCCTCATCGGCGCCCTTCCGGGCGTGCGCAAGGCCATCCAGCAGGTGGCCGGAACCGACGCGACCGTCCTCATCCTGGGCGAAACCGGGACCGGCAAGGAACTCGTCGCCCGGTCGCTGCACGCGCAGAGCCCGCGGGCGCGAGAGGCGTTCGTACCAGTCAACTGCGGCGCGCTGCCGCAATCGCTGGTGGTCGCCGAACTGTTCGGCTTCGAGGCCGGCGCCTTCACCGGTGCCGCGCGCCGGCACGCCGGCCGGTTCGAGCAGGCGAACGGCGGCACGCTCTTCCTGGACGAAGTCGGCGAACTGACGGCCGACGCGCAGGTCGCGCTGCTTCGTACCCTTCAGGAGCGGGTGGTTCAGTTGCTCGGCGGGTGCAAGCCGGTTCCGGTGGACGTGCGCCTGATCGCGGCCACCAACTGCGACCTCACCGCCGGTGTTCGCGAACGCACCTTTCGCGCCGACCTGTTCTACCGGCTGAACGTGTTCCCGATCCAACTCCCCGCGCTCCGCGACCGCCGGGACGACATACCGGCCCTCGCCGCGCACTTCCTCCAACATTTCGCGACCCGGCACAACAAGCCGGCGAACACCGTCTCCGCTTCGACGCTGCGCACGCTGGCCGCGTACGACTGGCCCGGGAACGCGCGCGAGCTTCAGAACGTCATCGAACGCGCGGTGATCGTGAGCGAAGGGGACGAACTGGTTGTCGATCCCGCGTGGCTCGGGGCGCCTCCGGTCGAAACGGCGCGCACCTGGGCCGAGCAGGAAAAGGCGCGCATCGTGGCGGCCCTGCGGGCGGCCGGCGGTCGCGTGTACGGCCCCGGCGGGGCGGCTCACCGTCTCGGGCTGAAGCCCACCACACTCTACGGCAAGATGCGCAAACACGGCATCACACGCGACGCCGACTGGCAGTAGCGTCGGCGCGGGAACGTCCCACCCCGCTCGCTGGATCGCGACCACGCCGAACGGTCGGCACACCCGGTATTGCCCCACGGCATTTCCCCTTTCGCGGCACTTTTGGAAGTTTGAGCGACACCCGGTTGGGTGTTTGGCGCCCGCGTTTATTCGCGGGGAGAAACCGCACGTGTGGGCCGTGTTCGTTGCAAGTGGCTCTGTGTTCGCATATTGCGTCGTTTGATTCGGATGCCACTGGAACCGGTGCTCGTTCATTCGGGAGGCTCCTGCGGGTTTTGAGGGCGTGATTCGCGGGTAGCGACCACCCAGCGAACCGGTAGCGATTCACCAGTCGGACGGCAGCGAATGTCCAGTCCGCGCCCCATCAGGTGCTACCGGTGCCGTGCTGTAACCCCCGTTACAGCAGAGGCGAGGTGGGAGGGACCGCACCAGCCTCGCGGGTGCTTTGCTCGTGGCCCAGACCGAAGGGCCTGCGCCACGAGCAAAGCCAGTACCCGAACTCACCGTGGTCGTCGTCAGCCCGATGCGCGACACCCGACGGCGGGTGCGACCTCGGCGCGCCTCCGCGCTGCGGTCGATCAGTACCGCAGCGGCTCGAAGCGGCTGGGGTCCGTGTACGTCCGGTACGGGCGGGCCGGCGTACAGTCCCACATCCGACTGATGGCACCGCGGCACTCGCGACCGGATTTCCTTCCGCCGTCCGACCGCATTTCGTCACCCGACCAAATCCGGTCGGTCGTTCCGTTCCGGAACAGGGCTTTTCAAGCACTTTTCGTGCGGCACGCGGGCTGCAATTGCGTCGCGCGGTCCCGGCAACCGTTTTCGAGGTGCGACGATGGCTCACGTGGTGACGGCCCCGTGCGTGGGGTGCAGGTACACGGACTGCGTGGTGGTGTGCCCGATGGAGTGCTTTTACGGCGACGAGCGCCAGCTCTACATCGACCCGGACGACTGCATCGATTGCGGGGCGTGTGCCCCCGAGTGCCCGGTCGAGGCGATTTTCCTGGATGGGGATGTGCCCGCGAAGTGGTCGGACTTCGTACCGCTCAACGCCGACCGCGTGAAGGCGCTGAAGCCACTCGGGGCGCGCGTGACAGAAAGAGAGAGACGCTGACGCCGCCACATGCGTCGGGGGCGGTTGTGTTCGCTCGTGGGATTCGGACGCCGCGCCGGCTCCGCAGAGCCGCTCCCAATGTTCTCGAATCGCTGCCCACCACGCTCTGTACCCGCCAGCAGGGTGAACAGGCGCCAGCGCAAACTCTCGGAGCCAGGAAATGATGACCAGTTAGTCTTAAGAAACGGTGGCGGAATGGGCGGCTGGTCGTGACTTCGTTTCGGCCCACGCGAGCCTCGTGTATGGAGACAGTTTTTGACAGGATCGACAGGATAAACAGGATTTAAAATCGGTCTGTCTTCATCCTGTTCATCCTGTCGATCCTGTCAAAAACTGTCTTCGCCCGCCCATCGCGATTGGGTGCCACATTGCCCTCGCCCCGGCTGGCAGCGTCCCCGAGCGTGCTTCATTCCGCCATGCATTCTAAAACAACGCGGATACGGAGGAATACGGTCAATATATTTAATAATTTCGTTTGATTAATTAAATTTCAGTAAGTTTCGGCTGTGATCGGCGTCACGGATGGACCGCCGGTTCGGTACGTCGCTCCGATCATACCCCCGTGCATCCCACTGCCTCCCCCCTTGTCCTTCGCGGGGCGGTGCGGCAGACTATCCCGGCACCTTCCGCACGCGTGAGGATCATTGACGCCATGACGCGGTACCTCTCTTTGTTGCTTCTCCTGGGAGCCCCGGCCGGCGCCCGGGCGGCGGAGCCGCCCAAGCCGCTCGCCAGTGGCTTAACCAACCCGCAGTCCGTTGCGGCGGCCCAGGACGGGCGCGTGTTCGTGTCGCTCGCCGGTGAAACCGGCAAGGACGGCGACGGCTCCGTTGCCGTTATCAAAGACGGCAAAGCGACCCCCTTCGTGACCGGGCTCAACGACCCGAAGGGGCTCGCGCTGTTCCGCAACTGGCTCTACGTCGTCGATAAGGCCGGGCTGCTCCGCATCAACGTCTTCGGGAAGGACCCGAAGGCCGAGGTGTATGTGCCCGCGGACAAGTTCCCGGCCGCGGCGAAGGCGCTCGCCGATGTGGTCGCGGACCCCGAGAGCGGCACGGTGTTCGTGACCGACGCCGGCGACAAGGGGACTGGCGGCGCGCTGTACCGCATTGCCCCGCCCGCGGCGCCGAAGGGGCCGGGCCAAGGGGGGCGGGGGCCGGGCACGGTCGATGTCCTCGTGGACGGCACCAAACTGAAGGGCCTGCACACGCCCGGCGGCGTGGCAATGGACGGCGCGTCGCACGTGCTCTTCACCGACGCCGGCACGGGCAAGGTCTACCGCGTCAAACTCGCCGACCGCACCAGCGACCTGGTCGCCGAGGGCATCGACGGCGCGAACGGTCTCGCCTGGGACTACTACGGCCGGCTGTTCGTGTCCGGCGGGGCGTCGGGCAAGCTGTTCGTGATCCCGCGGCCCGGCGAGAAGCCGGTGCCGGTCGTCGGGGGGCTCAAGTCCGCCAATGATCTGTGCCTCGACGCGAGCGGGGCGAACGTCCTGGTGGCGGACGCGACCGCGGGCACGGTGAGCTCGGTTGCGGCCCAGGTGCCGGGCGCCGAGGTCGATTTCAGCCCGCTCCCGCTGAAGACCGAGGTCGCGTTCCCGGACCTCAAGTGGGAGGGGTGGGACGCAGAGGGCGCTACGGGCAAGGTGGTGCCCCTGCGCCCCCTCGTGCTCACGCACGCTGGGGACGGCTCCAACCGCGTGTTCGTCGCCACACAACAGGGCGTCGTGTACACGTTCGCCAACGACCAGAAGGCCACCGAGACCAAGGTGGTGCTCGATATCCGGGACCGCGTGAAGTACAACGACAACACGAACGAGGAAGGGCTGCTGGGCCTCGCGTTCCACCCGAAGTTCAAGGAGAAGGGCGAGATCTTCATCTTCTACACGCCGAAGAAGGAGAACAAGGTCAACGTGGTGTCGCGGTTCCGGCTCAGCAAGACCGACCCGACCAAGCTCGACCCGGCGTCCGAAGAGCAGATCATCCGTTACGAGAACAAGCTGTTCTGGAACCACGACGGCGGCACCATCTGCTTCGGCCCGGACGGGTTCCTGTACGTGATCCACGGCGACGGCGGGATGGGCGGCGACCCGCAGGAGAACGGCCAGAACCTGAACACGCTCTACGGCAAGATCCTGCGGCTCGACGTGGACCAGAAGGCCGACGGCAAGAACTACGCGGTGCCGAAGGACAACCCGTTCGTCGGGAAGAACGACACGCGGCCCGAGATCTGGGCGTACGGGGTCCGCAACATCTGGCGCATGAGCTTCGACCGCAAGACCGGCCGGCTGTGGGCCGGCGAGGTGGGCCAGAACCTGTACGAAGAGATCAACATCATCGAGAGGGGCGGGAACTACGGCTGGAACCTGCGCGAGTCGTTCCACCCGTTCGGGCCGAAGGGCGTGCGCGAGAACAAGGGGATGATCGACCCGATCTGGGAGTACCACCACGACGTGGGCAAGTCGATCACCGGCGGCGGGGTGTACCGCGGCAAGGCGCTCCCGGAACTCGACGGCCACTACCTGTACGCGGACTACGTCACGTCGCGGCTGTGGGCGCTCAAGTACGACGAGGGGGCGAAGCGGGTGACCGCGAACCGCCCGATCAAGGACCCGCAGCGGCCGGTGGTGTCGTTCGGCGAGGACGAGAACGGCGAGATCTACTTCCTGACCGTCACGAACACCGGTAAGGGGATCTACCGGTTCACGAAGTAGGCCGCACGTTCGCGGTCGTGCTTGCGAACGAATGACGTTGACCAATTGTGCCTAATTTGTGGCACAGACATTCCTGTCTGTGCTGGGTCTAAGAGCCGCACAGACAGGAATGTCTGTGCCACAAAGGCAGAAGCCACAACAGGCGTAACCGGCGGGAGTAAATGAGGGCCGGGTTGGCGCTGCCGACCCGGCCCGTTCTCGTTGCCCGTGCGGCTGAACCCGCGGGGCCGCAGGCCGTGACGAAAGGCCCGCTCCGACGGGCGCGCAGGTGACCGTTCGCCGATTTCACTTGACGCCGGCTGGACCGACCGGCACGATAACTCCTCCGACGGCCGGTCCGACTGTTCCACCCCCAGACGCCCATGCCGACACGCAAGATCCGGTGCCCCGAGTGCGATGTCCGCCTCGTCCAGCCGCCCGGCGCCGAAGCGATCGAGTGTCCGCGGTGCGAGCACATTTTCTCGGCGCCCGACGACCGGGATGAAGACGACGACACCGACGCGCCGGCCGCCCGCTCCCCGTTCCGCACGCTGCTTTTCGTCGGGCTCGGCACCGCCGCCCTCGGGGCCGCGGCGGCCGGGGCGCTCGTGCTGGTGCGGTCGCTGAACCGGGAGCCGGATCCGGGGGCGGTCGGGCCGGTCGTGGTAGCGCCGCTGCCGCAGAAGCCGGCCCCGCCGGTCGGCACTCCGGCCCCGCCGCCACCCCCCCAGGCGCCGGCGATCGCCCCCGCGGCCGACGACGCGGACCCGTTCCGCCCGGCCGACCCGGTTGCGGCGGCGGCGGTGGCCGAACTCGATCGGTACGCCGCAGAGGGGCCGGCGATCCCGCAGGACGAGGCCCGCGCCAAGGCGCTCCGGACCGCCCACCTGGAGTGGTGCCGGGGCACGACCGAACTGGCCTTCGGCCGCGTCGGCCGGGCCGACGCGCCGTGGGCCGCGAAGGCCCGGACCGCGCTCGGGCTGCGCGCGAAGGAAATGGCGACCCGCTCCCCGTTCGCCTCACACAGCCCTGAAGACGCGCCGAGCGCCGCCGCGCTGGCCGCGGCCGTCGCCGACGGGTGCGACGACCCGCTGGTGCAGTACTTCCACCTTCAAGCGCAGCGGGCCGCCGGCGCCGTGCCCCCCGATCGGGTGCTGGCCGAGGCCCGCCGCGTGACCCAGTTGGTGTGGGACAGCCGGTACGCCGACGCGCGCAAGATCCACGCGGTTCACAACCTGCTCGCCCAACTCCACGAGCACCGCGCGCCGGCGGACGAGATCGCGACCTGGGACAAGCGGTTCTGGGAACTGCTGACCAAAGTCAGCGCCGACCCGGACCCGGTCAACCAGGACAACGTCATCGAACTCGTCACCCTGCGGGAGCGGCAGTCGATGAGCGCGGGTCGGAGCCGCCAGAAGGCCCACGAGGAGATCGCCGCGTGCCTCAAGAAGGGCGGCGCCCCCGAGGCGACGCGGCTGGCGGTGCGCGGCGCCTTCCTGATCCGGTACGCGTGGGACGCGCGGGGCTACGGGTACGCCAACACCGTCACCCCCGACGGCTGGCGGCAGTTCTCCGAGCGCCTGGCCGAGGCCGAGGAGGCGCTGACCGCCGCCCACGAGCGGGACCCGAACCAGCCGCACGCCGCCACCAGCATGCTGACCGTGTGCATGGGCCGCAGCCACTCCCGCGACGAAATGGAGCGGTGGTTCGAGCGGGCCATGCGGGCCGACCCGGACAACGCCCAGGCGTGCGCGACCAAGATGGAGTCCTTGCACCCAAAGTGGCAGGGGTCGCAGGAAGAGTACCTCGGGTTCGCGTGGCAGTGCGTCCGCACCCGCAACGCGAGCGGGCTGCTGCCGCTCGCCGCGGTGTCGAACCTGATCGCGAACATGCCGGTGCCCGAGCCGGTCCACGCCGCCGCCGCCGCGCAGGCGCGGCCGCAGTACTCCCAACCGCTGGTGTGGCGGGTGCTGGACACGGGGTACACCGTGGTCCGGCGGGAGCGCCCCGAGCTGCTCTGGGTGCGGGGCGGCCACGCCCGCGCCGCGTGCCTCGCCGGGCAGCACGGGGTGGCGGTCCGGGAGCTGAACGCCGTGGGCGACGACTTCAGCGGCGGCGGCTTCCGCTCGCCGGCCGCCCTCGCGCTCTACCGCACCTGGGCGCGGACGGGCCGCTTACCGGGCGGGTGATCACCTCTCTCTATTGACCGACCGGAGCGTTAATGGCTTCGTCTCGCCTTCCGCCGTGGACCTACGCCGCGGTCGTGGTCGTGTGCGGCCTCGGCACGTTCGCCCTTGTGGGCCACTTCCTCGGCCTGTTCCGGTCCCCCGCGCCGGTCGCCCGGGCGCCGGTCCCGGACCGCCTGCGCCTGCCCTCGCCCATCGACCCGAACAGCCTGCCGCCGCACCGTGCGGCGAAGTACGCCGCCGCCCGCGCCGCGCTCGTGCCGGCGTTCGAGGCCGCGTTCGACGGCCCGGTCCGGATCCACGACACCGTGCTGTGGGCCGTCGAGGACTACGCCCTGTTCCTGGCGCACCCGCACCCGCCGGACGCGCTCGTGGCCCACTGCCGCGAGGCCCTCCGGCGGGCGGTCATCGACGGGTGCAAGGACCCGTTCGTAACGTTCGCCGAGTGGCGCGTGGACGTGGAGGCGGGTACGGACACGCCCGGCGAGTCGGGCTTCCGGTTCGCCGAGGCGCTCGGCCGGACGAAGTACCCGGCGGTCTACCGTTTAGAGGCGCACCTCGACGCGATGGACCGCAGTGCGGACCTGCTGGAGCGGCCCCCGGCCGAACGGGTGGCGGCCGCCGGCCAGGCCCGCGACACGTTCTGGGTGGCGTTCGCCGAGGCCGCACGTGACCCGAGCCCGGTTGCCGAAGCGCTGCTGCTCGCGGCGGTTCGCGAATTGGTCGGCCGCGACGCCCCCGTGTGCGGAACGCCAGAGGAGAACTACAAACGCGCTACGGCGGCCCTGGCCGCAGCGGGTGCCCGCGAACACGTCCGCCTCACCCTCGACGGGTTTGACGCGGCGCGGGCGGGGCGCGCGGGGACCGGCCCGGTGGCGCGGGCCGCACTGGAACGTGCCCGCACCGCGTTCCAGCGGGCGTGGGAACTGGAGCCCGCGTGCCCGGCCGCCCCGACCGAACTCATCGCGGTCACGGCCGGGCTCGGCCTGGGCGCCGACGAGGCTCGGCGGTGGTTCGCCCGAGCCATTGAGGCGGACCCCGACAACCCGCGCGCCTGGGCCGCGCTGGTGGACGCCGTCGGCCCGGACCGCGGCGGCGCCGTTCCGGATGCTCTGGCTGTGGCGCGGTCGTGCCGCGAGCGCGGCGCCTGGGACGCGGGCGTCCCGGCCGCGGCGGCCGTCGCGTTCGATGTCGCTCGCCGGCACCGCCCGAACTTCCTCACCACGGCGGACGGGTGGGCGGAGGTGCAAACGTTCTTCGACGCCTGGCTCGCGGCGCGGCCCGCCGACTGGCACGCCCGCACCTTGTACGCGCGGCTCGCGACCGACGCCGAGCGGTACGAGATCGCGGTCCCGCTGTTCGACGCGCTCAAAGACCGTCCCCGGCCCGGCGTGTTCGCGGGGCCGAGCGAGTACGCGGCCGCGGCGGCACGGAGCCGGGGGATGATCCAGTGGGCCGCGGTGGGCGTCGGTGCCGCGCCCTATCCGGGCTACATGAAGCTCGGCGAACCGGCACGCCGGGCGGCCGCGCGCGCGGCCCGACGGGGGTGGTTCGCGCGGACGTACCGCGACTCGTTCAACACGGCTTACCCGGCCGACGGCCCGGGGCGCGCCGAGGCGCTCGCGGCGCTGAACGCGGTGGCCGACGCCGAGGCGCCCGGCTTCCTGTCCGGGGGTGTCGCGGACGCCGCCTGGGAGGCGCTCGAACGCGCTGTCGCGGCCGGGTGTGACGACCCGCTCGTTGCCACCCTTCACGCCCGGTTCGGTGCCGCAACCGGCCTCGGCGCAGCGGACGGCGACAAACTCCGGAAGGCCGCGGCGCGGCTCGCGGCGAGTCGCTACCCGGTTGCGGTGCGGCTCCCGGCGGCGCTGAGCGCGACGGACCGCACGGCCGGCGGCAGCGCGGAGCAGTTCGCGGACCTGTGGCCGCTGTTCACCAGCGCCGCGGCGGACCCGGACCCGACCGCCCGACAAGAGTTGCTGCGCGCCGCCGACCGGCTTCTTGTCGCGCTCCCCGCGGGCCGGGCGGCGGACGGCGAGCGGTTGAGCGCCGCGCTGGCGGCCGGGGGCGACGCATACGGCGCGCTGGTCGTGTCCGCGGCGGGGCTCATCACCGCGGGGTGGGCCGAAACCGCTGGCCCGCGCCGCGCCGATGCGCCGCGGCTGCGGGAAGCGAGCGCCTTGCTGGAACGGGCGTGGCGGCTGGCGCCGGAGCGGCCCGAGGCACCGACCCGGATGCTCGCCGTCGCCACCGGGCTGCGTGAGCCGCGGTCCGTCGCGGAGCGATGGTTCGTGCGGGCCGCGGCCGCGGACCCCGACAACTACGAGGCGGTGCGGTGGTTCGCCCGGTACCGGACCTTGACGGCGGACGGGAACGACGGCGGTCAAGCCCTTTTCGCGGTTCGGTCGATCGCGTACGACTTCGGTCGCTGGGAGGGGGGATTCGGGCTCCTTGCGTCCGAGGTAGATGCGAGCCTCCTGACGACCCTTTACCGCGGCCGGCTCGATAACCCGCTGATCTGGCAGCAGATGGAGCAGCCGCTCCAGACGTGGACCCAGGCGGACCCGGCGTGCCGGTACGCGAAGACGGTGTACGCCCAGATGGCCGCGCGGGCCGGCCAGCACGTGGTCGCGAACCGACTGTTCCGTCAACTGGCGGGGCGGCCCTGGCCGGGCGTCTTCACGTCACCGGAAGCGTACCGCGAAGCGGCGGAGCGCAGCCGGCGCGCGGCCGGCGGTGTGCAGTTCGATTGACCGTACCGTCGGGCGCACCGTTCGGGTGCGGGGCGGGAACCGTTCGGAAGGCATCAGTTCCACCGGGCGACTTCGTTCAGGGCGCGGTAGAGGAACTTCCGCACGTCCGCGGCGTCCTCGGCCCCGGGTTCGGCACGGAGGTACGCCCGGAGCGGGTCCACCGCGCGGCCGAACTGCTCCGCCTGCACGAGCAGCACCCCCAGGTCGCGCTGCTGGCTCGCGTCCGCGGGGACCAGTTGCGTGAGCCGGCGGGTGACCCGGGCGCCGCGGCGGTAATCTCGCTCCGCGAGGTACGCGGTCTTCAGGTTCTGAAGCATCCGCGCCACGATCGCTCCCGGCGGCGTCGCCGCCAGCGCCTCGGGGGTCGCTTCGAACGGCCGTCCGGTCACGCCCCCCACGAGCGCCTCGCACCCTTCGATGTCGAGGAACTGTCCGCCGTTGAACGGGTCGAGCAGCACCTCTTCGTTGCCCTCCACGGCTTTGACGATGAAGTGGCCGGGCAGCCCCACGCCGACCACGTCCAGCCCCGCGCGCCGGCCCACTTCCATCGCCAGCACCGACAGCGCGATGGGCAAGCCCACCTGGCGGTCGAGCACCTTGTTGAGGTAGCTGTTCCGCGGGTCGTAGTAGTCCTCGGTGTTACCCGCGAACCCGCACTCCTCGAACAGGAAGGTGGACAGTTCCGCGGTGCGGGCCGCTAGCGACCCTTTCAGGCGCGGGCGCAACTGCTCTGCGAGCCGTTCGATCCGGCGTAGGTACGCGCGCGGGTTCATGCCGCTGTAAGCGTCGCGCGCGATGAGAAGGGCGATTCGGGCCAGGTCGGTCTCGGCACTCGGATCAACGGAAAGTGCCTCAAGAGCGGCTGAGAGTTTCATGAGGGCATTTTAACCGCGCCACAACGCGGCGGTGAAGGTGAGCCGGAACTCGGGAACGAATTCAAGGGAGCAACTTCAACAGGCGCCGCGAAATCTTTGTGGCGCCCGAGTTTGGAACCCCGTCGCCAGCCGGTAGCATCAAATAGGACGGATTTGTCCACTCGGAGGTTCACCGATGGTCGTTCAACGATACACAACCGATCTTCATTGCGGGGCGTGCGTGGCGAAGGTGCGCCCGCTACTGGATGCCGCCCCGGACGTTCGTAAATGGGACGCCGACACGTCCGGCCCGCAAACGGTGCTGACCGTCGAGGGCGACGGTGTCACCGCGGAGCGACTCGGCGCGCTTCTGCGACCCGCGGGGTATCACGTTCTCGGTGAGGTGACCGCTGCCCAACCGGCGCCGCCCCCCGAGAAGCCGACATCGTACTTTCCGCTGCTGCTGATCCTCTCCTACCTGTTGGTCGGGGTTGGAGTAACGGAGCTGGCCGCGGGGACATTCGACCCGATGCGCGCGATGGGCCGGTTCATGGCGGGTTTCTTCCTGGTGTTCTCGTTCTTCAAGCTGCTCAATCTGCGGGCGTTTGCGGATGCCTACGCCGGCTACGACGTGGTCGCTGCGAAATGGTACGGCTACGGTTACGTCTACCCGTTCATCGAGTTAGGGTTGGGCGTTGCATACCTCGGGCACTTCGCCCCGCTCGCCACGAATGTCGTGACACTTGTGGTGATGGGTGTCAGCACGGTGGGGGTGGTCAAGGCGCTCGCGGCGCGGCGCAAGATCCGCTGTGCCTGCCTGGGAACCGTGTTTAACTTGCCGATGTCCGCGGTGACGCTGGTCGAAGACGTGCTGATGGTCGGGATGGCGGTCGCGATGCTGTTCTGGCTGCTGTACAACTAGAACCGCACGACTAACTGGCAGCCTCTCCCTCTACCAGTTAGCCGTGCGGTTGTTTTTGGCTCTCGCCGATTTATTCTAATGCGAGTCGCGTGCCAAAACTGACTGCGGCTGCATGAGGATGTCGCAACTACTTCATTTCCAAGTAAATCCGGTGCTCGATATTTTTCGCGGCTGCTAGCGATACCGGATTGGGTGCATTAACTGTGTGCATCTGCGGTCACTTGGTGCTTTCTAATTGGGCTTTCGGCTTGATTTTGCATCCTGGTTGACCCACGTCACCATCATCGTTCACAATAAGTGAAACTACTTCCGGAGCCGCCGCATGCCCGCGACCGTGGACGACACTTACGCCGAAGCCTTTCGGAGCATTTACGCGAGCGTCCTCGTTACGGCTCGCGACCGGTACTGGCTCGATCACGCCGTAAGTGCCGCGACGGGTAACGCCAGCAGCACCATTCTTTGCGACTGCGAAGCGGGGCTCGATCGCTACGTCGAGGCGTCCGAAACGCCGGACCGGCGGCCCGGGGCGATCGTCCAGTTCCACGTCCCCCGCTTCCATAAGGACCGTGAGTCGCGACTGGAGCGATCGGTGCTCGTGCGGGTGGCACAGAACGTGATGACCTGCCCCACCACCGCCGCGTTTAACGTATTGCCGGCGGACGGAAGTTGGTTCGCGAGCCAGCAGCCGCCGAAGCCCGGCGCGAAGTGGTTTCCGCTGGGCCGCAAGGTCGCGTACTTCGGCGACGGGCACCAGTTCACCGCGGAGCGGCACGGGCGGCGGTGCTGGGTGGTGCCGATCCTCAGCGGCGAGTTCGTGATCGAGCGGCGCTGCGGGTTCGCCGACGGGCTGATGGGCGGAAACCTGTGGTTCTTCGGTGCGACCGCCGACGCCGCGCTCGACGCCGCAACGAAGGCCGCGGCGGCCGCGAGCGAGGTCCCGGGGGTGATTCTGCCGTTCCCGGGCGGGGTCGCGTCGAGCGGCAGCAAGGCCGGGAGCAAGTACAAGTTCTCGATCGCCAGCACTTACGCCGAGTACTGCCCCACCCTGCGCGGGAAAGAGGGTGTCGCGTCGCGCCTGCCAGAAGGGGTCGCGAGTGTGCAGGAGATCATCATTAACGGAGCCGACCTGCCGACCATTGCGAAGGCGACGCAGGCCGCGATCGCCGCGGCGAAGGACGTGCCCGACCTGCTCACGATCTCGGCGGGCAACTACGGTGGGCGGCTCGGGAAGAGCTTCATTTACCTGCACCCCGAAAAGCAGCCGGCGTAGTCGCGTTTGAGCCGCCGGGCATGCTGATTTGTCTCACGCGGCTCGCTACACCCAGTGGAGGCCGGGTGCGATCCTGACCGGGCAGGGGAGCGAGACGTTCGGCGACGGAGGCTTCAAAGAGTGATGACCCAAGGTGTAGGTGCCGCCGATGCCCTAACGCGGCACGTCTTCGGGCCGCCTGACCCGTCTCCGGCACTTGTCGAGTCAGGCCGGTTTCCCTCTAGTTGGGTCAGCGAGTATCGCCGTCTGTTGCACGCGGTGACCGACGAGTGGGCGAGCGCACCAGCATGGCCTCGGCATCTCGTCGGCGCCCTACACTACGCCCTAACCCACCTGCGGGTGCGGTACGAGGCGTGGCGATCGATCGAGGGTGGCCGGCGGGACGAGGGCACGGAGCGGGAACTGTCCGAGGTAGAGGCCCTGACCCGCCTCCTGTTCGCCCGCGCGTTCCCGCCCGCAGCGACCTCTTTTGTCGAACCGGGCGCGGCACTGGGCCCGGCCACGTGACTCGTTTCCCATCGCTCGCCGGATGTCCGTCCGTGTTGACCGCGGGTGTTGCGTTCGGGTCGTGAGCGTGATGCTCGGCAAAAGAGGGTTTGATGAGCGCAAGAGCGGCTGGAATACTTGGGGCGTGTATCGTTGTTGCTGCCCTTCTGCATGCTTTGCTGTCCGGCGGGCGCTACCAAATGGTCCGAGCGGACAGTAGCTGCCTACTACTGGACACCAGAACCGGGCGGATGTGGCAGAAGTTCGTTGCCACCAACTCCGGCCCATCGGAATGGTCCGAGGTGCCAGGGCCGTAGCGCGAACCCGTCATGCGGCAGAACCCGCCCCAGCTCCAGACCGCTGTAAACTACTTGGTTTCCTGACCGTATCGCGATGTGTGCGGCCGGTGATCCGAGTCTTCTGTTACAGAGGGCTCCGGATCGCGCGAAACAGAGCGTCCCCGGTACTCACGTCGTCTCTCCTTGTGCGCTGTGAAGCCGCACTGCCGGTGCCGCACACGGAACCGCGTCGCGGGCGCCGACTCGTCCCGCCCTGCATTTTGTAGGGCGAGGCGCGCCTGCGGTCGAAGCCCTGTTTGCAAGGCGCGCACGCGAGCCGTGTTTGCGTCAAGCGGCACGGGTCGGGCTGCCGATAACGGATGTGTGGAATTTCGCACCGCGACATTCGGTCGGCGCGGCCGCCTTCACGCGGCCGCCGCGCTCGCACTGCTCGCCGCCTGTGCGGGCTGTGGGGACACGCGGTTCCTGCGCCGCACCTGCCCGGCGCCGCCGGACCCGCAGGGCGCGGCCGAGCGCCCCGCGCCTTCTGCCGAATACCGGGTCGCGTGCCCCGATGTTGTGTCGGTCACGTTCACCGATCACCCTGATTGGGACGCGGTCGCGGTTGTCGATGTGGACGGGCGGCTCCCGCTCCCGCGCCCCGGCAGCGTGAGCGCCGACGGGCGCACCCTCGACGAGATTCGCACCGACCTCGCCGCGCTCGCCGACTGCCCGACCGAGCGCGTGACCGTTACCCTCGCGGCCGCCCGCAGCGCGCGGGTCGTGGTGTACGGCCCGATCCGCGGTCGCGCACGGGTGGTTCCGTACCAGGGGCCGGAGCCGGTGCTCGACTTCCTGAAGCGGGTCGGCGGGCTGCCGCCCGGATCGAAGCTGAACCAGGTGTACGTGATCCGGCCGAACGTGGCCGCGGCGGCGCGCCCGCAGGTGTTCCGGGTGAACGTCGCCGCGGTGCTGGTCGATGGCGATCCGCGAACCAACGTGCTGTTGCAGGCCGACGATCAGATTTACGTCGGCGAAACGCGGCAGTCGGTCCTGTCGCGCGTGCTGCCGGACTGGCTCGGCACCGCGTACCGCCGCCTGACGGGCCTTCTGCCGGACGACTGGTGGTCGTTCACCAAGTCGCGCCGGCCGGCCGACTCTTCTCTTGGCGGCACCACCCACCCCGGCTCACTTTTCCTCGCCCCGGGCCGATCCGCAGATTGACCGCAGCCGCGGGCGAATGCAATTCTGCTCTGGCGTATGCAAGCGTGATCGCAGTCGGTGGCTTCACTCCGCAGCACGAGGCCGCGCCGTGGTGGCGTTGTGGAACGTGTGGCCCTGTGTGAAACGCCGTGGTGTTCGGCCGGGGCATATACCGGTGTGCTGTCGCTGTCCCAGAACACGTTTCAGTAGCCCGAGCGTGCCGCGCCGGCTGGGGGCGTTGCCGTGTCGAGATGATATTGGCCGCTAACGCGAGCGAGCCGTGCCTGCCCTTGTGTGGCAGACGCGGCTCGCTCGTTGACCGGATTGGAGCGATCAGCTCCCGCCGGTCATTTTCGGCTCAAGGGCCTTCAGGATCTCTTTCGCCTTGGCCTTGGTGTCGGCCTTCGGCTTCTGGAGGTCCGCGAAGCCTTTTTGCAGGACATCGGCCCGGGCCGCGTCGGTTTCACGCACCCGCGCCACGATGTTGTCGAACGAGGTCACTTCGCTGCCGAGCGCCTGGCCCTTCGCATAGTTGTTTAGAACCTGCTTGGCCTGCTCCAGCCCGGAGTTCTCTTTAACCTCGATCGTCTCTTCCTTCGTCCGCCCGGGCGGGCCGCAGCCCGGGGCCGCGAGTGCCCCCACCAGGAGCGCGAACGCCGCTGTACGCCAGTACTTCGTCACGTGCCGCTCCTTCCTTAGTAGTTGGGCACCGGCTGACCGTCCGAGCGGTTGCCGAGCAGTTGGAAGGTGGTCAGGGCAATGCTGTTCGAGATGAACCGCACCGAGCCGTCGCCGAGCACCGCGTTGACGCCGCCGGTGTGCATGCTGCGCGGCGGGATCAGGCCGAAGCCCCAGTCGTGCGCGCCGCCCGGGCAGCAGTCGCCGCCGGCCGTCGGGTACGCCCAGTTCGGCGGGACCGCGGTGTTGAGCGTGGACTGACCGGCCGAGTACCACGCCCACATGGTGCCGTTGTTGGACCGCATCCCGCTCGGCGAGGTCCGGGCGGCCTGACCGATCGCGTCCACTTCCGCCTGGGTCGGGAAGTTCTTGTTCACGACCGAGTTGAACAGGCCGTTGTTCGTGTAGAACACGTCGTACGGGTACTTGCCGGCGTTGCCGCTGGCGTTCGAGCCGGACAGCAGTTCGGACGCCAGCAGCGTGTTCGACAGGCCGTCGGTCACGTCCCCCATCTTGGTGTCGTTCTGGTACGAGACGATGCCGTTGAACCGGGAGCCGCCCCACACGGTTTCGACCGAGCTGCCGGTGGACCAGCCGTAGTTGCCGCCCGGGCCGTCCCAGCCGCTCGGGTTGCTGCCGCGGGCCGGCGCGGCCGGCGACGACGGGCACAGGAACACCGACAGCTTGGTGTTCATCCCGGTGTTGTAGGTCCAGCCCCAGTTGGTGCGGTTCGCTTCGAACAGCTTGAACAGCGGGTCCTGTTCGACGAACGGGAGGATTTCGACGTTGGCGCTGGTGGCCTCCCAGGCGTTACCGCCGACCTGGCGGTAGTTCCGCGGGAACTTCTGTCCCACGTCGTGGTAGCCGTGCATCGCCAGCCCGAGTTGCTTCAGGTTGTTTGAGCACTTCATGCGCGCGGCAGCCTCGCGCACCTTCTGGACGGCGGGCAGCAGGAGCCCGATCAGGATCGCAATAATCGCGATCACGACCAACAATTCAATAAGCGTGAAACCCCGCACGCGGCGGGATTTCGGGGGAGAGAAGGAGAGCATCACCGACCTCAAAACGCAGATGATAAGGTGCTCACCCCGGTGATGGGGTGGAGAGCAAAAAATGTGTGGCGGGAGCTGGCGTGTCTGTGGGAGCGGGCCGACTCACGTCACGCATTCTTCTTGGACTCTACCCGCCCTGTGCGCCCGGTGCAAGTAGCAATTCGGTTCGCGCACAATTATTTGGTTCGGTTTGCCGCGCGGAACCCCGACTCTATCGCTTCGGCGCCGGTCAGTGGGGCGCGGCACGCGAAGTTCTCGCAGACGTAAACCGTGACCGCACCGTCCAGCGCCTCCTTGCCTTCGAATAGCGTCGCGAGTTCTGCCGGCGGCGCCCCGGACGCCGGGTCGTGGAACGCGACCACCCGGCGCGGCCCGAATGTCGCCCGGACCGCTTCGATCGCGCGCCGCGTTGCTTGGTCGTGCTCCGGGCCGACGATCGCCACCTGCTGAACCGGGCCGAGGTGGAAGTCGAGCGCGATGAGCATCTGCCCGCTCGCGGCCGGGTGCTCCGCCATCGTCTCGCGGTACCCGCGGAGGGTGCGCTCGGCCGGTTCGGCGAGGTCCCGCCGCCCGGTCAGCGCGGCCAAACGCAGCAGGACCGTTACGGCCACCGCGTTGCCGCTCGGCGTCGAGCCGTCGTGCAGGTCCTTGGTGCGGGCGATCAGCTCCTCGTGGTCGTCCGCGGTGAAGAAGAAGCCGGGGCCGTTCGGGTCCGCGAAGTGCTTGAGTAGCGCCTCCGCCAGTTCGAGGGCGGCGCGGAGCCACTTCACCTCAAACGTTGCTTCGTACAGCGTCACGAGCGCGTCCGCGAGGAACGCGTAATCTTCCAGGTAGCCGCTCAGCTTCGGCGGCTGCCCCACCCCGGCGGTGCGGTACAGTCGCCCGTCCGCGGTGCGCATGGTCCGGAGGATGTGATCGGCCGCGACCGCCGCGCACGCGGCGTCCTCGCCGCCGGTCGCCATCCCGAACTGCGCGAACGCGGCGATCATGAGGCCGTTCCACGCGGTCAGGATCTTCTCGTCGCGCC
Source organism: Gemmata obscuriglobus (assembly GCF_008065095.1). Taxonomy (NCBI): domain Bacteria; kingdom Pseudomonadati; phylum Planctomycetota; class Planctomycetia; order Gemmatales; family Gemmataceae; genus Gemmata; species Gemmata obscuriglobus. The sequence goes on along the minus strand of NZ_CP042911.1, from coordinate 7,080,424 downwards.
CGGGCCACACCCGTTTCGCCCGCGCCGCGTAGAGCGTGTCCTTGACCGCCCGGAGCCGCGCCCGGAACGCCTCCTCGCTCGTGCCGTGCGCTTTGCCCTCGTCGGCGTCGGAGAGGGTGCGGAACAGGATGTTGCGCCCCTCGAAGTTGCCGCCCCGGGTGGCCCCCCACACCTTGCACGCGAACTCCGCGTCCTCGGCCCCCAACACCGCGCGCAACTCGTCCAGCGACCAGACGTAGAACTTGCCCTCTTCGCCCTCGCTGTCGGCGTCCTGGGTGGAGAAGAAGGCGCCGCCCTCCGCCCACATTTCCCGCACAACGTAGTCGAGCGTCTCACGGCCGATCTGCTGGAAGAACGGGTCCCCCGTCCGCTGGTACGCCTCGGCCAGCGCCGAAGCGAGCAGGGCGTTGTCGTAGAGCATCTTCTCGAAGTGCGGGACCAGCCACTTCGCGTCCACGCTGTAGCGCGCGAACCCGCCGCCGAGCTGGTCATAAATGCCGCCGCGGGCCATCGTGGTGAGCGTGTGCTTCACCATGTCGAGGGCCACCGGGTCGTTGAACCGGTCGGAGAGGCGCAGCAGGAGCTTCAGCTCGAGCGCGTGCGGGAACTTGGGCTGCGACCCGAACCCGCCGAACCGCGGGTCGTAGCTGCGGCGCAGCGCGGCCAGCGCGCCGGCCAGCAGCTCCGGCGCCACGGGGCCGTCGGCGTCGCCGAGGGCGCCCATGCGCTGGAGGTCGCCGACGACGCTGGTGCCGATCTCGTGAACGCGGTCGCGCTGGGTCTGCCAGGCGTTGTGGATGCCGAGGAGCAGCTTCTTGAAGCCGGGCCGGCCCTGGGCGGCGTACCGGTCGTCGGGCGGGTAGTAGGTGCCCGCGAAGAACGGCTTCAGGTCCGGGGCCAGGAACACGGACAGCGGCCACCCGCCGCCCTCGCGGGTCATCACCTGGAGGGCGGTCATGTAGATGGTGTCCAGGTCCGGGCGCTCCTCGCGGTCCACCTTGATGCACACGAAGTGCTCGTTCATGATCGCGGCGGTGGCCTCGTCCTCGAAGCTCTCGTGCTCCATGACGTGGCACCAGTGGCACGCGCTGTACCCGACGCTCAGGAAGATGGGGCGGTCGAGGTCCCTCGCGCGGGCGAGCGCCTCCGGCCCCCACGGGTACCAGTCCACCGGGTTGTTGGCGTGCTGCCGCAGGTACAGGCTGGTCTCGGTCGCGAGGCGGTTCGGCTGGCGCGCGGCGGTCATGGCGGGTCCCGTGATGCGGTGGGCAATAGGATTCTACGGACGCCCGTTCCCGATCCCCTCCGCGGCGAGTTCCCCATGTTGCTCGGTCTCGCGTGCCTCGCGCTCACCGCTCCCGTTTCCGTTTCCCCGGTCCGAGCGGACCCGCCCGTGGTCCCGCTCGCGCGGGCGCACGCGCACAACGACTACGAGCACGCGCGCCCGCTGTTGGATGCGCTGGGCCACGGGTTCTGTAGCGTCGAGGCGGACATCTGGCTCGTGAAGGGCGAGCTGCTCGTCGGGCACACGCCGCTTTCGCTTAAGCCCGAGCGCACGCTCGAGAAGCTCTACCTCGCCCCGCTCCGGGAGCGGATCAAGGCGCAGGGCGGCGCGGTGTACCGGAACGGCCCGCCGTTTTACCTGATGATCGACATCAAGACGGACGCCAAGGAGACCGCCCTGGCGCTGGAGAAGGTGCTGGAGAAGTACTCGGACATTCTGACGGTCACGACGGACGGGAAGACCGAACCGAAGGCGGTGACGGTGGTGGTCAGCGGGAACCGGGACGTGAAGACGATCGCCGCGCCGAAGGTGCGGTACGCGGCGATCGACGGGCGCCCGGCCGACCTCGCCGGCACCGCACCGGCGCACATGGTGCCGTGGGTCAGCGAGTCGTGGAAGGCGCTGTTCAAGTGGGACGGTACCGGCGCGATGCCGGACGCCGAGCGGGCGAAGCTCCGCGAGCTGGTCGCGAAGGCGCACAAGCAGGGGCGGAAGGTGCGGTTCTGGGCCGCGCCGGAAACGCCCGAGGCCTGGAAGGAGCTGCTCGCCGCCGGGGTCGATTTCATCAACACCGACAAGCTCGCCGACCTGGCGAAGTTCCTGCGCGAGGCCGAGGCGAAGAAGTAGCCCCGGGCCGGCGCGGCGGTGGTATCGGGACGGAGGCAAATTTTGACAGGATCGACAGGATTAAACAGGATCAAGCAGAGGTGCATTGGCCCCGTTCATTGCGCTTGCTGTGAATGATCGTTGGTTGCATGATAAATTCATGTGTGTTTAGTCGGGTCGATAGGACTAAACAAGGCTGTATTCATCCTGTTTAATCCTGTTGATCCTGTCAAAAACTGCCTTTACCTTGCGCTGGGTTTACGGTTCGGTCACGGGTATCCGTTTTTGGCCTGTGTCTTTGTGGCACAGACGTTCCTGTCTGTGCGGCGCGAAAAGGCCGCACAGACAGGAACGTCTGTGCCACAAAGCAGACACAACCAGCCGGATCGTGAATGAGCGGGACGCAACGCCCGGCCCAAGCGCGCGACTGGCGCTCAGTGCTTGTCGCGCTTGGGTCGGGCCTTGATGTCGAACAGCCCGAAGATGTCGTCCTCGCTCAGGCCCAGGGAGGCCGGCTTGTCGGCCTGGGCGATGAGGTCGTTGAACACCTTGCGCTTGGCGTCCAGGATGTCCGCGATGCGGCCCTCGATGGTGCCGCCGCTGAGGAACCGGGTGACCGTGACCGGGTGCTTCTGCCCCAGCCGGTGCGCCCGGTTGATGGCCTGGTCCTCGATCGCCGGGTTCCACCAGCGGTCGAACAGGAACACGTAGTTCGTGAACTGCAGGTTCAGCCCCACGCTCCCGGTCCCGTAGCTCATCAGGAGCACGTGGGCGCTCGGGTCGGACTTGAACCGGTCGAGGATGGGGGTCCGCTGGGGCTGCGGGATCTTGCCGTGGTACTGGAGCGGCCCGTACTTCGCGAGCGCCTTCGCGAGCACCTCCAGCGGCTCCACCCACTGCGAGAAGATGATCGCCTTCCGCCCGCTCTCCGCCACCTCTTCCATGTCGGAGAGGAGCTGCACCAGCTTCGCGCTCTCGCCGGTGAGCGGGTCGAAGTTGCAGATCTGCTTCAGCCGCATCACGAGCTGGAACACGTGCTGCACGGTGATCGTGTCGCCGAGCGCGTTCAACTGGATGACGCCGTCGTTCTCGGCCCGCACGTAGGCGGCGCGCTGCGCCGGGGTGAGCTCGACCTCCAGGTCGCGGATCACCTTCGGCGGCATGTCGGTGAGCACGTCGTCCTTGGTGCGCCGCAGGATCAGGTCCGAGGTGTACTGCGGGATCCGCTTGGCCGGCGTCTCGGCCGGGATGCGGCCGGGGGCGACGAAGCTGAAGATGTTCACCAGGTCGTCGGGGTGGTTCTCGATGGGGGTGCCGGTGAGCGCCCAGCTCCGCCCGCGGTTCAGCCCCCGCACCACCAGCGCGGTCTTCGACTCCTTGTTCTTGATCCGCTGGGCCTCGTCCAGCACCACCACGTCGAACTGGACGCGCGCGTCGGCCGCGAGGTCGCAGTCGCGCGTCAGCGTCTCGTAGTTGATGAGCTTGAGCGGGCAGTTCGACACGAGCCACGTGCTGCGGCGCTGCTCGGGGTCGCCCTCGAACGCCTCGAACGGCACGTCGGGCGCCCACATCTTGAGCTCGCGCGCCCAGTTGTGCATGAGCGGCTTCGGGCACACCACGAGGCCGCGCTTGATCTCGCCCGAGTGGAACAGCAGCCGCAGCGACAGGATGGCCTGGGCGGTTTTGCCCAGCCCCATCTCGTCGGCGATGAGCGCGTGGTGCCGCGGCATCAGGAACGCGATGCCCTCGAGCTGGTACGGGTACGGCTCGAACGGCACCTCGAGCTGCCGGCCGTCGAAGAGGCTGTCGAGCGGCGGCTGGAGCAGGTACAACAGCCGGTCCTTGAAGAAGACGGTGTCCGCGGTGGGCTTGGGGCGGATGCGCGGCTTCGCCGGCTCCTGCTGGTCGGGCAGGGCGGGCTGCGGGATCGACTGCCGGCCCGCCCGCGGCTCTGTGGCGGGGCGCGGGGCGGAATCGAACCCCGCCGGCGGGGCGGGGAACTTCCACCCCTCGGTGGTGACGCTCAGCTCGAGGCGCCCCAGCGCGCGCACCCACGGGGCGTCCGTCAGGAGCTTGGCCTCGCGGACGTTCGGTTCGAGCGGGTGATCGAGTTTCGAGAGGCCGAAGGTCTCGACGACGAGACCGATGCCCCGTTCCCCGGCCCCTTCCCCCAGCGCGGGCGGCGGCGCGTGCAATTCGCCCGCCAGCTCACGCACTTCGGGGCGAGGGAGTTCGGGCGTCGCGTCGAGCGAAAAGAACTCGTCTCCTTCCACCGAGAGGGAAGGGCTCAGAACCGGAAATGAAGCGGGTTCGGTTCCCCCTCGCGTTTCCGGGAAGGGGGGGAGGGGGGCTGCCGCCGCGAACAACTCCTGTCCCAGAGCCAGCGCCGTCGGGACCACTTCTTCGCCTTCCAAGCCGTCAGGCCGCAGCACGGTTCGTCACCCCCATCTTGCGGGCCTCGGCCACCGCCTCACGGACCCGCGCGAACGGCTCGGACAGGTCCACCGCCGAGTCCACCCGGGCCAGCAGCTCTTCGACCGCCTCGCGGTCGCCCGCGAAGCGGGCCGGCAGGATCAGCCCGCCCGGCGTGCGGGTGTGCGGCATCGTCACGGCGTTCGGCGGCACCGCGCCCGGCGGGCAGACCGCCACCACCGGCACCTCGATGCGCGAGCGCAGCGCGAGTACCGAGAGGGAGTCCGTCACGACGAGGTCCGGCTTCGTGCCCGTCTTCTCCACCAGCGTCTTCCCGATCACATCGGCATGCAGGTACTCCGTCAAGGTTGGGCCGTAAAGGGCAGTTTGGACCCGGTTCGGCTGCACGGCGGTGGTGAGGCGGAACTCGAGCGGTCGGCCCCAGCCGTTGGTCACCAAGTACCCGCCGAGCCAGCCGGTCTGGTCCTGGAGCACGGCGAGGAACCCGAGGGCCAGCGGTCCCGACGGTTTCGACGAAGCGGACTGCGTTGTCACGATGAATGGTCCCCGAACCCCGAATGTAGGGTCTATCGTGTTGCACATCCCCCATCGGCGCAAGACGAGTTGGTAATTCAGGCAGGTTTGATTGGAGTTCGCAGTCCGGGCTGCTCCGGCAGGATCATGCGGTACGGATTACGCAACTTCTCACGGGCCGGGAGCAAAAGTTCCGTTTTGCCTTCAGGAAGTGAATTGGAGATCCGCAATTTCGGGACGGTAGCCAGAAGTGATACCAAGCTTCGTCGAATAGTACCGGTGATTGGGAGCGCCACCCGCCGGAGTGAGTCGGCGGGTGCAACCGACACCCTGCCGAGCAGTTGATCTTCAACCGGAGTCCAGTCGTTTCAAGCTGTTGGTTGTGCGCCACCCGCCTGCTGACGCAGGCGGTTCGACGAGCCACGGTCGAACCGCCTGCGTCAGCAGGCGGGTGTAACCTGTTGGGTTCTGCGAGTGATCACATCTGGGCTGCCTACAACTTGAAACCACCGGATCGGATTCGATACGAGAGCCCTTGGTCTCTTGGTATCTATCACTTCGCGGATGAGCGTTTGCCGCAAACTCGGCCTTCCGAAATCACGGTAAAGGTGTAGAACAACAGAATAGGGAGCTGTTTTCGGCAGGATGAACCGGGTTCGCCGCACCGCACGAGTCACTTTGTTTGGTTCGGTTCCGCCCGCCATCCGGTCGAATAACTTCTTGCTCGCCGTAGGCCCGCGCACACCCTGTAAGGTTCTGAGATGTCCGACGAAACCGCGCCGAAACTCTCCCCCGTCGAAGGTCACAAGTCGGAAGGGCGGTACCTTCGCGGTACGCTGGCCGAAGAGATCGCCGACGCCTCGATCGACCACCTGAGCGACGCCAACAAGAGCCTGATCAAGTTCCACGGGAGCTACGAGCAGGAGGACCGCGACGCGCGCAAGGCGCGGGCGAAGGCCGGCGTGGGCAAGGCGTACATGTTCATGATCCGGCTGAAGATGCCGGGCGGGAAGCTGACCGCCGACCAGTGGCTGGCGCTCGACGACATCGCGGACCAGTACGCGAACGGGGCGCTGCGGCTCACCACGCGCCAGAGCATCCAGTTCCACGGCGTGCTGAAGGGCAACCTGAAAGCGACGATGGCCGGCATCAACGCGAGCCTCGTCACCACGCTCGGCGGGTGCGGGGACGTGAACCGCAACGTGCTGTCGTGCCCGGCCCCGCTGCCCGACCCCACCCGCGCGCAGATGCAGCGGGACTGCGACGCGGTGGCCGAGCACCTCGCGCCGAAGGCCGGCAAGCAGTCGTACCACGAGATCTGGCTGAACGGCGAGCCCGCCAAGTTCACCGACAACCCGGAGATCGACGAGCCGCTCTACGGCAAGACGTACCTGCCGCGGAAGTTCAAGGTGGCGTTCAGCCTGCCGCACGACAACTGCACGGACCTCCTGGCGCAGTGCCTCGGGTTCCTCGCGATCAGCGAGGGCGGCCAGCCGGTCGGTTACAACCTGTTCGCCGGCGGCGGCCAGGGGCAGACGAACAGCAACCCGGACACGTACCCGCTGCTGGCGCAGCCCGTCGGCTTCATCGGGCTCGACGAGGTGCTGATGGCGGCGGAGGGCGTGTGCAAGCTGTTCCGCGACCACGGCAACCGCAGCAACCGCAAGCGGGCGCGGCTCAAGTACGTGATGAAGGACTGGGGGCTGGAGAAGTTCCGCGAGGTCTTCTACCGCGACTACTTCAAGGGGCCGCGCCGCGACCCGCGGCCGGTGGAGATCACCGGGCTGGACCTGCACCACGGCTGGCAGGGGATGGGGGGCGGGAAATACTTCCTGGGGCTGTCGGTCGAGAACGGCCGGGTGCGGGACGAGGGCGCGATGCGGCTCCGGAGCGGGCTCCGCGCCATCGTTGCGAAGTACAAGCCGGACATCCGGGTGACCGCGCAGCAGGACATCATGCTGTGCGGGCTGACGATGGACGACCGCGCGGGCGTCGATTCGATGCTGAGCGAGTACGGCATCCCGCGTCCGGAAACGCTGTCGCAGGTGCAGCGGTGGAGCATGGCGTGCCCGGCGATCCCGACGTGCCCGCTGGCGATCACCGAGAGCGAGCGGGCGCTGCCCGGTGTGGTCGATCAACTTGAAGTGGCGCTGAAGGACGCCGGGCTGGCCGGGGAGCCGATCAGCGTGCGGATGACGGGCTGCCCGAACGGGTGCGCGCGGCCGTACCAGAGCGAGGTCGGCATCGTGGGCCGCGGCGGCACGAAGTACACGCTGTACATCGGCGGCGACAGCTACGGCCGCCGGCTGAACACCGAGATCCAGGACGGCGTGCCCATCGAGCAGATCGTGCCGAAGCTGTCCAAGGTGTTCGCGGCGTTCGCGGCGGAGCGATCGAATGGCGAGCTGTTCGGCGACTACTGCACCCGCGTCGGGCTGCCGAAGCTGAAGGAGCTGATCGGCGCCCCGGCGTAACTGGTTTCTTCCCTGGGACCGCGGCCGTCCCGGCCGCTGCTTCGCGTGTGGTGTCGCTTCAACGGGAAGTGTGGAGCAACAGCGTGGGGATACGAGCGGCCGGGACGGCCGCGGTCCCAGGGAAAGCCGCCCCAACGACGTGCCGCACAGAGGGCTCGCCCGTGGCCGAAGCGAAACCGTGGGACGCGGTGTTCAGCCAGATTCGTGTCATCCACAAACTGGATGATCTTTGCCCCGTCGTCACGGAAGCCGAACTGGCCGCCACCGAGGCCGCTCTTGGCGTACCGCTGCCGGCGTCGTACCGCGCGTTCGCGATGCGTTTTGGGGCGTTCGGCGGTTTCGACTGGATGCTGCGCCTTCTTCCAATCACACCGGAACGAAACGCGTGGGGCTGCGCGACGATCCTCCGGGCCACAAACGCGGTGCGGAGGCACACGAACTCCCGCGCCAACCGTTATCCGCCCGCTCAGCGAGAACGGCTCCGCCGGTTCGTTTTCTTTGGCGACAACATGAACAAACCCAACTTCGTGTGGAAGCCTGAAGAGGACGATTCCGACGGCTCGGAAGGGGCGTTCGCCTGGGACCCCGCCGAGCCGACGACGACAGATCCGCTGGAGTATCCTGTCTACTGGTGTTCACTCGACAGCCGTCAAGTGGAACGGCGAAGCAACTCGTTCACCGAGTTCGTGACCTGGGTTAAAGTCTACACGCGCTCGATCGCTGGCAACGAGGTTTCAGAAGACTACACCGACTGGATTCCGTGCCGCGCGAGAAAGAAGAGATCGCCCCCAAAGCGGGACGTGAAGCGTTGGCTCGCGTTCAACAACCACACCGCGCGAGACATCGCGCGCTCCATTCGCGATACGGATCGGGTGGACGCGCTCCCGATCCTTGCCGACGCGCTGCAAGACGCGGGCTGTGCCCACGCCGATTTGCTCAACGCGTGCCGCACCGGGAGCCGCATCGACGGCCAGTGGGCGCTTGAGGTTCTGCTGACTGATCGGCCGTCACCGCCACTCGGCACGCGGTGGAGCGCGAGCTTTCCGGGCAAAGGCGGGGCGGGTGGGTGAGCCGGCAACCGATATCCGTTCGGAGCCGGGTCGCGCCGGTGAGTGAGGGCTGGCGCACGAACGTTCCCCGAGGGCCTTTACCGCCGGACCACCCGCAGGTTGGGCATGTCGTCGGCGAACTGCTCGGCCGCGTCCGCGGTCACCTTCGTGCCGCCCACGTACAGGCTCCGCAGCCCTTCCAGCCCCTTCAGCTCCGCCAGCCCCTTGTCGGTGAGGCCGGTTTTTGCAAGGTACAGCCCCCGGAGCCGTTCCAAGGTCTTCACGGTGGCCATGCCCTTGTCGGTCACCTGCGCGTTTTCCGAGAGGTCGAGCTGTTCGAGTCGGGTGAGTGCCTTCAGGGGCGCGAGTTCGGGGTCGCTGAGCCCGGCACCGGGCAACCGCAGGTCGCGAAGCTCCTTGCACTTCGCGATCGCGTTCACCCGCGCGAGCGTGAGGTCGGATTTGCCGAGCGCCAGCCGCCGCAGCTCGGGCAGGTCCTTGAGCACGACCAGCCCCTTCTCGGTGCAGCGGGTGGCGTCGAACACCTCCACGGCCCCGACCTGCGGGCGCTTCTTCAGCGCCGCGAGCGCGGCGTCGGTGCCGGCCTCGAACTTGGCCACGACGCGCGCGGTTGGGGCGAGCTTCGGGTCGATCTCGCCCTTGCCACCGGCCTTCGCAATGGCGTCGATCGCGGCTTTTTCTTCGGCCGTGGGGTCGGCCGGTTGGGCGCCGGCGAGTGAGAACAGGGCCAGCGGCAGGGCGGCGGCGAGCGAAAATCGCACGGCGGAACTCCGTGGAGCGGGGCGGTGGGATTCGTATTTTATACTGCACCTGAGCCCCGGAATCTTCAACCGAGAGTCGCCGGGTCGGGGCACGGGGCCTCATTTTTCTTTCGCGCGCCGGCGGGTAATATGCCAGGGCCGGCTTCCCCGGGTCGGTCGCGGTGTGGCGCCTCGTTACGTTTGTCAACCGAAGTGGCGGTCGCACTGGAACGCCGCGGAGCCGACGATGCCGGACACCCAGCCGCAACCCGCGTCGCCGCCGCAACCGGACCTGACCGGCCGCACGCTCGGCGACTTCCACGTGCTCCGCAAGATCGGGGCCGGGGGCATGGGGCAGGTGTACCTCGCCCGGCAAACCTCCCTCAAGCGCGAGGTGGCGCTCAAGCTCCTGAAGAACGAGCTGAACGCGAACCCGACGGCCCTCGCCCGGTTCCAGGCCGAGGCTCAGGCGGTCGCCAAGCTGAACCACCCCAACATCGTCCACATCCACCAGATCGGCGAGGCCGACGGGCTCCGGTACATGGTGCTGGAGTTCGTCGAGGGGCGGAACCTGCGCGACTACATGGCCCGCAAGGGGCCGCCGGACCTGCCCGTCACGCTCAGCATCATGCGGCAGGTGGCGCTGGCGCTCCAGAAGGCCCACGACCAGGGCATTGTCCACCGGGACATCAAGCCCGAGAACATCCTGGTGACGCGCAAGGTGGAGGTGAAGGTCACCGACTTCGGGCTCAGCCGGTTCTTCACCGGCGAGGAGCAGCCCACCCACCTGACGCAGAGCGGGGTGACCCTGGGGACGCCGCTGTACATGTCCCCCGAGCAGGTGCAGGGGCACCCGGTGGACCACCGCAGCGACATCTACTCCTTCGGCGTGACGTGCTTCCACCTGCTGGCGGGCGAGCCGCCGTTCCGGGGCGCGTCCGCGTTCGAGGTGGCGCTGAAGCACGTCCAGGATCCGGCGCCGCAACTCGCCGACCTGCGCCCGGACCTGCCGGCCGATCTGTGTGGCATGGTCCACAAGATGATGGCGAAGAAGCCGGCGGACCGGTACCAGTCGGCGCGCGACGTGGTCCGCGATCTCGTCAAAGTGCGCGACGGGCTCTCGACCGGGACGGCAACGCTCGCGCTCACGCAGCACGGGAGCGTGCCGGCCTCATCGAGTTCGAACGCGGTTCTTCTGTTGAGCCAGTCGGGTGCGGCGGTTCCGGCGGGGGCGCGGGGCCGGTGGCGGCTGTGGGCCGGGCTCGCGGGCGCGCTGGCCGCGTTCGGCGGGGGGCTCGTGGCGCTCCTGGTTCCGCCGCGCGCCGAAACAGGAGCTTCCGCGCCGGCCCCGGCGCCGCTCCCGGCGGGGCCGGGGCTGCCGGACGTGCGGCCCGTCGAGAAGCTCGTCACCACGCGCGAACGCGAACTGCTGGCCACGCTCAACAGCGACCGCACGGACGTCGAGGACATGCTCAAAGCCTCCGTCGAGCTGGGGCTCCTGTACGCGAAGGAGCGGCGGTTCCCGGAGGCCAACGACCGGTTTGAGCGGCTGAAGGCGCGGGGCAAAGAGTGGCGCGAGCCCGCGGCGCGGACCGCCAGCGTCGCCGGGCGGCTGGGGCTGGCGGTGGTGCTGGCCCTGAAGAACGACGCCGAACTGTCGAACAAGCTCTTTCTGGAGGTGCTGACCGAGCCGGTGCCGAAGTTCGGCCCGCCCGGCGGCCCGAAGGCGGACGGACCCCGGTTCGACCGGGCGGGCACCACCGTGAACGGGGCGCTGCTCCGGTTCCCGGACCTCAGCCACGCGGTCGCGGACGCGCTGAACCGCAACGCGGCGAACCTGGGCAAAGCGAAGCTCGAACCGGCCGCGCTGGAGCAGCTCCGGTTCCCACGCATCGGGAAGCGGGGGTGACCCTGCTTCCCCATCCCACTCGCGCGTCGGTATCATGTTTTCATGGGCGACTACTTCTTCTCGTCGCGACCCGCGTACCCGTGGTCGACGTACCCGCTCGGGCTCCCGGCGCTCGCGGCCGTCGCGGTGCTGCTCGTCCTCTTCACCGTCTGGACCTACCTCGGGCACCCACAGGCTAACCGCCGGCGCGTCTTCCTCATTCTCGCGCTGCGCGTACTGGCGCTGCTGGTCGCGCTCATTACCGCGGTGCGGCCCAGCGTCGGCGTGAACGAGAACCCGAAACAGCCGTCCACGCTGATCCTCGGCATCGACGTGTCCGAGAGCCTGACCGTGAAGGACGAACTCGGCGGCCAGTCGCGCGCCGACGCGGTCCGCAAGGCCCTGGAGAAGTGCCAGCCGCTGTTCGACGAGTTGCTCACCGAACAGGGCATCAGCGTAGCGCTGTACAAGTTCGGTGCGGCGGATTTTAACGAGGCGACCGGCCGTTACGACCCCACCACCGCGTTCGACGCGAAGCGGTCCGACTATGGCGCGTTCCTGAACCGCACCTACGACCGGTGGCAGGCCGAGCGGGTCCGCGGGCTGGTCGTCGTCGGCGACGGGGCTAACAACGGCGAGGCGTACGCGCCCGACGCGGAGGCCGGGCGCTGGGGCCGCCGCGGCGTGCCGGTCCACACGGCCGTTGTGGGCAAGGACACGTCGTCCGACGCGAAGGACGTGGCGGTGACCGGGGTGGAGTGCAACCCGTCGCCGGCGTTCATCAAGGCGGAGTTCACCGCCACCGCCAAGGTGAACGCGTACAACTTCGTCGGCTCGCGGGTCACCGCGCGGCTGTTTATCAACGACAGCCCGGTGGAGAGCAAGGAGTTCACGCTCGACCGCGAGAAGGGCAACGAGCTGAAGCTGACCACCAAGGCGCCCGAGACGAAGGGCGAGTACAAGATCAAGGTCGAGGTCGGCACGCCGCGGGGCGACAAGCTCGAGGCGCTCCCGGGCGAGCTGTCGGCGCTGAACAACCACTCCGAAACGTACCTGACCGTTCAGAAGGAGGGCGTTCGCGTCCTCATCGTGGACCAGCTCCGGTGGGAAGAGACGTTCATCCGCGACGCGCTACGGAACGAGAAGCGGTTCGACGTGTACGAGGTGATCCGGCAGACCGACGCCACCGTCACGGACGGCGAGCGGAAGCTCTTGAGCCTCGACGCGCAGGCCTACGACGTGGTCATCATCGGGAACGTGAACGCCGGGCACCTCAGGAGGGCCGCCCCGAACTTCCTCGACGAGCTGACCCGGCTCAGCGCCACGAAGGGGCTGGGCGTGATGTTCCTGGGCGGCGAGTACGCGTTCGATGGCATCCCGACCGACCTGCTCCCGGTGACCGGCGGGCGGGTGGTGGACGCGCTGAGCCCCACGGGCGACCCACTCGTGTCCTTCCCCGCGGTGCCGAACCCGAACGGGCTGAGCAAGATGTTCAAGTTCGCCCCGGCGCCCGGCACGCCCGCGTCGAAGGTGGTCCCGGCGAAGGACGCCTGGAACCGGATGAACAACTTCCGCACCGGCGAACTGCTCAACGGGCACAACCGGATCACCCCGCGGCCCGGCGGCCTTGACACCGTGTTCGCGTGGACCGCCCGGCTCGACAAGGACGCGTTCGACCGCGAGCGGAGGATCCTCGTCACGCCCAACGACCCGAGCGCGATCGGCGCCGGCACCGAGTTCGACCCCGCGGTCCACGAGCCGCTCCTGGTGGGCTCGCAGCGCGGCGACGCGAGCAAGGGCCGGTGGCTCGCGTTCGGGGCGTTCGACACGTACCTCTGGCGCGGCCTCGGGCTGCCGAAAGAGCGGCTCGGCATCGACCTGCACGAGCGGTTCTGGCGGCAGTGCGTGCTGTGGCTCGCACACCAGGACGAAGAGGAGAGCCAGGCGTACGCGCGGCCCCAGTTCCGGCAGATGAAGGTGACCGGCGAGCAGACGGTCCGCGTGGGGCTGAAGAAGGCGGACGGCACCGACGACCCGAACGCGCCGCTGGCGGTGCGCATCCTGCCGCTCGCGCCGGGGCAGTTGGAGCCGAAGCCCGAGGACGAAAAGCGGGCCGCGCCGCTGACGGTGCTGGCCGACCGGGACGGCCGCAAGGTGCTGTTCCGCCCGCCCGTGCCGGGCGAGTACTTCGTGTCCGTGACCAGCCCGGTCACGACGCCCGACGGCAAGGTCGAGAAGAACCCGGACGGGACCGACAAGTTGCACCGCGGCACCGCGAAGTTCATCGCGGTCCCCGATGTCTCGGACGAGATGCTGCGCGTCAGTGCGGACCCGGAGTTCATGCGGCGGCTGGCGGAGCCGAACGGGGGGCGGGCGCTGCGGGTCGAGGAGCTGTCCGGGTTCCTCAAGGAACTGAAAGTCGAAGCGCCGCCGGACCTGGGGAAGAAGCCGCGGTACTACCCGGACTGGAACCGGAACCGGTCGCGCGGGTTCCTGCCGTTCTGGCTGGTGGTGTTCGTGACGCTGCTCGGCATCGAATGGGGCCTACGCCGGCTCTGGGGCATGGTGTAAACGGGCCGCAAAGGCAGAAGAGGATTGGCCGCAAAAAAGCACAAAAGGAAGCAGAAGACGAAAGCAAAAGAAGTGTTTTGAACTCACTCTTTTGCTTTCGTCTTCTGCTTCCTTTTGTGCTTTTTTGCGGCCAATCCTCTTCGACTTCTTTTTTGGGGCTTGCTGCCTCCGACGTTATTGCGGGATCTGCACCGTATAGACGTACTTCAGCTTCTTCTCCTCGCCGCCCTTGAGGTCGAGCGCCCACACGAGTTCTTGCCGCTTGTTGACCGAGTACACGCCCTCCTCACGAAGCGTTTGCTTCGGGTCGGCGTCCGCGGACACCAGTTCCCCCGAGAAGCGCCGCCGCACCAGCAGCTTGATCTGCTCTTTGCGGTTGTTGCTCGCCACAAGTTCGCCCTCGACGACGACCTTGCGGTACTGCCGGCCACCCACCCAGGTGAGATCGCGGGCGCTGCCGTCGCGCACGAGCCGTTCGTTTTCGACGGCCCGCGTGCGCACGCTCAGCGCCTTCTCCACCCGCAGCAGCGTCTCCTCGCCCGAGTTGACCCAGTGCGTGGTCCGCTGGCCGTTGAAGAGGCCGTTGGCAGTCACCGCTGCGGGGCCGGTGGTCATCGGGAACGACAGCGGGTTCTTGAACTTCAGCGCGTCCCACACCTCGTCCTGCGCGTCGCGGTCCTGCGGGTGGCCGAAGGCGTCGCGCGTGTCCGGTGCCAGCCACTCCACGATGCGCTCGTACCCGCTCTTGCCCTTCGCCACGGTCAGCGAGAGTGTGTCGCCGTCGGCCAGCGTGCGCTTGCCGATCGACTGGTAGTGCAGGTCCACGCCCTCGCCCGCTGGCGTCGCGCCCAGGGCGAGCGGCACCGCCCCCCAACCGTCGCCCGGGCGCCCGTTGAGACTGACCGCCTGCTGCGCCACGATGGAGTTTCCCAGTACGTTGATTTCGCGCCCCCGGTAGCTCGCCAGCTCGCCGAAGAAGGTGGCCCAACTCGTCCGCGGCGACAGCGGCGAGCGGACGTGCGCGTACTCGACGCTCGGGTATCCGGAGATGAGCCGCACCTCGGCGCCGGTGAGATCGGCCAGCTCGTTGCGGATCACGGCGTGCTGCTCCAGGAGCAGCGTTTTCGGGTCGCTGATGTCGATGCGGTAGCTCGGCGCCCACGAGATGCCGTGCGCGATGTACCGGATCGTCACCTTGGTTTCCGGCTTGTCCGTTTCGCCCAGCGCGAGCACGAGCTGCGGGCGCCGGCGGGTCACCGTGTCCCCGGCCTCTTCGGCCTCGACCGTCGACACCTCGGACGGCTCGATGTAGGCGCGCCCCTTCGCGGTCTGGAGCACGAGGAACCGCCCCGCGGCGCCCTCCTCGCCCTTGGGCGGTTTGAACTTCACCACGGTACCAGTCGCGGGCGCCCGCTTCTCCCCCTTGAAGAACACCGTGACCTTCTTGCCCGCGAGATCGTCTTGCAGGTGGGCCGGCGGCGCCTCGGACACCGGCACCTCCGTGTCGCGCATGCGGAGCATTGCATCGACGCTCGTGGTGCTGTCGATCCAGAAGGTGCCGTAGACCGGTTGGGGCACGTCGTCGATGGTGTACGTGCCGGTTTTGCCGAGCGTGGCCTCGCGCTTGACGATCGCCAGCCCGTTCTTGAAGAGGTCGACGCCGACGATGCGGCTCTTCACCGGGGTGTCGGCCGCGAGCCCGGGGGCCGCGGGGAGCAGAAGTGCCGCCAGTGTGACGGCGGCGTGAAGTGGGCGCATACGGGTTCTCCTTCGCGTGGTAGGGCGGCCGACGGCAATGATAGCCGCGACCTCCTCTCCGCGAAGGTGAACTTGAGAGGCTCCTTACAACCGCGTTACGCGGGCGGCGCCGGTGGCGGCGGGGCCGCTTGCTGTTTGAGGAGGTCGCGGATCTCGGTCAGCAGCTTTTCGGTGGGGGTGGGCTCGACGACCGGCGCTCCCTCGTCGCCTTTGAGCACGTACTTGTGTAGTGCGTTCATGCCCTTCACGACGAGGAACATGCAGAACCCGACGATGACGAACGTGATGACCGTCTGCGCGAACGAGCCCCAGGCGAGTTTGGCGTCCTTGTAAAGCGTGACCGACTGCGCCGACACGTCGAACCCGCCGGTGAGCAGCCCGACGATCGGCATGAAGATGTCGCGCACCAGCGAATCGACGATCTTGCCGAACGCGGTGCCGATCACGACGCCGACCGCCAGATCGACCACGTTCCCGCGCAGGATGAACTTCTTGAACTCCTCGAAGAACGACCGCATGGAACTCGCCCGGGGTTAGGAAATGGAGCCGTTGCCGCGTCGAGAAGCGAAAACCGTTCCGAAGGGGACATCCTGCCGTGTGATGCGATGCGGCTCCGGCGGTATCGTTCCACCAGTACCGGTTACCCGGTCGCCGGACCGAACTACTTTTTCGGGTCGATCGTTTGTAGCGGGAAGTTCGAGTTCGGCGTGTGCTCGTTCTTCAACCGCTTTTCGAGCCGGGCGAGGACCGCGGGATTCTTGGCCGCCACGTCTTCCTTCTCCGACGGGTCTTTGGCGAGGTTGTAAAGTTCCGTCTTCACCCCACCCATTCCGAGCGCCTGACGGACCGCTTTCCATTCGCCTTCAATGACCGCCTGCTGGCCGCCGTACCCCGAGAACTCCCAGTACAGGAAGTCGTGCGTTGGCTGCTTCTCACCCTTCAGCAGCGGCAAGAAGCTGATGCCGTCGATCGCACTCGGGGCCTTTGTGCCGGCGAACGCACACAGCGTCGGGAGGACATCGGGGAAGTAGAGCGGCGCGTCAGACTCGGTCCCTGCTTTAATTGTGCCGGGCTGGTACGCGATGAACGGCACGCGGATGCCGCCTTCGTACACGCTCCCCTTCAGCCCGCGCAGCTTGCCCGCAGAGTTGAAGAAGCTCGAATCCGCCCCGCCGACGTTGTGCGTCGGGCCGTTGTCGCTGGTGAACAGCACCAGCGTGTTCTTCTCCAGTCCCAGCGCGTTCAACTTCTCGACGACGCGGCCGACGCTGCGGTCCATACGGGTGACCATTGCGGCGTAGCCGGCGTGCGGGGCCGGGTGCGGTTGGTAGCCCTTTTTCCCGTCGTAGGCGGGGTCGTCGCCCAGCTGCCCCTTGTACTCGTTGAGCGAGTCTTCGGGCACCTGTACCGCGACGTGCGGCACCGTGAACGGTAGGTACAGGAAGAACGGTTTCGCCTTGTTCGCTTCAATGAACCCCAGCGCTTCTTCTTCGAAAAGGTCCTGTGTGAACTGCTTCCCGGTCTTGCCGTCGTTCCCCTTCAGCTCGACGCGCTTGTCGTTGCGGTAGATGTAGGTCGGGTAGTGGCTGTGGGCGTGGCGCTGGCAGTTGTACCCGAAGAACAGGTCGAACCCGTGCTTCAGCGGGCTGCCGGCGGTGTCGAACATGCCGAGCCCCCACTTGCCCATCGCGCCGGTCGCGTACCCATGCGCCTTGAGCGCGTCGGCGACCGTCACGTCCTCGGCGCGGATCGGGAACTGCCCTTCCGGCTTCGCCTCGACGTTGTTGCGGACGGTGGCGTGGCCGGAGTGCTTGCCGGTCATGAGCACGCACCGCGACGGCGCGCACACCGGGCTGCCCGAGTAGAACCGCGTGAACTTCGCGCCCCCTTGCGCCAGCTTGTCGATGTGGGGCGTCTTGATCTTGGTCTGGCCGTAGCACCCCAACTCGAAGCACCCGAGGTCGTCGGCGACGATGAGCACGATGTTCGGCTTGGGGGCGTCGGCGGCTCGTCCCGACGGGGCCAATAGTGCGACGGCGAGGAACACGGCAGCGGTACGGAACACGAACGGCACCTCCGGTTAGGGGTGCCGTCAGTGTCGTGCTCACGCGAAATGTGTCAACCGAAAATGTGGGCGCCGCACGGCGCTACTGGTCCTCGCCGAGGCGGCTCGCGATCCAGGCGACGAGTACGACCGCACCGACTAACCCCGCGACAATGAGCCACCCGTCGGAGTCGTCATCGGACTCTGTGGGGTCGGTCCGCGCCGCGGTGGTCGGCACGGTCGTTTCGGTCGCGAGAGCGTGCCGCGCGGGGGCGAGGAGCGCGACCAGCAGCAGTAAAGCGCGAACAGACGCGCGAAAGAACGTAACCATCGGATGCCTCCCCTGGCGTTAAACGGGGATCGTGCCGCGAACCGACACCCGAATTCATTCTGTTGTTCGCTCGCACCGGGTCGGAATTGAGGAGAATCGGCGCGAATTGTCGCACACGCACGCAGCGTGCGCGAGTTGGGATGGTATGTGGAATCCGTTGCCGGAACGTTGCGCTTCGTACCGGCCGCGTCAGCTCGAGCCGTTGGCAAACGACCCATTCTTGTGACGCGGTCCGGGGCGGCTCATGCGGTCTATTACGGGACCGTGCCACAATAAGGCACACGGCTTCCGTTCGAGCCGCACGCCACTTTACTTCTTCGGTGCAATGGGGTGAAGCAAGCCGAACCCGCTGACGGTGTCGGCACGGGCTTTTCCGATCAGCCCGATGGCCAGCGTCCCGTCCCCGACTTTTCCTTCGCCGCCACCTTTCCCGCCCACCCATTCGCTTTCGTAACTGTCTTTTGGATCGAGCTTGCCGTCCACGACCTTCATGAACGTGATCGAAAGCCCGTCCGCCCCGAGTCCCGTCCGGACCGTCAGCACCCCCACGGCGTAGCCCGGCTTGGCGACCACCTTGACGAACTCTTTCACCACCGTCTGATCGGTCGGTCCGTGCCACTCACCCGTGGTTTCCTTATCGCCGCCGCGGAACACCGGGCGGACGCACTTGATTACCGGATTGTCGAAGAACCGCCCGACACCGACCTCGAGCCCGACCAGGACCGAGCCTTCGGGGCCGACTTCGCGGAACTCGGGGTCACCACCCCCGCCTTGAATCTGAGTGGGGAGCCCACGGGGCCACGGCGCGTCCAACCCCGGTTTGTTGGTGTCCGGGTAGATCAGCCCCAGCCCGGTCACGTCCTTGTGGTTCGCCCGGGCGAGGAGCCCGACGACGAGTGTACCGTCGCCGCCCACTCGGACCGGCTCGCGTCCGCCGGGTCCGCCGGGTCCGCCGAGGCGTTCGCTCTCGTAACTGTCTTTCGGGTCCAGTTTGCCGTCCACGACCTTCATGAACGTGATCACGATACTGTCCAGCCCGCCCCTGGCTTTCAGGGCCAGCGCGCCGACCGCGTACCCCGGTTTGGCCACGACCTTCACCGCCGGACCCGCAAGTGTTCCGAACTGTTCGCCGAGCGTTTCTTTATCCCCGGTGCGGTAAACCGCGCGCACCGACCCGACGACATCGTTGTTGAACCACTTGCTCATGCCGACTTCCAGTCCGATGAGGTAGCCGCCGGCGGGGGCGACCTCGCGGTGTTCCGAGTCGTGTGCGCCGCCGTGGGTGCGCGGCCCGCGTGTGGTCGCACGCGCCGGGGGCGGGGCCCCAACGGCTTTGAACGCCAACCCGAGGCCGCTCAGCCCGCGCGCACCTGTCTTGCCCACGAACCCGATCGGGGCCTCCGCCTTTCCACCTACCGCCACGCTGTCGGGGCCGTCTTTGGAGCCGATCGGGTCGCTTTCGTAGCTGTCCTTTGGATCGAGCTTGCCCTCAGTTTGTTTCGTAAACGTCGCGGTGACGCCTTGCACCCAGAACGCCGTGGCACGGACGCTCAGCCCGGTCAGCACGTAGCCCGTCTTCGCAACCACCCTGGATTTGTCAGCGGGTGCCGGCTCCGGCCCGTGCCACGGGCCGTACGACTCGGTACCGCCCACCTGGAACACCGCGCGGGCCGCAGTCACCGTCCTGTTTTCGCCGATTTTCCCCAAACCGAACTCGACCCCGACGAGGGCACCCTTGGCGGGCACAGGGTCGTTGAACGTGGTGTCGTGCGGGGTCCCACCGGCGACGGTTGCTCCCGGAACGGCGGGTGGTGGCGGCGCCGGCTTCTCAAGCCGGCAGGATTCCAGGAACCGTGTGCTGTCCGCGGACTGGACCTCGTCGAGGGAGCCGATCGAGCGGAGCAGGTAGAAACTGCTGCCGATGACGAACGATCGGGCGCGGACCGCCCCCCGCTCCCGCTCGATCAGGTACTCTTTGCCCTTGAACGGCCCCATCTGCACGTCCGTTTCACGCGTAACCTTTGCGTCTCCTTTACCCATTGCCACCTGGCGGAGCAGGCGGTGGATCTCGTCCGCGTTGACCGGCCCCCGGGGCGGGGTGATGATGACCTGCTCGACGACGTAACTCGGACCGTCGGGCACGGCACAAACGGCCGAACTGACGTTGATGTAGACCCTGTTAAAGAGGTTCGGGAGCCGGGGCGGTTGAGGCAGAGCCGGGAACCGGGGCGGAGGAGGTAGCGCCGGGAACCGGGGCGGAGGGAAGCCGGGCAGCGGCGGCGGGGCCGGGATCGGGGGCATGGCTGGAAACTGTGGCATTGCCGGGAACGGCGCCGCGGGCGCGGGATCGTCGATCTGGATCGGCGTGGCCTTTTGCTCTTCTTCGACCTTCACGTTGTCGGGGAACCAGACTTTAAACGTCTTGTTTGGCGGGGTGTACTCCTTCCACCCGCGCGGGGCGGCCGTTTCCCCGGCACCGGCGCCGCCGGGAACGCCCGGTTCGCCGAGCACGACCGCCTTGGCACCCTTGGGAACGGTAAGCGGAAAGGTGCGAACGCGGCCGGCGCCGGTCGGCACGCCATCCGGGACGGCCTGGACAACGATCTCGCCGTCGGTGGCCCCAAGCGTCAGTTCGGCCGTGGCCACTCCGCCGTCGAACTTGAGCACGGCCGACTTCGCTCCGGGGTGTTTGCTCACCGGTTCGCCCGGTTTCGGCAGTGCCCCCTTGGGCGCGACGACGACGTAGTGCAGGGTGGCTCCTTTGAGCGCCGCCAGCGGATCGATCAGCCCGACCTCGGCCTTCACGACGAGTTTGTTGTCGTCCCCCTTCCGGGCGGTCAGATGCACGCCGCCCATTCGTCCCTTCATGAGCCGCCCCAACTCGGCCGCCGGAACTGCGAACCCGATGCCCTGGCCGTCGCGGACGCGGGAGACGGCGACGCCCACGAGTCGCCCCTTGGTATCGACCATCGGGCCGCCGCTGTTGCCGGGGTTCAGAGAGCCGTCGATCTGCACCCGGCTGAGTTCGCCGGCGTCGTCCAACCGCAGGCTCGATACCGACGCCTTACCCACAGTAATCGCCGGCGCGCCCTTGCCCGTCGCGAGCGACTGCCCGAACGGGTAGCCGAACGTGTAGACCGTCATTGTTTCGACGGGGGCGGGCGCGCTGGCAAAATCGATCGCCGCCGGCGGGGCCTTGAGGCCCGTTACACGGAGGATAGCGAGATCGTTGTCGGGATCGCACGCGATCACCTCGGCCCGCGACTCCACCTCGTTCTTGGTCCCACCGTTGAACACTGCCGTTACGGTGACCTGTTTGGTGCTGGTGGTGAACTCGGCCGGCCGTTGTCGTTTTTCGGCACTCGGGCTGGAAATAACGTGGTAATTGGTGGCAAGCAGGACCGTATCTTTATTCACCGAAATGACGAACCCGGAGCCCGTGCCGTTCCAGTTTGTGCCTTCAGCCCGGATGTAAGCGGTGGCGCGTTTGACGCTCACGACCGTTTCGGCCGGGATGGCGTCATCGGCGCGAATTCCGTTAACGAGCAGCAAAAGCCCCGTGGCGAGGGCAATCAATCGACGCATGTGTGGCCCTGCGGAGTGCGTTGCAATTGATTGATGAGAGCGTTACAAAGTGCGCGTGTCAACGGATTTCCCACGTCATTGAAGTGTGTTCATCTGGCACCGAACACCGTGAAGTGACCTCACCCCGAGCCCTGTGTGCATCCTGGCTGTGGTGTGGTGACAGGCGCGATCGGGACCGGCCCCACTCGTCCCATTTGCCTGCGTGCCGTCGCGGGGCTCGAGGTGGCGATTAGCTCGGCACGACCTCAACCGCGTCACCGACCGCCACCTCGCCCCCGCTCACGACGGTTGCGAGGACACCGAGCCGGCCTTTGACGAGACCGCGCGGCCGGCCCTGGATCATCTCGAACCGCGCGCACCCGGTGCGCAGAATGCCGACCTCGATCACCGCACCGCCGAGCCTGAGTTGCGTGCCTTCCGCGAGCGCCGCCGGGGCGAGGCCGGTGAGCACGATCTGCTCGCCCATTTCGCCCGGTGCGACCTTGAAGCCCTCGGCGCCGAGTTCGGCGAGCGTCTCGGCGAGCATGATGTTGAGTTGGCGCTTCGTGGAACCGCCCTTCTGGTCGCCGACGATTCCCTTGAACGGGGCGAGTTGCACGCGCTCGGCCGGAACGCGCTCGTAGCGGTCTTGGGGACGGCCGGTCTTTTTCGGACGGTAAACGATGCTGGTGACGTGCGCCATACCTCCATCACCTCTCAAGTCAGACGGGCGTGGACGCGCCCGGAAGATCGCAGGTCGTAACATTTTGGCCTACCCGGCCAGTCACAGCGAGAGCGCTTCGGTTTGAGAAAATTGTCACGGCGCGAAGGGGTTTTCGACAGGATTAACAAGATATGACAGGATCGAAGAGGAAGGTCGGATCTAGCGCGCGACCGTCTTTGAAATCCTGTCTATCCTGTCAAACAGTTTTCATCGCACGAACCGGAAGACCAGTTTGCTATGCGGACTTCGGGCGAAGCGTGACCGCGGTGCCGTAGGCCAACACCTCGGTCACGTTCGGGGCGAACTCGGTCGCGTCGTAGGCCATGCCGATGACGGCGTCGGCACCGATCTCGCGGGCCTGCCGGGCCATCCGCTTGAACGCGTCCGAGCGTGCCTGCTCACACACCTCTTCGTATGCGGCAACATTCCCCCCGAAAAAGCTGCCGAACGCGCCGCGAATGCCCTGTGTGATGGTCGCGGCGCGGACCACGATCCCGCGCACCACGCCGAGGTACTCGGCCACCTCGAACCCGTCCACGCCCATCGCGGTCGTCACGATCAACCGCGGTTCTTTGTCCGCCATGGCCGGCCCTACCAGGAGTGAGGATCGTTCCCTGCTTATGGTTCGCCGGCCACGGGTTTCTCTTTACGGGCTGCCGACCGGGCTGCCCGTGGTCACGACCCGCTCGGCCGCCGGGACCGCGCTCGACGGGACCGTCACCGCCGGGGCGGCGCGCCAGCGGAGCCGCGGCTCCTTCGCGGCCTTCACCTCGTCGGGCCGGCTCACGATGTGCGTGTGCGGCGCGGTCTTGAGCGTCTCCGGGTCCTCGTCCTTGATCTTCAGGAGCGCGTCGGCGAAGGCGTCGAGCGTCTCCTTGCTCTCGGTCTCGGTGGGCTCCATCATGAGCGCCTCGGCCACCACCATCGGGAAGTACACGGTGGGCGCGTGGTACCCGAAGTCGAGGAGCCGCTTGCACAGGTCGATGGCCCGGATCTTCTTCTCGCGGAGCAGGTTCCGGCCGCTGGCGACGAACTCGTGCATGCACGGGCCAGCGTGCGGGATCTCGAACCCCTCGCTGATCCGCTTGCGCAGGTAGTTTGCGTTGAGCACCGCCTGCTGGCTGGCCTGCTTCAACCCGTCCGGCCCGAGCGTGCGGATGTAACAGTACCCGCGGAACAGGATGCCGACGTTGCCGAAGAAGCTCCGCACGCGCCCGATGCTCTTGGGCATGTCGAAGTTCAGCTTGAACCGGTCGCCGTCCTTCACCACCACCGGGGCCGGAAGGTACGGGGCGAGGAAGTCCCTCACAGCAATAGGCCCGGACCCGGGGCCACCGCCGCCGTGCGGGCCGGTGAACGTCTTGTGGACGTTGTAGTGCTGCATGTCCGCGCCGAAGTCGCCTGGGCGGGTCATGCCCATGATGGCGTTCATGTTGGCGCCGTCGAGGTAGACCAGCGCGCCCTTGCTGTGCAGCAGGTCGGTGATCGTCTTGATCTGCGTCTCGAACAGCCCGAGCGTGTTCGGGTTGGTGATCATGAACACGGCGGTGTCGTCGCCGAGTTTCGCCTTCAGGTCGTTGAGGTCGACGAGCCCGTTCGGCCCGCTCTTCACGGTGACGGTGTCGAACCCGGCGAGCGCGGCGCTGGCGGGGTTGGTGCCGTGCGCGGAGTCGGGGACGAGCACCTTCTTGCGGTGCGTCTCGCCCTTATCTTTGAAGTACGCCGCCGCGACGAACAGCGCCGCGAGTTCGCCGTGCGCCCCGGCGGCGGGTTGCAGCGACACCGCCGGCAGCCCGCTGATCTCCGCCAGGAACTGCTGCATCTCGAAGAGGATCTCGAGCATCCCCTGAGTGGTGTCGTCGTGCTGGAGCGGGTGCAGGTTCGCGTACTGCGGGAGCGCGGCGAGCCGCTCGTGCCGCTTCGGGTTGTACTTCATGGTACACGACCCGAGCGGGTAGAAGTTGGTGTCGATGCTCATGTTGCGAGCCGACAGGTTCGTGTAGTGGCGGATCAGGTCGATCTCGCCCACTTCGGGCAGCGGCGGCGGGCTGCTGGCGAGGTGATCTTGCGGGATCAGCTCCGCGAGCGGCTTCGACGCCGGCACGTCGCACGCGGGCAGCCGGTGGCACCGGCGCCCGGGCTTCGAGAGCTCGAAAATCACTTCGGTCGATTGCGTGTTGTTCATAGCTCACTCAGAACGGAATCTCATTGCCGCCGCGTATTTCCGCTGGCGGGAGTTCATTTCCTGGAACCAAACCTAACCAACCGGGATCAGAAAGCGACGCAAGAAACTCCGCGAGGCTCGTTGCCCTTGGCGGCTTATTCATCGCATGCCGAACGCCAGCTTCGATCTCGGTGCTCGTGTCGAGAAAGTGAAGCTTCCCGCGATCCGCGCCATCAACGCCAAGGAACATCCAGTCAATTACATCCGGACCGCGACCGATGACGACGTGGCGTGTAAGCCAGCTTTCAACGGGTTCAATGAGTGGCAGCAGATGTCCGGCGCCTTGCCCACTGAGCAAATCAAAACCATCCGGGCGTAACTGGTACCGCTTTACCTGCCCGCAAGAAGCAAATACCCAACCGGACTCGAATACGCGGGTGATTTCACCTTCGGCAGTCTGAACGCGCGGAAAAGCAGGTACTTCGCCGCCGTTGTAGTTCAGTAAGAACGCAACGTAATCCGGTGGAAAACTGGCGCTGATTGTGCTCTCTATGGCAGCAATGTCGGCACGAGACACGGTTGGCCCGCGCCTTTCCAGTTCAACGTGCTCAACGCACACCCCGACCGGCGGCATACTCACGCGAGCTATCCACACCGGATCGAGCCCCGCCGCGAGTTCGCGCAGCCGCGCGATGTCGCCCGTCTCAACGGCCTCGCGCTCGGCGCGGAGGTACGGCCCCCGCGGGTCGGCGCGGTCGTCGAGCCAGTCGGCGTACACCAGCCGCGGGGTGTCATCCCCAGGGCTGTCCACGATCGCCCGGATAAACGCCTCGTCCTCGCTCACGGCAGCAGTCCCCGCGCGCGGATGACGTCTTCCGCCCACGCCTGCTGCTCGGGCGCTAGCGGCGGATCGCACGGCTCGCGATAGTTCGCCAGCACCGCATACTTACCGCTGTCGTAACAGCGGTCGAGGAGCGGTTGGAGGTCCACCCGGACCGGTGGCACGTCGCGGTCCAGCGGGATCTCGAACGCCGGCAACCGGTCCGCCAGCTTGACGCCCACCGCGAAGTGCGACGGCACCACCCCGCCGACCACCACGCTCACGTGGTAGTCGAAGGTTCCGAGTCGCTTGTGCAGTTCCCGGAGCGGCGTCGCGGTCACGTGCGGGCCGCGACGGAGCAGGTCGATTTCTACCAGATGCACGCCTGAGAGTGCGTATTCGTGCTGCTTGTCCTGGTATGTCTTCCGCCCCTGCTCACCGGCTTTTTTGTTCGTCAGGCTGATCACCTCGACCGCGGTGACGAGCCGCCGGCCCTTTGCGGACACGATTTCCAGGTAAGGCTCCTCGATCGGCTCCGGGGAGAGGCGCTGGCCGATCGCAACCAGTCCCTCCAGGGCGACCGCGATTCCATCACCGCCGTTCGAACCGCGGTCCCGGCCGAACAGGGCCACGTCCGGCTCGCGGCGCAGCTCGTCGTCTACCCACACGCGGTTAGCTGTCGTCGCAACGTAACCTGGAGGCAGCGCCGCGTTCACGACGTCGCGAAGGTACGTGATCAACGTGTGGTGGAGGTCTGGGAACACCTCCTCGCCTTCAAGCCACGGGTCCATTCCCGGAAACGGCGATGGCATTGGCCTATCTCCTCACGACTTTACTCACACGCTCAGAACGGCCCCGCCCCTACCGCACGACTCACTCAATGGCGACTCCTACGATCGCGCGAATAAACGCCTCGCCCTCGTCCTCGTTCACGGCAGCAGCCCCTTCGTGCGGAGGAGGTCTTCCGCCCACGCCTGCTGCTCGCGCGTCAACGACGGCTCCGGTTGCTGTTTGGCGTACTTCACGCGGCGCGCGAACCCGCCCTCGTCGTAACACCGGTCAAACACCGCTTGCAAATCGATGGTGACCGGTTCCACCCCGGAGTCGAGCGGAATCGGTACATGTGGCAACCGATCGGCCAACGTGATCGGCGCGACGAAGTAGTGCCTTGGCGAGCCAGCCACCATCACGCTGATGTGGTAATCGCAGTTGGGGGCTACCGCTCGCAACCGGGGGAGCGGAACCGCCGTCGTGTGCGGGCCGCCGCGCAACAGGTCGATCTCCACCACGTTCACGTTCGAAAGCCGATACTCGTTCTGCTTGTGCCGGTACGAGGTCCGCCCGCGGTCCTCGGCCCGCTTGTTCGCCAAGCTCAGCACCTCGACCGCCGTCACCAACCGGTCGCCCTCGCCGGAGACGATCGCCAGGTACGGCTCCTCAATCGGGTCCGAGAGCACCTCATCTGCTTTGATCGCAAGTAGCCCGGCGGCTGACATCGTGGCCGCCAGGTGCGCCCCGTCACCCGGCGCCGGATCGGGACCAACAACGATGACATCCGGCTCGATATCCACCCACACGCGGTTGGAAGTGGAAACGGTGTAGCCGGGCGGGAGCGCCGCGAAGATTGCCGCCTTCAAATAGGTAATGAGCCCGTGATGAACGTCCGGGAACACCATTGGGCGCTCCAGCCACGGGTCCATTCCGGGGAACGGCGACGGCATTACGGGGCCTCCTAAATGCTCGCCTTCAGCGCCTCCGCGAGTCCGTCGATTTCGGCCTTCGTCCGCTTCTCGGTCACTGCCACGGAGACGCAGTCGGCCAACCCAGGATACCACCGGCCCAGCGGCAGCCCAGCGTGGTAGCCGGCGGCGCGGAGCTTCGCCAGCACGGCCGCCGGGTCGCCCGGCACCTTCAGCGTGAACTCTTTCACGAACGGCGCCTGGAAGCGGAGCGACACGCCCGGGACCTTCGTCAGTTGCTCCGCGGCGTAGTGCGCCTTCCGCACGCACAGCTCGGCGGTCTCCTTGAGCCCCTGCGGGCCGACGGCGCTCAGGTACACCGCCGCCCGCAGCGCCAGGAGCCCCTGGTTGCTGCAAATGTTGCTCGTCGCCTTCTCACGCGCGATGTGCTGCTCGCGCGGCTGGAGCGTCAGCACCCAGGAGCGCTTCCCGTTGCGGTCGGTGGTCTCGCCGACGATGCGCCCGGGGATCTTCCGCCGGTACGCCATCTCGTCGTGGCACGCGAGGATGCCCAGGTACGGCCCGCCGTACTGGAGCGGCACGCCCAGCCCCTGTCCTTCGGCCACCGCGATGTCGGCGCCGTACTCCGCCGGCTTCTTCAGCAGCCCCTGCGAAACCGGATCGAAGCTCGCGACGAACAGCGCGCCCGTCTTGTGCGCGGCGGCGCCGATCGCCTTCATGTCTTCGATGTGCCCGAAGAAGTTCGGCGACTGAGCGATCACGCACGCGGTCTTGTCGCTCACCGCGGCCAGCACGTCGGCGGGGTTCAGCACCCCGTCCGGGCACGCGATCGTGCGGACGGTGCAGTTGAGCGTGGCGGCGTAGGTCGCCAGCGTCTGCCGGTACTCGGGGTGGACGCTGTCCGCGATCAGGATCTCCGTGCGCTTGGTGATCCCGAGCGCCATCAACGCCGCTTCCACGACGCTCGACCCGCCCTCGTAGAGGCTCGCGTTGGCGAGCCCGAGGCCGGTGAGTTCGCACATCAGCGACTGGTACTCGAAGACCGCCTGGAGGGTGCCCTGGCTGGCTTCGGCCTGGTACGGCGTGTACGCGGTGTAGAACTCGCTCCGCCCCGCGACCACATCGACAACGGACGGGATGAAGTGGTCGTACGCGCCGCCGCCGAGGAAGCACACCAGATCGCCCGCGGCCTTGTTCTTGGCGAGGACCCGCGACAGGTGCGCCTGGAGTTCCATCTCCGACATCGCGGCCGGGACGTTCAGCTCGCGCGGGAGGCGCAGCTCCGGCGGGATGTTGGCGAACAGCTCCTCGACCGACGAAACCCCGATCGCGGCCAGCATCGCCTTCTGATCGTCCGGGGTGTTCAGCACGTAAGACACGAAGTTCTCCTGCGACCGGTAGTCATAACGGGAGTCACACGTCGCCCGGTCGCAAAGCCGCCCCGTCTGAACTGACTTTGCGACCTCACGACCTGCGGCCCGAACGGTTAGTGGCCTTCGGTCGCGAGCTGCTGGTCGTACTGCTCGGCGCTCAGCAGGTGGTCGAGCGTCGCGCCCGGGGACAGCTTGATCTTCAGCATCCACCCGGCGCCGAAGGCGTCGTCGTACACCGGCTTCGGGTCGCCCGTCAGCGGGTCGTTCCGCTCCACCACCGTCCCCGCGACCGGCGAGTACAGGTCCGAGGTGGACTTGTACGACTCGATCACGCCGAACTTCCCGCCCGGGGCCAGCGCCGTGCCCACCGCGGGCAGCTCCAGGTAGGTCGGCTCGGTCAGTTGCTCAACCGCGAACGCGGTGATGCCCACAACCACCGTGTCGCCGTCCAGTTTGGCCCACTCGTGCGTGGTCGCGTACTTCAGGTTCGACGGGTTCGCCATGATGAGCTAGCTCCTTGAATGACGCGGGCGCGGCGCGCCCTCACTTCTTCCGTTTGTAGAACGGCAGCTGAACGACGGTCGCGGGCAATTTGGCGCCGCGCAGGTCCACTTCGAGTTTGGTGCCCACCGCGGCGGCCGCCGGTTCGACGTAGCCCATCGCGAGCGACTTGTCCAGCCACGGGCACAGGCTCCCGCTGGTGACGCCGCCGACCGGTCGCCCCCCGGCGAGCACCGGGCACCCCTCGCGGGCGGCGCGCTTGCCCTCAATTTCCAACCCCACCCGCACCGGTTCGGTCGCGGTTGCGGCTTTCTGGATCGCGTCGCGGCCGAGGAAGTCGCCCTTGTCGAGTTTGACCGCCCACGCCAGCCCGGCCTGGATCGGGTTCACGCCCTCGTTCAGCTCGTGGCCGTACAGCGGCATGGCGGCTTCGAGCCGGAGTGTGTCCCGCGCCCCCAGCCCGCACGGCACGGCCCCCTTCGCGACGAACTCGTTCCACAGCGGCTCGCCGAGCGCGTTCGGCACGATCACCTCGAACCCGTCCTCGCCGGTGTACCCGGTGCGGCTCACCACGCACGGGCTGCCGAGGTAGTGGCTGGGCGTTGCGAAGTAGTACTTCAGCGCGCTCACGTCGTCCGCGAACACCCCCGCGACCAGCTCCACCGCCTTCGGCCCTTGCACCGCGATCATCGTCGTGGCGGGGGTGCGGTCGTCCACCTCGACCGCCAGCCCGGTGCGCTGCTGCGCGAACCACGCGAGGATCTTCTCGCGGTTGCTGGCGTTGACGACCGCCGCGAAGCTGCCCGGCAGGCGGTACACGAGGATGTCGTCGAGGATGCCGCCGTCCTCCTTGCACACCAGCCCGTAGCGGACCTGCCCCGCCTTCATGGTGGCAACGGAGTTGGTGAACACCCGCTCCAGAAACGCGAGCACGTCGGGGCCGTCAAAGTTCACCCGCGCCATGTGCGAGATGTCGAACAGCCCGGCCCCGGACCGCACCGCTTTGTGCTCGGGCGCGATCCCGGCGTACTGCACCGGCATCTCCCAGCCGCCGAACGGCACCATCCGCGCTTTGTGATCGACGTGCCACTGGTACAGCGGCGTGCGCAGGTTCGACATGGTGAGCCCGATAAAAAACGATGCGGGGCGGCCCCGACGTGGAACCGCCCCGCTCTGAGTATCGTAGCCCGATCCGAACCGATTTCTAGATACCCCTGTCAAGCTCAATGTGGACTTTTTGCCTGTGGATTCCCACGTAGTGACGTAAGCAGCACGCCGGTACCGAACAGTGCGCTGAGCGCGGAGCCGAGGAGGATGCCGATTTTCGCCTCCGCGAGCAACAGTGCGTGGCCCTCGAACGCCAGCCCCGCGACGAACAGCGACATCGTGAACCCGATGCCCGCGAGGAGCCCGCCGCCGAGCAGCACCGGCCACGTCACCCCCTGCGGCAGGCGCGCGACGCCGAGCCGGACCGCGATGAAGCTGAACAACACCACGCCGATCGGCTTGCCCAGCAGTAACCCCAGCGCGACCGCTATCGCGACCGGCTCCGTGACCGCGCTCGGCTCGATGTGAACCCCGGCGTTGGCCAGCGCGAACAGCGGCATGATGGCGAACCCGACCCACGGGTGCAGCTTGTGCTCGAGCCGCTCCAGCGGCGACACGCTCTCCTGCGCCGCGAACGCCATCACCGCGAGTTCGTGCGCGTCCGGGTCGTCGTTCTCGTCCTCGACGCGGCCGAGCACGTCCCGCAGTGAGAGCCGCAACGCATCCCGGCCGATCCACACCTCCGACGGCGTGAGCAGCCCGAGCAGTACGCCCGCGACCGTCGGGTGAACGCCGGACTTGTACACCGCGAGCCAGATGCCGGCCCCGATGATCGTGTACACCGGAACCGAACGCACGCCGGTCGCGTTCATGATCCGCACCGCCGCGAACCCGCCTGCCGCGAGCAGGAGCATGAGCCAGTCCAGCCCGGTGCTGTAGAACGCCGCGATCACGACCACCGCGCCGATGTCGTCGGCGATGGCGAGCGACAGCAGCATGATCTTCAGCCCGAGCGGCACGCGCTTCCCGAGCACCGCCATCACGCCGACCACGAACGCGATGTCGGTGGCCATCGGCACGCCCCAGCCGCGGAACTCCGGCCGGCCGAGCGCGTTCGCCTGGAGCGCCATGTAAATGCCGGCCGGCACCAGCATCCCGCCTAGCGCCGCCGCCACTGGCAGCGCCGCCTTTCGCGCGTCCCGCAATTCGCCCGCGACCAGCTCGCGCTTGATCTCCAGACCGACGACGAAGAAGAACACCGTCATCAGCACGTCGTTCACGAAGAAGTGGCCCAGCTCACCGCCGAGCTTGAAGGTGCCGACTTCGAGTTGGACGTGGGTGTGCCAAAGGCGGTGGTACGCGTCCGCGGCGGTACTGTTCGCGAGCGCCAGGGCGATCACGGTACAGAGCAGCAGGACGATCCCGCTGGCGGACTCGATCCGGAGGAACCGGGCAAGCGGGCGCGCCACCCGGGCGATCGGCGGCACCGGCAGGTGCGGGTTCGTGCGTGCGGGATGAGCCATCAACAAATTCCCCGGTCAGAAAGACAGAAGAGCGGCCACAAAAAAGCACAAGGCGCACAAAAGGAAGCAGAAGATCAAAGCAGATGAGTGAGTTTTAAACACTTCTTCTGTCTTCGCCTTTTGCTTCCTTTTGTGCGCTTTGTGCTTTTTTGTGGCCACTTCTCTTCGGCTTTGAGTTCTTACTTCTTCCCGATTGCGTAGAGGTGCGTTTTGGTCCGCAGGAACAACTCGTCCCAGGCGATCGCGGGCGACGCCATGAACCCGCCGTCGAGGCGGTTTTCCGCCAGTAGCTCGTATGAGGCGGCGGCCTTCACCACGAACGTTTTACCGATCTGGTTGCAGAAGTACACGTTGCCGTTCGCGTACACCGGGGACGCCGAGAACTCGCCGTCCAACCGCTCGGTCCAGTGGAGTTTCCCGCTCACCGCGTCGAGACAGGTTGCGACGCCGTTGTCCGCGGCCATGAACAGCAGGTTGCCCACCACGATCGGCGACGGCCGCACCGACACCCCCTTTGCGACCTGCCACGCGACCGCGTCTTTCGGCACCTCGCCCTTGAGCACGTCGGGCTTGAGCGCGAACAGCTTGCCGCTGCTCCCGCTGGTGGCGTACAGGAGCCCGTTCGCCAGCACCGGGCGGAGCGAGCCGTTCATCCCGCCGTGCGCGAACCGCCACTGCTCCGCGCCGCTTTTCGGGTCGTAAGCGATCGTGCATTCGGCCGACGGGCACACCAAGGAGTCCTTCCCGGCGAGTTTCAGCAGCGCGGGCGTGGCGTAGGCCTTCTTGTGGTCGCCGTCGGCCGGGCCGGGGCCGTACTTGATCTTCCGGTCAGCCTTCCATTTGGTCTCCCCGGTCTTCTTGTCGAGCGCGACCACGTACTGAAGGTCGGCACCGTCGAAGATCAGGTACACGAGGTCGCCGTACACCGCGACCGACGAGCCGGGGCCGCGGAAGTGGTCGCATTTGAAGTCGAGCCGCTCCCAGAGCGTCTTTCCGGTGTGGGTGTCGATGCAGAACGTACCGAGGCTGCCGAAGTGGGCGTACAGCCGGCCCTCTTCGAGGAACGGCGTGCCGGACGCGTAGGTGTTGAACGGGTGGCAGTACTGCGGGTTCCGAACGCGGCCGAGCTTCAGGTCGTGGAGCACCTTGCCGGTCTTGCGGTCCAGCCCGACCGCGAACAGGCTCACCTCTTTCACCGGGTTGGCCGGTGGCCCGCCCTTCTTCTTCGGCGGCGCGGGATCGAGCACCTCGTCGGAGGTGGTCACCCACACCTGATCGCCGAGCACCACCGGCGACGACCACCCTTTACCGTGGATCTCGGTCTTCCAGGCGACGGTCTCCTTTTCGCTCCACTTGGTGGGCGGGTTCTTGCTCGGAGAGTGCCCGTCGGCCGTCGGCCCGCGGAACCCCGGCCACGAGTCCGCGGCGAACGAAAGCGAGGCGAAAGCGAGCGCGAGGGTCGCGAGGGAGAGGCGGGTGCGCATGCGACAGGTTCCGGTTAGGCGGGACAGCCGGGTTAAGCGTACCGGGAAGAACTGGCGGTTACAACGGACAAGCCGGCCGTAGCGAGCTAAACTGCTTTGCGAACCCCTCAGGCGCCCGCCCGCGAAGGCGGCGCGGCCGCGCGCACCGTGCGGGTTCGCCCGAACTACCCCCGCCCTCGCGGGCGGGGTTCGCATGGGACCTCTCTACATGCCCGCGTCGAATCCCGAACTCGATCGGATGAACGACCTCGCCGAGCTGCCGTCGTGGCGGCGGTGGGGGCCGTACCTGTCGGACCGGCAGTGGAGCACCGTCCGCGAGGACTACTCCGGCACCGGCGACCCGTGGGCGTACTTCCCGTTCTGGCACGCGCACCGCCGCGCGTACCGGTGGGGCGAGGACGGCCTCGCGGGCCTCAGCGACGACCAGCAGTACCTGTGCCTCGGGCTGGCGCTGTGGAACGGGCAAGACC
Organism: Gemmata obscuriglobus; assembly: GCF_008065095.1. NCBI lineage: Bacteria > Pseudomonadati > Planctomycetota > Planctomycetia > Gemmatales > Gemmataceae > Gemmata > Gemmata obscuriglobus. The sequence goes on along the minus strand of NZ_CP042911.1, from coordinate 7,047,122 downwards.
CCATCCTCAAGGAGCGGCTGTTCGGGCTCCCCAACGAGGACGGGAACCACGGCGAGGACGTGAAGGAGCTGTACTACCACCTCGACGCCACGCCGACGCACAGCTACCTGAAGTTCCTCTACAAGTACCCGCAGCGCGCGTTCCCGTATGAGCCCCTCCAGCAGGAGAACAAGCGCCGCAGCCGGTACGAGCCCGAGTACGAGCTGCTCGACACCGGCGCGTTCGACGACAACCGCTACTTCGACGTGTTCGTGGAGTACGCGAAGGTCGGGCCGCGCGACATCCTGATGCGCGTCACCGCGCACAACCGCGGCCCGGACGCGGCCGAGCTGCACGTCCTCCCGCAACTGTGGTTCCGCAACACGTGGGCCTGGAAGCCGGACCAGCCGCGCCCGGCGATCATGCACTCGTCGCACGGCGGGCTGAAGCTGTTCCACCCCGAGTGGGACGCGTACCGGTTCTGGGCCGGCGGGGCGACCCGCTCGAACGACACGTTCCACGAGGGCGTGCCGTCGCTCACGCGCCTCGGGTACCTCTTCACCGACAACGAGACCAACTCGCCGGCGCTGTTCAACTCCCCCGCGGAGGGCTACTTCAAAGACGCCTTCCACGAGTACGTGATCCGCCAGAACAAGGGAGCGGTGAGCCCCGATGGTACGGGGACGAAGGCGGCGGCGCATTACCAGTTCAGCGTCCCCGCGGGCGAGTCGGTCACCGTGCGGTGCCGGCTCCGGCACGCGTCGGACGGCCCGGACGACCCGTTCGTCAACTTCGACCAGATCTTCGCCGACCGCATCGCCGAGGCCGACACCTACTTCGCGGCGTTCCAGAAGGACATCCCGGACGAGGACGCCCGCCGGGTGCAGCGCCAGGCGGTCGCGGGGCTGATCTGGACCAAGCAGTTCTACCAGTACGACACGTACCGCTGGCTCAAGGGCGACGCCGCGACGATCACCCCGCCGGAGCAGCGGTGGTACGCGCGGAACAGCGACTGGCAGCACTTCAAGGCGTCCGACATCCTGTCGATGCCGGACAAGTGGGAGTACCCGTGGTTCGCCGGGTGGGACTCGGCGTTCCACGCGGTCGCGTTCGCGCCGTTCGACCCGGAGTTCGCCAAGGACCAACTGCTGCTGCTGTGCCGCGAGTGGTACATGCACCCGAACGGCCAGTTGCCGGCCTACGAGTGGAACTTCTCGGACGCGAACCCGCCGGTCCACGCCTGGGCCGCGTGGCGGGTGTTCCAGATCGACCGCAAGTACCGCCACATGGCCCGGACCGGCGGGCACGTCCAGCACGGGGACCACGAAGAGGACGCGTGCGACGCGGACTGGGACTTCCTGGAGCGGGTGTTCCACAAGCTGATGATCAACTTCACCTGGTGGGTGAACCGCAAGGACGCGCAGGGCCGGAACGTGTTCCAGGGCGGGTTCCTGGGGCTCGACAACATTGGCGTGTTCGACCGCAGCCACCCGCTGCCGACCGGCGGCTTCATCAACCAGGCCGACGGCACCGCGTGGATGGCGATGTACGCGCTCAACCTGATGCGCATCGCCCTGGAGCTGGCGACGCGCAACCCGGTGTACGAGGACATCGCGATCAAGTTCTTCGAGCACTTCCTCGGGATCGCGAAGGCCATGACCGACATGGCCGGGAAGGGCGTCGGGCTGTGGGACGAGGAGGACGGGTTCTACTACGACGAGCTGACCCTGCCGGACGGCCGCGTGGAGCGCCTGAAGGTGCGCTCGATGGTGGGCCTGATCCCGCTGTACGCGGTGGAGGTGCTGGAGCCCGAGCTGCTGGCGAAGATGCCGAACTTCGCGAACCGGATGCGGTGGGTGCTGGACAACCGCGCGGACCTCGCGGGCCTGGTGTCGCGGTGGTTCGAGCCCGGGCGCGGCGAGCGCCGGCTGCTCTCGCTGCTGCGCGGGCACCGGATGAAGAAGCTGCTGGCGCGGGTGCTGGACGAGAACGAGTTCCTCAGCCCGTTCGGCGTGCGCGGGCTGTCCCGGTACCACCACGACCAGCCGTACACGTTCCGCATGAGCGGGCACAGCGTGACGGTCGGTTACGTCCCGGGCGATTCGGACACCGGGATGTTCGGTGGCAACTCGAACTGGCGCGGGCCGGTCTGGTTCCCGGTGAACTTCCTCATCATCGAGAGCCTTCAGAAGTTCCACCACTACTACGGCACCGACTTCAAGATCGAGTTCCCGGTGGGCAGCGGGAAAGAGATCACCGTTCAGGAAGCCGGGGTCGAACTCACCCGGCGCCTGACGCGCCTGTTCCTCCGGGACGTGAACGGGCACCGGCCGTGCTTCGGGAAGTACGACAAGCTCCAGGACGACCCGCACTTCCGGGACTACCTGCTGTTCCACGAGTTCTTCCACGGCGACCACGGCGCCGGGCTCGGCGCGAGCCACCAGACCGGCTGGACCGCGCTGGTGGCGAAACTGCTGGTGCCGCGCCGCGGTGAGAAGCTCTACGACGAGTTGCTGGCCGCGGAACCGGCCCCGATTCAGGGCCAGCCCGCGGGCGTATCAGTGGGAACGTCCGCACGTACCGGACAACATTGAGTTCCGGATCGAGTAGTTTCAAGTTCGTAGCATGTGTGCGCCACCCGCCTGCTGACGCAGGCGGTTCGACAAACTACGGTCGAACCGCCTGCGTCAGCAGGCGGGTGTAGCCCCGTTTTGGTACGCGTATTGGATCGAATGCGGCGGGCGGTAGATGTGAGCCCTCTGCTCACGAGCGAGCAGAGGGGTTGTTGCCGCGGCGTGCTCACCGCTTGGCGGTCTGCTCTTCCACAACGAACTCGTGCCGGCCGCCGCGCACCGTGACGCGGAAGATCGTTTCCTCGATGTGTTCCGACCGGCGGCCCTTGAACCCGGTTTCGAGCCGCGCGAGTTGCTCCTCCAGCTCTTTCGGGAAGAACGCGAAGAACGTTTTCGGCGTCACGTCCAGCCCCAGCGCGCCGACCACCCCCACGACCGCGTCCCGGCGAGTATCGCCGAACTGAATCTTGCGCGCGAGCCGCCGGAAGTCGTCGTCGGTCGCGGTCCGCTTCTGCGAGGGCTTGTTCAGGTCCGGGAACAGGATGCTCTCCTTATCGTTCGGCGGGAGCGGGACCAGGATCTCGGCTCCCATCGCGCGGAGCTGTTCGAGGTAGTCGCGCCCGTTGGCGACCTGGAACCGGAGCACCCACCGCAGCCCGCGGGCGCGGGTCGAGTCGGCATTTGTTCCCCCCGGGCCGGCGCCCGGATCGCCGCTGTCTCCGCGACCCGCACCAGGGCCGCTCCCCTTTTGCGAGCCGTTGCCGAGCAACTTCTTCCGAAGCTCGTCGTCGAGCTGGCTGTACTTCCCCAGGTTCTGCGGCGAAATCGGGATGTTCTCGCTCGGGTCATCTAGGACGATCTTCTGAATCTTCTCTTTCGCTTCTGCGATCGCCTGCGGCGTCGGTAACACGTCCCGCAGCGCCTGCTCCGGAGAGACGTCCTTGATGATGTTCGGGTCGGGGTTCCCGCCCGATCCCGCTGAGCCCAGACCCGAAGGGTCCCAGCCCGCCACCTCGACCAGTTCCAGTTTCGGGTCCGGGGTCTGGGTGCCCGACATGAGCGAGAGCAGCCCGAACACGAGCACCACGAAGACGATCACGTGCAGCAGAACCGCTGCAACCGCTGCGAGCGGGAACTCCAGGCGGCGGTTGTACCGCTCCCAGAACTCCTCCTCCGGCAGCGTCCCGATCGCGAACGGGACGGGCTCTTCCGGGACCTGAGCGTCTTTCGGGTTCGGCGACGGCATGGCGAAGCTCCGTGGCGGGCGTCACACGTACTAACTTACCCGCGCCGCAGCCGTTTGCGAAGAAACGGCCCGCGGTTCGCGCGGGCGAGGCGCGATCCGCGGGCCGTTTCTTCGCAAACGCTCGCGCTTACTTCTTCACTTCGTACTCGGCGTCGATCACGTCGTCCGGGCCGTCCTTCGTGCCCGGGGGCGGGGTGCCCGGGCCCGGGGTGGCGCCGCCGGTCTTGGAGTACATGTGCGACGCCATCGCCTGCGACGACTGCTGGAGCTCGGCGGTCGCGGCCTTCACCGCCGCGAGGTCGTTGCGGCCGATCGCCTCCTTCAGCTTGGCGATGCCCGCGTTGATCGGGGCCTTGTCCGCGTCGGTCAGCTTGTCGCCGGCGTCAGCGAACATCTTCTCCAACTGGTGGATGAGCCCCTCGCCGGCGTTCTTGGCGTCGGCGAACTCGCGCTTCTGCTTGTCCTCTTCCGCGTGCGCCTCCGCGTCGCGCTTCATCTTCTCGACCTCGTCCTTGGTCATGCCGGACGAGCCCTCGATGCGGATCTGCTGCGACTTCCCGGTGCCCAGGTCCTTCGCGCTGACCGACAGCACCCCGTTGGCGTCCAGCTCGAACGTCACCTCGATCTGCGGGGTCTGCCGCGGCGCCGGCGGGATGCCGTCCAGGTGGAACTTGCCGATCAGCTTGTTGTCCTGGGCCATCGGGCGCTCGCCCTGGAACACCTGGATCTCGACCGACGGCTGGTTGTCCGCCGCGGTGGTGAACTTCTCGCTCGCCTTCGTCGGGATCGTCTTGTTCCGCGGGATCATCACCGTCATCACGCCGCCGAGCGTTTCCAGCCCGAGCGACAGCGGGGTCACGTCCTGGAGCAGGATGTCCGCGGCGGCCCCGAGCAGCAGTTGCGCGCCCTGGATCGCGGCGCCCACGGCCACCACCTCGTCCGGGTTCACCCCGCGGTGCCCCTCCTTGCCGAAGATCTCCTTCACGAGCTGCTGCACCCGCGGCATGCGGGTCATCCCGCCCACCATCACCACTTCGTCGATGTTCTGCGGCGTGTACTTGGCGTCCTTGAGGGCCGCCAGCACCGGCTTCTTGCACCGCTCGATCAGGTGCTCGGCCAGCCGCTCGAACTGCACGCGGCTGATGCTCGTCACCAGGTGCAGCGGGTTGCGGTTCTCGTCCGCCGTGATGAACGGCAGGTTGATGTCCACGTTCGTCTGGCTGCTCAGGTCCTTCTTGGCCTGCTCGGCGGCCACCTTCAGGCGCTGGAGCGCCATCTGGTCCTTGCGGAGGTCGATGCCGTTCTGCTTCTTGAACTCGTCGGCGATGTGGTCCATCAGCACCTGGTCGAAGTCGTCGCCGCCCAGGTGCGTGTCGCCGTTGGTGCTCTTCACCTGGAACACGCCGTCCTCGCCGACGTCCAGGACCGAGATGTCGAAGGTGCCGCCGCCGAGGTCGAACACGGCGATCTTCTGGTCCTTCTTCTTGTCCAGCGCGTAGGCCAGCGCCGCCGCGGTCGGCTCGTTGATGATCCGCATGCGCTGCTTGACGACCTTGCCGTCCTTGTCGCGCATCTCGTATTCGGTGTCGAACCCGGCGATGGCCGCGGCGTCGATGGTGGCCTGGCGCTGGGCGTCGTTGAAGTACGCCGGGACGGTGATGACCGCCTTGCGGACGGTGTGCCCGAGGTACGCTTCCGCCGCTTCCTTCAGCTTGCGGAGCACCATCGCCGAGATTTCCGGCGGGGTGAAGTTCTTCCCGTCGATGTCCACCTTCACGAGGTCGTTGGACCCGCCGACGATCTTGTACGGGACGAGCTTCTCTTCGCTCTCCACCTCGTTGTGCCGGCGGCCCATGAACCGCTTGATCGAGTAGATTGTGCGCCGCGGGTTCGTCACCGCCTGGCGCTTGGCCTGGTCGCCGACGAGCCGGTCGCCCTTGTCCGTGAACGCGACGACCGACGGCGTGGTGGGGTTGCCGTCCTGGTTCGGGATCACCTTCACCGTGGTGCCGTCCATGACGGCGACGACGGAGTTGGTGGTCCCGAGGTCGATGCCGATAATTTTCTCTTCCGCCATAGTGTGTTCCCTTTCAGGTAGTGGTACGCGCCGGAGCGCCGAGTGTGTTGCGTTTCTCGCGAACGGGGCCGGTCCGAACACCGGTGCTGCTGGTTCCCGTTCGCTCGACTGCTACTTGGATTGAGAAAGTTCCTTCGCGATTCAAGGTTTTCGCCGCTAATATGCAAGCACCATGCCGTCGGGCTGATTGGCCGCACATCGGGGCTGCAAGGTGCAACCCGGTTTGAACTTGCGGCATTCGCTGGGCGGTTTGAGCTTGCTCCCGGTGCCGACCGGCTGACATTTCAGCAGTCTTGTTGCAACGTCGCGTCAGTGATGGGATTGCGACGCCGGCAAATGTCGCCTTGGGGTCAGATCTGGCGCATCCGGTGCCACGCGAATCGGAACGGACTTTGCCGGGTTCGTTGACGTATCCGCACCGCGCCGGTAGATTCACCGCAATTCTAACGACCTCCCGCACGCGGGTCCGGACCATCATGGCACGCAGTAAAAGCGAACCCAGCTCGAATTCTGCGCCCGATAAGGGCGCTGCGAACCTCGCCGCGCTCCGCGCCCAGATCGACAAGTTCGACACCAGCATCCTCGAACTGCTCAACAAGCGGGCGGCGGTCGCGGCGCAAATCGGGAAGGTGAAAGCGGATCAGGGCGAGGTGGTGTTTTCGGCCGCCCGCGAGGAGGAGGTCATCGCCAACGTCCTGGCGGCGCACAAGGGGCCGCTCGCGCCGGTCACCGTGAAGGCGATCTTCCGCGAGTTGATGAGCGGGTCGCGGGCGATCCAGCGGCAGCAGAAGATCGCGTACCTCGGGCCGGAGTACAGCTACAGCCACCTGGCGGCGATCCAGCGGTTCGGCGAGGCCTCCGTGTACAACCGCACCGCCAACATCGCGGCGGTGTTCGAGGAGGTGGTTCGCAAGCACGCCGATTTCGGGGTGGTGCCGCTCGAGAACTCGACCGACGGCCGCGTGGTCGACACGCTCGAAATGTTCATGCGGTTCCCGGACCAGGTCCAGATCTGTTCCGAAATCCGGCTGCGGGTGCGGCACCACCTGCTGGCGAACTGCGCCCAGTCGGAGGTGCGGCGGGTCTACTCGAAGGAGCAGGCCCTCAGCCAGTGCCGCAACTGGCTGGCGAAGAACCTGCCGCAGGCGTCGATCCACCCGGTGTCGAGCACCGCGGACGCCGCTCGCCTGGTCCAGACCGAGGACCACGTCGCCGCGGTGGCCAGCCGCGAAGCCGCGGTGCGGTACGGGATCGGGGTGGTCGCGCAGAACATCGCCGACTCGCCGTTCAACGAGACCCGGTTCGCGGTGATCGGGGCCACGGACTCCGCCAAGACGGGCGCCGACAAGACCGCGCTCATGTTCCAGATCAACCACACCCCCGGCGCGCTGGCCGACGTGCTGACGGTGTTCAAGTCGAACAAGATCAACCTGACGTGGATCGAGTCGTTCCCGTTCCGCGAGGCGAAGGGCGAGTACGTGTTCTTCGTGGACTTCGACGGGCACCGCGACGAGCCCAAGGTGAAGCGCACGCTCGCCTCGCTGGAAGAGCTGTGCGACACGCTGACCGTGCTCGGCTCGTTCCCGCAGGCCCGCGCGGAAGACGAGTGACCGCCCGCCGCGTGCGCCGGGCGGTCCCGGCGCGGCGGCTCCCGGCTCCCCTGTCACGGCCCGGCACATCCTGTAGCATGAACAGGGTCGGTGGAATCTCCTGACAGATCGTTGAGAACCGACCACCGACCACCGACGACTGACCACGACCCTCCCATGATCCTCGTCATCCGGCCGGACGCCACCCTGGAACAGATCGATCACGTGATCGAGCGGGTCCGCGAGCTCGGGTTCACCGCGCACGTGAGCCGCGGTGAGGCCCGCACCATCGTCGGGGTGATCGGGGACGAAACCAAGCCCGGGTCGGAAAACTTTTCGGCCATTACGGGTGTGGAGCAAGTGCTGCCGATCATGAAACCGTTCAAGCTGGCGAGCCGCGAGTTCCACAAGTCCGACAGCGCCGTCTACGTCGGCAAGGTGAAGATCGGCGGGGGCAGCCTCGCGATGATCGCCGGCCCGTGCGCGATCGAGGGGTACGAGGTCCTCGACGCCATCGCCAAGTACGTAAAGGCCGGTGGGGCCAACATCCTCCGCGGCGGCGCTTTCAAGCCCCGCACCAGCCCCTACGCGTTCCAGGGGATGGGCGAGGACGGGCTCAAGATCTTGCGCGACGTGGGCGACAAGTACGACATGCCCGTGGTCACCGAGGTGATGGACCCGCGGCAGGTCGAACTCGTGTGCCGTTACACCGACATGCTGCAGATCGGCGCCCGCAACATGCAGAACTTCGACCTGCTCAAGGAGTGCGGGAAGGCGATGAAGCCCGTGCTCCTGAAGCGCGGGATGAGCGCCACGGTCAAAGACCTGCTGATGTCCGCCGAGTACGTGCTCTCCGAGGGCAACAAAGATGTCGTGCTGTGCGAGCGCGGCGTGCGGAGCTTCGAGGACAGCACGCGCAACATGCTCGACATGAGCGCGATCCCGAACGTGAAGGGCCAGAGCCACCTGCCGATCATCGTGGACCCGTCGCACGCGACCGGGCGCCCGGACCTGATTCCGGCGATGTGCCGGGCGAGCGTCGCCGCCGGGGCGGACGGGGTCCACGTCGAGGTCCACAACTGCCCGGAGAAGGCCCTTTCCGACGGCCCGCAGGCGCTGCTCCCGCACCAGTTCCTCGACCTGATGGGCGACCTGCGGAAGCTCGCCGGCGCGCTCGGCCGCGAGTTCTGGGCGCCGGCGGAGAAGTAAACGGCGGGCCGGCCGACCGATCGAGTTGTGAGCGCGGGTTCGATGGAGGCGGTCGTATGCGAACGCGCCGGCGGCTCTTGGCCCTTCTCGTCGTGCTGTCCTTGATCGCGGCGGTCGGTACTGTTGTGGCGACTTCGATCCGGCGGCCGGAACCAGTGGCCCCTCCGGAGCGCCCGTTCGTTCCGTTGGAGGCCATCGCCGCGTCGCAGCGTGGGTGGGAGGTCGTCGCAGCACCTCAACTGCCGGGACCGTACCGCCTGTCCCCCCGGGGTGGTTCACTTCTGGGCGCCGGCAACGGCGGTTCGATGACCAGCGGGGTGCGGAACGACTCCGGCGCGGTGACTGAGGAAGTCCTATTGAAGTGTGACCCGGCCTTCGACCAACTCGTCGTGTTCCTGGACACCGCCGCCGGCGACCGTACTCTTGTCGTGATGCGCCGCGCGAAGTGAGTGAGCCGGTCCGGCGCCGTCTCAAAATAATGCAGATGGGGATTTGATCGATCGTGCCGCGAGGTGCGATTACTGGCTCGTTCTTCGCTGTCAGGCCACCGCCGCCACAACGTTGCGGCCGGGGCGCCGGGAGATGCTATGCCGACTCGCAAGAAGTTCGTCGCCGGGAACTGGAAGATGAACACCACCCTCGCCGAGGCCAAGGCGCTCGGCGCGGCGGTGGCGAAGGGCGTGACCGACGACCGCGTCACGGTCGCGGTGTTCCCGCCGTACCCGTGGCTCACCGCCGTCGGCGAGGTTCTCAAGGGCTCGCCCGTCGCGCTCGGCGCCCAGGACGTGAGTTCCGAGAAGAAGGGCGCGTTCACGGGCGAGGTGAGCCCCGCGATGCTGCTCGAAACCGGGTGCAAGTACGCCCTCATCGGCCACAGCGAGCGGCGGCACATCATCGGCGAGAGCGAGACGTTCATCAACCACAAGGTCCACACGGCGCTCGAGGAGGGGCTGAGCGTCGTCCTCTGTATGGGCGAGACGCTGGCCGAACGTGAGCGCGGGCTCCAGGAGCGGGTGTTCCAGCGCCAGGTGTACGCCGCCTGCGCCGGGCTCACCGACGAGCAGTTCGGCCGGATCGTCATCGCCTACGAGCCCGTCTGGGCCATCGGCACCGGCAAGGTCGCTACACCCGAACAGGCGCAAGAGGCGCACGCCTTCGTGCGGTCGAAACTTCGGCTGCTTTACGGCGATAAAATCGCCGATTCGACTCCCATCGTGTACGGCGGTTCGGTCACTCCCGACAACACCGTGGGTTTGATGAGCCAGCCCGATGTCGACGGGGCGCTCGTCGGCGGGGCCAGCCTCAAAGCCGACTCGTTCCTCGCCATCGTGAAGGCTGCCGGCTAAGCCGTGAGCCACAAAGCGGTTACGAGTGGCTGATTCGCCGCGGCTGTGCGGAGACGGGTCGGAACCTGTCGCCGCGCAGTCGCCGTTCGTTCCGGTCGGGCCGATGCGTGGAACTCGGGCTTCCCGGACCGGGGCGAATTCGTACAGTAGCAGTTCAGCCGAATTTAAGGCCCGCAGAAGAGTGGAGGTCGGCCGTGTCTCTCATCGCCGCGTGGTGGCCGTCGCACGTGCTCAACGCCATCGTACTGGGCATCGGGTTTCTGCTGGTGCTGCTGGTGCTGATCCAGCGCGGGAAGGGCGGCGGGCTCGCGGGGGCGTTCGGTGGCGCCGGCGGGTCCAGCCCGTTCGGGTCGCGTGCCGCCGACCAGTTCGTCAAAATCACCCTCTGGCTCGCGGGCGTGTGGGTGCTGATTATCATGATCCATGTTAAAGTGGTGAAGTACGACGTGGAAGCCGACAAGAACAAGTCGCAAATCACGACCACGAGCTGATGTGTGTTCTGGTTCGTCGGCCTCTTTGATGCCGACGAACCGCGTTTCCGCGAACCCGCCCGCCCGCGGAAGGGTCACTCTTACCCTTTCCCCATCCTTTGCAGACGAGGCGCACCGGCGTGTTGCTGAGCATGACCGGGTTCGGCGCGGCCCGTATCGACGCCGAGGGTTTCGGCGTTGCGGTCGAGGTTCGGGCGGTCAACAACCGGCACCTGAAGCTGACCGTGCGCGGGTCGGACCCGTACCCGCTCCTGGAAAGTGAACTAGAAAAGGTCGTCCGCCGGCACGTCCGCCGCGGGACGCTTCACGTTCACATCCGGGTCGAGCGGCAGGGGGGCGCCGCAGCACCGGTGCTCAACACCGCCGTTCTGGGCGACTACCTCAAGCAACTCCGGGCGGCGTGCCTCGCCGCAGGCACGCCGGAACTGCTCGCCCCGCTCGCCGCCGGCGCGCTGAGCCTGCCCGGGGTCGCGCCGGAAACGCGCAACGGCGCCGCCCCGCCCGACGACGAGTGGCCGGTGGTGGAGAAGGCCCTTGAGGCCGCGCTGGTGAAGCTCACCGAAATGCGCCGGGAAGAGGGCAAAGCGCTCGCCACGGAACTGCTCGGCCACCGCCAGACCATCGCGGACCAACTGGACGCGATCAAGACGCTGCTGCCCGGCGTGGTGACCGAATACCGGCACCGCATTCTCGATCGCGTCAAAACGGCCGTGGCCGACGCCGGGCTGGTGCTGAACGCCGAGACCGTCGTTCGCGAGGTCGCGCTGTTCGCCGACCGCACCGACGTGTCGGAAGAGGTGATGCGGCTGAGCAGTCACCTCGATCAGTTCGCGGCCCTGCTCTGGAAGGGCGAGGAGGCCGGCCGCAAGCTGGAGTTCGTCATTCAGGAAATGGGCCGCGAGACCAACACCATCGGCTCCAAGGCCGGCGACGTGGCCATCAGCCGCCACGTGGTCGAGATGAAATCGACGTTGGAGAAATTGCGGGAGCAGGTGCAGAACGTCGAGTAGAATGGGTAATTGGCGGTTTGATATTTGTGATCGCCGGTTGAAACGCGGCGACGCCCCGGCGAGTTCCTTCGATCGACATCCGCAACCTGAACCAACCGGCAATGTTCCCACCTTCACCGGCGCCGCTGATCGTCGTTTCCGGGCCGAGCGGCGTCGGGAAAACGACCCTCGTGGACCGGCTGCTCGCGGGTGCGGGCCACAAGCTCCGGCGGGCGGTCACCGCGACCACCCGCGGCAAACGCGCGGGCGAGCAGGGCGGGGTGGATTACCACTTTTGGACGCAGGACGAGTTCCGCCGGGCGATCGCCGACGACCGAATGCTGGAGTGGGCCGAGGTGTTCGGCACGGACCTGTACGGCACCCCGCGTTCGGAAGTGGACCCGTACCGGGTGGGCGGGACCGGGGTGATCCTGGTGATCGACGTTCAGGGCGCCGGCCGCGTCCGCGCGCTGATGCCCGACGACCACCTGTCGGTGTTCATCGCCCCGCCGAGCATGGAAGAGCTGGAGGCCCGGCTCCGCGGGCGGAACGACACGAGTGAGGAGCGCATCCGGCGCCGGCTCGAAACGGCCCGGATGGAACTCGCCCAGGCGGACCAGTTTCATCACCGAATCGTGAACCGCGACCTCGACGCCGCGGTTCGCGAGTTGGACCACGTGATTCGCGAAAAATTCCACTGCTGAGGGTGCGACCATGCTCGACGAGCTGAAAGAAGAAGGCATCGTGAACAAGGTGGGCGGGCGGTTCAAGCTGTCCACGCTGATCCAGAAGCGCATGGTCGCGCTGAACAACAAGGCCACCCCGCTGGTGGACACCCGCGGCCTGCCGGACCGCATGGCGGTCGTGATCCAGGAGATCCTCCAGGACAAAATCTACCTGGACGCGTCCGGCGAGGTGCAGTCGAAGAACCAGACGGTGATGGCGAACCTGCCCGGCGCGTACCCGGGTATGCCCGGCGCCACCCCGCCGGCCCCCGGCTCGACGGCCAAGCAGTCGGACGAGTGATTTCGGCCCGTAACGGCCGCTCGTTCGCGAATAAAGACGTTCAAGCCGCGCGGGCGCCCGGACCTGATTGGTCCGGGCGCCCGCGCGGCTTTTGTGTGATGATGTAATCTTTGTGTCCCGCCCGCCTTGCGATTCACACGGATTGGCGGCGCGGGTTACCCGAAGCCGATCCTTCCGCGAAGCCAAGCGGGCGGGACGCCCGCGCTCCAGAAACCCGGTCATCGCCCGCCGAGGCGTGCAACAGCGGCCTTGGCTTCTCGCGTGAGCCGGACTGTTGGCTCTCCGGTCGTCAGTCGGTCGAGCATTTTTCGGGCGGCGGGCGTTCCGATACCTTCCAGCACTTCCACCGCCCGAACGTCTCTCAGATCTTCACCGCTCACGGCCGCGGTCGGCGACAGGGCGTTCATCAACGGCGCGATCCGGTTCCGCAACTCGGGCGACGGTTGCCCGGTTAACGCCGCAGTGAGTGCCAGTTCGGCCCGGCTGCCGAGCGCCCGCAGCTCCGTTTCGGCGGCTTCTCGCTGTTTGAAGTCTTCCGAGTCGAGCTGGCGGACGAGGGCCGGCGCGGTCGTCGACGGGGCCGCCGGTTTGAGCCGCTCCTCGAACAATCGCAGCGCGAGATCCGGGGCGTCGATGAGGCGCAGCACGGCCACCCGCGCCGCGCCGGCGTCGGCTTTCTTCAGTGCGTCCCACGCGGCGCCTGCTTCCGCCGGTTCGAGTGCGGTTCGGAACGGGGTTGCGTCCCAGAGCAGGATCGTTCCGTCCATGTGTCCGGTCGCGACGGTCCGCCCGCCCGGTCCGACGGCCAGCGCGGTGGCGAACGGATCGGACGGCCGCACCCGGGGCGTTGAGCCGGCGGCAACGGCGTGAACTTCCTTTCGGGTGGCCAACTCGTAGGTCCGGAACCCGCTGCTCCCGGCAATCACCAGCGTTCTGCCGTCGGGGGCAAAGGAGAACCGGGCCGCGCCCGTGGTCGGAAACTGGGCGAACGCCCGGGCGGTTGCGATGTCCCACAACTTCACCGGGGAGTCCCCGACCGACTCGGCCGTACCGCTGTCGTCGGTCACCCGCGTGGCCACGGTCCGGCCGTCCGCGGAGAAAACCAGTTCGAGGGGCTGACCTGAAAGGCCACCTTTCAACAAATCCCGCTCGGTCAACCGCCCGATTTCCTTTCCAGTTGCAGTAGCAATCAGGCGCGCTCCCGGGTGTTCGTCGATTGGGGGGATGATCGCGCACACCTCACCGCCCGGTGCAATAATCGGCTCGCGCCCGCTGCCGCTGACCTGTTCCTCGCGAACAACCTTTCGCTCGGCCAGGTCCCACACCGTGAGATAGTGCCCGGGCGGCGTCCGCTCGCCTGCGATGCCGTTATACGTCAGGGTGACGAGCCGCTTTCCGTCGGGTGTCACCGTCGCCTGCAGGCACCTGCCCGAAACGTACTGGGTACGGGGCGCGCTGCCTTTCGGAATCGTGGCTCCCGTCCCGGATGCGAGGTCCCAAACTTTCAGAGGATCGCGTCCGACATCGTTCGAGGTAATGAGCGTGCGCCCGTCGGGCGTGAACGCCATGAGATCCCCAAAGTCCTTTAGCATCCGCTGCTGCGCACGGCCCGATGCCAGATCCCAGACGTAGTGGTAGTCGTCGGCCGCCGCGGATACGAGGGCCGCACCGCCGGGTGCGAACAGCAGCCGGGTGACGGCTTCGGTGTGCCCCTGATCCCAGGTGACCGGCCACATCGCCTTTCCGGTCGCAACGTCCCACCGCTGAACGGTCGGCGCTCGCCAAACGAACCCGGTTTCGTCCGGGGTGAAGGCGAACGTCGTCGGCACCTTCCAGAACATCAACACGGCCTCGTCCGGTGTCAGGCGAGGGGCGTTTAGTTCCCGAACGACGGCCCGCTTGACCGTGTCGTACAGGACCACACGCCGTAAACCGTGGGACAGGGCAACGAGTCGACCCGAGGCCGATACCGCTACCGGGCCGTGGTTGTATGGGTCGCGAACCCCTGTACCGTCCCACGCCTTTCCCGCCACATTGCTCCCATCCGCCGCAGACCAGAACTCGAACCCGGACCCGTTCGGGGCGATCACCACGTTCTTGCCGTCGGGTGCGAAAAAGAAAAATCTGATGTTGGTAAGCTTCTTCTGCCAAAGTGTCTTTCGGTTCACAAGATCCCGGCAAACCAATTGCCCATCTTGCTGATGGGTCAGGAGCAGGTTTCCGTCTGGCGAGAACAGGTTCCGGGGCTCCCCGTATCGGACATTCAGCGGTTTGGAACTGCCCAGTTCGGTCGGCTCGCCAGCTTTTACAAAGTCCCACACGCACACTTTTCGCAGAGACGGTGGGTCGGTTTCCGGTCCGCAGATGAAGGCCACTTTCGTCGCGCCAGAATGTACCGCAAGGCCCCGGACCGCGTCTCCACTGAGCGGGAGCGTACCGACCAGCTTTCCGGTCGCAAGTTCCCACACGCGAATCTCGGCTTTACGTGATGCCGAAAACGCCGCCCCTGCCAAGTACCGGCCATCGGCCGCCAGTGCCGTCTCGTGAGTCAGCGGTCCGTCGAGCGCGCGAACGTCTCGCGCCGCGCCGGTGACGGCGTCGTAGGTTCGGACGATCAGATCGTCGCCAGCGGTCACCACCGTTTTCCCGTCCGGTGTTACCGCAACGTGGGCGCCCGGGGCGCGGTGGCGGCCCGTGCCGAACCGCGCCAGAGCACCGGCCGGGAGCGGGTCGCCGAACCGGTCGATGCGTTCGGCCGATTTCTGAGCCCCCTTTGGGCCGCTTGTTTCGGTCGCGGCCGTTTTCTCGTCCGGGCGCCCGGCGGCTCCGAGCAGACCCATCCCGCATGCGACCAGGCTCGCGAAGAGTGTGACCGCCTTCCACCGGCCGCCCCCGCCGCCGAGAAGTCCCGACAGGGCAACGGGAGCACGGCCGGACGCAAGATAGGCGACCGCGGCGCGGGCCTGCTGCGACGCATCCGTCGCCCCGGTCACCAGTTCGGTTGCCAGCACGCCGACGCCAGCAGCGGGCAGACTGATCCCGCGCCGCGCCAGCCGGTCGCGGAGCAGGTTGCGACCGCGCTCCAGCCGTCGCTTGAGCATGGCGAGCGAGTACCCCAGCGCCGCCGCGGCTGCATCGCGCGTGTGCCCCTGGAGGTAGCACAACACGAGCGGGCCGCGGACGCTTTCGGGTAGTGCTGAAAGTTCTTCGTCCAGCGCCCAGCAGATCTCGTTCCAAGCGGCGGCCGTGTGAGGGTCCGGTTCGGACACCGGGCCGTCGGTCGGTTCCGCAACGGGTATTCGCGGGGCGGCTTTCCGGGCCAGCCGGACCGCGGTCGCGTGCAGCCACGGGCCGACGGTCGGCCCCCACGGACCTGCTGCGGCTTTCTGGGCGAGGACCAGAAACGTGGCCTGGCACACGTCTTCGGTCGCGTGAACGTCACCGAGACAGCGGCGGGCCGTCCCGCGCACCAGCCGGCCGTGCCGCACAACCAGTTCCGCGAACGCGGCCTCGTCGCGGTCGGCAGCGAAACGGGCGAGCAGTTCGGCATCGGTGGGCCGTGCGGCGTTGGAACCGAGTCGGCACAGCGCGGTTGCGCGACGGAACTCGAGGCGCGGCATCGCGGCTCCTTCGGACTGAGAGGCTACCCGATGTTAATGCCGAATTGAGGGGCGGCCGGCGCAAGAAATATCACGCCCGACTTCGGCGGTCGTGTTGTCGCGCCTCGAACGCGAACAGGCCAGGGGTGTGCCCCTGGCCTGCGCTTGAGTTCGGATGGAGGTGGTCGGAATCGACCGGTCAACCGCGCCGCCCCCGCTACTTCATCAGCAGCGTCGCACCGATGTACACGATCACCATCAGCACGACGGCAACCGCGATCAGCCCGATGGTGCCGGCGTTGCCCTTCGTCCGGCGCTCCACGGTTTCTTCGGCCCAGGCCGGTTCCGCGTCCGGAAGCTCTTCCAGCTCCGGGGGCGGCATGGGCTTGGCAGGCCGGGCCGGGCGGGTCGGCTCCGGGCGCCCGGTCGTCGCGCCGCGGGTGGGCAGCTTCGGCATCGGGCGGCCCAGTTCCGGCGGGGTGTGCGAGCGGGCGGCCGCGCCGCCTTCGGTCTCGTCACTCACCGCGGGCAGGTTGAACGACGCCCGGCTCGGCACGCCGCCGCGGGACGCCGGCGGCTGCGGGGTCTGTGCGCTCGGGGGCACGATCATGGAACTCGACGCCGGGTTGGACCGCGTTCCCGAACTCCCCGGACCCGAACGGCTCGGCAGCGTGATCTTCGTTCCCGGGTTCGACCGCCCGCCCAGCCCCGGCATCCGCCCGCCCGATTGGCTGCCGGGGGGCGTGCGGGCGCCGCTGCCGCCCGGTCCGTTCAGTTGGTTGAGGTCGTCCAGGAACGGCTCCAGCGCCTCGACCAGCTCGTCGCACCCGCTGTAGCGCTCTTCCGGGGGCTTCGCCATGAGCCGCTGCACAACCGCCGCGAGCCCGGCCGGCACGTTCGGAACCAGCTCGCGGATCGGCGTCGGTTCCTTCGTCTGGTGGGCCATCATCTTTTCGACCGCCGACCCCTCGGGGAACGGCACGTGCCCGGTCAGGGCGTAGTACAGTACGCACCCGAGGCTGTACTGGTCGCCCGCCGGCGTCCGGTTGGTCGGCTCCATGATGCTCTCGGGGCTGGCGCAGTCCAGCCCGCTGGTGAGCGTGTTGGCGGTGGACATGGTGTCCACCAGGCTCTCGCCCTCGTTCTCGACCAGCAAAGAGCCGATGCCGAAGTCGAGGATGCGGGCCTGGTTGTCGCTGCCGATCATGACGTTCGACGGCTTCACCAGCCCGTGGAACAGGTTGTTCTGGTGGGCCACCGTGAGCCCCTGGGCCACCTGAACCGCGTACAGCGCCGCGGTGGCGGGCGCCAGCTTGCCGTGGTGCTGGATCAGGGACTCGAGGGTGGTGCCTTCGACCAGCGGCCACGCGAGGTAGTGCAGCCCCCCGGCGGTGCCCACGTCCACGAACGGGACCACGGCCGGGTGCTCGAACGTGGCGAACGACCGCACCTGGCGGCGGGCCAGGCGCACGTTCCACATGCTGCGCCGCGGCAACACCTTGACCGCGTACAAGTTGCTGTCGTTCTTGGAGCTGGCCTTGTACACCTGGCCCATGCTCCCGGAGCCGATGGCGTCCAGCAGCACGTACGGCCCGAGCACCAGCCCCTGGCTCTTGCCGTTCAGAATGCGCTCGGCCTGGAACGCCGTGAGGGTGCCCTGGTCGACGAGGAACTCGGCCAGCGCCGGGGCTTCGGCACGGGGGTTCCGCTTAAGGAACTCGCCCACGATCTGGTCGAGGGGTCCGCGGTCGATCAGCCCGCTGCGCCGCAGGTCCCACACGAACCACTCGCACGCGCCGAGGTCGCTCGTCACCATTTGAGAATCGTCCTTACGGAGTGTGCCGGTGCGCTGCGGCCGGCGTAGTGGTCGCGGGTACGGTTTCGGCCCGCGCGACGGATTTCGCGTCTCACCGGAGCGGAGCGCAGGTACGCAAAATTAGGGCGCCTTTTGGAACTGTCAAACTCGCCCCCGGCCGTTTTCAGGCGTAACCCGATCCCCTATCCTGAACCCGAACGAGTGGCGGCACCGGCGCTTCTTGCCCGTAACGAACGGCCGGCACGCGCCGGGCCGCACCGCTCGCCGACCGCTCCGCGCCCCAAAGGTGGACCGACACATGCCTCCCCAGCCATACGACCCGTGCCCGTGCGGCAGCGGTAAGAAGTTTAAGTGGTGCTGCGCCTCGTACTTCGACACCGTCGAGAAGGCGTTCGAGCAGGAGCGGCAGGGGCAACACGAGGCGGCCCTCCAGACCATGCAGGGGCTCACCAAGGCGCGCCCGGACAACCCGTCGGTGTGGGGGTACTACGCGCAGTTCCTGTACAACGCCCAGCAGCCCGATAAGGCGGAGGAGGCCGTCGACGAGGCCCTGCGGCTGAACCCGGACTCGGGCATGGCGCACTTCCTGCGCGGCCAGTTCCGCGAGAACGAGGGCGAGCTGCTCGGCGCGCTGCTGCTGTTCCGCAAGGCCGCCGAGGCCTACGACCCCGAGTCCCACGACCAGCTCGCGCAGGTGTACTTCAAGATCTACCAGTACGAGGCGACGGTGCTGAACCGGCCGGTCGCCGCGCGGGCGGCGCTGGAGCGGGTGATCCACTTCCAGCCCACGGACGCGGAGCTGCGGCAGCAGTTCGAGGTCGAGTTCGGCCCCGAAGGGCCGTACCCGGCCGCGGCGTCCAAGAAGTACAAGTTCCGGCCCACCGCGAAGCCGGTGCCCGAGGCCGCCGCGACCGGGAAGCTGTCCGACGCGCGCAAGGCGTTCGAGGACCTCACCAAGCTCACCCCGGACGACCCGGCCGCGTGGTTCAACCTGGGGCTGGTGCTGGCGTGGCTGGGCGAGCAGCCGCGGGCCGTCGCGGCGCTGGTCAAGTCGCTGGAGTTCGAGACCGACGACCACCGCGCCGAAGAGGCCGGCGCGCTGGCGGAGGTGCTCCGCTGCGGCGCGGGGATGGAGAACGACACCGACCACATCTCGCACACGTTCGTCCTGCGGATCCGCGACGCGCAGGCGGTGATGAACCTGCTCCGCGCCTACGACCAGGCGCGCAAGCTGCGCAACATGCGCGCCGACCAGGAGAGCGGGATGCTGTTCGGCCTGCTGGTCGAGGAGCTGCCCTCGCTACTGGCGGTCGGGGCGGTGACGATGGCCAAGATCGCCGCGCGGCTGGTGGTGAGCAACGGGTCGATCTTCCTGAGCCACCCGAACCGCGAGTCCGTGGCGAAGGCGGCCGACGAGATCTACGCCGCGCTGCAGCTCGCGGTCGAGCAGCCGGTCGCCGGCCAGAACCCGCTCAACTTCCGCGACGTGGTGCTGGAGGCGATGGCCCAGCCGACCGCCAGCGGCGACCTGAACGCGGCCGAGGCCAAGCTCCGCGACCACGCGGCCAACTACTTCGAAGGCGTCTGGCTCCACCGCCCGCTGAAGGCGCTGAGCGGCAACGCCCCCATCGAGGCGGTGGGCAGCAAGGTCCTGCGCAAGCACGTGTTCGGGGTGGTGAAGTTCCTCGAAGACAGCCTGAAGCTGGCGGCGCCCAGCAAGCAGGTGGGGCAGGAGGTCGTGCCCATCGAGATGTACAACTTCGCGAACCTGCGCCACAAACTGAACCTGGAGTACGTGACCGCCGACCCGCCGAAGGTCCACGTGCCCGAGGACAAGAAGGACGAGCCCGCCCCGGCCCCGCAAGCCGCGGCCCCGGCGCCCGCGCCCAAGAAGCGCGACATCGGCGCCATGAACACGCCCGAACTGGCGGCGCTCGACGTGGCGACCCTGTCGGTCGGTGAGCTCGAACAGGCGATGCTGGCGGCCGTCAAGTTGAAGGCGCACGAACTGGCCGTCGCGTTCGCACAGGCCGGGCTGCTGAAGCCGTTCGACGCGGCCAACCCGGACCGGTACCGGCTGTACGCGACCGCCATCACCGGGGCCGCCGCCAACGGCGACACGGCCCGCGCCGGCGAGCTGATCGACGAGGGCACGAAGTACGACGCCGAGCACAACGGCGGCCAGCGGGGGACGGACTATCAGCTCCGGAAGATCGCACTGTTCGTGAAGGCCAAGGATGCGGAAAAAGCGGCGGCGGAGTACAGCGCCCTGCTGGCCGCGCACCCGGACGAGGGCAAGTTCTACGCCAGCGCCGCCGAGGACATGCTGCGGTTGAAGAACGGCGAGAAGGCGCTCCAGTTCGCCGAGGGCGGGCTGGAAGCGGCCCGCCGCACCGGCAACCGCGACCTTGAGGGCCACTGCTCCGAACTGGTCGCCGCCGCGCAAAAGGCGAAGTGATCGGGCCGTGCGTTTTGGTGCGCAATTGGCCCGGCCGGCTCTCATGAGGGAGCCGGCCGGGCCAATTTCATATCGTCACTGGTTCAAATGGGTCGTCCGCACGCCGAATGAGGAACACGCGGGTTCAGGGCGATCGCGAAGGCGGGCAATTGATGGCGCGCCCGGGGGGGGCAATGGCGGTCTGCTGATCCCGTCCAAAACGGTAGCTAAGTGATGTTGCTGCTGTTAATCTGATTGAGTATAGATTAGTTAACTCGTGCAGGTTTTGACCGCGAGTAACTCGAATGGTTAGGGCCGATCTGCAAGAGAAGTTAGCTAGCGTGGCGGCGGACTTGCTATCGTTCCGGTCGCTTCAACCCGCGGTGCGCCGCATTTTTGCGGTTCCCGCCGGCACATGGCAATCGGTCGCGGGCTGCTGCACGGAGCTGGTCGATCTCCCCAAGTTCGCCCGTGAGATCTTCGCTGAGCACGCTGAGCGGTTCGTCGTCACACACCTCCCGTGGCCTGGTACGGGTATGAGCGATTCGGACTGTTTGGTCCTGTTCGTTCATGACGACGAGTTGTGGTCTACCATCGCCTATTTCAACCGCGCGAGTCTGTCGGTGGTTTGAGCGAGCCACGCGGCCTATGCCCACTGTAGTAGCACAACTACCGGGCTCACCGGCGTGATAGCAAATCCGGTCAAAGCGTAACGGGCGGTCGCCTCTCACCTTCTCTAAAAGGGAGGTCGGCGAGTCTTTGCGAGTCGGGTGGGGGGGGGGCATGCCACCCGGCTTGGGGAACGTTCTCCGCTCGCTGCCAACGCTGTTCGTTAACTGAACAGTTGTTGGACCGGAGTCCCGTCGGCGACCCGCCACGGGCGGCCCGTGGGGTCCTGGATCTCGGTCGCCGGGTCGATTCCCAGGGCGTGATAGACGGTTGCGGTCAGATCGGCGGGCGACACCGGGTTGGACGCCGGGTCGGCCCCGATGCGGTCGCTCGCTCCGTAGACCGCGCCGCCCCGAACGCCGCCCCCGGCGAGCACCGCCGAGTAGCACCGGGGCCAGTGCTGCCGGCCCCCGTTCTCCACCCGCGGCGTGCGCCCGAACTCGCCCACCCACACCACGAGCGTTTCGTCCAGAAGCCCGCGCGCGGTCAGGTCGTCCAGCAGCGCGGCGAAGGCCGCGTCGGCCGGCGGCATGAGCCGGGTCTTGAGCGACGGGAAGTTGTCCCCGTGGGTGTCCCAGAACGCCCGCCCGTCGTCGGGCCAGTTGACCGTCACCAGCCGGGTGCCGGCCTCGACCAGTCGGCGGGCGAGCAGGCAACTCTGCCCGTGGGGGTGTCGCCCGTACTTGTCCCGCACCTGCGCCGGCTCGCGCGACAGGTCGAACGCCGTCGAGACGGCCGGGGCGAGGAGCAAATCGAGGGCCTTGCCCTGGAGCCCGGTGAAGCCCGCGCCCGAGCCGCCGGTCCGGTCCAGGTGGCGGGACAGTTCGGCCCGGCTCCGGAGCCGGTGGGGGGACACGTCGCCGGGCGACGACAGCCCCGCCACGGCGAACGACTCCAGGTTCGGGTTCCCGGTGACAAGGAACGGGTCCGTGCCGGAGCCCAGCCACCCGCCGTTCTGGCCCGGCGCGGTGCCGCCGGGCGCGGACGGGTGGGACACCGCCCAGGGGAGTGTGACGGCGGAGGGCATCGCCCCGGTCGCGGGCGCCAGCTTGTGGACGACGGCCCCGAGGCACGGGGCGTCGCCCCGGCTCGCCCCGTCGGAATCGGAGTTGGGCCGGGGCGCGACCCGGCCGGTCATCAGGTGATGCACGGGGGACAGGTGCGCGGGGTCTGTGTGCGTCATCGACCGCACCACCGCGTACTGGTGCGCGCGGGCCGCCAGCCGGGGAAAGTGCTCCCCGATTCGCAGCCCCGGGACGGTCGTCGCAATCGATTCGAACGCCCCGCGCACCTCGAGCGGGGCGGCGGGCTTGGGGTCCCAGGTGTCGAGGTGGCTCGGTCCGCCCCACATGAACAGCAGAATGACGGACCGGGCGCGACCCTTCGGGGCCGCGCCGGCGCGCGCCTGGAGCACGTCCGTGAGCCCGAACCCGAGCGGGGTAAGGGCACCGACCCGTAACATTTCGCGGCGCGACAATCCACGACAGGGCCGGGGGGGCGGTGTGGTCATGAGCGTTCCTCGGTCGTCATCGAGAAGCGAAGTCGGTGGGAGCGGCTGGTTGAACGCATCACAAGCGGTTCAACGCAGCGGCCGGTCGGTGGGAGGCTAAGGCCCGTGGTCCAATTCGGTGTGCGGGGCGGTTCGGCCGTGCGCGGTGTCGGTTCGCGGAGCGAGGCGGGATGTTAAGACTCTCGCAAGCAATCGCCTTGCGGTCAAGTGACTTTCGGTCGCCGGTTGCATTTTGTCCAGCGAAACTGTTCATTTCGCGCCGCCGGCCGAAAGTTCGGCCGGGCCAGGGATTCGGTGCCCGGTAATCTGAACCAAGTAAGTAAGGCTCTTTTGCAGGTGCCGCCGCAGTTTGAACACCAGGGACGAGCTGTGTAAACTCGGGTCACGAGGAGCCCCATCGATGCCAGGTCCGCGCAAGACGTCCGCGAAGGCAACGACCGATCCGCAACTCGTCGAACGGGTGCGTGTGGTTCTGAACGGCACCCGGAGCGTGGTCGAGAAAAAGCTGTTCGGTGGGATCGCGTGGCTGCTGAACGGGAACGTGTGCGTGGGCGTGTGGCAGCGCTGGCTGATCGCCCGGCTCGGTGGCGACGATGTCGCGGCCCTTCGCGACCCCAACGTGCGCCCGTTCGACATCACCGGTAAGCCCATGAGGGGGTGGGTGAAGGTCGAACCGGCCGGGTGCGCCACCGACGACGAACTTCGCGACTGGGTTCAGCAGTGCGTGGCGTTCGTGCGCACGTTACCTGTGAAGTAGCCAACGAACCTCCGCGGCCGGTTCCGTGTCCGAAGCGCACGACACGGAGCAACGCATGTATCCCAAACGCAGTCGGGCCGCCACGATCGCACGCGACACGCTCGACATCGTCGCCGCGGGGCGGTACCAGAACCGACGCGGCGAGACGGTTCCCATCGCCCACCTTGTTGAGGCCGCACGCGACGGCACGCGCACCTACTCGCCCGACGAACCGCTCCCGCGGTTCGATCCTTCGGGCGCGGCCGGCGTCTTCGAGACGGTCAACGACACCACGCTCGCGGCCTCGCACCAACTCGTCAGAGAGGGCTTCCGGCCGGTCGCGCTCAACTTCGCGAGTGCCCGTCACCCCGGCGGCGGCTTCCTTGGCGGCGCCCGCGCGCAAGAGGAATCGTTGTGCCGTGCGTCGGCGCTGTACGCGTGCATCAACGGCAACCCGATGTACCGCGACCACGCCCACACCGGGGGCGGGTTCTACACGAACTACGCCATCTACTCGCCCGCCGTGCCGGTGTTCAAAGACGACGAGGGCGAACTCCTCGACGCCCCCTACTTGTGCGCGTTCGTAACGAGTCCGGCGGTCAACGTCGGCGCGATCCGCGATTCCGAGCGGCGCCTGGTGCGGGACGAGATGCGTGAGCGGATCGATAAAGTGCTGACACTGATGGCGGGGCACGGGCACGATGCGATTGTGCTCGGCGCGTGGGGCTGCGGGGTGTTCAAGAACGAGCCCGATGCCATTGCCGAGCTGTTCGCGAAGGCGCTGCGGGGGCGGTTCGCGGGCTGCTTCGCGAAGGTCGTTTTCGCGGTGCTCGACTCGTCGGCCGAGGAGCGGTTCATCGGCCCGTTTGCGAAGCGGTTCGGGTCGCACTCGCCGACGCCGCCGGTGTAACCCGGGAGTCAAACGTCTACGGCCGACCGCCACGCGCCGTCCCCTCCGAGCACCTCGTGGGGCCGGAACCGGCCCTTGTACTCCAGCGACCGGCACCCCTTCACGTAGTAACCCAGGTACACGTGCGGCAGGTGCTGCTCGCCCGCCACGCGCAGGGCCGAGAGCACGTTGAACGTGCCCAGCGAGCGCGCCCGCTCGTCCGGGTCGTGGAAGAAGTAGATCAGCGACAGCCCCTCGGGGAACCGGTCGACGTACCCCACCCCCACCAGCTTCTCGCCCAAGTAGTAGCACCACTCCTGCGTCACGAACGGGTTGTCCACGAACGACTCGGCGTAGTCCGCGGCGCTCTTCGGGCCGTGGTCGTTCCAGCCCACGTGGTCGCTCTGGAACGCGTGGAACCGGTCGTACAGGTCGAGCTTGTCGTCCGTCACCTCGGGCGCGCCGATCTCGAGCCGCACGTCCCCCGCGTTGGCCGCGAGGCAGCGGCGCTGCGACCGGTCGGGCTTGAACGCGGCCACCGGTACCCGCAGCGACTGGCACGCGGTGCAGGACGGGCACGTCGGGCGGAACAGCGAGAACCCGAACCGCCGCCACCCGGCCTTCAACCGCTCCTGGTACTCCGCGGCCGTCATCCGGGCGACGATCTCGTAGGTGAGGGCCGCGCGCCGGTCCGGCAGGTAGCTGCACGCGCTCGGCGGGCTGGTGAAAACCAACAGCGATTCCATGCGCACCCCGGTTGCGAACGCTCACCCCGAACGGGAACCCGCGTGCCGAAATTGTAATTGGCCGCCCGCCCCGCGCGAGCGCGAAATCGGCCCGGCGGCGGTTGTGTGCGCCCGCCGGGCGACGCATATTACACCGAGCACCCGCTGCGAGGCGCCCGATGCCGTTCGACCCGCAACTGTCCGCCCGCGCCGCCACCCGCGACTATTTCGTCCGGCGGGCCGAGCGGTTCCCCGGGCTCGTCGTCCTGCTGGACGAGTTCCTCGCAGACCCCACGCTTGGTCGCGCGTCGCACCTGCTCCGGGCGTACTTCCGCGCCCACCGCGCCGGCGACGTTGAGGCGCTGCGCGCCCTCACCTGGACCTTCGCCGACAAACGGGTCGTCCGCGCGGTCGTCGATTCCGTACTCGCGGACGAAGAGGCGCTGAAGGCGATCGCGGCCCGTTCGTACCCGCACCCGATCGGGTTCGACAAGCTCGTGCTCGCCGACGACCGCGCGGCGGGCTTCAAGCTGCGGCTCCACGTGTACTGGCGCGGGGCCAACTTCGCGTCGCTCGAGCGGCTCCACCTGCACCGGTTCGAGATGGCGTCGGCGGTCGTGACCGGCGAGCTGACCAACCACGTCTGGCGCGTCACGGGGTTCCGGCCGTCCGGCGACCTGCTCGCGGCCGTGGACCTCGCGCCCGCGGACCCGCTCCGGGCGAACACCCGCCGCACCGCGCCCGTGTACGCGGGCTACCGGCGCGACGCCGGCGGGGCGCTCCGCAAAACCTACCTCGGCGAGGCGACGATCGAGCGCGGCGCGTCCGAGACGTTCACGTCGGGCGACGCCTACGCGCAACCGCTCGAAGACGCGCACTTCGTGGAGACGAACGCCGAGACCGGGTTCGCCAACGGCGACTTCTGCTCCACGGTCTACGTTCACGGGCCGGCGCTGGTCGACCGGGCCGGGCGGGCGCTCCCGGTACTGTTCGAGGACGCGCGGCTCCCGGACGACGACGCGACCGTGCCCACGATCCCGGCCCTCGCGGTCGAGCAGTTGCGCGGCTGCCTCGTCCGGTACCGCGACACGCTGACCGAGATCCTGAGCTTCTACGACTGGCTGTACGACCCGAAGCACGGGCGGAACTTGTCGGTCGGGATGATCGCCGGGTACCTGCTGTGCGAGGAGTTCCGCACCCCGCACGCGATCGACGTGTTCGAGCGGCGCTACGACGACTGCAAGGGCGTGCTGGACCGCTACGAAGGGGTGTTGAGCGACGTGCTCGACGGCCGCACCGACCGGCTCAGCGACGCCGACCGGAGCACCCGGTACGTGCGGCTGCTGGTGGCGAAGGCCCGGGCGCACCCGGACGGTCCGCGGGCGTGGCT
This sequence comes from Gemmata obscuriglobus, assembly GCF_008065095.1. Lineage (NCBI taxonomy): Bacteria > Pseudomonadati > Planctomycetota > Planctomycetia > Gemmatales > Gemmataceae > Gemmata > Gemmata obscuriglobus. Next base: position 7,020,826 of record NZ_CP042911.1, on the reverse strand, counting down.
CGGCGAATACGGCTCGCTGCGGAAAGAGATGTGGCGGTACTTCGGGGCGCTGCGCGGGGAGGTGAGCCCGCGCATCACGGTGCTGAAGCCGATCTGGGACGGCGTGGTGAAGCGGAAGCTCCCGGGGGGCATGCACTACGGGCACGTCGGGGCGATGATCGAGGCCGCGTTCGAGGCCAACGCCATCGCCATGCGGCACTTCGAGGCGCATTCGCTCGGCCCGCGCGGCGGCGCCGGCGAACTGGTCGCGACGTTCAAGGACGAACACAACATCGCGAGTGCCGTGGACGACGAGATCGAGGAGCGGGTTCGGCGGGTGCTGCACGCGCACTACCCCGCGTACCGGTTTTGCGGCGAAGAGCACGGGGACGCCGACGACACCGCGCCGGTCGCCGGCGCGCGCCGCTTTCTGGTGGACCCGCTCGACGGGACGCGCAACTTCCTGGGCCGGCGGCAGGAGTTCGGCGTTTCGCTCGCGTGCCAGGAGTGGACCGGGGCCGGGTGGTCCACCACCGACGCCGTGGTGAGCCACCCGGCGTCGGGGCGCATTTTTTGGGCCGAGCGCGGGCAGGGGGCGTTCGTGATCGAGCGCAACGACTTCGAGCACCGGGGGGCGGCGTTCGCGGCGCCGGTGGACGCCGCCGAACCGCTCCGCAACCAGATCATCGATTACTCGGCCCGCGGGCTCGACCTGGGTGCCCAGACGGAGGTGTTCCGCGAACTGGTGGTGCGGAACGCGGCGGTGCGCAACAGCGGGTCGGTGGCGCTCATCCTGGCGTACATGGCCGGGAGCGGCGGGGCCGGGGCGATCATCACCGCGAACGACTACGACGTGGCGGCCGGGGTGCTGATCGCACACGAGGCGGGGGCGTGCGTGTCGCAACTGGTGTTCAGGTCCGGTGGCGAAGAGCGAACGTGTACGGTGGCGGGCGCCAACGACCGAATTCACGTCGCCCTGGCGGCCCTGGTGCGGGCGCAAATCGCCAAGCACGGCGGCGAAGTGCTGGGCGAGACGCCCGCCGCCCCGCAGGCGTGAGCGCGACGGGCGCAGATCGCCTCACCGTTACGGCACCGAAATCGGAACCGTGGGCATGGTCCGGAGCCGGGAGCTGCCGCGGGCGTAGTCGCCGTCGCACGGGCTGAGCGCCGGCGGGGAGTACAGCCAGTTCGGCCCGCCCTCGCCGTCGCGCCGGCCCTCTTCGTACAGCCGCTTCATCAGGTCCTGGTCGAAGCTGACGGCCGAATCGGGCTGAATGTGCGCGTCCTGGCTCAGCGCGATCATGTGGTACCGCATCCCGGCGTACCGCGCCTGCCAGTACATGTTCGCCAGCTCCGCCCGGCAGTGGGCCGCGAGCAGCGCCGCGGTGCTGGCCCCCAGGACCGGGAGGATGCGGCGCCGCACCGGCCCTTCGTCCGGGTACAGCTTCCCGGCCACGATGGCGTAGAACCCCGCGCCCGCGAACGCCGGCGGCTCGCCCGGCTCGGGCGCGGCGCTCATGAACACGTTCGGCGGGACGAACAGCGGCGCGGTGATGCCGCCGTCGGTGTGGTACTCGGTGACCTGCTGCCCGTCGACCTCGATGCGGAACGGCACCGGCGGGGCCACGCCCGGGATCGAGGCGGACGCCAGCAGCACGTCGCGGAACAGCGCGCTCCCCTCGGAGGGCGGCCGGCACGCGATCGCGCCCATGTCCCAGATCACCGTCCGTTTGGTGCGCAGGTCCGTCGTCCCGACGTACAGCCGGCGGCCCTTGCGGTGCTCCGCGGCGATCGCCGCCATGAGGTCCTGGTTGACCTGCGATTCGATCAGCTTTTTGAGCGGGGCGGAGGTGGCGAGGGCGTCGCGGAACGGGATCGTGATCCACGCCCGGGCGCGGAAAATGTCCTCGGCGCGCACCCCCGTGTAGAGCTTCATCGATTGCGCGTCGTAGTGGCTGCCCAGGAACGCGAACGGGGCGATCAGCGCCCCGGTGCTGGTCCCGGTGACCACGTCGAACTCGGGCCGCAGCCCGGTCCGGCTCCACCCGTCGAGGACGCCGGCGGAGTACGCGCCGTAGAGCCCGCCGCTGGACAGGGCGAGCACGTGCCGGGGCTTGCGCAGCCCCGCGTCGAGGTCCGACGGGTTCGCCAGCACCGCCCCCGGCGGGACGATCACCGGGCCGTCGGCGGACGCCATCGCCCGGTGGGGGCGGGGGGACGTGCCGTCGGGGCGCGGCGCCGGCGCGCACCCGAGGAGCGCCGCCAGACCGATGACGGGGAGCACGAAGACCGCCCAGCGGGCGCAACCGCGCAACGTGACCATGCCCGCTCCGTACCCGCGACCGGGTGCGGTGTCAACGCGGTTCTCGGCGCGCTAACGACGCGCCGAACGTGTGAGCCACGACGCAATTTTCCCTAATTTGCGTTGCCAGGGCGGCAGAATCACCGTATCCTTCTTCCAACGCACCGCGTTCGAGCGGCCGTTTTGAAAATTAAAGTTGGTGAGTATCTTATCCAGAGTGGCTGAGGGGCCAGGCCCGACGACGCCACAGCAACCGGTCCGTTTCGATTCGAGCACACAACTCGGGTCTCGGATGCAGGTGCTAACTCCTGCCCGGCAAACGCCATCGTCTCCCGAACTGAGACGTGGTATGGCCGGGGAAGATAAGATCTCGTGTAGGGCCGTTCTTTACGGCCCCGCCGTACTCTTATCTCACCACCCAGCCGCACACAGGGACGCGTTGCGGCGCATCTGGCTAAGCACTCACCCCGTAACGAAATCGACCGCGTAACTTCGCTCCGAAAAGCGAGTTGCGTTTGTCTCTCACCAGGGGTGTTTCTGTGGCGAGTAACGACTTCGTTCTGGGCCTGAAGTGTCGCGTGTGCGGCAAACTGTACCCGAAGGGCGCGCACTTCTTCTGCGCCGACGATTCCGGGCCGCTCGAAGTCGCCTACGATTACGAAAAGATCAAGCCGCACGTCAGCCGGGCCAAGTTCCAGTCGCGCCCCAAAAACATGTGGCGGTACCGTGAGCTGCTCCCGCTCGACGGCGAACCGACCGTCGGCCCGCAGGTCGGCGGCACCCCGCTGATCCGCGCCGACCGGCTCGCGGACGCGCTGGGCGTCGAGCGGCTGTGGATCAAGAACGACGCGGTCAACTTCCCGACCCTCTCGTTCAAGGACCGCGTCGTCTCCGTCGCGCTCTCGAAGGCCCGCGAACTCGGGATGCGGATGGTCGGGTGCGCCAGCACCGGGAACCTCGCCAACAGCGTCGCGGCGCTGTCCGCGTCCGCCGGGCTCGAGGCCACCATCCTGGTCCCGGCCGACCTCGAGCGGGTCAAGATCCTGGGCACCGCGGTGTACGGCGCGAAGGTCGTGAAGGTGTCCGGCACCTACGACCAGGTGAACCGGCTCTGCACCCAGATCGTGATGGAGTACGGGTGGGGGTTCGTGAACGTGAACCTGCGCCCGTTCTACGCGGAAGGGTCCAAGACGGTCGGGTTCGAGATCGCCGAGGACCTGGGCTGGCGGTTCCCGCAGCACGTCGTCTGCCCGATGGCCGGCGGCGCGCTGATCGGCAAGATCCACAAGGGGTTCACCGAGCTGAGCAAGCTCGGGCTCGTGGACCAACCGGTCACGACCAAGATGTACGGGGCGCAGGCCGCCGGCTGCAACCCGATCGCGGACTGCGTGAAGAGCAACCGCGAGCGGCACAAGCCGGTGCGGACCCCCAACACGATCTGCAAGAGCCTCGCCATCGGCGACCCGGCCGACGGGTACTTCGCGGCGAAGCTGATCCGCGAGACCGGCGGCTGGGCCGAGGACGTGACCGACGCGGAGATCGTGGAGGGGATGCAGCTCCTCGCGAAGACCGAGGGCGTGTTCGCGGAGACGGCCGGCGGGACGACGCTGGCGGTCGCCAAGAAGCTGATCGAGTCGGGCCGCATCCCGCGGCACGAGGAGATCGTGATCTGCATCACCGGCAACGGGCTCAAGACCCAGGACGCGGTGTTCGACGCCCTCGACGAGCCGGCGGTCATCAAGCCGGCCCTGGCCGACTTCAAGGAACTGGTCGGGCTGGGCGAGCGGGCTGCGGAACCGGTGCTGGTGTGAGCCCGCCCGGCGAACGGCCGGACGCCGGCCCGGACCCCGATCGACCGCACAAAAAGTCGCGCCCGCTGGGCGCGGCACTTCTGCTCCTCGGCGCGATCATGGCCGTCATGGTGTTCGTCGAGGGCGCCGGCCGGGTCCGGATTCGTGCGGTCATCGCTTTCCAAGGCCTGTTCGCGGGCGGCGGAACCTGGACCGGCATCGGCTTGCTGTTGTTCCCGTGGACGAACCGCATGGTGGCCCGCGCCAGCGCCGAGAACAATGCTCTGATCGCGTTCCGCCAACTCCCGCTGCTGTGGCGTGTGTGGCTGGGCGTAGCGGTGCTGTTAACTATCGGAATGTGGATAATGCTGATTATCCCACGATGACCGAAGCGAGATGAGGATCGTATGGCGATCAAGGTTCAGATCCCGACCCCGATGCGCGAGCAGACCGGCGGGAAGGCGGAAGTGGACGTGACCGGCGCGACCGTGAAGGCCGCGCTCGCGGACCTCGTGCGCCAGTACCCCGGGGTCGAGCCCAAGCTGTTCGCGGACGGCAAGCTCCGCCCGTACATCAACGTGTTCCTGAACGACGAGGACATCCGCTACCTCGACGAGATGGACACCGCGGTGACCGACGGCGTGATCGTGGCGCTCATTCCCGCCGTCGCGGGCGGGTGACGTATGCCGACCGTTTTGCTGCCGAACGTCTACTTTTCTCCCGAGCAGCAAGGTCATAAGGCGGCTGAAGTACGAGTTGCGGCCAAGACGTGGGCCGCTATCTACCACGAACTCGCGGCGCGGTTCCCGTCGCTGAGCGAGCGGCTGATCGACGCGGACGGTAACCCGCACGGGTGGTTCGAACTGTATCGCGATTCTGACGGCGAGTCGTTGCGATACGATCCTGACGCGGTTCACGGCGACGACGAACTGCTGGTACTGATTTACGCCGTCGGCGATTGACCGTGAGGCTCCGGATGTCCGCCGAAGAGAAGAAGCCCGAAGAGGCGCCCGACGGGGCCGCGGTGTTCCCGCTGATCCCGGCCGAGCTGGGCGTCCACCCGCTCTTGCTCGCCGCGATCCACAGCTACGTCTTCCTCGAAGGGTCCGAGCCGGGGGTGCTGAACCCGGCGGTGGCCGAGGAGGCGATGCACTACCTCGTCTCGTACATGCAGCGGCTCGACGGGCCGGACCTGCGGCGGGTACGTGAGGACATGGCCGCGCTGGTCGGGTTCGCGCGGGAAGAGAAGTGGCCCAAACAGCACGTGCGATTCCTGCAAGAGTTCCTCAAAGAGAATGAAATAGGCCTGTAGGCCGGCGCCACCTCCACACACTCAAAGGGGAGCGCGAGCCGCTCCCCTTTCTCACTTAACGCACCATGAACGACGCGAACCCTCTCGAACGTTACTCCCGCCAGATGCGGTTCCCGGGTCTGGGCAAAGGTGGGCAGGAGAAACTGCTCGCCAGCCGCGTCACGCTCTGCGGGTGCGGCGCGCTCGGCACCGTGCTCGCCAACACCCTCGTGCGCGCCGGTGTGGGGTTCGTGCGGGTCATCGACCGCGACTTCGTCGAGCCGTCGAACTTGCAGCGGCAGGTGCTGTTCGACGAGTCCGACGTGACCAGCAACCTGCCGAAGGCCGAGGCCGCCGCCACCAAACTGCGCGCGATCAACTCGTCGGTCACGGTGGAGCCGATCGTCGCGGACATCAACCGCACCAACATTGAGGACTTCTGCGACGGCGCCGACCTGATCCTCGACGGCAGCGACAACTTCGAGATCCGCTACCTCATCAACGACGTGGCGTTCAAGCACGGGAAGCCGTGGGTCTACGGCGGGGCGGTGGGCAGCCAGGGGATGAGCATGACCATCATCCCGGGCGAGACGCCGTGCCTGCGGTGCGTGTTTGAGGCCGCACCGGCCCCGGGCGAGACCGGGACGTGTGAGACGGCCGGCGTGCTCGGGCCGGCGGTCGCCATCGTCGCAAGCTACCAGGCCACCGAGGCGATCAAGCTGCTGTCCGGCAACAAGGCCGCGGTGAATCGCGAGCTGCTGATCCTCGACGTGTGGGAGAACACCAACAAGCGCGTGAAGGTGGCGCCGCTCGCGGGGCGCAAGGGGCAGTGCCCGTGCTGCGCGAAGCGTAACTTCGAGTGGCTCGACGGCGCGCACGGCACCCAGACCACGTCGCTGTGCGGCCGCAACGCGGTGCAAGTGAGCCACCGGACGAAGGGCAAGCTCGACTTCGCGTACCTCGCGGGCGTGCTGAAGCAGTCGGGCGAGGTGAGCTACAACAAGTTCCTGCTGAAGTTCCAACTGGTCGAGAACGGCGACCCGTACGAGTTCACGGTGTTCGAGGACGGCCGGGCGATCATCAAGGGCACCGACGAGCCGGACAAGGCCCGCACGCTGTACGCCAAGTACGTCGGGCACTGATGCCGAATCCGGTTGAAAGGTGCCGGCGCCGGAGCGCGGGTCTCTGGCACGCATGACCGACGCGAGCCGGTTCCGCGTGAACCCCGGACGCACGCCCGGCGCATACCAGCGGGGCAGAGGCTCGCTGGTGTGCGCGGCCGTCCGGGTGGGGCGTAAGATTCTTGCGGTAGGAGGTATCCGCATGGGAACGAAGGTCGCGCCGCTGCCTGCCGACGCCCCCCCGCGCTCCGTTCACCGGTTCACGATCGAGGAGTACGAGCGGCTGACGGCGATCGGGTTCTTCACCCCCGGCGACCGCTCCGAGCTGATCGACGGCTGGCTGGTGGACAAGATGGCCCACAACCCTCAGCACGCCGGTACGGTCGATGTGACCAACAGCGCCATCGCCGATTTGCTCCCGGCCGAGTGGACGACGCGCACGCAACTGCCGGTGCGGCTCCCCGGCGACAACGCACCTGAGCCGGACGTCGCCGTCGTCCAGGCGCCGAAACAGCAGTACACGAAGCGGCACCCGACGGAAAAGGACGTGACGATCGTCATTGAGGTGTCTGACACTTCGCTCGACGAGGACCGGCGGTTGAAAATCCCGCAGTACGCGAAGGCCAAGTTGCCCGTGTACTGGATCGTAAATCTCGTGGATCGGTGCGTGGAAGTGTACACGCAACCGAAGGGCGGCAAGAACCCGACGTACAAGACACGCGCCGACTACGGCCCGGGCGACGTGGTGCCCGTAGTAGTTGACGGCGAGCAGGTCGGTACAATCTCAGTAACCGATTTGCTGCCTTGAGCTTCCGCCGCGACAAGCAGGGCGAACGCGAGTGGCGCCTGTGGGTGGCGGCTAACGAGGCCGATCTCATCGCCGTCGGCGTCCCGCGTGAGGTCTGGGCGGACCGGCTGACATGGTGGCGGTTCGTCGATCACGGTTACCACCCGCCTGTTTCCAACGCTTGCGACGTGCGGTTCCGCCTGGCGGACTTGTCGGGCGAACAGCAACACCTGCTGTACCTGTTTCTCGACCGCGTGTTGCCAGAAGAGCGGCACGGCTTTGCGCTCTGGGCGATCCTCCATAGCCGGTTCGGGCCGGCCGACGGTTCATCATGATCTACCTCGATAACGCCGCGACCAGCTTCCCGAAGCCCGAGAGCGTGTACGTCGCGATGGACCGCTTCGCGCGGCACTCGCTCGCCAACCCGGGGCGCTCGGGGCACCGGATGGCGCTGGAGTCCGAGCACGCCCTCTCCGACGCGCGGCACCGGCTCAACCGCTTCTTCAACGGCCGCAACCCGGAACGCTGGGCGTTCACGCTCAACTGCACCGACGCCCTCAACATGGCGTTCAAGGGCGTACTGAACGACGGCGACCACGTCATCACCACGGACCTCGAACACAACAGCGTGTCGCGCCCGCTGGTGGCGCTCGCGGAAGCCGGGCGCATCACCCTGACACGCGTTCCGGCCGACAGCGGCGGCACGATCGACCCCGAAGCGGTGCGCGCCGCGATCGGGCCGAAGACCCGGCTCGTCGCGATGACCCACGCCAGCAACGTGCTCGGCACCGTGCAGCCGATCACCGACGTGGGGCGCATCTGCCGCGAGCGCGACGTGCTGTTTCTGGTCGACGCCGCACAGACCGCGGGGGCGATCGCGGTCGATGTCCAGGCCGCGCACATCGATCTGCTCGCGTTCCCGGGGCACAAGTCGCTGCTCGGCCCCACGGGGACCGGCGCACTGTACGTCGGGCCGCGCGTGACGCTCCGGCCGTGGCGCGAGGGCGGCACCGGGGGCGACTCGCTCACCCCCACGCAACCAACCGACTTCCCGCACTACCTTGAAGGTGGTACGCCCAACGTGCTCGGCGTCGTGGGGCTGGTCGCCGGGCTGGACTTCGTCGAAGCGCGCGGCGTCGAGAGCATCCGCCGGCACGAAACGGAGCTGTGCGAGCGCCTGCGGGGCGCCCTTGCGGAACTGCCCGGGTTCGAGGTGTTCGGCCACGCGAACGAGGCACAGCGCGTCGGTGCGCTGAGCTTTCGGTGTGAACTCCTCCCGGCGCCGGAATTCGCGGGTGTGCTCGACCAGTCGTTTAACATCGCGGTGCGCCCCGGCTTGCACTGTTCGCCGTACGTCCATAAGGCGCTTGGCACCGCTCCTGACGGCTTGGTGCGGGTCAGCCCGGGGCCGTTCAGCACCGCCGCCGATATCGACGTGCTGGCCGACGCGCTGAAGCAGATCACGAGCGTATGAGTTCCGTTGACCGTTTCGTGCTTGCAATTCGGTTGCGGCGAGAGCGCCCGGAAATCGAGGAGGTCACGCCACGGTTTGTGCTGTGGCACCCTCTGATTTGTGGCAGAGTGTATCTCGTTTGCGGAACGAGGAGCCCGGCCGTTCGGCGAAGAACCGTGGGAGCCGGTCGTCTTGGCTCAGCACGGCGGCCCGCAGTTGCAGGATCGATTCGGCACCGTCGGGCCGGGTCCAATGCTTCTGTGTGCTCTTCACCCGGGCGTTGATCTCGCCCACCAGTGACTCGACCAGCTACTCGTCGTCGGTAGCCCGTTGCGCCGGTATCGCGGGTACGCCATGCGATCCCGATTGTTCCCCAAGTAGGTCCGCGCGTGCGCCACCACCCGGCGCGGGTCCCGGCGCTCCTCGGCCGTCGCCGCCTCACCCGGTGGGGGCTCACCCAGCCGCGCCTGCCACTGATCCAGTTCGGTGAGCACTTCTCCAACGCGACCCTGCCAGCACGCGCGCATCCAGGCCACGTATTGGGACCAACCCGACGCCTCATCGGGGCTCACGGCCGCGGCCGACGAGAACACGTAACACACCGCGTGCAGGAAATCCACGATCGGCTCGAACGCACCAAAGTACCCGCGCCAGATGGTCCAGTTGTACGCCTGACCGTCGGCTACGAACGCCCGACGCGGGGCCTCATAGAAGCGCCGCTCCTGGGCCTCGGCGGCCATCATCGGGCCGAACGCGGTACTCCCCTCCAGGCTCGCCACGCACGTCCGCACCAACCGTGTCGGGGACCACCGCTCGGCCCCTTCGGGTTCCCCGGCCGGCACCGGGGGCGTCGATTCGTCCACGGTTTCCGGGGGCGCGACCTCGCCCGCCGGGCCCTTCATCTGCTGCACCAGGCGCCGCACCCGGCGCGGGCAGCGGAACGACTCGGGCGGCTCGGGGCACGGGTCCGTGGCGAACGTGGGGCCACTCAGGGTGGCCAGGCACGCCACCTTGTCCTCCTTGTTCTGGGCCTCGTGAACACCCGGGCCGGCGCCCGCGGCGCGGGTGCGGATGCGCCCCCCATCGACCTCGACCACCACGGCCACGGGCACCACCACGGTCCGCGGCTCTAACTGGCGGCGCCGGTGCTCGACCGCCTTCCGATCGCGCCGCGCGATCAACTCGTGCCCGACCTCGTGAGCCAGTCGGCGCACCTGGTTGTCGCTGATCGTGACCCCGGTCATCCGCACCGCCTCGGCGGCATCCCGGAACGAGGAGAACCGGGCGGCGGCCGTGACGATGCGTTGAACGACCGAGGAACTGTACCCGTGCTCATCCAGCCCGAGGGCCAGCCGCAGGGGGGAAAAAGTCCCGCCGGCAGGCGGGACAATGGGCGATCCGTTCGGCCTGTTGAACCGTGGCCCCTTGGGCCGCCAGGGTGCGGGTGTGTGGTCGGGTCGGGCACGGCTCGCCACACACCGGACACGGAACCTGTTCGGGCACCTTCCGGGCCTGCTGGTGGAGCATCTGCTGGAGGGCACCTTCGGTGAGCCCTTGTGCCGCCGCGGTGGCGATCTGCTCCATCGTCCGGAAGTCCACGTCCAATCCCGGCCCGTCGTCCCCGAACGCCCGCTTGGAAACGATTTTGCCCCACTCCGCCGCCAGTGCTCGAAGGCGGTCGAGTTCCTCGGCCGTGAAACGCGGTGTGCTCATGACTCGCCCCGCACGAGAGTTGCGGCGAAATCGCCCCGCGCTTTTCCTATCCCGTGCCCCGAGGACCGCAAGGCCTACTGCAAACCGTGGCGTGACCTCGAAATCGAGTCGCAACGTTCTTGTTCTTCACACGCCCGACCGGGTAATTTCATGGATGGCACATCACGTCGTCATGGAGACTCGCAATGACGTTCGGGATGGTAGTTCGGCTGCCGGTGAACGGGGCGTTTGGAACGGACGAGGATTTCGACCTGCGGACTCGGCTCGAACACGACCTCGACGCGGCCCTTCTCGCGCGCGCCGCGGGAGAATGCGGACGCGGGGCGACCGACGCGGGGTTCATCAACATTCCGTTGGAATCCATCACCGCCCCCGACGCGGCACTGATCGTCGTGAAAGACGTTCTCGCGCGGCACGGGCTCTTGCCCCGAGTCACGATCGTACTCGAATCGCCGGATGAAGACGACCCGGACGACACCCTGCGCCGGGTGCTGTGGCCGCTGCAACCGTCCCCGGCGGACGCCGCCTGACGTTTCCCTTCTCCTCGAAGCTCTTGCGCCCGAGCCGCGGGACGGACATACTGAACGGAACTCGCCCCTCGCGTTCCGCCCGGTGTCGTCATGCGCCAGTTCGCCTCCGTGATGATTCTGGTGGCCCTGTTCCTGTTGCTGGTCGGCAGCAAGTTCAAGGCGTCCGACGGTGACAAGCTCGCGGCGGTGTCGCGGCTGACGGTGGCGAAACTCCGTAATGCACTGCCGCATGGGGTGAACGTGTCCGCGCCGGTGGACGCACTGCGTAAAGAGCTACCCACTCGCGCCGACGAGGCCGTTCGCGCCCGGCTAGCGGCCGACAAGCGGTTCGTGGGCGTCGAGTTCACGGTCACCGCCGAGGGCAACGTGGTGACGCTCCGCGGCGTGGTGCCGAACGCCAACGTGAAGCGCCTGGCCGTTGGGGTGGCGCGGAACACCGTCGGTGTCGATGAGGTGGTGGACGAACTCGCCGCGCCCGTCGAGTAGCTATTTTTGCTGGGCGTCGGATTGAGTCAGATGGCGGGGCTCCCGGCGTTGTGGACATTCCGTTTGCTGCTGCGGTGAGGACAGCTTGGCGGGGTGCCGTGTTGCGGTTCCATATGCCAACGTGCGGACGGGACGTCCGCGGTCCCAGGGCCGCGGCCCGATTACGTTTTGCATCTCTCATTCACTGCCGGGTGGTGGTGTCTGTTTCTTGTGGCCCAGACATTCCTGTCTGGGCGGCGCGAGAAGGCCGCACAGGCAGGAATGTCTGGGCCACAAAAGCAAAGCCGACACCAGTAACCGGATCGTGTATCCACTCGAAACGGCGGGATTCGTTGCGAGGCTGTGAAACGTGCCGGGGCCGGTTACCCTTGCGAGTAACCGGCCCCGGCACGTTAACACGGCTTGTTACCAGCCCTTTGGGCTTAGTACATGTCGTCGTAGGCGCCCGGGGCCGGGTCCTTCTTGCTCTTCTTCTCTTGCTCTTCCGCGATGATCGCGTCGGAGGTGAGGAGCAGGGTCGCGACGCTGGCGGCGTTCTGGAGGGCGCTGCGGACCACCTTCGTCGGGTCGATGATGCCGGTGGCCACCATGTCGACGTAGCGGTCGGCGCGGGCGTCGTACCCGTAGTTCTTCTCGTCCTTGGCGAGCACTTCCTTCGCCACCACGTTGCCGTCCACGCCGGCGTTCTCGGCGATCTGCTTCACCGGGGCGCGGCACGCATCGATGATGATCTTGTAGCCGGCCTTCTCGTCGTCCGTCAGGCCTTCCGGGGCCTTCAGGCCGGTGCTGGAGCGGAGCAGGGCGGTGCCGCCGCCGGGCAGGATGCCTTCCTGGTGCGCGGCCTTGGTCGCGTGCATCGCGTCCTCGACCCGCATCTTCTTTTCCTTGACCTCGCTCTCGGTGGCGCCGCCGACGTTGATCTTAGCCACGCCGCCGGACAGCTTCGCGATCCGCTCGCTCAGCTTCTCCTTGTCGTAGTCGCTGGTGCTCTTGTCCAGCTCCTTCTGGATGGTCGCGATCCGCTCCTTGATGGCGGCCGCGGTGCCGGCGCCTTCGATCACGGTGGTGTTGTCCTTGTCCACCTTGATCTTCTTCGCGGTGCCCAGGTCCTCCATCGTGACCGTTTCGAGCTTCATGCCCAGGTCTTCGAAGATCGCCTTACCGCCGGTCAGCACGGCGATGTCCTGGAGCATGGCCTTGCGGCGGTCGCCGTAGCCCGGCGCCTTGACCGCGCAGACCTTGATCTGGTAGTTCGACTTGATGACGTTCACGACCAGCAGCGCGAGCGCCTCGCCGTCCACCTCTTCGGCGATGATCAGGAGCGGCTTGCCCTGGCCGACGACCTTCTCCAGGATCGGGAGCATGTCGCGGGCGGCGCTGATCTTCTTCTCGTACACGAGGACGTAGGCGTCCTCGAGCTCGCACTCCATCGTTTCCGGGTTGTTGATGAAGTACGGCGACAGGTAGCCGCGGTCGAACTGCATCCCCTCGACGAACTCGTAGTTCGTCTCGATGGTCTTGGCCTCTTCGACGGTGATGACCCCGTCCTTGCCGACCTTGTCCATCGCCTCGGCGAGCTTCTTGCCGATCTCGGCGTCGCCGTTGGCGGCGACGGTCGCGACGTTTTCGAGGCCCTTCTTCCCGCCGACCGGGATGCTCATCTCCTTGAGCTTGGCGACGATGTCCTCGACGGCCTTTTCCATCCCGCGCTTCATGAGCATCGGGTTGGTGCCGGCGACGACCGCCTTGAGCCCCTCCTTGAAGATCGCTTCGGCGAGCACGGTCGCGGTGGTGGTGCCATCGCCGGCCACGTCGCTGGTCTTGGAGGCGACCTCCTTGACCATCGCGGCGCCCATGTTCTCGTAGTGGTCGGGGAGCTGGATCTCCTTCGCCACGGTCACCCCGTCCTTGGTGACGGTCGGGCTGCCGAAGGACTTCTGGATGATGACGTTGCGGCCCTTCGGCCCGAGCGTCACCTTCACGGCGCGGGCCAGCTTGGTGATGCCCCGCTTCATGGCGTCGCGGGCTTCCTGGTCGAACGCGATCTGCTTCGCTGCCATCGTCAAACCTCTCGGTTGGGTGTTCGGTGCTTATGCCGGTGCCGCGGTCACGCGATCACGCACATCACGTCGCCTTCGTGCATGAGCAGGATTTCGCCGTCGTTCTTGGGGCCTTTGAACTCGTCCCCGGCCCACGAGGTGAACAGCACCTTGTCGCCGACCTTGAGCTGCATCGGGACGCGGGTGCCGTCCGGCTTGAGCTTGCCCGGGCCGACCGCGACAACCGCACCGCGCTGGGGCTTGTTCTTGGCGCTGTCGGGCAGGAGGATGCCGCCGGCCGTCTTCTCTTCGGCGGCTTCGCGGCGAACGACGATGCGGTCGCCGATCGGTTGCAGGCCCATTCCGATTCCTCACACTGAAACTTACGGGGTGACCGAATGATGGCGCCCAATATGCAACAAGCGTGCCCACGCGATTGGGTCGCCTGAAGTTGCTATTGGGTAGTGACTTATGGAATACGATGTGTGAGGCGGGGTGGCTCATCCTGCCAGGATTGCGGCTCAATCGCCGGGCGGGGCTGACGGTTTGTCAGTGGTTCGACGCACCCTATTCGCGCGTCGAAGTAGGTTCCGCGCGTGCCACGCCCAATCAACTTCAATCCAATCGTCGCCGATCGGCAGGACGCGGTGGTGTCTCCAGCCTGCGAGTTCAAACTCGCCCATCATGCTGTCGCCGCGGGCGCCATTACTGGTGTGAACGATCACCGGGCACGTTGGCGACAGTCCCGCGAGGTGCTTGGCGACATCGAGACCGTCGCCGGGGTCGGTTGCGTCTTCCGGTTCAAGATCGTGGTCGAGTGAAATGAACGCGGCCTCTGCGAGCCGTTCGCCCATTTCGGCGATCATGCGGTGTGCGTTCGGCCAGCACACGAGTTCACAACCGAGCCGGGCCGCGACCGCGCGGAAGCGGACCAGCCGCTCGGCTTCGTCTTCGAGCATGAGGGCGATGGGCATTGGTCATTTCCCCACGCGCACGTTTCGCAGCGCCCGTTTGCAGACGGCTGCGGTCGTATCGGCCGCTGATTCCTGCTGCCAGCGGAGGCACAACTCTTTCACCCAGACGGGTTGGCTCTTGGCGGCGTCGTTGAGCCAGTTGCCGACCGAGTCCTGAACGTACTTCGCCGGATCGGCCTTGAGCGGTTCCAGAATCGGCAGCCCCAGTTCCGGGTTCTGTTTGAGCGCGTCGATGTGGGCGCACCACACGCCGCGCGGCCGGGTCGCTTCGCTCGCGAACCGCCGCACGTTGGGCGACGGGTGTTCGGCCCACGGCGTGAGAGCCTTGACTGCGTGCCCGACGTTCTTGGCGAGGTGCGGCCGGATCGCCATCCACGCCCACTCCCGCACCCCAAAGTGCCGGTCGTCGGCGAGCGGGCGGATCAGGTCCAGTTTCGCATTCAGTTTGAGCTTGGGCGCGCGGCCGATGACGTAACACGCCCACCCGCGAACGGTGTCGGACGCATGAGCCGTCAGCAACGGTAACCGGTCGAGCGTGAGGTGCTGAAGGAGGAGTTCGCCCACCGCGTCCATGCGCCGCGTGATCCCCTGGTCGGCCATGCCGCGGACCAGTTCTACCGACTCTGCGGGCATATCCGGGACTGCCGAAACCAGCAGCGCCGCGAAGTCGATCGCGAGCCCTTCGGCGAGCGTCGCGGACGCCGCGGTCCCGGCGTTGAGTTGTGCCAGCAACTCGGACGGAATGTCTGCCCGCCGCGACACGCCCTTTCGCTCTTCACTCACCATGGGCCTCCAATGGAAAAACAAGATTGGCCGCAAAAAAGCACGAAAGGAAACCGAAGACGGAGACAGAAGACAGCTTGGCCGCAAAAAAGCACAAAGAGCACAAAAGGAAACCAAGGTAGAAGAGAGAAGGGCACACAAGAGAACCAAAGGCAAAGATAAAAGAGTGTGTTCAAAAATACGCCTCTGGTCTTCGTCTTCGCTTTCCTTTTGTGCTTTTTTGCGGCCAATCTGTCTTCTGTCTCCGTCTTCGGTTTCCTTTCGTGCCCTTTGTGCTCTTTTGTGGCCAATCTTCTTTGATTTACAGCCGTTCCACGACCATCGCGACGGCATTTCCGCCACCCAAACAGAGCGAAGCGAGCCCGTACCGCTTGTTGTGTCGCTTCAGGGCGTGAAGCAACGTGACCAGGACTCGCGCGCCGCTCGCGCCGATGGGATGCCCCAGCGCCACTGCGCCGCCGTGAACGTTCACCTTCGCTTCGTCCAGGTTGAGGCCCTTACCGCACGCTAACATCTGCGCGGCGAACGCCTCGTTCAGCTCGAACAGATCGATGTCCGACACCGCGAGTTTGGCCTTTTCGCATGCGGCCCGGACTGCGGTGACCGGGGCGGTGAAGATGTCTTTCGGGTGAACCCCGCTCATCGTGTAACTCACGATCCGCGCGAGCGGCTTCGCGCCGGTTTGCTCCACGAACCGCGCCGACGCGACCACGACCGCCGCCGCGCCGTCGGAGAGCTGCGACGCGTTCCCGGCCGTCACGGTGCCGTACGGCCGGAACGCGGGTTTCAGTTTCCCTAGCCCTTCGGGTGTGGTGTCGGGGCGGATGCCCTCGTCTTTCGCGATCGGGTCGGCCGGTTTGCGCCCCGCGCTCGGCGGCGCGACCGTGACCACCTCGTCAGCGAAGGCGCCGGCCGCCCACGCTGCCGCCGCGCGCTGGTGGCTCTGCGCCGCGAACCGGTCCTGGTCGGCACGCGACACCGCGCAGGTGGTCGCAGTGTGCTCGGCCGCCTCGCCCATCGCCCAGTTCTCGAACGCACACCACAGCCCGTCGCTCACGAGCGCGTCCGTGGTGGTTTGGTTCCCGTACTTGTAGCCCTGGCGGACCCCTTGAAGCAGGAACGGCGCGCGGCTCATGCTCTCCATCCCGCCCGCCACGACCACGTTCGCGTCGCCGGCGCGGATGCTCTGCGCCGCCAGCATGACCGCCTTCAGTCCCGACCCGCAAACCATGTTGGTCGTGTGCGCAGGGACCGTATCGGGAAGCCCAGCGAAGAGAGCCGCCTGCCGCGCCGGTGCTTGACCAACGCCCGCCTGAACGACGTTCCCCATGATTACGTCTTCGACCTGCTCGGGCTTCACCCCGGCTCGCTTCACGGCTTCCGCGATGGCGACCGCGCCGAGTTTCGGGGCCGGAAGGTCCGCGAGTCCGCCGAGGAACTTGCCGATCGGCGTGCGGGCCGCAGAGAGGATGAATGCGTCCATTGGAAGGTCCCGCCCGGGAGAGTGGTCGTTTATTCCATCATACGCCGCCCTCAAAGGAGACGCGATGAGCACACGCGAGCCGTTCGCTTCGCCCGAATTTGTGGAAACAGAACTGTGGAGCCACGGGGTCGTGACGTACCCGACCGAACCGGCCGGCGGGCTGACGTTCGGCGACGGCGCGGTGAAACTGCGATACCGGTTCGAGTTCGACCACGGCGGTGATCCGAAACGGGTGGCGGAAGGCAGGTGCAACGTCGCTTGCGCCCACCGGATCGCCGACGCCGCCGGGCGCGTGTGGGAGGCGCGCACGTGCTTTCGCCCGACGGTGTTCGTTCACCGGCTCACCGATCTGGGCGGTTCCGAACCGCCGAGGTGGGCGCACCGTGCCCCCGGGCGCTCGGAAGCCATCGCCGCCCGCCCGCTGCTGCGTGGTGTGAAAGTGACAGCGGACGACCGGTCCTACCGGCGGTTCTGGGTCGATGACGCCCTGCTCGAGATCCAGTTCAAGTACCAAGGGCTGACGATCGACGTGGGGCACCGGGGCGGTGCGCAGGTGGCGGTTCGGGTGAGCGGGTTCTTCGGAAGTTGGGCGCACGTGCCGATGCAAGACGAGGGTACCGTGCCGATCTGGAAGGGCGGGACACTTCAGGCGCCGGTCGTCGGGAAAGAAGACCAGGTGTTCGATCCCGCCGACCCCGACGAACCGGAACCGGACGCGGTGCCCGGCGGCTGGTTCGACAACTTGTCACCGATCGTCTACTCGCTGTTGGAGCGCGAGTTCTTGTTCCGCAACGACGCGACTTGGGATTGCGAATACCCCATGTATGCCGATCTCCCGCGCCCGATCGTGTTCCGACAAGTGACGGGTGAAACGGGAGCGCCGCAGCCGAACGTGACCTTCAAACCGGTGTAACCGCCGCTCAGAGCCAGCCGTGCCCCTCGTCGCGCAGGATGCGCGCCATGCCCTCGATCCACTTCGGGTGGGCGTTCAGGCAGGTGCCGTTCTTGAGGTGCTCGCCGCCGGCGTGCTCGAACACCTCACGGCTCTCGGTCCCGATCTCGTCGATCGTCTCCAGGCAGTCCGCGGTGAACCCCGGCAGTGCGACGTACACCCGCTTGGTGCCCTTCTTCGCGAGGGTCGCGAGCACGTCGTCGGTGTAGGGCTTGAGCCACTCGCTGCGCCCGAACCGCGACTGGTACGTCTGCGTCCAGTAGCTCCGCGGCCAGCCCATCCGCTTCACGAGCGCCTGCGTGGTGCGCACCACGTGCGTGGCGTAGGGGTCGCCGCGCTGCGCGTACTTTTGCGGGATGCCGTGGAAGCTGATGACGATGTGCTCGGGCTCCCACGCCAACTTGGCGAGGTCGTCGCGGATCGTCGCCTCCATGGCGTCGAGGTAGCCCGGGTGGTTGTAGTACGGCGGCACCACGCGCACCGCCGGCACCCGGCGCACTTTCGTCAGGGCCTTGAACAGGGAATCCGTGGCGCTGGCGAACGACGTGGCCGAGTACTGCGGGAACATCGGCATCGCGATGAGCTTATCGACACCGCCGGCGATCATGTCATGGATCGTGTCGCGGAGCGGCGGGTTGCCGACGATCATCCCGAACTTCACCGGGTTGCTCGGAAAGTGCTCCTGGAGCAGTTTCGTTTGCTCAACGGTGTAGTGCAGCAGCGGCGAGCCGGTTTTGGGGTCCCAGATGCGCGCGTACTTCGCGGCCGAGGCGCCGGAGCGGAACGGCAGGATGCGCAAATACAGGAGCGGTAACCAGATCGGCCGCGGCACCTCAATGACGCGCGGGTCCGAAAGGAACTGCCGCAGGTACGGGAACAGCCCCCGGTAAGTTGGCGCGTCCGGGGTGCCGAGTTGGATGAGCAGAAGACCGGTCATCGGGGTGCGTCCTTAGTCATTAGTCCGTAGTCAGTTGTCCGCATTCTTCGCGGTTCGCCAACCGGTTCGTACCGGATTCCGGCAAGGCGACGCGAAGGTGCTGACGATGGACCCGCACCAACGACCAGGGACCGCGGTCACTTCTTCTTGCAGTCCGGGCCTTCTTTGGCCGGGGCCTTCTCGGTGATGTGCGCGTCGCCCCCGGCGGACTTGAGGGCGCTCGCCCGCTCGGCGTTGAGCTGAATGAAGCTCGACCACTGGGACGGAACGTTCGGCTCCGAGTAGATCGCCTCGACCGGGCACTCGGGCACGCACGCCTCGCAGTCGATGCAGTCCTCGGGGTCGATGTAGAGCATCGTCTCGTCCTGGTAGAAGCACTCTACCGGGCAGACGACGCAGCAGTCGGTGTACTTGCAGTCGTTGCAATTCGAGGTAACGACGTGTGGCATCTCGGGCTCAACCTCCGTCTTCGTGTGGGCGCGCTGGTTGGGGAGAGTAATACCGCCCCCCGCCGTAACGTCAAGTTAACCGGTAACATCGGCGCGCCGCCACGGTATGCTCGCGTTTTTTCGCTTACTGAGACGGCGTCTCGCGGTACAAATGCCCGTTGTGTTTCGGGGCCGCGACGTCGGTGAACGTTCGCGTGTAAAATGGCCGGTATGGAGAAGAACCTCGATCGCGAAGAGATGCTGGCCCTGATCGGCGGCGCGGTGAAGGGCGACGGGTTTCGGCGCGCCACGTTCGCGGGCGCCACCCGCGGTTACTCGTGCGAGTGGGTCCGCGTTGTCATTCGCCCCGTAGAACTGCGGGGGGACCGGCACTTCCAGTTCGCGTACCAGGGCGCCAAAAAGGCCGTCACCAAGAACTTCTCGCCCGACGAACTCGACGCCCCGCTCGACGAACTCGTCGGCTACGGGTTCGCCGGCGTTCACATCACCACCAACGGCGAAGAGCTGGACGTCCGCACGAGCCGCAAGGGCCGGGTCCACGTCGGGCGGCACAAGCCGAAATCCCCAACCGAACTGTCGGAGCCCGAAGCACACAACCGCGTGAAGGACGTTCCGCTGCCCGAAGGGCGCGCCGACGCGCTGCTCGAGGTGATGGGCGTTTCCACCCCGGACGGGCGCGTGAAGCCCACCATGCGGGCCAAGTTCACCCAGATCAACGAGTTCCTCAAACAGCTCCGACACGTCTTCGGGGACGCCAAACTGGCCGACCTCGGCCGCGAACTCCGCATCCTCGACTGCGGGTGCGGGTCGAGCTACCTGACGCTCGCCGCGCACCACTACCTGAACGACGTACTCGGGGTGCCGGCGCGCATCCTCGGCGTGGACGTGAACGAGGAGGTGATCCGCAAGAGCGTGGAGCGCGCCGAGCGGCTCGGGGCGAGCAACCTGGAGTTCGAGTGCCGGCGCATCGGCACGGCGGACGTGCCGGCCGACATCGTGATCGCGCTGCACGCCTGCGACACCGCGACCGACGACGCCATCGCGCAAGCGGTCCGCAGCGGCGCCCGGCTGTTCCTGGGGGTGCCGTGCTGCCACCACGACCTGAACAAGGTCATCAGCGCGACCGGCCCCGCTGAGGTGCTCCGGCCGGTGCTGCGACACGGCATCATGGCCCAGCGCGCCGCGGACCTCGTGACCGACGCGTTCCGGGCGCTGGCGCTGCGCATCACGGGCTACCGCACCGACGTGGTGGAGTTCGTGAGCACCGAGCACACGGCCCGCAACCTCATGATCCGGGCCGTGCGCGGCGCGTCCGCTGCGCACGCGGGGGAAGCGGAGCACGTGGCCGAGTACATCGAACTGAAGCGGTTCTGGCGCGTCACGCCGTACATCGAAAAGGTGCTGGGCGAACCGTTCCAGCAACTGGTGAGGGCGAGCACCTTATGAGCACCACCGATTACGTGCTGGGCCAGTCGGAGCGGGCGGCCCGGCGACTCGAGCTGCAAGACCGGCACTTCGCCGCGCCGTCGGAGGCGCTGCTCGACGCGCTCGACGTGTGCCCCGACGACCGCGTGGTCGAGCTGGGGTGCGGGCCGGGGGCGTTCACCCGCCGCATCCTGCACCGGCTCGGGCCGGACGGGGCTGTGGTCGGCGTGGACTCGTCCCCGCACCTGCTCGAGCACGCGACCGCCGCGCTGGGGACGGACCGCTTCCGGCCGACGCTGGCAGACGTGGCGAAGCCGGGCGCGTGGCTCGACGGCGCCGGTGTGGTGCTGGGCCGTGCCGTGCTGCACCACGTTCCGATGGCGGAGTTCCTGGTCGGGCGGCTGCGCGCCGTGCTGCCCGCGGGCACGCGGGTCGGGTTCCTGGAGCCCGACTTCCGCCGCCCGCTCGCGCAACTCGCGCGCGCAGAACAGCAGCGCCCGGAACTGGCCCCGCTCTTGACGTTCGCGCGTGCGATCAACGAGCTGTACGCCGCGCGGCGCATCTCGCCGGCGGTGGGGGCGTCCCTGGCCCCCGCGATGTACGAATCCGGCTACCGCGAGGTGAAGCACGTGTGGCACCCGTTCGCCACGGACGAAAGCGTGTTGGAGAACATAGCACTGATTTACGACGAAGTGTGCGACACGCTCGCGGCCCTCAACATCATTACCGCCGGGGAGATCGTTGAGCAACAGAAGGCGCTCCGCGCGCTACCGCTCGGCGATCTGCCCGCCGTTTGGGGGCTGCACCAAGTCACAGCGGTGGTGTGACGCCTTCCTCGCGAAACGCAGTCGCCCGACTGGTGCTACTCGCTCATTTGTTTGAATCTTCACCGTCGCACCGCAATTTGGCGGCATGCGCAACGCGACGTTGCCGCGAACCAGGTCTGTTTTCGCAGATTCCTGCTCTGCATGAACTACGCTCTCGTCAGAGCCGGTACCGCGCCGGGCGGGTGCTGCTGGTGGCGTCCGCGGTGACGACCTGGGGCACGTCGTTCGCCGGTCCGCGTGACCCTGATCGTTGTACGGCGTGGCCGACTGGCCGTGACTGGAGCACACGGGGTGTGAACTCGCCAGGGCCGCGCACCGCGAACGGTGGCAGACCCAGGAGCCGTTCCGCCGGGTGTTCGACGACGCGGCCACCGGTAGATGGCGCCGGTCGCTCCGGACAGGCGGTTCCTGCGGCCGAACCGCACCCGGTACGAGCGCGTCAGTTACCCCGAAACGGAACCGCTCGCGACCGATTTCCGGACGATCACGCAACCGACGACCTTCCGGCCGACGAGGGGCACGCGCACCGTCTTCTGGCCGTCGGTGCCCGCGCGCACCAGACGGAGAAATAGTACTTCCACACAGACGGGCGCGCGGTCTGGATTTTGCTCGTCGTCTGGCCGGTCCCGGACGCGGTCGACTGGCCGCGCCGCTTCGTTGCCCAGATCCAGGACATCACCGCCTGGGACCGGGCCACGCGCCGCGCCGGCTGTTCGCCCGCAACACCCTGGCTTTAGAACCGGCGCTGGACGGCGTCCCGGCGACCGCCCGACTGGGGGCGACGAGGAGTTGTATCGGGATCTAGTGGCGGAGACTGGGGAACTGACAGCGGCCCTGCCTGAGTGGCTCGGGCCGGCTCCTGCCGGAACTGCGGAGACGCGCTGATGGGAACAGACGAGGTGACGGTGCTGGTGGTCGACGACTCGGCGGTGGACCGGCTCCTCGCCCGGCGCCTGCTCGAGGCCGGGGGCGGGTGGCGCGTGGTCCAGGCCGCGGACGGGGTCGAGGCGATGGCGGCGCTCAACCACTTCACCCCGGCCGCCGTGCTCACCGACATGCAGATGCCCCGGATGGACGGGCTGGCGCTGGTGGGGCACATCCGCCGGGAGCACCCCCGCGTTCCGGTGGTGCTGATGACCGGCAGCGGGAGCGAGGAACTCGCCCTGGCGGCCCTTCAGCTCGGGGCGGCCAGTTACGTGCCCAAGCGGAACATTCCGCTCGACCTGGTGACCGTGATCGGGCAGGTGCTGACCGCGTCCAAGCTGGACGACGGGCGCGTCGGCGCGCTCCGCGCGCTCCGCGAGCGGGTGTCCCGGTACGTGCTGGACAACGACCCCGCGCTGATCCCGCCGCTGGTCCAGTTGCTGCGCGAGGAGCTGGTGGCGTTCGGGCTGTGCGACGCGACCGGCGCCACCCGGGTCGGGACGGCCCTGAAGGAGGCCCTGCTGAACGCCGTGTACCACGGCAACCTGGAGGTGGGTTCGGCGTCGGCGGCGCCCGGCGACGGATCGTTCGCGCGGCTCGTGGCCGCGCGCCGGGACCAGTCGCCGTACCGGAACCGGCAGGTGGCGCTGACGGCGACCCTGAACCCGGCGTCGGCGTCCTACGTGATCGCGGACCAGGGGCCCGGGTTCGACGTGTCGTCCCTCCCGGAGCCGACCGACGCG
Source organism: Gemmata obscuriglobus (assembly GCF_008065095.1). NCBI lineage: Bacteria > Pseudomonadati > Planctomycetota > Planctomycetia > Gemmatales > Gemmataceae > Gemmata > Gemmata obscuriglobus. Next base: position 6,997,838 of record NZ_CP042911.1, on the reverse strand, counting down.
TCGTACCTGGGGCGGGCCACCGGGCGCGGGCTGCTGTTCATGCGCACGTTCGCCGACGAGGTGATGTTCAACTCGGCCGGCAACCAGGTGATGCTGGTGAAGCGGCGGGAAGAGCCCGGCGCGGGGGCGTGACCCGCCGTGCCGTTCGCCGCGAGGCGTTCGGTCGGGCGCGGGCCGCGTGCTATGGTTTGTCAGTAATTTTATCGAGCGCGTTTTGCAACTGACGCGCCGCTGGTTGCGGCCCCCCGCGGCGCGGTCTACGTTCTGGTGTGGGCGCCGCGGTCGGCCGGTCCGGCATTCGAGCGCGCCTGTGACCGATTCGGCCGACCCATTGCGGAACGAGACGTCGCGTGAACCCTCGCCCCTTGTTCTCTCTGCGGCCGGTCGGGTACGTCGTCGCGGCCTGCGCCACGGCGGCGGCGGCGGCGGCGTGCCGCGCGCTCGACCCGGCGCTCGGCCCCTCCCTTTTCCTGATGCCGTTCGTCGTCCCCGTCCTCCTCGCCGCCTGGTGCGGCGGGGGCGGGGCCGGGGCCTGTGCGACGGCGCTGGGCGCGGCGGCCGTCGCCGCGCTGTTCAACGACCCGGTGTACCGCGGCGGCGCCGCCGATCCGGCCCGGGTCGGTCTGCTCGTCGGGGTCGGGGCGCTCGTGTCGCTCGCGTGCGAGAGCGCCCACCGGCGGCGGCGCCGGGCCGAGGCGGCGCTCGGCGCCTGCCACGCGCTCCTCCGGCTCGCTACCGACCACGCGCCGGTGCTCCTCCTCCACTGCGACCGCGAGCGGCGGCACCGGTTCGTCAACCGGGCGTACGCCGAGCGCTTCGGGCTGGACCCGCAAGAGGTGCTGGGGAAGACCGTCCCGGAGGTGCTCGGGCCGGCCGGGTACGACCGCATCCGGGAGCGCCTGGACGCCGCACTCGCCGGGCGGGCGGTGGAGTTCGAGACGGACATGGCCGGCCCGGGCGGCGGGCCGCGGCGGGTGCGCTGCACCTGCCGCCCGGTGGTCGGCGCGGGCGGGCTCGTGGACGGGCTCGTGGCCGCGATCACGGACGTCACCGACCGGACCCGGGCGGAGGTCGCGCTGCGGGACAGCGAGGAGCGGTTCCGGGCCGCCATGGAGGCGAGCCTCGACGCCGTGTACTTCCTGTCCGCCGAGCGCGGGCCGGGCGGGGCGATCACCGATTTCCGGTTCGCCGAGCTGAACCGGCGGGGCGCCGAACTGGTGCGCCGGCCCCGCGAACAGGTCCTCGGCCGGCGGCTGTGCGAGCTGCTCCCCGTGAGCCGCACCGGCGGGCTCTTCGACCGGTACGCGCGGGTGGCCGAGACGGGCGAGCCGCTGGCGGAGGACCTCACCCTCGGGCCGGACGACGGGGGGGCGGCGCGGTGGCTCCGGCACCAGGTGGTGCGCCTGGGCGACGGGGTGGCGGTCACCACCCAGGACGTCACCGCCCGGAAGCGGTCGGAGGAGCTGGTGCTGGCGTCGCTGCGGGAGAAGGAGGTGCTGCTCAAGGAGATCCACCACCGGGTCAAGAACAACCTCCAGATCGTGTCCGCCCTGCTGGACCTCCAGTCGGAGCACACCGCCGACCCCCACGCGCTCGCCCTGTTCCAGGAGAGCCGCGGGCGGGTGAAGTCGATGGCCCTGATCCACGAGCGGTTGTATCGGTCCGCCGATCTGGCCCGGGTGGACTTCTCCGAGTACGCGCGGCAACTGGCCGACGACCTGTACCGCACTTACAAGGTGTCCGGCGACGACGTCCGGCTGGAACTGGCCGTGACCGTCCCGCCGCTGCCCATCGACATCGCCATCCCGTGCGGGCTGCTGCTGAACGAGCTGATGTCGAACTGCTTCAAGCACGCCTTCCGGGACGGCGCCGCGGGGCGCATCCGGGTGTCCCTGCACCGGGACGGCGGCGCCAACGTTCTCACCGTGGCCGACGACGGGACCGGGTTCCCCGCCGGCACCGACTTCCGCAACACCGCGTCGTTCGGGCTCCAGTTGGTCGGCACCCTGGTGGACCAGTTGGGCGGCGCGGCGGCGCTGTCCGCCGCCCGCGGGACGACGTTCACCATCCGGTTCCCCGCCCAGAAGTAGAGCCGCTCATGAGCACCACCGCCATCCTCGTCGTCGAGGACGAACGGATCATCTCCCGGGTCATCGAGAAGCGGCTCCGGGGCCTCGGGTACGCCGTGGCCGGTGTGGCCGCCACCGGCGAGGAGGGCGTCCGGCGGGCGGGCGAGCTGCGGCCCGACCTGGTGCTGATGGACATCACCCTCGGGGCCGGGATCGACGGGGTGGAAGCGGCGGACCGCATCCGCCGCGAAGTGGACGTGCCGGTAGTGTTCCTGACCGCCCACTCGGACGACGCCACCCTCCAGCGGGCGAAGCTCACCGAGCCGCACGGGTACGTGCTCAAGCCGTTCGAGGACTCGGACCTGAAGACGGCCATCGAGATCGGGCTGTACCGGCACCGGAGCGACCGGCGGGTGCGGGAGAACGCGCAGTGGCTGGCGGCCACCCTGGGGAGCATCGGGGACGGGGTGATCGCGACCGACGAGGCGGGCCGGGTGCGGTTCATGAACGCGCTCGCCGAGCGGCTCACCGGCTGGCCCCAGGCCGACGCCGCCGGCCGGCACGTGACCGAGGTGTTCCACATCGTGGGGGAGAAGACGCGGGAGCCGGTTCCGAACCCGGCGCTCGCGGCCCTGGCGCGGGGGGAACCGGTCGCCCTGGCCCCGGACACGGTCCTGGTCGCCCGCGACGGCACCGAGCGGCCCGTCGACGACAGCGCCGCCCCGATCCGCGGGGCGGGCGGTCTGGTGGCCGGCGCGGTGCTGGTGTTCCGCGACACCTCCGAGCGCCGCCGGCTCGAGGAGCACCTCCGGCAGGCCCAGAAGATGGAGGCCATCGGGCGGCTGGCCGGCGGGATCGCCCACGACTTTAATAACATTATGACGATAATAACCGGTTTCAGCCAGCTGCTGCTGCTGGACGGTCAGCCGCCCGCGGAGCGGGCGGAGGCGGCGCAGAACATCTACGACGCCGGGAAGCGGGCGGCCGCCCTGACCCAGCAGATCATGGCGTTCAGCCGCAAGCAGATGCTGGTGCCGGCGGTGCTGAACCTGAACACCGTCGTGCGGGACATGGGGGCGATGGTCCGGCGGGTGCTCGGGGACCGCATCGAACTGGTGACGGAGCCGGCCGCGGGCCTGTGGGACGTGAAGGCCGACCCGACCCAGCTCGGGCAGGTCATTTTGAACCTGGCGGCGAACGCGCGCGATGCCATGCCGCGGGGCGGGCGGCTGACGGTCCGCACCGCGAACGCCGAGCTGGGGGACGACACGACGCGGGAGCACCCGGACGTGAAGCCCGGCCGGTACGCCGTGCTGGCGGTGTCCGACACCGGAACCGGGATGCCCCCGGAGGTGCTGGCCCGCGTGTTCGAGCCGTTCTTCACCACCAAGGGGCTGGGCAACGCCACCGGCCTGGGGCTGTCGACGGTGTACGGGGTGGTCAAGCAGAGCCGGGGGCACATTGAGGTTTCGAGCGCGGTCGGGGCGGGTACGACGTTCCGCGTGTTCCTCCCGCAGTACACCGAGCCGCCGTCGAGCCGGGAACTCCGGCTGGCCGCCCGGGGGCACGAGACCGTCCTGCTCGTGGAGGACGAAGAGATGGTGCGGCGCATGACCCGGTTGGTGCTGGAGCGGAGCGGGTACACCGTCCTGGAGGCGGGCGACGGGGCCGCGGGCGTGGCGGCGGCGGAGCGGCACGCGGGGCCGATTCACCTGCTCATTACCGGCCTCGTGATGCCGCACTTGTCCGGGCGCCAGGTGGCCGAGCGGGTCGCCCGGCTCAAGAAGGGGGTGCGGGTGCTGTTCACGTCCGGGTACACGGAAGACACGCCGACCCACCCGAGCGTCGGGCCGGCCGCGTGCGACTTTCTGCACAAGCCGTTTTCGCTCGACGCGCTCAAGGACAAGGTTCGCGAGGTGCTGGACCGGCCCTGAACCCGGCCGCGGGCGTGCCGCGCTTCGGACCAGTGTCCGGCACGCTCGTTGCGGTTCGACCGTAGTTTTATCCTACCACCCGCACGTCTGACCCGGTGCCGGTCGTTGTCCGGAAGTAGCGGCCCGAGGCCGAGCGTCAAAGCAGCTTGATAACCGTGACGGCGATTCGCCCGCCGAAGCACACATCGACATCGGCCCCGGCCGTTCGTTGGCGGGTGTGGTAGTCGCCGTCGTAGCGCATCCCGCCGTCGCCCTCGTGTCGGTAGCTGAGCGGCAGGGGGTGCGGGTCGAGGGGGCAGAACACCATTTCCGGGTCGGGTTCGTCCGGCCGCAGGTGCGGCAGGTTGACGTTGTAGAACGCTCCCGGCACCCGCGGCCGGGCGAGCAAGTCGGTCAAACAGCGGGCCGCCCAGCGCGCCGCCCGCGGCCAGTCGAACTCCATTCCCCGCTTGCGGTAGTGCGACAGTGCGACGCCGGTCCACCCGTGAAGAACGGCCTCGCGGACCGCCGCCACGGTGCCGGAGTAGTACACGTCCGCCCCCAGGTTGCCGCCGTGGTTGATGCCGGACAGCACCAACCCGGCGTCGGGGCACAGCCGGTGCAACCCGACCCGGGCGCAGTCGGCCGGGGTGCCGTGAACCGCAAACCGGTTGTCGCGCGCGTCGACGCGGACCGGCCCCTCGGTGGTGACGGCGTGGCTGACGCCCGATTGCGGTCCGGCCGGGGCGACCACCACCGGCTCGCCCAGCCCGCGCGCCGCGGTCAAGAGGGCGTGCAGCCCGGCGGCCTCGATGCCGTCGTCGTTGGTCAGTAGCAATTTCATGAGGGTCCGTTTCGCGGGTTCGCGGCGGCTCAGGTGTTACGGTGTTCGATTGTCAGCACCAGACCGCGGGAGAACGGAACGTGCGCGCTCGGGTGCCGTGAGTGCGCGTATCATTCTTGTAACGCCCCCGGCCGATTGCCACAATGGTCCGGGGGGCGGCGCGTTTGCGGCACCGCACGTCGGGCTCCCAGCCAGACGGTCGCGCGGACCGACTTCGGCGCCGCACGACCGCGCGAACGAGAGCCCCGGAATCCGTTCGTAACTTACCGCCACCCGCGCGGCGACTGCCGGCAGAAACGTCCCGGGGGCGGGCAAGGGATCACATCCCTTGCCCGCCCCCGGGACGTTTCTGCCGGCCTGCTGGGGAGTCACTTCGCGAACCCGCCCGGCTTCTCCTTGAACGGCTTGAGCAGGGCGGCGTCGACCGTGAACACCGGGTCGCTCTTCGGCAGCCAGCCCGACCACACATAATACGACGCGCCGTTGTCCGGCGACGCGCCCAGGTTCAGCGACACCACGCCGGCCGGCCAGTGCAGGATCACCTGCAGCGACGCCTTCGGGTCGCCGAACCCGTGCTTGCCCTCCGGGACGCCCTTCTCAAACGTCTTCGCCCGCTCGCGGGTCAGGATGTCCACGAACGCGCTCACCTTGGCCGGGTCCGCCGCGTACCCGGGCGGCGCCTTCGTCGCGACCCAGCCGCCCTCCTTGCTCTTCTCGAAGGTCAGCTCGGTCACGAACCCGGCGTCGCCCCAGCCCCGCAGCTCCACCTTGTTCACTGCCGCCGCCGGCACCGCCCGCAGCACCAACCGGTCCCGCAGGTCCGGGGTCATGAACCGATCGAACACCAGCCGCGGGAGCGTGAACACGGCACCCCGGCCCCCCACCCGCGCGTACACGAAGTTCGGGTCCGCGGCGTCCTTTCCGAACTCGTACACCCGCTCCTTGTCCGGCGACGACGGGCTCAGGCCCACCACCACCTTCAGCCGCGGGCCGGGCAGGAACCCGTACTCCTCGAGCTTCTTGGCCTCGTCCGGCTTGGCGGCGTCGAGCGACTCGTCCACGAACCGCGTGACCGACTGCGTCGTGCTCAGCAGTTGCAGCAGCCCGTCAAGCGTTTTGGCGTCGGCCACCTGCCCCTTCTTCGCCTCCGGGGCCGTGTACCGCCACAGCACCTCCTTCGTGGCCGGGTCCGGCTTCTCGTCCTTCGTTACGGTGAACCCGTTCGCGCCGCTCACGGTCAGCGTCGTGACCGCGTCCGAGCCGAAGGTGGGCAGCGACGGGTCCAGCAGATCCAGCCGCGTCTTCTTCACCGCCGCTTCGACGTCCGCGGCGTCCAGCCCGGCCCCGACCCGCACCTGGGCCGGCAGGATGAACTCCACCGGCGGCTGGCCCGGAACCGAACGGCGGACGCGCACCGAATCGCCCTCCCGCGGGCCGAACTCCAGCTTGATCGGCTCGCCCTTCTTGGTCGGCTCGGCCTTCGGGTCCGCGGTCGGGATGAACCCGTCGGCCCACACCGACACCGTCGCCGCGACCGGGAAAGTCGCCGCGGCCGGGAAGTCCTTGACCGTGCGCCGGGCGAGCACCACGTCGAGGAACTTGTCCACCGTCGCGCCGAACGCCGGCTGCGGGTCGTTCGGGGAGCCGTACAGCCGCCACACCGGCCCGCCGGACCGGCGCAGCTTCGTGACCGGCTGACCCGGCAGCGCGATGTCGATACCGTCCACCTTGTTCCGGTCCACGTTCACCAGGGTGCGGTCGCGGAGCGGCGCCGGGTCGGCGATCACCCCGGTCAGCCCGGTCAGGTCGCCCGCGGTGGCCCGGATCACGCCCGACACCCCTTCGACGCGCGCGTAGACCTTCGAGCTGGGTTGCGGCGCGGCGCCCGGCACCGCGGGGGCCGCGGGGGCCGTTTCACGCTTGCCCAGGAACACCGTCGCCGACTGCCCGTCTCGCGTCTTCAGTTCCACCTTCACGAGGTCCGGGTTGTCGGCGTTGAGCCCGTACTCCTTCAGGTCCTTGGGCTGGTCGATGAAGTCGGCCGTGGTCGCCGCGTTGAGGCTGGTGAGCGCGCCCAGCAGCCGCCGCACGCCGGTGAACGTGCCCGGCAGCGGGACCGCATCGCCCTCGACATCGGCGTCGCCCCAGTTGGCCGGGGCGTCGAACGTCCACGTCCCGCTCGGCGTGTGGGTCAGCGCCAGCGCCTGCTTCTTGTTCGGCAGTTCGAGCCGCACGCTCGCCACGTCCTCCGTGCTACCCGGGAACACGGCCGTGGCGCGGTAGTCGGCGGTCCACTTCGCGAGCGCCGCAGCCGACCCGTCCTTCGGCTCGCGGAACAGCGCCATCAGGTCGTCCCGGCGCACCGCCATCGACCGCTTCGGCTGCGCGGACGTGGTGACGAACACCACGCCTTTGTCGCCCAGAGTGACGTCACCGAGGTTGACGGTCGAGGACTTGTCGCCGGCCCGTAGGGTCACCTTCAGGCCCACGGGCTCGAGCCCGTGGGCGGCCGGGTTGCCGGTGTTGCCCGCGTAGGTGGTGGGCTTGGCCTTCAGCAGCGCGACGATCACCGGCTGCACGCGGGACGCGTCCGCCGGCGCGACGATCGGCTTCTGGATCTGCCAGGTGTTGCGGTCCTTGTCGGTGCGCTTGATGAGCAGCGGCTCGGCGCCCGGGCGCTCGAACTCGATCTCGTCCACGTCGTCGGACTTTTTGCCGGCCGTGTCCAGCTCCGCCACCAGCACCCCGGTGGGTGAGGTGTCGGGGGCGTCGAACGACAGGATGAGCAGGACCACCCCGATTACAAAAACGATCCCGAACAGGATGGCGGTCAGGCGGAAGTTCATCGGCGGTTGCCCCCGTGGCGGTCGGTGCGTCTGGCGCTGCGGCTTCGTGTCACCAGGAGATGGTCGGGCCGGGGCGCGTTCCGCCCGCGGCGCTGCTACTGCTCGGCCCCGCGGCGCGGGCGGGGCTCGGCCGCGCGTTCCCCTTTACCCGCTCGCGTAAGGGAGAACGCACGACCGGTCCGTGCTCGGCTCGGCTTCGTCTGTCGCCCGGACGACGTGGTGTTGCGCGGCGGGGCGCGGGAGAGCGGTGCCCCGGGCGCGGCTCACTTGCGGCGGACCACCCACACGCCGGCGCCGAGCCCGGCGACCGACACCAGCGCCAATCCGAGCGGCACCCAGACCAGCCGCATGCTGCTGTACCCGGGCTGCAACTGGTACACCGTGTACTGCTTCTCGCTCGCGCTGACGGTCGGGCGGTCCCGCACCCAGTCGAGGGTGGAGCCCATCAGGTCCAGCCAGATGGTGGCGTTGCGGCTGCCGAACCGGTCGCTGGCGGTCCGCTCGGCGTCGTCGCTGGCGAACCACCCGCACCCGAACACCGCGACCCGGGCCGTCGGCCCCTCGGACGCGAACACCACCAGGGCCCGCGGCTCGTCGCGGATCTGCATCTCGGCCACGAGCGGCTGGGCCGCCCGGCGCTTCTCGTCCAGCGTGCCCGGTCCCGCGAGGATGCGGTTCACCCGCTGGTTGAACTCGGTCCACGCGCGGGCCGGGTCGGGCTCGTAGCGGGCGGGCGACCACGTCTGCCGCCCGGGGTCGCTCACGAACACGGTGACCGCCTGGGTGTTACCGCCCGGGGTCGCGGCCAGCTCGCGGCAGTCCACCAGCGCCAGCGCGGACATCCGGTTGAATCCCAGGGCCACAGGGTTGCGCGCGTCCACCGCCTGCTGGGTCAGCCGGCCCACCATTACCCGGGTGCCCCGCGCGCGGTCCAGCGCGCCCAACTCGTCGTCCGGGGTGGCGTACAGGAACCGGTCGGACAGCCGCACGCCGAAGGTCTGAAGGACCGGCTCCACGCCGGTCACCAGCGGCTTGCCGTCGACCCCCGCTTGCTGCCCGGCCAGCACCACCAGCTTGCCCTTGCGGCCGTCCGGCAGTGTCCGCGTCATGTAGTCACGGATCGCGTCGGAGAGGGCGGGCGGGAGCGTCGCGGTCGGGTCCGCGATCACGACCGCGGCGGCGTCGTCGGGCACCCGCGTCGGGGCGCCCGGGTCGGCCTTCAGCGGCACCACCTCGAAGTAGTTCTTCTCCAGGTACGCCTTGAGCCCGGCCGCCGACCGCCGCCGGTCCGCGCCGCCGGCCAGCGCCAGTTCGCCGGACGACTGCGTGAAGTACACCTTCGGCTTCTGCTTGTTCTCGGCCAGGAACAGCAGCTCGCGGAGCAGCTTCGGCTCGCCGTTGAACACCGGCACCGGCCGCCCCTGGGCGTCGGGCTTGCTCTCCTCGAACTCGTCGGCCCGGAGGAACGAGTGCCGGTTCCGGTCGCCCTCGCCCCCGGCCACCAGCAGCAGCCCCTCGCGGCTCAGCTCGGCCTGCGGGTACTCGGACCGGAGCTTCGCGATCTCGGCCTTGTTCAGCGCCGGGTTGAGCAGGGTCACGCGGAACTTGCCGCGGGCGGAGTCCTGGCAGTTCGCGAGCAGCCGGTTCAGGTCCTCGGCGACCGGGTCGTTCTCCTGGAAGATCGAGTACGCCTGGACCGGCTGCTCCAGGGCCTCCAGCACCTGCTTGGTCTGCGGGCTGAGCGTGTACATCCCGGTCTGGGTGGTGTCGAGCTTGTTCGGCACCCGCAGCGCGACCACCACGTTGACGATGACCAGCACCACGAACAGCATCAGCACCGTCAGCCCGAAGTTCGACCCGTAGATGAACTGGCGGACGCGGGCGTTGTTGCGCTCCTCGGCCCGGGCCGGCTGGGCGGCGGCGAACATCAGCCCCCCGCCCAGGACCACGATCAGCAGCGGCGTGAGCACCCACTTGGACTCCGCCCGCTCGCCCTGGTCGAGCCACTTGGTGAGGCTCTCGCTCCAACTGTAGAAGTACAAGGCCCCGAGCACGATCAGCGCCGCCCCCAGCGCGGCCCCGAGCACCAGCACCACCTGCCGGGCCTCGGTGCGCTGCTCCTCGACGGTGGGCTTGGGGCGCCCGGCCAGCAGGTACGCGCCGCCCCCGCCGAGCGACACGCACCCGGCGAACGCGACCAGCGCGCCGATGATGTAGTCGGTGCGGCTCGGCTGCGACAGCTCGGACGTGCGGGCGAACGGGTTGTCGAGCTTGTCCTTGTCCTTTTCGCCCTTCGTCGCCTCGACCGGGGCGGAGATGCGGCTGGTCTTGAGGGCCAGCCACCCGGTGAGCGCGAGGCACACCGCGGACGCGACGAGGAGCAGGTAACCGACGTTCTGCCGCTGGGTGCGGAGCAGTTCGGTCACCGGTTCGGGGCGCGCCGCGGGCGGGGTCGGGCTGGTCGGTTGCATGGCGGTTCAGGGGTGTCGGGTGTTCGGGGCACTTCGGGTCCGGGGCGGGGGGCTCAGCGCCACCGCCGCACTTCGAGCACCTTGACCGAGGTGAACAGGAAAAAGACGGCCAGCGACAGCCACAGGATCACGTCGCGCACGGGCAGTTGCCCGCCCAGCGCCGTGCTCCACAGCCGCAGGTACGACAGCTTGTTGAGGAACGCCATCAGGGTCGGGTTCAGGCCGACGTTCATGGCCGCCACGAAGTAGTTCAGCAGGAACCCGAGCATGCCCAGGAACGTGAGCATGGCGGCGATGATCTGGTTGTTGGTGAGGGCCGACAGGAGCAACCCCATCGCCACGAACGCGGCCCCGGTGGCCCCGAGCGCCACGTAGTACCCCAGCAGCGGCCGGTAGTCGAACGGCGCCCCGCCCTCCATCCGCAGCGCGATCAGGAACAGCCCGACCGGCAGCCAGCAGAGCATGAAGAACGTCCACGTGGCGATGAACTTGCTCGCCACCGTGACCCACTCGTTGACCGGGGCGGTGAACAGCACCTCCAGGGTGCCGCTCCGCTTCTCCTCGGCGAACAGCCGCATCGTGAGCGCCGCCACCTGCACCGTGACGCCGATCACCGGGAACAGCGCGAAGATGTAGTTCCGCACGATCGGCTCGGGCATCGGCTCGCGGCCCCCCATCGTCGCGCTCGACAGCACGTTCACGAACATGACGTAGCCGGCCCAGTGGATCAGCGCCATTCCGGCCAGCACCAGGTACCCGATAGGGGAGTAGAAGTACCCCGAGAACTCGCGCCGGGTGAGCGTGACGAACTGGGCGTCCGAACACACCCCGAGGGCGAGCACCAGGTACGCCAGCCCGATCCCGCCGATGAGCAGCCCGCCCGGCACCAGGAACGGGGCCGGCGGCTGCGTCAGCACCGCCTTCGTGCTCGCCAGGACGAACACCGCGGCCGTCGTGAGCCCGACGGCCGCGAGGGACGCGCGGAGCCAGACCGGGAACTTGCCCAGCGCGCCGAGCGCCGCCAGCCCGAGCGCCGCCAGCACCACGCCCGCCCGCCCCGCGACCTTCCAAACGTCCAGCGCCTGGAACTCGTTCCGCAGGACCGACGGGCCGTCGTACAGCACCGCCGGGAACGCCGCCCGCCCGGCCGCGTACAGCGCCGCCGCCGCCCCCACCGCCCCGAGCGCGAACGCGACCGTGTACCCGGCGCCCTCGTCGGTGTTCACCTGCCCGAGGTACGCCGCGACGAAACTGAGCCCCAGCACCGCCAGGGCCAGCCCCGTGCCCGCGAGCCAGTCCGGGTCCTGGACGCCTTTCACCAGCACCCCGACGCACAGCAGCGAGCCGACCGCGAGGATGCCGTTCAGCCCGATCGAGCGGAACAGCTCGTCGGTCTCGTGCCGCACGAACGGGATCGCGAACAGCAGCGCCAGGAACCCGCCGGTGAGCCCCCACGGGAGCAAGTAGTGCCCGATCACCTTGTCGGGGCTCCCCTTGGGCGCGCCCGGCAGCACGGCCGCGACCAGCGCCACCAGTAACAGCGTCGCGGCCAGGAGGCCGTACATCCGGCGCACCTCCTGCTCGCCGTCGGTGACCGCGTGGTACAGCATCATGGCCACGCCGAGGCCGGCGAACAGGAACCCCCACCCTTCGGGCAGGAGCCGGGCCTGCCCGGTGGCGCGGGTGGCGACCACCACGACCGTGCCGAGCACCAGCAGGAACAGGCCGACGAACCCGATCAGCCGCGCCAGCGCCGGCCCCTCGGCCGTCAGCTCGGACGGGCCGGACACCTCGACGGGGCCGGGCAGCGGCACCGCCGCGGCTGAGGGCGGCGCGGGCGAGTCGGTCGTCGCGGGCGGGGTGCTGCTCATGGTTCTTCGCCGCTCGATCAGAGGACAGAGGACAGAAGACAGGAACCCAGGGCCGAACAGCGGGTCGCGCGGGCGCCCGCCGCCGAACCTGTTACGCCGCCGGGGCCGCGGCGGGTTCGGTCGCCGGGGCGACCGCGACCGTCTCGCGGCGGCGGACCACGTCGTTGAAGATCGCGTCCAGGCTCGGCCGCTGCACCTCCACCCGGCGCAGGCCCCAGCCCTTCGCCGCCACCCGCGCCGCCAGCAGCTCGCGCGGGTCCTTCCGGTCGCGGGCCTTCAGCTCGAACGCGGTCAGGTCCGGCTCGACGGGCTTGGCCTCCACGGCCGCCAGCTCGGGCTGCTCCCGGAGGAACCCGGCGACCGCGTCGGCCGGGCCGCGCACCTCCAGCAGGTACGTGGCCTCGCGGCCCTCGATCGCCTTCTTCGTCTCGTCGAACTTGATCCGGCCCTTGTCGATGATGATGACGCGGTCGTAGACCCGCTCGACCTCCGGCAGCACGTGCGTCGAGAACAGGATGGTGTGCCGGCCGCCGAGCGCCTTGATGGTCGCCAGCGTCTCGCCGATCTGCACCGGGTCCAGGCCGCTGGTCGGCTCGTCGAGGATCAGGATGGGCGGGTCGGCCAGGAGCGTGTCGGCCAGCCCGACGCGCTGCCGGTACCCTTTCGAGAGGGTGCTGAGGAGCCGGTTCGCGACGCCCTGCACGCGGCCCTTGGCCATGCACTCGTCGATCTTGGCGGCGCGGCCGCGGCGGTCCACGCCCTTCAGCTTGGCGCGGTACGTCAGGTACTCCCTCACCCGCATCTCGCCGTACACCGGCACGCTCTCGGGCAGGTACCCGATGTGCTTGCGGACCTGCATCGACTCGTACATCACGTCGTAGCCGTTGAGCCGCGCGTACCCGCTCGACGCGGGCAGCCACGTGGTCAGGATGCGCATGCTGGTGGACTTCCCGGCCCCGTTCGGCCCGAGGAACCCGACCAGCTCGCCGTGCGGCACCTGGAAGGTGATGTTGTCCACGGCCTGGACCGGGCCGTAGTTCTTGCACAGATTCTGAACGTCGATCGCGGGCGTCTGCATGTTCGTCCGTTCGTGTTGCGGCCTGTGTGGATGCAGAGCGGGCGGCTTCGCCGAGTTGGACGAATCACAATGATATGACGCCGAACCGGCCCGACAAGTTGGCGCGGGCGGGTAAACTGGTCCGTAGGACCGCCTTACCACGCACGCCACGAGCGCGACATGCAGACCCACGTTTGGACCCCGCCCCCGGGCACCGCCGCCCTCATTTTCGACTGCGACGGGACGCTCGCGGACACGATGCCGGCTCACTACAAGGCGTGGCTCGCGCTCCTGGGCCGGTACGGCATCCCGTTCCCCGAGCCGCGGTTCTACGCGATGGGCGGGATGCCCACCGCCAGCATCATCCGGGTGCTCGCCAGCGAGTCCGGCGTCGCGGTGCCGGACGTGGACGGCATGGTGAAAGAGAAGGAGGACACGTTCCTGACGTTCCTGGACGCGGTGGAGCCGGTCGAGGCGGTGCTGATGATCGCGGCGGCGCACCGCGGCAAGGTGCCGATCGCGGTGGCCAGCGGCGGGTACCGCGACACCATCACCCGGACCCTGGACCGGCTGAACGTGCGGGACTGGTTCGACGCGATCGTGACCGCCGAGGACACGGCCCGCCACAAGCCCGACCCGGACGTGTTCCTGGAGGCGGCCCGGCGGTTGGGCGCGGAGCCGGCCCGGTGCGTGGTGTTCGAGGACACCGACATCGGGCTGGAAGCGGCCCGGCGCGCCGGGATGCTGGGGGTGGACGTGCGGCCGTGGGTCGCGCGCGGCCCACGGCCGTGACCGCGGCCGGGCACGGAGAATGCTGCGAAGTGGCCCCTTGCGTGACGCGACCGGCTCTGGTTCAATCAACTGCGGCGCGGCGCCCGATGCGCCCGCGCGACGGCCCGGAGAAACCGATGGGCATCTCTGCTCCCGGCGGCACCGCCATGTCCGCCTACCTGCGCGAGATCGACCGCACCCCGCTCCTGTCCGCCACCGAGGAGCGCGAGCTGGGCGGCCGCATTCTCGACGGCGACCCGGCCGCGCGGGACCGCATGGTCCGCGCCAACCTGAGGCTGGTCGTGAACCTGGCCCGCGGGTACACCGGGCGCGGGCTCTCCCTCGACGACCTGGTCGCCGAGGGCAACATGGGCCTGTTGCGCGCCGTCGAGGGGTTCGACCCGGGCATGAGCACCCGGTTCAGCACCTACGCCAGCTTCTGGATCAAGCAGAGCATCCAGCGCGCGATCGTGAACACCGCCCGCACGATCCGGGTGCCCACGTACATGGCTGCGCTGGTGGCCCGTTGGCGCCGCGCCACTGCCGCCTTGGGTGACGAACTGGGCCGGGCGCCCGCCCCGGAGGAGGTGGCGGGGCACCTCGGGCTGTCGCGGCGGAAGCTGGCGATGGTACAACTGGCCCTCAAGGTGGCCGGCGCCGGGACGCAGGCGGACGACGCCGAGGGCGGGCTGGAGGGGCTGATCCCGGACACGCGCGACTCGGGCTCGGACGCGGACGCGGCGGAGCAACTCAAGCTCGTGTTCGAGCAACTCGACCGGCTGAACCCGCGGGACGCGGACGTGCTGCGGCTGCGGTTCGGGCTGAGCGGGGAAGAGCCCAAAACGCTCAAAGAAGTCGGGGAGGCGCTGGGCCTCACCAAGGAGCGGGTGCGGCAGATCGAGAGCGCCGCACTGTCCGCGCTCGCGACCGGGCTGGTGGACCGCGTCTGACGCCGCGAGCCAAGGTCTTAACCGAACGCAGAAAGGGGCCGCTTCGCCCCGGGAACGGTCGTGCGGCACTCTTCAACCGGATTCCAGTAGTTTCAAGTTGGCGACCGCCTTGATGAGATCAATCGCGGACCCCGGGCACACCCACGTTACACCCGCCTGCTGACGCAGGCGGTTCGACGAGCCACGGTCGAACCGCCTGCGTCAGCAGGCGGGTGGCGCACTAACACCGCCAACTTGAAACTACTGGACTCCACTTGGAGCTTGGAACCTGGAACTTGAAACCACTGGCTTCGGTACGCGTCAAGCGCTCAGAGGCGCGGCGGGCAGCGGGCGTGAGGCGTCCGGCGTCACGAACGGTGCCATCTCGTCGGCCGACAGGGACCGCTCGAACCGGGCGCCGACGAAGTAGTCGCCGGTCGAAACCGGGCGCACGTGGACGACGATGAGCTCCACCGTGAGCCGCTCCGTGCCCACCTCCATGACCAGTTCGGCGGGCACAAGTTCACCTTCCGCGGGCGGGTCCGCCATCAACATGCTGACGCCGGTCGCGGACAGGTCCCACACGAGCCCGCTGGTGCGGCGGGCGTTGGCGGGGCCGACCCGGCACACGGTGCCGAACGCGGGCTGGAAGCGGGCCGAGCGGCGGCGCTCGTGGGCTCGGGTCGGGACCGCGTCGAGGAGCTGGTTCATGAGTGTCGGCCTGAGGGGGGCAGGTCACGTAGATGTTCACTGGGACCATAGAACTCGGCGCAGCGAATTTCAGGTCCGGCAAGTAAGAACAGGGTAGAACTTCTTCGCGCCCGCGACGGAATTCAGTGGCCGACGTAACCGCGCTCCCCGGAGTGAACAACAACGGCCCGGTCTCGCACTCGTGAGCCGGTCGCATGCGTCAGTCTTTTACAATTACCAGAGTAATGTAATCGGACCTCCGGTGCCGAATCAGGCCGAAGAATAACCGACGTGGGACGCGCGATTCCTACCCGCCTGGACATTCCGGCGCGGGGTGTTATGTTGCGGCGGTATGTCGCACCTCGTCCGGCTCGATGCGTTCCACGGCCCGCTCGACCTGCTTCTGTACCTGGTCAAGCGGAACGAGGTGGACGTTCTCGACATCCCGATCGCCGCCATTGCCGAGCAGTTCCTCGGTTACGTCCTGGCGGTCAAAGAGCTTGACATCGAGTTCGCCGGTGAGTTCCTGGTCATGTCCGCGACGCTCATGGAGATCAAGAGCCGGACGCTGCTGCCGGCCGACGCGCAGTTCGCGCCCGACGACCAGCCGGACCCGCGGCGCGAACTCGTCCGGCAGTTGCTGGAGTACCGGAAGTTCAAGGACGCCGCCGCCGCGCTCGAGGCGCGGGCCGAGGAGGCGGCGGGGCGGCTCGCGCGGGTCGAGCCGCCCGACCCCAACCCGGTCCGCGACCGCACGCCGAACGTGCGCGCGGTGGAGCTGTGGGACCTGGTCAGTGCGTTCGCGCGGCTCATGCGCGAGACCCAGGCGCTCCAGCCCGCGACGATCGCGGTCGACGACACCCCGCAACACGTCCACGAGGCGCAACTCCTGGAACGGGTCGCGGCGGCCGGCGGGCGGCTGCCGTTCCGGGACGCGTTCCCGCCGCCGCACACCAAACCGCGGCTCATCGGCATCTTCCTCGCCGTCCTCGAACTGATCCGGCACCACGGGCTGGGGCTCGACCAGCCCGAGCCGACCGGCGACATCTTCCTCGTCGCGGCTTCGGCCCTGCCGCCGCTTGAACCGGTCGACGAACCGGTCGACGGACCACCAGCAGACGAGCCGCCGGCGCCCGAACCGGCTAATGTGTCGTAACGCCCGCGCTACCGCACCCACCCGAACCCACCACTATGTCCACTGCACCCGCGGCGCGCCCGGTCGCGCTCGTGACCGGGGCCAGCGCCGGGATCGGCGCCGAGCTGGCGCGACTCCTCGCGCCGGACCACGACCTCGTTCTCACCGCCCGCCGGACCGAACCGCTCCAGGCGCTCGCGGCGGAGCTGACACGAACGCACGGGGCTGTGTGTCGCGTGCTCCCCGCGGACCTGTCCGAGCCGGGGGCCGCGCGGCACCTGTTCGAGGCGGTGCGGGCCGCGGGGGGCGGCATTGAGGTGCTGGTGAACAACGCCGGGTTCGGCGACATCGGCGCGTTCGCGGGGGCCGACCCCGGGAAGCTCCTCCGGATGGTTCAGGTGAACGTGACCGCGCTGACCGAACTCACCGCCCTGTTCCTCCCGGAACTCGTCGCGCGGGGCCGCGGGCGCGTGCTGAACGTGGGGTCGGTGGCCGGGTTCCAGCCGGGGCCGTTCATGGCCGTGTACTACGCGACCAAGGCTTACGTGAACTCGTTCTCGGAGGCGCTGCACAGCGAGCTGCTCGGGACCGGCGTGACGGTAACGGCTCTGTGCCCCGGGCCGGTGGCGACGGAGTTCCTGACGGTCGCGGGGGCCGCGACCGGCGGGTTCAGTGCCGGCCAGGCGCTCAGCGCTCGCGCGGTTGCGGAGGTGGGGCTTCGCGCGATGAAGGCCGGCCGGCGGATGGTCGTGCCGGGCTGGCGGAACCGGATGCTGTTGTTTCTGGAGCGGTTCGCGCCGCGGGGGATCGTGATCCGCGCCGTGAAGCTGATGCTCTGGCGCCGGGCCGGCTGAGGAGTTCGTGTTGAACGTGACGCGCAGAACCCGCCCGGCTGCTCCCAACCGGGTGGGCGCCGGGGCGGGTTCGCCGCTTCACATGGGAATGGCTCGCATCGCGTTCCGAAATCAGCCGGCCGCCATCGCCAGAGCGGGCAGGATGGTGGTGGCGCCCGGGTCACAGCGGGCCGCTTCTTCGGCCGCGGCCCGGATCGCGCCGGTCACCTCGTCGTCGTCGGGCGCGAGGTGGGTCAGGAGTCGGGTGCACCGGTCGCGCACGTCCGGGTCGGCGACCCGCAGCCCTTCGAGCAGCGCCGGGACCGCCGCTCGGCCCACGCGCTTGAGCGCGGTCGCGGCCACCACGCGGCTCCGGGTTTCGGGCTCGGACAGCAGCGCCACCAGCCACGTCACCGCGGGGCCGGCGGCCGGGCCGAGCCGCCCGAGGGTGCCGGCGCAGTCGCGGCGCACGCTCGTGTCGCAGTCCCGCAGCCCGGTAATGAGCACGGGCACCGCCGGGATCGCTTGCACCCCGAAGTCGCCCAGCGCCCGGGCGGCCCGGCGGCGCACCCGGGAGGACGTGTCCCGCAGCCCCTTCGAGAGCGCCGCCACCCGCTTCGGGGCCGGCACCGGCAGGTCCGCGAGCGCCACCACCGCCAGCTCCCGCACCTGCGGGTTCGGGTTGTTCTGGGCTTCGACCAGCACCTCGTAAGCCACGTTGGTCTGCGCGTCCGGCAGCCCGTGGACGAGGATCGTGAAGACCAGCTTGTGCATCACTTGCGGGGTGAGCGGTTCCATGTGCCGGAGCTTCCGAGCGGGGCGACCGCTGAGCGGGTCGCGGGGTGGGCTTACATTCTCCCCAACCGTAGGTCACGGCCCGCGGCCGGGGCGCGCGGAACCGGGCAATTTGCCCCGGCCGCGGCCGGGCGTTAGCGCCGGCGACCGCTGTTAACCGCCGTTAGCGCTTCACCTGTCACAACCGTGATGCCGTCGGTAAAACGGGTGGAACGTGTGCGGCGTTTGGTGTCTCGTGTTTCGTTCCGGGACCGGCAACGCACGGGCCGCCGGCACCGGCACCGCACACCCACCCACGAGGTAACGATGGCCGCTCCGGAAAATTACGTCGGGCTCGATGTCGGCGGCACCACCATGAAGGCCGCCGTGGTGACCGGGGCCGGGGTTCCGCTGTCGAAGCCGGTGGTGATGGACACCAACCCCGAGCGCGGCCAGGAGGAAGGGCTCGAGACGATGTGCGAGACGATCCGCCGGGCCGTCGCCGCCGCCGGCCTGACCCTCGCCGACATCGCCGCCATCGGGGTCGCAACTCCGGGCCTGATGGACATCAAGGCGGGCCTGATCCTCGACCCGCCGAACCTCAAGCCGTGGAAGAACGTCCCCGTTCGCGACCACGTCGCGCAAGCGTTCGGCAAGCCCACGGCTTACCAGAACGACGCCAACGCGGCGGCCTACGGCGAGTTCTGGGTTGGGGCCGCGAGCGACGCGCGGAGCATGGTGCTGTTCACCCTCGGCACCGGGGTGGGCGGCGGGATCATCATCGACGACCGGATCATTGAGGGCGAGCACAGCCACGGGGGCGAACTCGGGCACCTGCGGATCGCCATGCCGGACACCGGGCGGCAGTGCGGGTGCGGCGCCCGCGGGTGCCTCGAGGCCTACGGCAGCGCCACCAACGTGGTGCGCCGCGCCCGCGAGGACATGGCGTGCTGGCGCGGCCCGGCGAGCAAGCTCCGCAACTACTACACCGCCAACGACGAGGACTTCACCGCCAAGGTCATCTTCCAGCACGCCGCCGAGGGCGACGAGCTGGCGCTCAAGGTGGTGGACGACACCGCGTACTACCTGGCCCTGGGCGCGTGCGCGGTGATCGCCACCGTGGACCCGCAGGTGATCGTGTTCGGCGGCGGCATGGTGGCCGCCGGCGAGTGGTTCCGCTCGAAGATCGACAACTACGTGAAGCGGTTCGGGCTGCCGTTCCCGACCAAGTCGGTCAAGATCACGTTCGCGAGCCTGGGCTCCGACGCCGGGTTCATCGGCGCCGCCGGCTGTGCCCGGCTGCTCGCCCGCGGCAAATGAGCTAAGAACGGGTGAGAGCGTGGGCGGATGGTCGCGGCTCGTTCCGGCCCACACGAGCCTCGTGCTCATGAAGACAAGTTTTGACAGGATTAACAGGATGAACGGGATAAAGATAGATCCTGTTCATCCTGTTGATCCTGTCAACATCTTCTGGGCCACTCTATTGAGCTTTGGTGGTACACTCCCTCGCCTGGGGGCCGCCGTGCCAACCGAAGTGGGGGCCATTCTGTCGCGCGTTCGAGAGCTGTTCTGGGTCCCTGTTCCACTTCCCGCGGTGCGCGGCGGCGCGACCAGGTGACCTCGGCTCGGGGCATTTTCCGGGGGTAGCGGATGTCCGCATTCGACGACGAGTTCGGCCCGCCGGAACGCCCGGTGGCGGCCCTGAAGCGGATCGCCCGCTACCAGCGGTGGCTGATCGCGGTGGTGCTGGGGCAGCTCATCCTGTGGGCCGGGTTCGTTGCGCTGGCGTTCGTGAGCCGGCGCGGCCCCGCCGTACAGTTCCCGATGGTCTTGACGTTCATTTTGGGCGCCGTTGGTGCGGTGTTCGTGTTCCTGCTGTCGTGGGAACTGAAGGGGCCGTTCGCGGCGTTCATGTTCGCGGCGGCGACGGTGCTCCCGTGTATGGGCCTCATCATCCTGACGCTGGTGAACAGTTACGCCAACGCTGAGTTGAGGAGGAACGGGGTACGGGTGGGGGTGTTCGGAGCGAGCGAAAACTCGATCACCGACCGGCCCTCGCTCTACGATGACGAGGACGCCGGTTGGTGAGGGCTTTCGGTCACTGGTGATCGGCGCAATTCCCACTGTCGTTAATTCTTCGGTGCTGCGATGGTATTCTCGACGTCCCAGGAGTAGCCGAAACCGGTGCTGCTGAATGTGAACAGCCGCTTGCCGTCCGAGCTGAACGTGGCGCCGCGGCCGTGTACTGAGAACTCGCACTCGAGCTTCGCCAGCCGCTTACCCCTGCCGCCGGTATCCCAGAGCGCGACGTAATACCCGCCCCGAGCCGACGCGAGCAACTGTTGCCCGTTCGGCGACAGCGCCAGCGCCTGGATCGAGAAGGGCAGGTACAGCGGTTGATGCAGGAACGAAAAGCGCCAGTCGCCGCCGCGGGCCACGTTGATTCGGGTGCGGACTCGTCCCTTGCGCGGGTCGATCAGGCACACGTTGCCCCCTGGCGCGCTCGCCGCCAGCGTGTTGCCGTCGCCCGCCCACGCGAACCGCATGATATCGCCGAACCGGCGGTTCGCTTTCTCCTCGGGGTCGACCTCGACGCGAGCGGTTTCGCGTCCGGTCGCCACGTCGGTAATGACCGCCTCGCCGTGTTCTTCCGTTGCCAGTAATGTCCCGTCAGGGCTGAGCGCCGCGTGAATGTTGGACGCCGCAAGTTGATCCGTGTGCTTCCCGGTCTTGAAGTCCCAGAGGCGCGTGTTCTGCGGGTAACGCGAGATAACCATGCGATCGGTGGCGGTGAACCCAAGGGGCAGTAACGGCCAGTGCGACCGGTACTCTCTGTCTTTCGCGCCGTCTCGCTTTTGTGCCCGCAGTTCCTTCCCGTCCGTTGTGTCGTACACGCGCACGGCGGCGCGGTCCTTTGTCAGGTCGATACCGTTGTAAACGACCTCGGCCGCGCCGAGCGTGCGCCCGTTCGGGCCGAACACCAGTTTATGAACCGGGTCACCGCTTTCGCGCACGACGCGCTCCAGCCTGCCGGTGGCGGCGTTGAGCAGGTCGATGCGCCCGCTCGCGTCGCCGACCGCCACGAACTTGTCGTCCGGCGAGAGCGCGAACGCGGCGTCGCGGTAGCGGCCCGGCACCGGGCGCTCCCGCCCGGTCTGGCGGTCGAACACCAGCACGCGCCCGATGTCGCAGGGCACGAGAACGGTCCGGCCGTCGGGCAGCGGGGCAATTGTGAGCGGCGACTGTGACGTTCCGGGGGCGAACCGTGGCAGTTCAAGGAACGTGGCGGCGTCCCACCGCATGAGATCGTTGCCAGGGAGCTTGAGCCAGAACTCGCGCCCGTCGGGCGTGAAGGCGGCACCGTACCCCGATCGCTCGCCATCGGTCGGCTGGGGCGGCGCCGGGAGCCGCTTCACCAGCGCCCGCTTCGCCACGTCCCACACCTCGACCGCGGCACCATACCTCGTCATCAGAACAAAGCGTGTGCCGTCGGGTGAGAACGATACCTCGGGCTCAGAACCGACGGCGGTATCGAGCCGGTGCAGGTCCACCCCGGTGGTCGCGTTCCCCAGCACGAGTGTTCCGGCCCCGGCGCGTCCGGTGTGCCGAAGGTAGTGCTTGCCGTCGGGTGACAACGCGATCGCGTTCGGCACACCCACGGCGTGCTTCTCGGCCCCGGTGACCGGATCGAAGAACCGGAGCTCTTCCTCGTCTGAGAGGGCCAGCAGGCCGTCCGGGGTGAACGCGCAGAAGCCCTGCCACACCCAGCCGTCGCGGTCGAACCGGCGCGTCAACCGGCCGGTCGTCAAATCCCACGTGAGCGCGAGCTTTCCGTTTTGCGCGTACGCGAGCCGGTTGCCGTCGGGAGAGAACGCGAGCGACTGGCGCTTCTGCCAGGCGTCCGGGCCTCCGTCTGCCGCCAGCGTGTGCAGCAGGCGCCAGGTCGTGCTCTCGTACACCCGAACCGTGAGCCCGTCTCCCAACGCCAGGCGCGTGCCGTCGGGCGATCGGGCGGCCGAGAAGATGCGATCGGGGGCACTGAAGTGCATACTTCCGAAGCGGGCCACGGCGCCGGCCGGCAGCGGCACATCTGGGAGGCCGGCCGGGCGCTCGAGCGCTACTGCCGCGCGTGGGGGCGGAGCGACCTCGGGCGGCGCGTGCCCGGCCGTGACGAGCGCCACGCCGCACGCGGCAACCGCCGCTGCGACGGCCGCCCAGACGGACACGGCGCTCCGCATGGGTACACGCCGTGCGGCGTCGGCAACGGCCTCCGCGAGGGGGCGCGGTACGTCCGCCCGGAGCCCGTCGGGTGCGAGCACCGCGCACGCCGCCAGGGCCGGCGCCAGCCCGCGCCGCGTCAGGCGTTCGCGAAGCAGCTCACGTCCCTCGCTCAACCGCCGCTTCAGGGTGCCGAGCGGCACGCCGAGGACGCTCGCCGCTTCGTCGCGCGTGAGACCGTCGAGCCAGCACAACAGCACCGGGCCGCGGAGCTTGTCGGGTAGCGCGTCCAGTTCCTCGTCGAGTATCCGCCGCACGTCCCGCCAGACCACCGTCGCGAACGGGTCGGTGGGGGCGACCGGTTCCGCGGTCCCGTGGGGCGCAGGTCGATGTCGGGGGCGGACTTGGCGCGCGGTGCGGAGGGCGACCCGGTGGAGCCACGCGGGCAGGGTGGCGGGGTCGCGGAACGAACCGGCCCTGCGTGCGAGCGCCAGGAACACCGTTTGAAAGGCGTCGTCGGCGTCGGGGGACTGGCCGAGCACCCGGCGGCACGTGCCCAGCACCAGCGGGCCAAACTGTCGCACCAGGGCGGCGAACGCGTCCGGGTCGCGCCCCGCGGCATACCGCGCCAGTAGTTCCGCCGGTGGGGCAATGCGTCCGGCGAGTGCGCGGCGGGCGATTTCGGCGGGCGTGGCGGGCATGCGGCACCTCCGGGAATTGTGTTACCCCACAGGTGCTTCAAGGGCGCTACCGCGGCCCAATAAATTGCCGGGCGGGTGGGGAAGAAGCTCTCCGCTCGCACCTTCGCGCCATCTTCGCGCCGCGCCCGCCGCGACTTCGCACAATAACCGCCCCCTCCATCCTCTCGGGGACATCAACATGCACGCGCAATCGCTGTGGGCCGCCGGGCTGCTGCTCGCGGCCGGGGTCGGACTGTTCGGCGTCACCGCGCCGGCCCAGCCGCCGGCCAAGGGCGAGCCGAAAACGGAATCCAAGCCGCTCGAACGGGTGCTGCCCGGGCTGCGCCGCGACGGGTTCGTGCAGCTCCCGAACCAGTGGTCCCTGAAGCCCGCCGGCCGGCACATCGAGACCGGCGACTTCCCGGTGAACATCGCCCTCCACCCCACCGGCGAGTTCGCCGCGGTGCTGTGCGCCGGGTACGGCCCGCACGAGATCGTGATCGTTGACCTGAACCCCGAACGCACTCGTGTGCTGTCGCGCGTGCAGGTCCACCAGGCGTTCTACGGCCTGACGTGGAGCCCCGACGGGAGGCAGGTCTTCGCCAGCGGCGGCGAGGACGAAACCGTTCACGTGTTCGACTTCGACAAGGGGTATCTCACCAAGGGTAAGGCCCTCGACGCGAGCATTCCCAAGAAGAAGGGCGTGGTGGGCGGGCTGGCGTTCGACCCGACCGGCAAGGACCTGTTCGTCGCGGTCCCGTGGGCCGACGCCGTGGTCCGCGTCCCGCTCGTGAATCCCGACAACAAAAAGGTGATCCCGTTCAACCCCGAGCCGGCGAAAAAGGAGCCGGGCAAGGGCGAGCCGCCGTCCCCGCCGGACGGGCGCAAGGAGGAGAAGCCCAAAGCGAAGGCCCCGAGCGAGGAGCCGAAGGAGCCGGAGCCGCAGGTGTACCCGTACACCTGCCTCGTCGAACCGGGCGGTAAGCGGTGCTTCGTGTCGCTGTGGGCGCGGGCGAGCGTGGCCGTCATCGACCTGGAGACGAACGCGGTGGTCGAGACCTGGCCCACCGCCGAACACCCGACGGAGATGGTCCTCGCGCCGAAGGGGGACGCGCTCTACGTCGCGTGCGCGAACTCCACGAAGGTGAGTGTGATCGACCCGGCCACCGGCAAGGGGCTGCAAACGATCAACTGCGCGCTGTACCCGAACGCGCCCAACGGTAACACCCCCAACAGCCTGACCCTCACGCCCGACGGCGAGATGCTGTTCGTCGCCAACGCCGACGCCAACAACCTCAGCGTGTTCGCCGTCAAGGACCGCACCAAGGCGGTCTCGCTCGGGTTCGTCCCCACCGGCTGGTATCCCACCAGCGTGCGGTACAACGCCAGCGACAAGCAGCTCTACATCGCGAACGGTAAGGGCCTGTCGTCGAAGTCGAACCGCAACGGCCCGAACCCGCTGGTGCCGCAGTCGCGGAACCTGAACGAGTACATCGGCCAGCTTCTGAAGGGTTCGTTGACGGTGATGCGGGTGCCCACGCCCGATCAAATGGCCACGCACAGCAAGACCGCCTACGCGTGCAGCCCGCTCCGCAACGACAGCGCCGTGCGGGCCGATGCCGTCGAACCCGGTAACCCGATCCCGAAGAAGCTCGGCGAGGCGTCGCCGATCAAGTACTGCATCTACGTCGTGAAGGAGAACCGCACCTACGATCAGGTGTTCGGGGACATCAAGGAGGGCAACGGCGACGCGTCGCTGTGCCTGTTCCCGGAGAGCGTGACCCCGAACCACCACAAACTCGCGAAGCAGTTCGTGCTGCTCGACAACCTGTACGTGGACGGTGAGGTGTCCGCCGACGGGCACGAGTGGACGATGGGCGCCTACGCGACCGACTTCGTCGAGAAGATCTGGCCGCTCAGCTACCGTGGCGGCAAGATCTTCGGGTACCCGAGCGAGGGGGCCAAGGACCTGATCGCCCGGCCCAGCGGCGGCTACTTGTGGGACAAGTGCGCGGAGGCCAAGGTGAGCTACCGCGCCTACGGCGAGTGGGTCAACAACGGGAAACGCCGCCCGGACGGCGGGTTCGAGGACGGCATCCCCGCGGTCCCGGCGCTCGAGGGCAAAATCGACCCGCGGTTCCGCGGCTACGATCTGGAATACACCGACGTGAAACGCGCCGAGCGGTTCATCAGCGAGCTGAAGCGGTTCGAGCAGACCGGCGAAATGCCGCGGATGCAGGTGGTGCGGCTGCCCAACGACCACACCGCCGGAACGAAGGTCGGGGCGCCCACGGTCACCGCGATGGTGGCGGACAACGACCTCGCGCTCGGGCTCCTGGTGGAAGCGGTCAGCAAGAGCAAGTTCTGGAAAGAGACCGCGATCTTCGTGATCGAGGACGACACCCAGAACGGCCCGGACCACGTGGACGCGCACCGCTCCGTGGCGCTGGTGGTGTCGCCGTACACCAAGCGCAAGTTCGTGGACAGCACGCTCTACTCCACGACCAGCATGCTGCGGACGATGGAACTGATCCTCGGCGTCAAGCCGATGAGCCAGTTCGATGCCGCGGCGCGACCGATGTACAACTCGTTCACCGCGAAGCCGGACCTGTCGGGCTACTCGCACGAGGCGCCGAAGGTGGACCTCACCGAGAAGAACAAGCCCGGCGGGTTCGGGGCCGCGTGGATGGAGAAGCAGAACCTCGCGAAGGAGGACACGCTGGACGACATCCTGTTCAGTGAGATCATCTGGAAGGCGGTGCGGGGCCAGCGGAGCCCGATGCCGCCGCCGGTGCGGGCCGCGTTCTTCGTGCCGCTGAAGGCCGCGAAGAAAGATCACGACGACGATGACGATGACGAAGATTGAGGAAGTCGGTAGGGTCTCCCTGTATCCACGGGTACAGGGAGGCTACGCATGTTCCTCGGGATCGAGATCGGCGGTACGAAGCTCCAACTCGGACTGGGGCACGGCGACGGTCACATTCACGCCCTCTGGCGCGGCACCGTAAACCCTGCAGAGGGCGGCGAAGGCATCCGCAAGCAAATCATCAGTGCCGTGCCGGAACTGCTCGCGAAAGCGAACACCGATCGCGGTTCACTGAAGGGCGTCGGAGTCGGGTTCGGCGGACCCACCGACGACCGCAGCCAGACGGTTATCAAATCACATCAAATTCAGGGCTGGGACGGCTTCCCGCTCGCCGATTGGGTCAGCGACCTCGTGGGCGCGCCGGCGGTACTGTGCAACGACGCCGACGTAGCCGGGCTTGGTGAGGCGCTGTTCGGCGCAGGGAAGGGGCTGTCGCCGATCTTCTACATCACGGTCGGCACCGGCGTGGGCGGCGGGCTCATCATCGACGGTCAGATCTACCGCGGCGTCGGAAGAGGGGCCGCAGAGATCGGGCATTTACGTGTGCCTTCGAGTGGCGGGCCGGTCGAACAGTATTCGTCTGGCGCGGCCATTGAGGAACGTGCTGCATGGATCGCAACTCCTCTTTTTACGCAATTGAAACGGAACGGGCGCATCACAACGAAAGACGTGGCAGCAGCGGCACGTAACGGAGACCTGACAGCACAGGCACTTCTGAGCACAGCAATTGAGCTGCTTGCGGAAGGGATTGCGCAACTGATTACCTTGCTGTGCCCGCGACTCATCATCATTGGTGGTGGCGTTTCCTTGATGGGACAGGAGCTTTTCTTCAATCCCCTCCAAGCGGCTGTTGCAGACCGCACATTTCCGCCCTTCGCCGGGCTGACCGACATCGTACCCGCGGCGCTGGGCGAGGAGGTGGTAATCCACGGCGCGCTGGCGTTGGCGCGGCAGAAGTTCGGCGGGTAACCTGTGCGAAAAGGAGGCGCCCCAATGACCGTCGAGGAATTCTGGGAGTTCGTCCACCGCCCGGAACACGAGCCCCGCTCGTTCCACCTCATCCGCGGCACGGTTGTTGAGGAGGCGCGTCCGGAAAGGCTGCACGGCGTTGTTGCCGTCCGGCTCGGTTCGTTTCTGGAAGAGTATGCGCGGCGCATTCGCTTTGGGTACGTCGTCTTGGCGTCCGGAGTGATCCTGGCTCAGAATCCGGTAACCGTTATCGGGCCGGACGTCGCTTACTTCACGGATGTGAACAGGTTCGAGGACCTGCCCCCCAAATGGGGCGACGTGCCGCCTGTGTTGGCGGTGGAGGTATCGTCCCCGAGCGACAATACCGGAACCACGAACGAGAAGGTCCGCGCGTGCCTTGCGAACGGCGTAAAGGTTGTTTGGCAGGTCGATTACGAAGAGCGGAACGTTACGGTTTATCGTCCGAACAAGGTGATGGAAGTGGTGCGTGAGAGCGGCGAGTTGACCGGCGGGGACGATCTGCCCGGACTGGTCATCCAAGTCGCGGACATCTTCAAACTGCCCGGGGGCCGCAATCCGCCCCCACCTACTTCTCCGCCGGCCGGGTCGTAAAACGACCGCATGGTTCGCATCAAGATCTGCGGCGTCACCACGCCCGAGGACGCCCGGTTCGCGGCCGAGGCCGGGGCCGACGCGGTCGGGCTGAACTTCTACCCCCAATCGCCCCGCTACATCACGCCCCAGCAGGCCGCCCCGCTCGTTCGCGCGCTGCCAGCGTTCACATCGGCCGTCGGCGTGTTCGTCGGTATGCCGATGCGGCAGGCGTGTGCGATCGCGTTCCAGCTCGGCTTACGGGGCGTTCAGAGCTACGACGACCACCCGCCGACCGAGGACACGTTCCCCTTCGCGCACGTCCCCGCGTTCCGGGTGAAGGATCGGGAGGGACTGGAGGCGGTGCGCCGGTTCGTGGACGCCGCAGTGGCGGCGGGGCGCCCCCCGTCGGCGGTGCTGATCGACTCGTTTGTGGTCGGGCAGATGGGCGGCACCGGGCACCGCGCCCCCTGGCAGTTGCTACAACAGTTCGATGTCGGCGTGCCGCTCATCCTCGCAGGCGGCCTGACACCGGAAAACGTGGAAGAGGCCGTTGCCACCGTTCGGCCGTGGGGCGTCGATGTCGCCAGCGGGGTCGAGCGCGCGCCGGGCGTCAAAGACCCGGACAAGGTGACGCGGTTCGTGCAGAACGTGCGGCGCGCCGCGGCGGCCGTCCGCACATGAGTGCGGCATTGTTTCTCATTGCGGAAGCGCAACCCGGTCTTACAATAGCGGCGCCAGGACGGCTCGCGGCCCACGACCGGACAGACCCTCACGGAAGCCCGGCATGAGCACCGGATACTGGCTCGGCGTCGACCTCGGCGGAACCAAGATTCTCGCCGGGCTGTTCGACGACGACCTGCGGTTACTTGCGCGATCCAAACAGCCCACCGCCGCCGACACCGGCCCGGCGGGCGTGTTCGGCAACATCGTCAAAGCCGTCGACGCCGTGGTCCGCGAGTCGAACGTCGACCCGGCCCAGATCCGCGGGATGGGGATCGGCGTCCCGGGGCAGATCGAGCTGGGCACCACGCGGGTCAAGTTCGCGCCCAACCTCGAGTGGCGCGATGTCGACGTGCGGCCGTTGATGCCCGCGTCCTGGCGGTGGCCGCTGGTCGTCGAGAACGACGTGCGGATGGGCACCTACGGCGAGTTCGCCTACGGCGCGGCCAAGGGCGCCCGCAACGTGCTCGGCGTGTTCGTCGGCACCGGCGTGGGCGGCGGGCTGATCCTCAACGGCGAGCTGTTCACCGGGTTCAACGGCAACGCCGGCGAGATCGGGCACCTCGTCGTCCACTGGCGGCGGGGCACGCACCTCGAAGGCATCGCCGGCCGTAAGTACATGATGAAGCGGGCGAAGGACAAGCTCGACGATTCCCCCAAGCGCGTGCGCAAGGAATGGAAGGGCGTGGACCTGAGCGCCGTCCGCAGCTCGCAACTCGCCGAGTACTACCAGAAGGACGACCCGATCGCGGTCGAACTGGTCGACGACGCGGCTCGCGCCCTGGGCGGCGCGCTGGGCGGGCTCATCAACTTCGTCAGCCCGGAGGTGATCGTCCTCGGCGGCGGGGTGACCGGCGCGCTGGGCGACAACTTCATCGAGCGGATCTGGGAGATCGCCCAGCGGTACACGCTCCCGGGCGCCGCCGCCGGCGTGCGGTGCGTCGCGGCGCAACTGGGCGACGACTCGGGGATCGTCGGCTGCGCGGCCTACGCGAAGAGCCGGACGCCGGTGGTGGCGCCGACGGAAGTGGTGTGAGTGTGCGCAATGCCCGGGTTCTCCCTGTCGCGCGGGGACGAACCGCCGGAGGGCCGTGTTGCGGCGGCGCGAAGGTACGGTTTGGCCCCCTCCCCAGCGGCGAGGGGCGGGAGTAGGTGCTGATGAACGCGGACTGGCGCAACCGGTACGACCTCGCCGTGAACGTGGCCCAAAAGGCCGGCGACCTCGCACGAGCCTACTACGAGTCGACGTTCCAGGTCGAGCATAAGGCCGACAGCAGCCCGGTGACCGAGGCCGACAAGAACGCGGAGAAGCTGATCCGCGAGGCGGTCACCGCCGCGTTCCCGGACGACGGGTTCCTGGGCGAGGAGTTCGGCGACCAGCCCGGTGCCAGCGGGTACCGGTGGATCATCGACCCCATCGACGGCACTAAATCGTTCATCCGCCACGTGCCGATCTGGGCGACGCTGGTCGGGCTGGAGCACAAGGGCGAGCTGATCGGCGGCGTGGTCTATATCCCGGTGTTCGGGATGACGTACCGCGCCCTCCGCGGCGACGGCGCCTACCACAACGAGCGCCGCATCCGGGTGTCGAACGTGTCCTCGCTCGCCGAGTGCTCGCTGTGCTACTCGAGCATGGGCTGGTTCACCCGGTCCGGCCGGGAGCAGGCGTTCCACAACCTGTACAAGCAGACCCAGCGCCAGCGCGGGCACGGCGACTTCTACGGGTTCGTGCTGGTGGCCGAGGGCGCCGCGGACGTGATGATCGAACACGGGGTGAACCCGTGGGACGTGGCCGCGACCAAGGCCATTGTCGAGGAGGCCGGCGGCACGTTCACCGACTGGGGCGGCGTGCCCACTATCCACACTCCCGACGTCGTCGCCACCAACGGCAAGCTGCACTCCGACGTGCTGGCCATCCTCCGGGGGTAGGGATAGAAGAGTTCACCACGAAGAGGGACGCCGCGGGTGGATGGAAGAGGGGACTAAGAAAACAGAAATAACAGGTTAAAAGCGAAGCGATTGGCGCCGTTGGGCACCAAGAATGCGGGCAACTAGCTCCCATTCTCGGTGCCCAACGGCCTTTGTTATTCTCAACCTCGTCTCCGTCGCTTTTGTGTTTCCCTTGTGCCTCTGCGGCGGCCTTCCGTTCCTCCTCTGGACGAACGGACACTTCGCGGGAACAATACCAGAGTCGGTTCTCGCCACCCTGCCTCACCTACCTTTCCCGACGGAGTTGCTCCAGTTATGCAACGTTTCTCGTTTGCCTCCCTGTGCGCGGCGGTTGTGCTCGCCGGCACCGGCTTCGCTGCCTCGGCTGATGACAAGTGGGTTACGGTCAAGGGCCAGGTGCTGTTCCCGAAGGACAAGGACCTGCCCAAGCGCGGTGAACTCAACGTCACCCAGGACAAGGAACACTGCCTGAGCAAGGGCGCGCTGCTCGACGAGTCGGTCATCGTGAACCCGAAGAGCCGGGGCGTCAAAAACGTGGTCGTGTACCTGCGCCCGGACGACACCGACCTGAAAGCCGAGTTCAAGAAGGACCAGTTCCACCCGGACGACGCCAAGCGGAAGCCGGGGGAGGTGGTGATCGACCAGCCGTGCTGCGTGTTCGTGAAGCGGGTCACCGCGGCCCGGGTGGGCGACACGCTGGTGGTGAAGAACCCGTCCCCGGTGGCGCACAACTTCTACTGGGAGAGCGGCAACAACGGGTCCCACAACCCGAACCTGCCCAAGCAGACCGACTGGACGATGCCGACCCCGCTGGTCAAGGAGTCCGCGCCGATCCAGTACAAGTGCTCCGTTCACCCGTGGATGACCGGCTACGTGCGCATCTTCGACCACCCGTACTACGCGGTCACCGACGAGAACGGGAACTTCGAGATCAAGAACGTCCCGGCCGGCAAGGTGCGGATCGTGTACTGGCACGAGAACGGCCTCCGCGGCGGGGTGAAGGGCCGCGCCGGCGAGACGATCGAGGTCACCGGCCCGACCACCGAACTGAAGCCGACCGACTTCGACGTGTCCCCGAAGTAATGTGACCGGCCGCGAAACGCGGCAGATAAAGACAGATTGGCCACAAAAAAGCACACAGGGCACAAAAGAAAACCAAGACAGAAGAAGTGTTTGAACTCACTCTTCTGTCTTGGTTTTCTTTTGTGCCCTGTGTGCTTTTTTGTGGCCAACCTGTCTTCAATCCGGGCCGTTGCTTACTTCTGCCGGCGCTCCTCGTAAAGGGCGTCCTTCGGGTCGTCGCTGACGTACCACGGGGTTCCGTTCCGCAGGTACATCTTGTGCTGCTCCTTCTCGTTCAGCGGGCGGGCGCCGACGCGGCCGAACACGCCGATCTGGTTGCCGCTCTCGTCCACCGCGCGGTCGCGGTCGAGGGCGCGGGCCACGTTCAGGATGTGCCCGCCGTGCGGCAGCCGGTACGTCGCCACCAGGCGCGGGGTGGGCTTGGGGCTGAACCCCTCGTACCCGGGCGTCTCGGGCGAGAACAGTTGCACCACCCGTAGCCCGTTCTTCCCGTCCGCGACGTAGGCGAACAGACTGTTGTACGTGATCGCCAGCTTCACGTCGTGGCAGTCGTTCATGTGGCCGCCGGCGGTGAACGCCGTTTCGAACTTCGGCTCGGCGGCGTTCTGGATGTCGAAGATCATGAGCCCGCGCGGCCCGGCCGCCACGTAGGCGTAGGTGCGGCCCAGGTAGACGCTGTGGGCGTCCGGCAGCAGGACCTTCGACTTCGGCACCGGCCGCGCCAGGTCGGTGATGTCGAGCACCTTGAGGCCCTCCTCGTCGCACACGTAGGCGTACCGGAACTGGGTCGCCACCATGTGCGGGTGCTTCAGGTGCTTCTCGCCGACGACGCTCGTCACCTTCGGCTTCTTGGGGTCGTCGATGTCGATCACCACCAGCCCGGCGTCGCACGACACGTACACGTAGTGCCCGACCACGTGCGCGTGCTTGGCCCCGTACAGCAGCCCGTCCGGGTTGAAGCACACCTCCTTCTTGAGGAAGTTGTTGACCGGGTTGCCGTCGAGCGTGGTGGCCGCGCCGATCAGGATCAGCCCCTCGTACTTGTCGCAGACGTAGAGGTACCCGAACAGCGGGTGGATCGGCTGCTCCTTGTTGCCCGGGATCATCTTCCGCGTCGGGTCCACGGCCGGGGTGCAGGGGGCCGCGACGTAGGTCGCGTACTTCGTGTCCACGTAGAACTTCTGGCCCAGGGGCGACACCGGGGCGGTGGTGATCCGCTCGGCGAACGCCTTGTCGTCGATGAACGCGATGTCGAACACCCGGACCCCGCCCTCGCCGCACGCGGCGTAGCAGTACTCGCCGCGGTTCTGCACCATCAGCACCTCGGACTTCTTGAGCGGGCGCGTCACGCCCTTGGCGATGTCGCGGCCCGGGTGCTCGTGGGCGTTCTTCAGGAGCCCGCCGGCGGCGGCGTGCTTCTTGTAGTGGTCCGGGTACGCGTAGTAGTGCAGGTCGCTGCCGTACACCGCCTGCGGCTCGCTGTTCTCGGTCACCTGGACGCCGAACAGCCCCTCCTCGCCGGCCGCCACCCACGTGTACCGGCCCATGAAGTTCATGACGCCCGTGCCCTGCATCAGGAGCTGGGCCATCCACGCGTTGTTGTCGTTCTTCTTCGACAGGTGGCAGTCGCTACACTGCTTGGTCTCGCCCACCCCGCTGCCGCGGACCGTGTGCGGCACGTTGGTGCTGAACGCCTGCCCGCTGTACCCCTCGGCCGACAGCGTCTGCTGCTGGACGTAGATCGACTCGCGGTTCCCGTTGGCCGAGGTGACGTGGATCGCGCAGCTCGACCGGGCCGGGTTGATCTTGTTGCCGGTGGCGTCGCCGTCGCGGGCCAGCATGTACACGTCGTCGCGGAGCGTCTGGAAGTTGTACGCGGTGTAGTTCCGCTGCGTGTCCCCGTCGGCGTGCAGGGTCGGGGCCTTGACGTTGGCCCGCTGCGGCAGGTGGCACCCGAAGCAGCTCGGGTTCCAGGCCGAGTGGCACGTCATGCAGGTCATGTTGTCGTTCGAGTGGGCGCACTGGCCGTCGGCCGGCAGCTCGCCCCACACCATTTTCCCGGTCGCCTTGTCGACCCGCACCGTCTTGGCGTGCGCGGCCTTCTCGTTATACCGGGGGTGCCCCTTCGTGATGACGTCCTTCGTCTGCACCAGCTCCCACTGGAGCCCCTTCTGCACCGAGCTGTTCTGGAAGTACCGCCGGGTGCCGTCCGGGGCCTCGCGGACCTCGAACCGCGGGACCCCGAACGGGGTCTTCATGGCGAGCAGGTTGCGCCCCAGGCCGTCCGGCGCCGAGGTGTAGCTCGCGGGGCCGCTGGTCTTCAGCGTGGCGTGCCGGGCCGGGGTGCCGTGGCAGTCGATGCACGCGATCTCGGTGGCCGCGCGGACCTCCATGTGCAGCCGGTTGTTGCCGTGCATGTCCTGCGAGAAGTGGCAGTCCACGCAGTGCATCCCCTTCTCCAGGTGGATGTCGAGCATGTGCACCGGCTGGCCGCTGCGGCACGAGTCGCCGAGCGCCTGTTCCGCCTTCTTCGCCTCCGCCGACCCGGTTTTGGGGTCCGGGAACCGGTGGTCCTGGTGGAACGCCCGGGCCTTGTTCGACCAGTCCACCGCCGCGGCCATCTTCGCCGCGGTGGGCGGGCCGACGAACCGCCCCTGGTAGTCGGTCCAGTGCCCCTTCTTGTCCTTCTTGAACACCGCGCGGTACGCCCACCCGTGGCCGTGGAAGTCCGCGAAGTGGACCTTCGACAGGTGCGGGTTCAGGTCGGCCAGGTTGGCGGTGAACTCGGGGTCCGCGAGGTGCCCCCGGGCGGCCGACTCGTTCGGGTTCCGCAGCATCGAGCGGATCAGCTCCTCGGCGGTCGGGTTCTTCTGCTTGGCGGGGTACATGTGGCGCCCGTCCGACTCCTCGTCGTACCACATGAACCCGAGGTAGCTGTTCATGACCGTGGTGCCGGGGTGCATGTGGCACACCATGCACTGGCTGGTCGGGATGGCGTTGGTGAACTTGTGGTCGATCGGGTGCCCGGGCTCGTTCTTCGGGATGGTCGGGTCGGGGTTGGCGGTGAGCCCGCGGTTGCCGAACTTGGCGTACGAGCCGGAGTGGACCGGCGACCGGTCGTTGGCGTAGGGCACGTGGCACGCGCTGCACCCGCTGGAGCGGTAGTCGCCGGGGTTGTCGTTGGTGCCCAGGAAGTTGAGCGTCGGGTCGAACAGGCGGGTCTTGCCGGCGCTGACGAGCACCGGGTCCGTGCGGTTGCTGGTGCCCAGCCCGCGCAGGCTCAGACGCACCCGGGTGCGGCCGGGCTCGTCCATCCGCTCGGGGATGCCGATCTCGGGCAGGAACCGCCCGCCCGGCTCGAAGATGCGGAGCACGTTGCCCGGCTGGCTCATCTCGAACCGCGGCAGCGGCACGAGCTGCGCGACGACCCCGCGCTTCTCCTCTTCGGGGGTGGGCGGCGGGTACGTCTTGAGCATGAGCGACGCGCCGTTCATGCCGTACGCCTCGCCCACGATCGCGCGCTTCACCGGCAGGGTGCCGTTGTTGTACGCCGCGGCGCCCCACAGCATGCACCCGGTGGCCATGATCTGCTTGCGGTTCGTCTGCACCTCTTTCGGGTGGCACCCGGCGGTGCCGCACGAGATGTGCGCGATGCGGAAGTCGCCCGGGTTCATGAACCGGACGAACGCCGGCGACTCGTTGTTCAGGAGCGTGTAGGACCGAACCGGGTTGCCCGACGACGGCCAGAACTGCGGCATCGACGGGAGCACGTGCGCCCGGTTCTTGTCCGTGGTGGTGGCGTCCCCGCCGTGGCAGTCGGTGCAGCCGATGCGGAGCGTGTCCTTGCCGTGCGGGTCGCCCACCCCCTTGTGGCACGCCATGCACCCGGCGGACTTGGCGTAGGCCTCCGCGGGCGTTTGCTTCATCAGCTCGACGTTGGCCAGTTCCGGCGGCATGGGGAACGGGTCAGACGGGTCGGTGGACCATTTGGGGTCTTTGGGGTCGCGGGTGCCGTCGCCGGCGGCCGGGAGGACCGGGTTGGTCGGGTGCTTCGGCGCGGGCGGCTGCTTGGCGTAGGCAACGGCGGCGCACACAGCCAACGCCAGGAGAACCGGCAGGAACAGAACAGCCGCTCGCCCCGCCTTCGTGCGGCGCGGGCGCCCGGCGGGCGTGCGGCCGCGGGCCGATGTGTGGACCGCGTCCATGCGGTACTCCCCCAAGTGTACACGGACTGGCGCAGAGAACCGGCGGCTATACCCGAACGCGCCCGGGCGTCAAGGAAAATGTCGGGCGGTTCGTGTACGGAACCTGGGGGCTTTGGGCCGTTGAGACGTGCCCGCTTCTCGGCGATTGCGGCTTGGACAGGTGAAAGAGCGGTCGATCGGCCGATCGGGGGTTTGCGCTTCGGGGCCGGGGCAACGTGACCAGGGACCCGAACGGCGCGTCGGCTTGCTGTGAAGGCGCACCGCGCCTTGGTGACGCGGGTACAATTGGACGGTTGCGTTCGTCCGCGAGGTGATGCGATGCGTTCGATCTGCTGCGCTGTGTTCGCCGCTGTGCTGCTCCTGTCGGCCGCGGGGTGCTGCCACCCGCACCACCATCATCACCGGCACTGGCGGTAGCCGGCCGGAGGTGACTCGTCCTGGTCCACTGGGACGAGTTCGTGACGGCACGAGCTGCGGGCGGCGCGGTTACTTGGCAGTCGGGCGCGCGGTGACGACCACAACCGATATCGTGGCCCCGCCTTTCCCCTCGGTTCGCACCGCCTGGGCCACCACGCTTTTCCCGGCCGGAACGCTGACATTCGTGGTCAGTGAGCCGGTCTCCACTGAGTGCGCCGCCGGCTCATCGGTCGCGTCCGGCGTTCGGACCCGGGTGCCCTTCACGCTCAACTCGACGGCCACAATGTCGTCGGCCCCGACCCGCGCCGACGCCTTCACGGTCGTTCCGACATCCTGGTAGCTGATCGACCGCTGCTGGAACCCGCCCCGGCCCCCGGCCGCTCCCCCCGGTCCGCCGGCTCCCCCCGGTCCGCCGAACCCGCCGGGGGTGACCGCGGTGCTGGTCACGATCGGCTTGCTGGCGCCCATCTGGGTAGACACCGGTTGCCCCTCGACGGCCGTCAGCTTGATCCGCTGCCCCCACTTGGCCAGCTCCTCGTGCTTCGGCTCGGCTTCCTTCCAGTCCTTGGCCGGCACCTCGGCGATGGTAACTTCGATCTCGACCGTGCGCGGCTTGCGGTCCAGCAGTTCGAGCAGTTTGATCACCTCGGGCACGGTTTCAGCGGTGCCGCTGACGAGCACCGCGTTGCCCGACCCGGGCGGTGCGGCGAACGCGCTGGCCTCGCCCCTGAAGTGCGGTCCGATCACCTGGGCGAGCACGGCCGGGTCGGCGTTCTTGACGGCGTAAACGGCGCGCTGGAGCTTCGGCGCCGGTGCGGATTTGCCCCAGGGGTTCCCTTTCGGTTCCTGGCCTCTGCCATCGTTGAGCAGCAGCAGACCGCAGAGCAGGGTGAGGGCGGCGAGACGAGACATCGGCGGCGTCCCAGAGAGTGAGGGCGACACTCTCGACACTATCCGCCCGGAACGGGCACCGCAACCGCACCGGTGGACTTCTCTTGGAACTCTCATTCTTCGACCCGCTAGACCGGTGGCCGCATCGCCGTTGCCGGACGGGGCATCCGCCACCCGAGACGACTCATGCCAGGTTCAGTAGTTCCAAGTTCCAGGTTCCAAGTTCCAAGTCGGAACCCAACTCGTCAAACGCGCCGGCGATTCGTGTCGCTCGTGACTCCACTTGGAACCTGGAACCTGGAACTTGAAACTACTGAGGTCCGGTTGAAGCGTATCGGTAGTTGGGAACGCCACCCGCCGCTACCCGCTGGCCGTGTACCCGCGTCGTCGAGGTGAACCGGCGGCGCTGGACCGCGGTGAAGAGTCTCGACGCAGCGCGCGGCATGCTCGAAAAAGCCACGGCGTTCTCCGCCGGGACCGAGGAACGCACGACCGAATGGCCCGTCATGCTGATGTGTCGGGCGCTTGCGTGCGGCGTTCGGGTCGTTTAACCTGTGCTCCACCGCCTTTGGCCTTTCGCGCCGTCTCGCCGTCCCGCCGGAACGCGACTCCCATGCGATTCTCCCTCACCGCCTGTGCCGCTCTCATTTTCCCCGCGCTCGCGCCGGCCGCAGACACGGTCGACTACCGTAAGGACATTCGCCCGCTGCTCCAGGAGCGGTGCTACTCCTGTCACGGGGCGCTCGCGCAGAAGGCGAAGCTGCGTGTGGACACTGGGGCCGCGATGGTGAAGGGCGGGGCGGTGGTGCCCGGTAAGCCCGGCGCCAGCGAACTGCTGCTGCGGGTCGAATCGACCGACGACGCGACCCGCATGCCGCCCGAAGGGCACCCGCTGAAGCCCGAACAGGTCGCGAAGGTCCGGCTGTGGATCGAACAGGGCGCCAGGGTGCCCGCCGACGATGCGCCCGAGCCGGACCCGCGCGACCACTGGGCGTTCCGTCCGGTCGCTCGCCCCCCACTGCCCGATTCCGGTGCCGCGCACCCGATCGATGCGTTCGTCGCCGCGAAGTGGCGCGAGAAGGGGCTGAAGCCCGTCGCTCCGGCCGACAAGCGTGTGCTGCTGCGCCGCGTGTACGTCGATCTGATCGGATTGCCACCCACCGCCGAACAGATCGACGCGTTCGTCAACGACCCGGCGCCGGACGCCTACGAGAAGGTGGTGGACCGGTTGCTCGCGTCGCCGCAGTACGGCGAGCGCTGGGGGCGGCACTTCCTCGACATCTGGCGCTACTCCGACTGGTGGGGGCTGGGCGCCGAACTGCGGAACAGCCAGCGCCACATCTGGCACTGGCGCGACTGGACCGTGGAGAGCTTCAACGCGGACCTGAGCTACGCCGAGATGATCCGCCAAATGCTGGCGGCGGACGAACTCCACCCGACCGACCCGCAGAAGCTTCGGGCGACAGGCTACCTCGCCCGGTCGTACTTCCTCTTCAACCGCACCACGTGGCTCGACGAGGTCATCGAGCACAGTGGAAAAGGGTTCCTCGGCCTCACGCTGAACTGCGCGAAGTGTCACGACCACAAGTACGATCCGGTCAAGCAGACCGATTACTACGCCTTCCGCGCGATCTTCGAGCCGTACCAGGTGCGCACCGACCAAATTCCGGGCGAGCTCGACGTGACGAAGAACGGTATTCCGCGCGCGTTCGACGGCAACCTTGATGTGAGCACGCCGTTTCACATTCGCGGCGACGAACGCACTCCTGACAAAGATAAGGTGGTTACGCCCGGGGTGCCGAAGTTCCTCGCCCCCGGTGGGCTGAAGGTGCAAGCGGTCACGCTTCCGGTTGCGGCCCACAAGCCCCACGAGCCTCTCGCGGAAGCGCACGCTCGCACGTTACTTGAGAAGGCGAACCGGCAGAAGCTCGCGCTGGCGGATCTGACCGCCGATCTCACCACCGGTAAGAAGGCGCACGCCCCCTGGGTCGCAATCGCGGCCCGGATCGGCAGCGACGCGGCGCGCGCGGAGTACGTCGCGTTCGAGAAGATCAAGAACGACCCGGGCAAGCTCCCGCCGCACCTCCGCGGGTACGTGAAGGCCCCGGAGTCGAACGCCGAGACGGCCGAATCGAAGGCCCGCCCGCTGCCGGCGACGAGCACCGGCCGCCGCACCGCGCTGGCGAACTGGATCGCCGACCCGAAGAACCCGCTCACGGCTCGCGTCGCGGTGAACCACGTGTGGCTGCGCCACTTCGGGCAACCGCTCGCGCCCCAGGTGTTCGAGTTCGGTCGGAAGGGCGGCCCGCCCACGCACCCGGAACTGCTGGACTGGCTCGCGTCCGAGTTCACGGCCCGCAACTGGAGCTTCAAGCACCTGCACAAGCTCATCGTGACGAGCGACGTGTACCGCCTCTCCTCGTCAAGTTCGGGCGCCGGCGAGGCTGTGAAGCTCGACCCCGAGAACCGCTACCTGTGGCGGATGAACCCGGTGCGCATGGACGCGAACGCGGTGCGCGACAGTCTGCTGCACCTCGCCGGCGCCCTCGACCTCACCCGCGGCGGGCCGCCGGTGCCGGCGGCGCAGCAGGAGGGCTCGGCGCGGCGGTCGCTGTACTTCTTCCACTCGCACAACGAGCACAACAAGCTGCTCGACATCTTCGACAACGCCAACGTGCTGGACTGCTACCGCCGCACCGAGAGCATCGTGCCGCAGCAGGCGCTGGCGCTCTGGAACAGCAAACTCGCGCAGGTGAGCGCCGCGAAGATCAACGACCAGCTTCATTCGAAACTCGCCGGCGCCGATGATGCTGCGTTCGTGACACGCGCGTTTGAGTCGGTGCTGGGGACCGTGCCCACGAAGGACGAGTTGGCAACCTGCCTGGAGGCGCTCGCGGAACTGCGGGGCACGCTGAAGGACGTGAAGGAGCCCGAACGGGGCAAACGCGCGCGGCTCCAACTGGTGCAGGCGCTCCTCAACCACAACGACTTCGTCACCGTCCGGTGATACGCAGAATGGCAGAGGTGCCACAAAAAGCAGAAGAGGAATGGCCGCAAAAAAGCACAAAAAGCACAAAAGAAAACCAAGACCGCAGAGAGTTCAAAAGACGGAAGAGGAACGGCCGCAAAAACGAGGTAACGAATGAACACGATAAAACCTTGGAGCAGCGTGTTCGAGCTGTGCGATATCGTCCGCGAAACAGGGTTCGCGATCCACGAGTACCTGCGGAACGGGCACCTTGAAAAGGTGTACGAGAACGCTCTCCTTCACCGGCTCCGGAAGCAAGGCGTTGCGGTCGTCGCTCAGCACCCGCTCTCGGTGCGTGACGAAGACGGTACCGTTCTGGGCGAATTCTTTGCAGACCTGTTCGTTGAAAACGTGCTTTTGGTCGAACTGAAGGCCGTTCGGCACATCGTCGATGAGCACGCCGCCCAACTTTTGGGATACCTCCGCTGCTCACGTGTCGAACACGGTTTACTGATCAACTTCGGTGGCCCGCGCTACTACATCAAGAAGTACATCCTGGCCGACGCTCTTGATTGATTCGCCGCTCAATGTCTTCGGTTTCCTTTTGTGCTTTTTGTGCTTTTTTGCGGCCATTCCTCTTTTGCCTTTTGAACTCTTCTGTGGTCTTTTTGCGGCCCTTTATCTTCCGTCCCGGTGCCTTATGAACCGTCGCGATTTCGCCTCCCTCGCTCTCGCCGCGATGCTCCACCGCGACGGCTACTCCTCCGACGCGGCGTGGGCGCCGCCGGACGGGAAGCCCCACTTCGCCCCCAAGGCGAAGTCGGTGATCTGGCTGTTCATGAACGGCGGCGTCTCGCACATGGAGACGTTCGACCCGAAGCCGGCGCTCACCAAGTTCGCGGGCAAGACCATCAAGGAAGGCCCGGTGCCCGACGCGCAGGACCCCGAGAAGCTCAAACTCGCCCGGGTCACCGTGGTCAACGACGCGAACGGCCAGCAGCGGAACAAGCTGTACCCGCTCCAGGTGGGGTTCCGGAAGTACGGGCGGGCGGGCGTCGCGTTCAGCGACTGGGTGCCCCACATCGGCTCCTGCGTCGATGACCTGGCGGTGATCCGCTCGATGTGGACGACCGACGACAACCACGGCGCCCAGACGCAGTTCCACACCGGCCGCCACATGCTCGACGGCGAGTTCCCCACGCTCGGCGCCTGGGCGCATTACGGGCTCGGCACGCTGAACGAGAACCTGCCCCAGTTCGTGTCGATGGGCAGCCGCGAGTACTGGAACCTCAAGGACGGCCACTACCTCGGCCCGGCGCACGACGCCGTCCCGGTCCGCGTCGATCCGGCGAACCCGCTCGACTACGGCAAGCCCGAGGTGGCGGTGACCGCCGCCGAACAGAAGGCCGGCTTCACGCTGTCCGGGAAGCTCAACAAGTTGCGCGAGAAGGATTACCCGAACGACCCCGCCCTGGACGCCCGCATCAAGAGCTACGAGCTGGCGTTCCGAATGCAGAAGTCGCTGCCCGAACTGCTCGACTTCTCAAAGGAAACTGAGGAAACCAAGAAGCTCTACGGGATCGACCGGCCCGAGACGCGCCCCTTCGGGATGCAGTTGCTGGCGTCGCGGCGGCTGGTGGAGCGCGGCGTCCGGTTCGTCCAGATCCAGCACGGGGCCGGCGGCGCGGGCGTGTGGGACGCGCACGGCGGCCTCAAGGCGAACCACGCGAAGAACTGCCTCGCGGTCGATCAGCCGGTCGGCGGGCTGCTGAAGGACCTGAAGCGGCTCGGGCTGCTCAAAGAGACGATCGTGGTGTTCTGCACCGAGTTCGGCCGCACCCCCGGGTCGCAGGGGAGCGACGGCCGCGACCACCACATCTACGGGTTCAGCGTGTGGATGGCCGGCGGCGGCTTGAAAGGCGGGGTCGTTCACGGCGCGACGGACGAGATCGGATTCCACGCGGTCGAGAACCGGCACTACGTCACCGACGTTCACGCCACGATCCTACATCAACTCGGCCTCGACTCGCGGAAGCTCGAGATCCCGGGCCGCAAGCGCCTCGACATCGACCACGGGGCCGTCATCAAGGACATCATCGCGTAGCCGGCGCGGCTCGCGCGGCCCCTTCCGCCTCTCCTGGAGACTCTCTCGTGTTACGCGCGTTTGCGGTTCTGGCGCTCGGCTTCTTCGCGCTCCCGGCTTCGGCCGCGGGCAAACCCAACGTCGTGCTGATCGTGATCGACGACTTGGGGCAGCGGGATCTCGGCTGCTACGGCAGCACGTTCTACAAGACCCCCAACATCGACCGGATGGCCAAAGACGGCGTGCGGTTCACCGACTTCTACGCCGCGTGCCCGGTGTGCTCGCCCACCCGCGCGAGCATCATGACGGGCAAGTACCCGCAGCGCGTCGGCATCACCGACTGGCTCCCGGGGCGCAAGGACCTGCCCGGCCAGCGGCTCAAGCGGCCCGAACTGAAGAACGAACTCGCGCTCGAAGAAGTCACCGTCGCGGAGACGCTCAAAGGGCACGGGTACGTCACCGCGCACATCGGCAAATGGCACCTGGGCGGGAAAGGGTTCGAGCCCGAGAAGCAGGGCTTCGACGTGAACGTCGCCGGCGACCACACCGGCACCCCGCTGAGCTACTTCGCCCCCTTCGCGAATAAGGCCGGGGCGACGATGCCGGGGCTGGAGAAGGCCGCGCCCGACGAGTACCTCACGGACCGGCTGGCCGCGGAGGCCGAAACGTTCATCACCGCGAACAAGGACAAGCCGTTCTTCCTGTACCTGCCGCACTACGGCGTTCACACCCCTCTGCGGGCGCCGCAACCGCTGGTCGATAAGTACAAAACTCAGGCCGTCCACGGGCGGCAGAGCAACCCCGTGTACGCCGCGATGGTCGAGAGCATGGACGCCGCCGTCGGGCGGGTGCTCAAGCGGCTCGACGACCTGAAGCTGAGCGACAACACGCTGGTGCTCTTCACGAGCGACAACGGCGGCCTCGCGACCCTCGAAGGGATGCCGTTCGCACCGACGATCAACGCCCCGCTGCGCGAGGGGAAGGGGTACCTGTACGAGGGCGGCGTTCGCGTGCCGCTGATCGCGAAGTGGCCCGGCAAGGTCAAGCCCGGGACCGTTATGGATCAGGTCGCGTGCAGCATCGACTTCTTCGACACGATCCTCGAAGCGACGGGGGCGACGAGCGCGGCCCGGCGCGACGGCGTTTCGCTGGTGCCGGCGTTCGGCGGCGAGAAGTTGAAGCCGCGGGCACTGTACTGGCACTACCCGCACTACGCGAACCAGGGGAGCCGGCCCGGCGGGGCGGTTCGCGCGGGCAACTACAAGCTGGTGGAGTACTACGAGGACGGCCGGCGCGAGCTGTTCGACGTGGCGAAGGACCTGTCCGAGAGCCGCAACCTCGCCGCGGACAAGCCGGACGTGGTGAAGGACCTGGCCGCGAAGCTCGACGCCTGGCGCACGGACGTGGGCGCGAAGATGCCGACCCCGAACCCGGACTACCGGCCGAACCCGCCCGACAAGGACGGGGCGATCACGCTGCACGCACGCACCGCGCTCGTGACCGGCACGATGCTGCGGTTCGAGCCGCTTCCGCACAAGAACACGCTCGGGTTCTGGGTGAACAAGGACGACTCCGCGACGTTCGACTTCACGGTAGACAAGGGCGGCACGTTCGCCGTCGAGGTGCTCCAGGGGTGCGGGAGGGGGAGCGGCGGCGCGGAGGTGGAACTCGCCGTCGGGGCCGAGAAGCTCACCTTTACGGTCAAGGACACCGGCGGGTTCCAGGCGTTCGAGGCCCGCGACGTGGGCACGCTCAAGGTCGCGGCGGCCGGGCGGCACACGCTCACCGTGAAGGCGAAGACCAAGCCCGGGGCCGCGGTGATGGACCTGCGGCAGATCGTGCTGCGGCCCGCGAAGTAGGCGCCCGGCTCACGCCGCCCGGCGCAGGTACGCCGACGGCCAGTAGGTGACGTGCCGGGCGATCTTCCCCTCGTTGAACGCGAACGTGTTCTCTTCGAGCGTGAACTGCGGGTTGGCGGCCTGGAACTCGCGGGCCGCTTCGGTCGGGTTGTCCCACTCCCACCCGGGCTGCGACCCGGGCCGCCCGGCCAGCGCGCCCATGATCCCGTCGGTCGCCACGATGTACGACCCGGGGCTGACCAGCTCCGCGTACAGGTCCAGTTCGGCGCGGACGTGGGCCTTGGAGTGGTTCGAGTCGAGCAGCACCAGCACCCGCTCGCCGGGGCGGATGAGGCCCTTCACCTGCGCGA
This sequence comes from Gemmata obscuriglobus, assembly GCF_008065095.1. Taxonomy (NCBI): domain Bacteria; kingdom Pseudomonadati; phylum Planctomycetota; class Planctomycetia; order Gemmatales; family Gemmataceae; genus Gemmata; species Gemmata obscuriglobus. The sequence continues at coordinate 6,953,782 of NZ_CP042911.1, read as the reverse complement.
CCGTTTCGGGGGCGGTGGAGCTGCCCTCAATGAGCGTGATGTAACCGGCCAGCGGGTGCGCCTCGATCGCGGCCCGGTTGTGCGGCCGGATCTCGATGTCCACCCCGATCACGCGCCCCTTATCGGTCGCCTTGCACAGGCTCGCGTAGTAGATGAGTGAGCCGCCGTGGGCGACGCCGGTTTCCACGATCACGTCCGGCTTCACCCGGTGCAGCACCTCCTGAATCCGGATCATGTCCTCGGGCAGTTGAATGATCGGGCGCCCGAGCCAGGTGAAGCCGTAGGCGTACTTCTGCGTCCAACCGACGGTGACCCAGTGCTCGGTGATGAGGTCGAACGCCGCGGCCGAGTCCAGCGGGTGCTCCTCGCGTGCCCCGCCGCGCTCGGCGGTCACGGTCCGGGCGTCGGTGTCGATCACGAGTCGCATGTCACGGCCTCCTGCATCGGGTCGATCACCTCGGCGCGGCTCCCGAGGGCGGCGAGCTGGTCCCGCACCTCGGCGAGGTAGTTGGGGTTGAACACCAGCACCGCGGCGGCCCCGGCGGCGGCCCCGGGGGCGGCGATCGGGTGCCCGGTCCCGGGGAGGTACTTGCCCTGCTTGGCGGGGTTCACGTCCACCACCCCGGCGACCCGCGTCCCGTCCGGGTCCGCGAGGTTGCAGAACGTGACGCCCTTCGCCCCCGCGCCCCACGCGAACACCGGCCCCCGCGCGCCCGCCTCTTCGAGCATGGCGCTCCACGCGGCGCGAAGGTTCTGTTCCTCGGCCGTGAACGCGCGGGCGAGCGCGCACGAATGCGCTCCGCTCTTCAGCTCCCGCGCTTCGGGAGGAGGGCCGCCCCCCCACACCGCCGTGCCTTCGGCCCAGAGGTACTGGCCGCCGAAGATGTGCCGCACGTCGGTGACGCCGAACCCGGCGCGCGCGAGCGCCAGCGCGAGGCTCTCCGCCGTGAACAGCGAGCAGTGCTCGTAGAAGAAGTCCCACGGCACGCGGTTCCGCAGGATCCACTCGGCGCACGGGGTCTCGAAGAACACCCGGGTCGCGCCCGACGCGCCCACGCCGGCCCGCACGGTGCGGAGCAGGGCCAGCGGGTCCGGTATGTGCTCGATCACGTGCCGGCACACGACCGCGTCGGCAGGCACCGCCGTTTCCGGGCCGTAGAAGTCGGGAACGAACCGGACCCGCCAGCCCGGCGCCTCCAGCGGGCCGGTGTACGCGGGATCGAACCCGATCGCGTCGCACGCGCTCCGCGGGTGCCCGAGCAGCTTGTGAAGGAACGCGCCCTTCCCGCACCCGACCTCGACGATGCGTCCGGACGAAACCCCGCGCCCGACGACGATGTGGTCGGCCAGTTGGTCGAGGTGCGCGTTGAACGCGGCGGAGTGGTTTTGGCTGTTCTCGTAGCTCGGCCCGTACTCCACGAGTGCCGGGTCGAACACCGCGTTGAACACGAAGCCGCACCCGCCGCACGCACGCATCTCCAGGTCGCCGCGCGCGATCGCGCGGGCGGACGCGGCCGCGTCGAACAGCAGGTTCTGGTGAACGGGTACGCCGGTCCGGGACAGGAACGGTTCGGTGCCGGCCGAGCCGCACACTGGGCAGGTCTCACGCGGCACGGTTCGCCCTCCACCAGCCCACGGTCTCGTCCAGCCCGGTGCCGAGGTCGATCCGGGGCCGCCACCCGAGTTCGTCGCGGAGCCGGGTCACATCGGCGACCAGGAGCGGCGGTTCGGCCGCGGGCGTGTCCCGCTCGCCCAGCCGGACCAGTTCGGGCCGCCCGCACGCGGCGGCCACCCGCCCGATCACATCGCGGACCGCGACCGGCGTTCCCGACCCGACGTTCACGGCGCCCGTCAGCCCGGCCCGCGTGAGCGCGACGAGCGCGTCGGCGGCGTCGTCCACGTGCAGGAAGTCGCGCACCTGTGTGCCGGCAGAGCACGCCGCCGGCGCGCCCGCGAGCAGCGCCCGGGCGACCGACGGGACCAGCCGCGCCGGGTGCTCGTGCGGCCCGTACAGGAAGAACAGCCGCGCCCGCGCGACGTTCACGCCCCGTGCCGCGCCCAGCGTTTCGGCCCAGTGCCCGAACGCGAGCTTGCACCGCCCGTAGGTGGTGTGCGGCCGCGCGGGCGGGTCGGTCTCGCGGCACGCACCGGCGGCCGCCCAGTCGTACTCGGCGCACGACCCGGTCACCACCGCGCGCCGGCCGCCGTTCCGGACGAACGCGGACAGCAGCCGCTTCGACGCCTCCGCCCACCGGTGGTTCTCGGGCGTCGTCCAGTACACGCCGGGGGTCGCGACCCAGGCGAGGTGGAGCAGGTGCGTGGGCCGCACGTCCGCAACAAGCTGTTCGGCCTCGGCCGCGTTCAGGACGTCGCACCGGTGGAACCGTACGCCGTCCGGGACCGGCGCCCGGGGCGCGCGTGCCGTCGCGTGGACCTCGAAGTGGCCGCGGGCGGCGCGGACGGCCGGGGCGCCGATGAAACCGGTCGCGCCGGTGATGAGCAGGCGGTTCATGTCGGCAGGTCCGGGAAAGACAGGTCGCGCGGCGCGATCACGCGCCGGTCGCACGGCGGCCACGCGATCCCGAGCGCGGGATCGTCCCAGCGGGCGCCGCGGGCGGCCCCGGGCACGTAGAACGCCGACATCTGGTAGAAGAGTTCCGTGCCGTCGGCGAACGTCTGGAACCCGTGCGCGTACCCGCCCGGGATGTACACCGCGCGGCGGTTCGCGGCGGTGAGCTCCACCGCCACCCACTTCCGGTACGTCGGCGAGTCGGGCCGGGCGTCGGCGACCACGTCGAGCGCGGCCCCGGCGGTGCAGCGCACGAGCTTCACCTCCTCGTGCGGGGCCGCCTGCCAGTGCATCCCGCGGAGCGTGCCGGCCCGGGTGTTGAACGACACGTTGCACTGCGCCCACTGCGTGCAGAGCCCGCGGCGGGCGAACTCCTCCGCGCAGTAGGTGCGCGCGAACAGCCCGCGGTCGTCGCCCGTCGGCTCGGGCTCGATCACGAACACGCCCGGCAGCTCGGTGGGAAGGAACAGCATGGCAAAGATCCGACAATACAGAAGAGGTTTCACCGCAGAGGGCACGAGAGGGCGCAGAGAAAAAGACCCACGTGTGCGGGCGAATTAAACCTCAATGTCTTACTCTCTGCGCCCTCTCCGGTGAAACCTCTTCTGCTCCACCTTACGCCACGCGGGGGAGCGGGACGGGCAGGATGAACTTCCCGCCGCGCGCGCGGTACTCGGCCTGCTGGCGCAGGATCTCGTCCGCGAAGTTCCACGTGAGCAGCAGCGTGTAGTCCGGCATGTCCTCGAGCAGCTTGTCCGGGGCGTGGATCCGGAGCCGCGTGCCCGGGGTGAGCTTGCCCTGCTTCACCGTGCTGCGGTCCACCACGAAGTCGAGCGTCTCCGCGCCGATCCCGCAGAAGTTCAGCAGCGTGCTCCCCTTCGCGGACGCGCCATAGGCGGCGATCCGCTTGCCCTCGCCCTTCAACTGCGCGAGCAGCGCGCGGAGCCCCTTCTTGATGGCCGACACCTGCTCCGCGAACGCGCGGTACGGCTCGAACGTGTTCACGCCCCACGCCCGCTCTTCCGCGAGCAGGTCCGTGACGCGGGCCGACACCGCGTCCACGCTCTCGGCGGGCGCGGCGAAGATGCGGAGCGTGCCGCCGTGAATGGGCACCCGCTCCACGTCACGAATAACCAAGCCGTGCCGCCGGAAACACGCGTCCAGGGCGGTGAGCGAGAAGTAGCACAGGTGCTCGTGGTAGATCGTGTCGAACTCGCACCCGTCGAGCATGTCCTTGACGTAGGGCGCCTCGATCACCGCCACGCCGCTCGGCTTGAGGAGGGCGCGGACGCCGGCGACGAAGCCGTTGAGGTCCGGCACGTGGGCCAGGACGTTGTGCGCGTGGAACACGTCCGCGCGGTAGCCCTCGGAAACGAGCTGGTGCGCGTACGCGCGGCCGAAGAACTCGGTCCGGGTCGGGATGCCGTGGCGTTCCACGGCCACCCGGGCCACGTTCCGGGCGGGCTCGACGCCGAGCACCCGCACGCCGGCGCTCTGGTAGTTCTTGAGCAGGTACCCGTCGTTACTCGCGGCCTCCACGACGAGGCTGTCGCGGCCCAGGCGCTCGTCGCGCGTGACCCGCTGAGCCAGCTCCGCGGCGTGCCGCAGCATCGTGTCGGAGAACGACGAGAAGTAGACGTAGTCGCGGAACAGGTCGTCGGGCGGCACCTCGGCGGTGATCTGCACCAGCGAGCACCGCGGGCACACCGCGAGGTCGAGCGGGAACGTGGGCTCGGGCGCGGCCGGGGCCGCCGGGTCGCGCAGAGCGTTAGCTAGGGGCGTGCTCCCGAGCGAGAGCACCGGGGAGAGCGCGCCCGCCCCGCACGACCGGCAGGACGGGGAGGCGGCGGTCGCGGTCATGCGGCTTTTCTCGCTCCCAGGAAGTTGCGGTACCAGGGCACCGTCCGGCTCAGCCCCTCTTCGAGGGTGAACAGCGGCTCCCAGCCGAGCCGGGCGCGGGCCTTCGCGGCGCTGAGCGACTGGTGCTTGATCTCGTGGCTCGCCTCGTTCCGCACGTCGGGCGTGAGGCGCGTCCCCATCTGGTCGAGCAGCAGTCGCACGAGGTCCAGCACGGTCACCTGGGTCTCGTTCGAGAAGTTGAACGCCTCGCCCCGGAGGGTCGGGTCGGCGGCCAGCTTCTCCGCGAGCATCAGGTACGCCGCGGCCCCGTCCTCGACGTAGAAGTAGTCGCGGATGTGCGTCCCGTCGGACCGGATCACCGGCCGCTCGCCGCGCATCACCGAGCGGATGGTGCCGGGGACGATCCGGTTCCAGTTCAGGTCGCCCGGGCCGTAGAAGTTGCCGCACCGGGTGATCGCGACGGGCAGGTTGTAGGTGGTGGCGTAGCTCTGCGCGATCAGGTCCGCGCAGGACTTGCTCACGTCGTAGGGGTGGCGGCCCTGGAGCGGGGTGCCCTCGTCGTAGGGCAGCTTCTCGGCGTCGCCGTAGGCCTTGTCGGAGGAGGCGAGGACGATCTGCCGCACCTTCGGGCTGCGGCGGCACGCCTCCAGCAGCGCCCAGGTGCCCTGGACGTTGCTCTCGAAGGTGGCGACCGGGTTGCGGTTCGCCACCGGCACCAGCGTTTGCGCCGCGAGGTGGATGACGGTGTCGATCTCGTACTCGCCGCACACCCGCTCGAGCAGCGCCTGGTCGCACACGTCCCCGCGGACGGACTTCACCTGCTTCGAGAGCCCGCTGCGCTCGAACTCGCTGTCCGGCGCCCAGTCGCGGACCAGGCACACCACGTCCGCCTGCGCGCGCAGGAGCCGGCGAACGACCCACCCGCCCACCAACCCCGTGGCGCCGGTGACGAGCGTCGGTCGATCGAGCCAGAACCCGCTCATGCGGCCCTCCGTTCCTGGTTGCGTGTCTCGCGGTCGGTCACGGACCTCGCCGCCGCTCCTCACGCGGCCTTCCACGGCGCGCGGCCCTCCAGCCACAGCGCCTCCAGTTGCCGCTTGTCGCGGAGCGTGTCCATGCACTGCCAGAACTTGTCGTGCTTGTACGCGGCGAGCTGGCCGTCCCGCACGAGCCGCGGGAGCACGTCGTGCTCGAAGCTCTCGCCGTCGCCGCCGATGTAGTCGAGCACCTGCGGCTCGGCCACGAAGAACCCGCCGTTGATCCACCCCTCGCCGGTCTGCGGCTTCTCGGTGAAGCACCGCACCAGGTCGCCGTCGAACTCCAGCCCGCCGAACCGGGCCGGCGGGCGGACCGCCGTCACCGTGGCGAGCTTGCCGGTCGAGCGGTGGAACCGCAGCAGCGCCTGCACGTCCACGTCGCTGACGCCGTCGCCGTAGGTGAGCATGAACGTCTCGTCCCGCAGCCACGGCGCGACGCGCCGCACCCGCCCGCCGGTGTTGGTGTGCAGCCCCGTGTCGACGAGGTGAACGGTCCAGTCCACGCCGGCCGGCTCGTGGTGCGTGACCTCCCCGCGGGCCAGGTTCACGGACAGGCTGCCGGTGAACCGCGCGTACTCCACGAAGAACTGCTTGACCACGTCGCTCTTGTACCCGAGCGCCACCACGAACTCCGTGACCCAGTGGGCCGCGTAGTGGCTCATGATGTGCCAGAGGATCGGCCGCCCCCCGATCTCCACCATCGGCTTGGGCCGCGTCTCCGTTTCCTCGGCGAGCCGGGTGCCGAGACCGCCGGCGAGAATGACCGCGCGCATGGGTCCTCCGTCCTCCCTGACGGAAGTAATTCGTCTGCGGGGGGGCGGGGACTTTACCCGGTCTGGCCCGGCGCCCGCAAGGCCGACTCGGAAACCTGCGCAGGGCGACGCGCGACGTGGGTGCGGGGGGCTGGGAACGGGGCGCGTGGGGGAGTCTCGCGGCGGCATGTTGAACCGCTCATTCCGCCCGGCTAAACTGCATGCCGGAATTTGCCCATTTGGAGACCGTATGTTGCGCCCATTTGTTCCGATGTTGTTGCTCGTCCTCGCCGCACCGGCTGTGGCCGACGACAAGGACTGGACCGGCAAGACGGTGACGCTGACGGCCGAAGTGAAGCTCGGCCAAAAGCAGACCGGCGGGCTGCTGAGGAACGGCGCGGTGCTGGTCAAATCGAAAGTGTACGTGGTCAAATCGGACGACGGTGAGTTCGTGGAGCTGGTGGGCGAGTCCGGGCTCATCTACAAGAGCGAGGCGGAGGTGGTCGCGGTCCGCGAGATGCCGAAGAGGGGCGCGCCGGCTCCGAAGGTTGACGCCAAGAACCTCTGGGCACGCGGCGCGAAGGTGCTGCCCAAGAAGCGAACGTGGCTGGTCCAGTTCGGCGACCGCGACGCCGACGGTAGCCAGTTCCTGTTTCCGCTGTCTACGAATTTGCCGCTCGAGGTCCGGTCCGACAACGGCGACGGCTGGGTCCGCATCCACGATCGGGTGCGCGAGGGGTGGGTGCATAAGGATGACCTCGTGACCAAGGACGAGGCGCCGGCCCACTGGGACCGCGAATTGAAAGCGGACCCGGAAAACACCCACGCTCTTTACATGCGGGGGATCGGCTGGCGGGAAAAAGGCGAGCTGGATAAAGCCCTCAACGATTTCAACGAGTGCATCCGGCTCGAACCGGACTTCACGTCCGCGTACCTCAGCCGCGGAAACGTGCTGAGCGACCGGCGCCAGTTCGCCAAGGCCATTGCCGACTACACCGAGGTGATCCGCCGGTCACCTCAGAGCTCGCTGGCGTACTGCAACCGCGGGCACGCGTACAACGACACGAAGGAGTACGATAAGGCTCTTAAGGATCTCGACGAATCGATCCGGCTCAACCCCCGGTACGTGCCCGCACACCTGACCCGCGGCAAGGCTTGGTACGGGAAGGGGGAGCACGATAAGGCGATCGCCAATTACACCGAAGCGCTTCGATTAGACCCCCGGTACATCTCCCCCTACCTGCACCGCGGCCTCGCGTGGGCGGCGAAGGGGGAGCACGACAAGGCGATTGCGGATTACAGCGCGGCGGTGCGCCTCGACCCGAAGTCCATCTACGCCCACCAACAACTCGCGGCCGGGTGGGCGGCCAAGAAAGAATACAAGAATGCGCTCCGCGGCTTCGAAACGCTCGCCGAACTGAACCCGCGTCACGCGTACGCGTTCCACCAGATCGCGTGGCTGTGCGCGACCTGTCCCGACCCGGCGGTGCGCGACGGGAAGAAGGCCATCGAGGCCGCCAAGAAGGCAATGAGCCTTGATAAGTTGAACGATTATGGGGACACGCTCGCCGCCGCTTATGCCGAGGCCGGCGAATTCGACCAAGCCGTGTCGGTGCTGCTCAAGACACTCGAGAACAAGACCATTGGCGCCGACGGTCGCAAGGTTTTAGAGTCGCGGCTCAAACTGTACCGTGACAAGAAGCCGTTCCGGGACGGTTAACGGGCGTGGCGGCCTGGTCACCCCCGGCCCGCTCGCGCTCTCGCGACTTCTGACCGCCCCTTAACAGATAAGTTGTTATTGCGTATTTGAGTCCAACTCGCCGCGCCGGAGACCCGCAGAGGGCCGCGCGGCGTTTCGCAATTGCGGACCCAGCATCGTTTGCCACTCGGCCGGCGGCGGATAAATTCCTGTATGCGTGACGGACTCAACGAATAAATCTGACACGAGCAACCGGAGCACGTCTCAGCGGGCGACACGTGAGAACGGGACGTGCCGGCGTTGCAAATCCGCCGCCGCCCGGGTCGATACTCCTTGTTGTGGCACCGCCCTGTATGGAGAGATGATGACGGACGGGATGCAAGTGACGCTGAACAACGTTCGGGAAGCCGCACAGCACGTGCTTGCCGAGTTCGGTGGCAAGCGCCCGCCCGTACTGCCCGAGAAGCTCGCCGATTACCTGTCCAGCGGGAGCGCGACCGGCACCGTGTACCGGATTCCGGTGCTCAACCCCCGGGCGGGCGCCCGGGTCGCTCTGGTGAGCCCGGTCCTGCGCGGCTTCATCGTCGTCAGGCTCGACCGGCCGCCCGTGGAAGGCGCCAAGGTCGAATCGATTCGCACGGAGGGCGTGCCGCCGTCCACACACGGGGCAAGCTGAGGCTTGGCGCGTCGGCACGCCCGTTTCACGTTCGCCGGCGGTGACGCGAATCACGCGGTGCTTGTTTTGAGTGCCTGTAAGGGCGCCGGCCGTAGCCAGGGCGCGGAGCGAGTTCGCGAGCGCAACCCCTGGGCACGTATATGGTACAAGGCCGAGGCGTGAGGGGGACAACGGTGCCCCCTCACGCCTCGGCCTCCGGATCAAACATCACTGCTCCCGGCTCAGCCCACGTAGACGCCGCCGCTGAAGGACGGGGAACCGGCCAGCAGGCTCAGCTCCTGCACGCCGTCCACGAACCCCTTCACGTGCGGGCCGGCGCCCGGGCCGGCGCCCGTCAGCACGTAGGTCCGGCCGTCGATCACGCCCACGCCCACGCGCACGCCGCCCGTGAATTGCGCCCCGTACGCCAGGAAGCTCTGCTGCTGCGCCCCGGTCCGGCCGCTGAACACCTTGACGTGCGGGGCCGCGCCCGCGCCCGCACCGGTCACAATGTCCGCCCGCCCGTCCCCGTCCAGGTCGCCCGCCGCCACGTACACCCCGCCGGTGAACGCGTCGTAGGCCAGGAAGCTCTGCAGCACCGACCCGTCCTTGCCGCTGAACACCTTCACGTGCCCCACCGCGCCCGCGCCGTTGCCGGTCACGATGTCGTCGAACCCGTCGCCGTCCACGTCCGCCACCGACACGCGGACGCCGCCCCGGAAGCCCGCGTCGTAGGCCAGGAAGCTTTGCAGCAGCGCCCCGTCCTTGCCGCTGAACACCTTCACGTGCGGCGCCGATCCCGCGTCTGCCGACACCACGATGTCGTCGAACCCGTCCCCGTTCACGTCACCCGTCGACACGAACACGCCGCCGGTGAAGCCGTCGAACGCCAGGAAGCTGCGGATCAGCGTGCCGTCGGACGCGAACACCTTCACGTGCCCGCCGGCCGCCCCGGCGCCCGCGCCGGTGACGGTGTCCGCGCGGCCGTCGCCGTCCACGTCCCCCGACGCCACCCGGATCTCGCCCCCGAAGCCCGCGAACGCTACGACCTCCTGCCCCGGCGCCCCCGTTACCGGGTCCACCAGGCGCACCGTGCCCGCGGTGCCGCCGCCGGTGCTCACGCTCACCACCGTCGACTTGGCCGCGCTGTCGTCGTTGGTGATGGTGCCGGTGCCGGTGGCCGCCCCCAGGGTCGCGTTGAGCGCCCCCGACAGCACCACCGTGAACGTCTCGTTGGCCTCCGCCTGCGTGTCCCCGTTCACCACCACGGCGATCGTCTTCGAGGTCTCGCCCGGGGCGAACGTCAGCGTGCCCGACGCCGCCACGTAGTCGCTGCCGGCCACCGCCGTACCGTCCGCCGTCGCGTAGTCGATCGTCACCGTCTGCGAACTCGGCTCGGACAGGGTCACCGTGAAGGTCACCACGTGGGTGCCCTCGTTGCCCTCCGCGGTCGTCACGCTGTCGATCGAGGCCACCGGCGGCAGCGTGGTGATCACCACGTCGTTCCCGTCGTTGCCCACGTAGCTGATCGTGAAGCCCACGCCGTCCGCGAAGAACGTCGCGCCCTCGGGCAGACCGACGAACGTGCCCACCACCGCGTCGGCGCCGTCGTTGTTGATCAGGATGTAGCTGTTGCCCGCGGTCGGGGTGAAGCCGGTCGTGACCGTCAGCGTGGCACCGGTCAGCGTCACCGCGCCCGTCACGTTCACCCGGTCGTTCGGGTCGCTGGGCGCGCCGGGCGTGTTTTCGACCACCTCTGCGGCCAGGATGGCGCCGGGGTCCAAAGTCAGGTCGCCCGTCAGGTCGAGCCGCCCCGGGGTCCCGCCCGGGGCCAGCGTCCCGCCGCCCGCGACCGAAACCGCCAGGAGGTCGCCGGTGCCGCCCAGGACCGCGCCCCCGGCCACCTGGACCGCGCTGCTGAAATTATCGTCGATCAGCAGGGTCCCGGCCGAAACCACGATCGCGCCGCTGTAGGACGAGTTGTTTGAGAGCGTCAGCTCGCCGGCCCCGGTTTTGGTCAGCCCCCCGGGGCCCGAGAGCCCGCCGGAGAACTCGACGGCTAGCGCGTTATCGATCGTCGCGCTCCCCCCGCCCCCGATCACGATCGTGTTATCGATGTCGGTCGTTCCGGTGATCTGGAACGTGGTGCCGGGTCCCAAGACGATCTGACCGGTTCCGAGGTTCGCGTCGGTCGCGACGCTCAACGTGCCGTTGAGGACAGTCGTGTTCGTGTGGGTGTTGGTGCCCGTGAGGGTGAAGGTGCCGGTGCCGTTCTTGAACAAGGTGCCGGTGCCGCTGACGGCGCCGCTCAGGGTCGTGCTGCCGTTGTTGCCGCCGGTCGTGAGGTCGAACGCGCCGAGGGACACCGCGCCGGAACCGGCCAGCGAGCCGATGGTCTCGGTGGCGCCGAGCGCGAGGGTGGCGCCGCCGGCGACGGTGACTGCCACCGTGTCCGCCACAGCGGCCCCCCCGGCGAGCGTCAGCGTGCCGCCGTTGAGCGCGACCGGGCCGGTGAACGTGTTGGCACCGGACAGGGTCAGCGCCCCGCCGTCGAACTTGTTGATCCCGCGGGCGCCGCCGGTCTCGGAGATGACGCCGGAGAGGGTCACCGTGGTGGCCGGCGGGACGACGATGGTGCTGACCGCCGCGTTGAGCGTGATCGCGTTGGCGACGGTCCGGTCCGCGTCGAAGATCAGGGTCCCGCCGCCGAGCGTCAGCGCGCCGGAGCCGAGGGCGTCGTCGTTGGCGACGACCAGTCCGCCGGCGCTAACGGTCGTGCCGCCGAGGTACGTGTTGGTCCCCGAGAGGGTCAGTTGACCGGCTCCGGTTTTGGTCAGCCCGCCGGCCCCGGTGATCGCCCCGGACAGCGTCACCGCCGTGGCGTTGTCGACCGTGGCGGCCCCGTTCAACGTCACGGCGTTGCCGATCGAGGTGGCACCGGTCACCTGGAGCGTGGCGCTGCCTCCCAGCGTGAGCGCACCCGTTCCCAGGTTCGTCCCGGCGGACACGCTCAGCGTGCCGGCGTCGACGGCGACCGTTCCGGTGTAGGAGCTGTTGGTCCCCGACAGGGTGAACGTGCCGGTGCCCGTCTTGATCAGATTGCCGCTGCCGGTGAGCGTGCCACTGAAGGTCGTGTCGCTGCCGTCGCCCGCCGTCAGGGTGGAGGTGCCCAGGCTGACCGTACCGCCACCGGTCAACGACCCGATGGTCTCGTCGGCGCCGTCCAGGATGAGACTCGCGCCGGTGTTCACGGTGACCGCGACCGTGTCCGCCAGAGATTCGGTGGCGGTAATGGTGAGGGTTCCGGCGTCGATCGTCACCGTACCCGTGAGCGTGTTGCCGGCGATCAGCACCAGATCCCCGGCGCCGGTCTTCGAGATGCCCCCGGCGCCGCTGATGCTCAGCGCGATTTCGGTCGTGCCCGAGGCGACCGAGTCCGCCAGTCCGGTAGTCAGAACGAGCGTGTTGCCGGTCAGTGTGTAACCCGCGCCCTGGATCTGGATGTCGTTCAGGGTAAAGCCGGCCGGGTAATCGTTGTTAGTCAGCCCACTCACCCCGGTCGGGAAAATCAGCCTGTCCCCTGCAACCGGTGCGACGTTGGCGAGAGTCTCGTCTTCCCAGTTGTTGACGTTCGTCCAGAGCGTATTCCCGCCGGCCCCGGTCCAGGTCAGGATTGCGGGAACCGACCGGTCCTCCAGAGCCGTCAGTTGCAGCCACGTGCGCGCCCCGATGCGGGTACGGGGGGTGAACGTGTCGCGGAACCGGCGTGAGAGGGTCGAGAGCAGCATTGCGACTTACCTCAAGGTGTTGGGCAGCGGTGCGGAGAACGTCCCGACCCCGCTGGCGAGATGGCCCGAGCGGGGTTCAGGAAGGGCAAACGGATCAATCCCCGGCGTGGGCGGCCGAGGTGGGGCCATCAATCAGGTCGAGTTGGGCGCGAGCCGTTTGCCAGTGCTTGTCAGTCTTTTTCCGGACAAATACGGAGCAGATTTTGACCGGAGCGTAAGACCGATTGGAGTTAACGTTAGACGGAAAAATGCGCAGTTCAAGTAGCTTGGGGGATTTAAGAGATATTGGCCCGACCGGATGGGCTGTATCTCGGTATTGGGAGCCGTGCTGCGATAATGACGTTGCTACACACGGCGTCTTGACGGAACGTTCAGATGGTGCGAAGTCATCCGCGCTACCCAATGCAACTTCGAGAGTTCCCAATGCGTGCGAAACGGAGTTGCGAACCGCGCGCCGCTGTTGAACTGATTTCACACGAAATACCGGCCCAAACGGCATAACGCTCAATTTCGCCGCGCCCGCTCCACGGGGCTACGAGCGAGTGATCTGCCATCTGGTTAGAAGGGGCGTTGCTCGCTCGAATGTCGCGCAGTCGCGGGAGCAAATGTCGCGCGGATCGTTGCCGCGCGACGGATCGCTGTGAGGAGGGGCTGTTTCGGGCTCCTTGGAACACCCGCTGGGGGCGGTACGGGACATTCGCTACCGGTTCGCTGGTCACGAGCTGGTACGCCGCTACCCGCGAATCACACGGCGCAAGCCCGGCTTCCGGCCGTAACCAAATACCGAGGTAACCGCTGCGCAGGGTGGAATGAAAGCGGCAAACTGTTTACGGGATGGCACTTGCGGCGATTCGCTTCGCGTCGCAGGTTCCGCCGTAGGGGCCGAAATTCCGTGCCCACCGCTCCGTCAGATGCCGGAGGTGAGAGGTGCAAACTTCTGGTAGCGAGATGAAGGGGAATAATGGTGGGGTGTTACCGGATTTGCGGATCGAACGGTTGCGGCTCCCCCCGGAACTCGAAAGGTGAAACGGCCAAATTCTGTACAGGCGCCGCGATCCGCGGGGCACCTCTTGCGGGGGATGTGGTTCCGTGAATGATGGTGGCTCCCGCACGTTCCGGAGAGATCCTCATGCGCTGTTGCGCCGTCCTGTTCGCGTTCCTGTTCGCCACGGCCCCGGCGAGGGCCGCCGGGTTCGACCCCAAGATTATTGACGAGGTGGCGGAGAAGGCGCTCAAGGAGTTCTCCGCGCCCGGGTGTGCGGTGGTGGTGGTGAAGGACGGGGAGGTGGTTTATCTGAAAGGGTTCGGCGTGCGCGAAAAGGGCGCGGACGACAAGGTCACGCCCGACACGGTGTTCCCGATCGCGTCGTGTTCAAAAGCGTTCACAGCCACGCTCCTGGCGATGCTGGCCGACGACGGGAAGCTGAAGTGGGATGACAAGGTGCGCGACCACCTCGACTACTTCCGGCTCTCGGACGAACTGGCGGACCGCGACGTGACGCTCCGGGACCTGCTATGTCACCGCACCGGGATGCCCCGGCACGACCTGCTGTGGGCCGCGCTCAGCACAGACGGCGCCGATGTGATCAAGCGGTGGGGGAGGGCGGCGCCCTCGACCTCGTTCCGCTCGAAGTGGGAGTACGCGAACGTCCCGTTCACGACGGCCGGGGTGATCGCCGGGCGGTACGAGAAGGGCACCTGGGCGGACGCGGTGAAGGCCCGCATCTTCGCCCCGCTCGGGATGACGAGCACCAGCGCCACCTGGAAGGAGGGCCGCGGGCGGCCGAACCACGCCACCCCGCACTACTACGGGCTGGACAAGTCGGTGTCGGCGGTCGGGTGGGACGAGATCGACCACGCGGGCGGGGCCGGGTGCGTGAACAGCTCGGCGCGCGACCTGGCGGCGTGGCTCCGGTTCCAGCTCGCGGGCGGCAAGTTCGACGGGCGCCGGCTGCTCACCGAGCGGGCGCTGAAGGAGACGCACACCCCGCAGATGCTGCTGCTCCCGGAGGGGCCGTTCGCGGTCTACCTGCCGCCGAAGGTGACGCGATTCGCGGGCTACGGGCTGGGCTGGTTCGTTCACGACTACCGCGGCGTCACGTGCGTGTCGCACGGAGGCACGCTCACCGGGTTCCGCGCTCAGTGCATGCTCGTTCCCGAGAAAAAGGTCGGGGTGATGGTGCTGTGCAACCTGCGCCCGTCGCTGGTGTGCGAGGCGGTGGCCAAGACCGCCCTCGACGCGCTGCTCGAACTGCCCGCGGAGGACTGGGTCGCGTTCCACAAGACGCAACTGGCGCTGACGGACTTCAACACTGCCGCGGCGAAGCAGCGGCGCGAAACCGCTCGCAAGCGGGACACGAAGCCGAGCCTGGAACTGTCGCGGTTCGTTGGGGGCTACGAGGAACGCGCGTACGGTCGCGCGGAGGTGACGGTCGAGGGCGACAAACTGCACGTGAAGTGGGGACGGTACACGTTCCGCGCGGAGCACTACCACTTCGACACGTTTACGCTGGTTCCCATCGAACCGAAGGGCGACATCGTCTCGCTGGACCGCAGCACGTTCGACCTCCAGTTCCGGTTGGGTACGAACGGCGAGGCGGAGGGGATGAAGTTCCTCGAACAGGAGTTCCGCCGCGCGCAGAAATAGGGGCCGCCGGGCGCGCCGGCTGAGATTGCGACCCGCGCGCGTTCGGTGGTATTGGTTGGTTTTCTCGGATCGCCGCGCAGGGATCGCCGTTGAACGCACCATCCGGGCTCACGATCACCGCCACCGACCTCGGGGAGTACGTCCGCCACCACTCCTGCGACCGCCGGTTCCACCTCGCGGTCCACGCCGCGCGCGAGACGGAGCCGCTCCCGTTCTTCGACCGGCTGCGCACCGACCTCGACCCGGTGCTGGCCGAACTCGGGCGCCGGCGCGAGAACCAGTGGGAAGCGGAGCTGAAGGCCGCGGGGTTTCGCGACCTGGCCGCGCCGCTCCCGAAGGGGAAGCGGGATGAAGTGACCTGGTCCGCCATTGCGGCGGTGCTGGAAGCGCTCCCGCCCGGCGCGTCGGGGTACGCGCGCCAGGTGGCCGTCGGGGGCACCGTCGGCGCGTTCCGCGTGTACGGGCTCATCGACTTCATGCTCGTGAAGTGGACCGGCGCCGGGCCGGTGCTGGTGCTGGTGGAGTGTAAGGCCAGCCGCCGCGACCGCACCTACCACCGCGTGCAGGTGACCGCGTACCGGGTGCTGCTCCGCGGGCTGCTCGGCGGCCGACCGGTGGTGATCGGCGGCGCGGCGGTGGCGCCCGAGGCGATCGAGTGCGTGGTCGCACGCCTCGACCCCGAACGCAACACCACCCAGTCCATCCTCGCGCTCCCGGCGCTCGACCTGGCGCACGAAGAGGCCGACCTCGTGCGCCTGCTCGCGCCG
This sequence comes from Gemmata obscuriglobus, assembly GCF_008065095.1. Taxonomy (NCBI): domain Bacteria; kingdom Pseudomonadati; phylum Planctomycetota; class Planctomycetia; order Gemmatales; family Gemmataceae; genus Gemmata; species Gemmata obscuriglobus. Next base: position 6,938,008 of record NZ_CP042911.1, on the reverse strand, counting down.
GGCGGGCGGCTCGATGCCGCGGCGTCGCGCCCGCTCGCGGAGCTGGGGTTCCAGATCGATACTAAGTGCGACGGCTGCACGTTCGCCCCGCACTGCATGGCCGAAAGCGCGCGGTTGCGCCAGGTGGAGCTGCTCGGCATCGACCCCGTGACCACGCGGCTGCTCCGCGGCGCCGGGCTGGGCACCCTGGACCAGCTCGCCAACCCGCCGATGTTCGAGCCGAAGATCGAGGCGCTGGCCCGCGATCCCGGGTTCACGGAAAGCCTGGATGTGCTGCGATTGCGCGCCCGCACGCGTCTGCACACGCTGCCCGTGCTCCCCGGTTCGCGCCCGGTGCCGAGTTCCGGAGTCGAGCCGGTTCCGAACACCGGCGTCGGGCACCTGCCGCCGCACGAGGCCAACGGCACGCGGCTCCTGCGCGTGTACCTGGCGGTCGATTACGACTACACCGAGAACCGGGTTGGGGCGCTGGCCGCGCACGTTACCCGCGGCCCCCAGCGCATCGACACGCCGTTCGCCGACGGCGCGCCGGTTCCGGGTGTTCAGGAGCTGACCGAGAGCGGAAAGGACCGCTTCGGGAAGCCGGTTCACGAGTGCCGCCCACTCCACGGTGAGGGCGAGGTGGTGGAGTTCCAACCGGTCCCGTGGAGCGGAACGGACTACGCGGCCGACACCGCCGCCGAGGGCGAACTGATCCGCCGGTTCTTCGACCGGCTCGCGGGGGTGATCGCCCGGGCGGCCGGGGGCGAGCCGGCGCCGGTTCACTTTTACGTGTGGTCGCGGTCGGACGTGCGCTACCTCATTGAGGGGTGCTGCCGGGCGGGGCCGGAACTGCTCGGCCCGGTGCGCCAGTTGTTCGGTTGCCGCGAGGGGCTGGAACAGCAGATGTACTCGGCCGTTCGCGAAGAGGTGAACCGCCGGTACGCGCTCGGCTGGACCGGGCGCGGGCTGGGCGTGGTCGCTTCCCTGGAGTGGGCCGGGCGGCGGTTCCACTGGACGCGCGCGGTGAACGGCGCGGCGTGCGACCTGTCCCGGGTGTTCGCGCAAGGCGTCTTCGACTTCGTGGCCGATCTCGACATCGCGCCCAACGGCGACTGGACCACAGAAGGGGCCGGTGCGAAGCACACATTTGAAGTCCGCGCCCGGTTCGGCGACGGGCTGCCGGCACCATACTGGCACGCCGTCTGGGGCACACTGCCCGACAGCGACCCGCGGGCACAAGAGGCGGTTCAGCGCTACCGCGTGGCCGGGGCGCCGGGGCTGCTCGAAGCGTACCTGCTGGCCCGCGTGCAAGCGCTCCGCTGGCTCGAAGAGTGCATTGGGCCGAAAAACCCGGGGATCGAAAAGGCGCCGCTCGACCCGAAGGCGCTACCGGCGTTCAAGCTCGGCCGCGACGGCGTGGCCCGCGCCGCCACGGACTTCCTCCGGCTCGACCAGCACGTGCGGCGCTCGGACTGGGTGGCGATGCACTTGGTGCCGCCGATCGGCCGCGTTCCGGCGGGCCGCACGCTCCCGCTCAAGCAGGTGAAGGTGGGTGCGGACAAGAGCACGATCACGGGCGTGATCGAGCTGTTCGCGTTCGGCGGGCTGAAGCTCGCGGACCTCGAAGCCCGGTGCCAGTTCGGGCCGGGCGCGTTCGCGCGCCTCTCGCCCTGGAACGGCGACCCGAAGCAGGGGCAGGCGGTCGCGCAGCTCACTTCGGCGGTCGGGCGCACCTGTGTGGTGCGTGATGTGAACTGGAAGACCGGGCAGGTCACGCTCGACGCGATGTACGCCGAGGAGGACCGCTACCTGCTGTCGAGCGGGGCGAGCAAGAAGGCCGAGGTGCTGTTCGACCGCGGGTACGCGACGCTCGACGAGAACGTGTCGGACTACGTCGCGGGGCGGGTGGACGAGCGGCTCCAGCGCCCGAGCCACGTGTACGCGTGGTTCGACCCGGTGGACCCGCGCCCGCCGATCGTGCCGCCGCTTCCGGACGCGGAATCAACCGTGCTTCAGAAGCTGCTGGACACGTTCTTGCTCCCGCCCGGGGGAATGTACCCGGCGTCGCCCGACCAGGCGCGTGCGGCGGTGGACGGCCTTTCGACGCGCGTGCAACTGATTCAGGGGCCGCCGGGGACCGGGAAGACTACCACGACCGCTTTGGCCGTGCTCCTGCGGGTGCTGGTCGCGGGGCGCCCTGGAGACGTCGTGCTGCTGTCGGCGCACACGCACACCGCGCTCGACAACCTGCTCGAGCGCATCGACCGCTACCTCGAACCGTTCCGCACCCACGCCGCGGGCGCCGGGCGCCGGCTCCTTCCAATACGGTTGGTTAAGGTTCACACCAACGATCCGAGCCAGCACATCGCGGGCGGGGCGGTGGAGAACATTCCGGCCGCTCTGCTGGGCACCAAGAAGAAGCTGACGGAGCTGTCGGCGGGCGGCGTGGCGGTGATCGGCGGGACGACGGCGGGGCTGTTGAAGCTCGCGCCGCTGGTGGAGAAGCTCAAGACCTACAACGGCGGGGAAGGGCTCCAGACATCGCTGCTCGTGGTCGATGAGGCGTCGATGATGGTGTTCCCGCACTTCCTCGCGCTCGCTACGCTGGTGGCCCCGAAGGGACAGATCCTGCTCGCCGGCGACCACCGCCAACTGGCGCCGATCACGGCGCACGACTGGGAGGCCGAGGACCGCCCGCCCGCGGTGCTGTACCAGCCGTTCGCCAGTGCCTACGACGCGGTCCGGCGGATCATTGATGCCCACGTACCAGCGGGCGGCGCGATGTGGTCCGGGCTGCGGCTCACGTTCCGACTTCCGCCCGTCGTGCGCGAGCTGATCGGGCGCATCTACCGCAAGGATCGCATCGAACTCGCAGGGCTGCCACGCGCGCCCGTTGCCGGCGCCGAGGGGGGCGGGGGCGTGTGGTCGGAGGTGTGGCGCTGGAACGTGGGGCTGTTCCTCGCGATCCACGACGAGGCCGGTTCGCGGCGCAGCAACCAGGTCGAAGTTTCCGCGATCGAGGCGCTACTGGCTGCGGCGCCGGCACTGACCGCGGGCTCGGTGGCGGTCATCACCCCGCACCGGGCACAGCGGAGCCTGCTGGCGACGCGACTGGCGGCGCACACGGCGCCGGGCGGCGCGGTCGGGGTGATCGACACCGTGGAGCGCCTCCAGGGGGGCGAGCGTCCGACGGTGATCGTGTCCGGCACGGTGAGCGACCCCACCGCGGTCGCGGCCAACGCGGGGTTCGTGCTGAACCTGAACCGGGCGAACGTGGCGTTCTCGCGCGTTCAGGACCGGCTCGTGGTGGTGTGCTCGCGGGCGCTGCTGGACCACATCCCGGCCGAGGTGGAACACTACGAGTCGGCGGCGCTGTGGAAGGCGCTGCGCGATCTGTGCAGTGAACTCGTCGGCGCGGTGGAGGTGTGCGGGCACGCGCTCAAGCTGTACCGCCCGCCGGCGGGGGCCACGCCGGTGTGAAGCGCACTCAATCCGGCGCGGCGAGTCCGGCGAATTCGTCGCACCCAAGAAGCAAGTAGGACTTACGCAGTTGACTTATGGGGTGGTAGCACTACAGCGCTAAAAGTCGCAAGTAGTGCGTTGATTTGAACTAAAATAGCTTCCCGGCACTGAGGAGGGATGCGATGACGGGAGCTCAACTGGAGGCCCTGGGCCCGGCGCTGGCGACGTTCCTGGAGGGTTTCCGAGCCCACGTCCGATCGGCCCCGACGTTCGAGCACCTGCGCACGTACTCCCGCGGGTTGCTATCGGACCTGCCTCGGAAGACGGCCGAGCCGGTGGCCTTGGCCGCGGGCACCCCGGTGCGAACGCTCCAGGAGTTCCTCCGGGATCACCAGTGGGGCCATGCGGCCCTGGGACACGACGTGCCGAAGCGGATCGCCCGCGTGTTGCTCGCGGAATCGGGCGCCGACACCGGCACGGTCGGGCTCATCGACGAGACCCGCGCGGTCAAGAAAGGGACCAAGACACCCGGGGTGGGTCGCCAGTACCTGGGGTGCGTGGGCAAGGTGGACAACGGCATCGTGACCGTGCACCTGGGTGTCACCCGGGGCTCGTACCGGGCCCTCCTGGACGCCGACCTGTACCTGCCGGCCGACTGGTCCGAGGACCGCTCGCGGTGCCGGTCCGCGGGTATTCCCGACGACGTGGTGCACCGGCCCAAGTGGCGCATGGCCCTGGAACAGGTGGACCGGGCCCGGGCCAATGGGGTGCACCTGGATTGGCTCACGTTCGACAGCGAGTACGGCAAGAGCCCCGAGCTCCTGCGGGGCCTGGACGACCGCACGCAGGCGTTCGTGGGCGAGGTGCCGTCCACGTTCTCGTGCCGCGTGGTGGCCCGCTCGGGGGCCCAACCGGTCCCCGGGGTGAAGGGCCAAGAGGCCCGGGACGTGGTCCGCCAGGCGGGCGCATTCCGGTCCCAGGAGTGGCAGATCCTGCGCCTGTCCCGGGCCACCGCCGAGGACCAGGTGTGGCGGGCCAAGCGGGTCCGGGTGTGGGCCTCGGGCGCGGCCGGTTGGTCGCCGGGTCCGTACTGGTTGGTGTGGGCGTGCAGCGACCAGACGGGCGAGGAGAAGTTCCTGGTGTCCAACGCCCCGGTCGGGTCCACGGCCGAGGCCCTGGTCCGAGTCGGGTTCCGCCGGGCGGCCGTGGAGCACGTGTTCCGGATCTGTAAATCGGAGCTCGGGTTCACCCACTTCGAGGGCCGCAACTATGTGGCCCTGCGGCGGCACCTGGGTCTGTGCGTGGCCATGCTCGGGTTCGTGGCCGAACACACCCAACAACTGCGGGGGGAAAAATCCCCAGGTGACCGCGGAGCAGGTGTGCCGGGCCCTGGCCCTACTGAGCCGCGAGTGGCTCGAGCGGGCCCGGGAGACCACGACACGGGTCTGGGTGTTGGAGGTCATCGCGTACCACCAGCGCCGCAATCGGGCCGCCACCGCGTCCAAACAACGACGCGTCGTTCAGCCACGAACGCGCAAAATACCAAGAACGCCAAAGCCGAAACGGCCGGCAAAATCTACAGTTAGGTCAAAGTAGCGCTGTAGTGCTATAACTTCGCGCAAAGTACAGTGCTGGCCGGGTAGGGTATATAACCTCGCTCGGCGGTGCGGTCGAATAGTTCATCCAGGGCGGACGCACAAAGGGCATGTTCGACGGCCGCCCGAGCCATCACGCTAATGGGGCTACCATTCACGAAACGATCAAATGTGGAGCATAGGATCATCATTTCCTCGGCACCTCGGGCTCATCAAGTCGTTACCAGAAGGCACTTTATGATCGAGAGCGGGCATGGTGAATGGCCTATTTGTGGTAAACACCAGCTTGCTTGGAAGCCCTACTGTCGTAAACCCCCGATTGAACGGTATTGGGGTTAAGAGCTCATGTTATGCCACAAGTTGGCCTTGCCTTTTTGAGTACGTGGATCATGGGGGTGAGCTTTCGAAGGCCGCGCCAGAGGGTGAGCCAGCCGGGCACTCCATCCCGTCGTCGGTTCATGTGCCCGCCCAATCGCCCGAGCGCCAGCACGAACGCCCCCACGGACCAGTTGGGCTCGGACCGCCCGGTGCGCCAGATGCTCAGCGCCTCGACCGCGGTGGCTCCCACCAGTGGGGCCGCCGGTTGAGCGCTCTGGGTCGAGTCCCGGGCCGCGTCCCGCAGGCCCAGCAGGCCCACCGCCACCACGCTCAGCCCCCCCACCGCCGCGGACAACGTCTCCGGGTACTTGTTTAGCGCTCCTGTCAGCGGGGGTGCAGCGGATCGGTGGCCGATTTGGTAACATCGCGGTATGGACGAGCTCGTGTGTCCCGGTTGCCGGGACCTCTCCAAGCAAGTCGCCGAACTCACGGCCCAGGTCGCCGAACTGACCCGGCGGCTGGACGAGGCCACGCGCGCCGGCAAGCGGCAGGCCGCTCCGTTCCGCAAGGGCCCGCCCAAGCCGAACCCGAAGCCACCCGGCCGCAAGTCGGGCGATGTCCACGGCAAGCACGGTCACCGCTCGCCGCCCCCACCCGAACAGGTCGCCGAGTGCCACGAGGCCGACCTCCCCGACGCGTGCCCGCACTGCCGGGGCCGGCTCGTCGAGACCGGCACGGCCGAACAGTTCCAGACCGAGATCCCACGCCAGCCGCTGATCCGCAAGTTCCGTATCCACATCGGGCACTGTGAGGCGTGCGGGAAGCGGACCCAGGGCCGGCACCCGCTCCAGACGTCCGACGCCCTGGGCGCGGCGGCCAGCCAGGTCGGCCCGGACGCTCAGACCGCGGCGGCGCTCCTGCACACCCAGATGGGGCTGTCGCACGGCAAGGTCGCGTCGGTCTTCGAGACCCTGTTCGGCATCACGCTGACGCGCGGGGCCAGCGCCCAGATCGGCCTACGGGCCGCCACGCGGCTGGAGCCGGACTACCACCTGATCCTCGGCGAGGTGCGGGCGTCCGAGCAGATTGCGGCCGACGAGACGGGTTGGCGGATCGGAGGGCACCCGGCCTGGCTCCACGCGTGGGTCGCCGACCGGGCCACGGCTTACGGCGTCGACTCGAAACGCAGTGCCGACGCCCTGGAGCGGGTGATCGGGGCGGACTGGTCGGGCGTCCTGAGCCACGACGGGTTCGCCTCCTACGAGCGATTCGAGGGGGCGATCCACCAGCAGTGCCTGGCCCATGTGCTCCGCCGCGCGCGGGAACTGCTGGAGCGGGGGACCCGCGGGGCCGTGCGGTTCCCGCGCCAGGTGATCGCGCGGTTCACCGAGGCGATCCACTGGCGGAATGAGTACGCGCCGGGGACGTGGACCGACGACCAACGGGACGCGCACGGTCGCAGTTCGACGACCGCCTGCTGGAACTGGTGACGCGACCGCGGGCGGTGCCGGCGTACGTGACGCTGGCGAAGCACCTGTGGAACCATTTCGAGCAGTGGTTTACATTCGTGTTCGACCCGCGGGTCGAGCCCACCAACTGGAAGGCCGAGCAGGCGATTCGCCCCGCGGTTGTGAACCGCAAGGTGTGGGGCGGGAACCGGACCGCCGCGGGCGCGAAGGCGCAAGGCGTGTTGATGTCCGTGTTCGAGACGTGCCGCCGCCGGACCCTCTCGGTCGTGGATCACATCAGCCAAACGTTGCGATGGTTCGGCAACCGGCTCCTACCTCGCCCTGTGCTACTACCGGCGCGCTAAACAAGTACGTCTCCGGAGTGCGGTGCCCCAACTCCTCCACGCCGCACCCGCTCTTGAGAGCCTTGTGATACTCCTCAATGATCGGCCGTTGACAATACCAACCGGCCACCTCACGTAACCCCGCGGCCGTGTCCAGGGCCCGATCGGTGAGCAGGAACCACTCCACCGGGTCGACACCGTCCGGCGGGTTCGGTTCCCACACCCGCAACGCCCACACCCCCAACGCCGGGGCCGAACCGGACGGGTCCGGCAACTCGACGCGCACCCCGGCCGCCGACAGGTCCGCGGTGCGGGTCGAGCCCCCGTGCGGGCCACACCGCACCTCCCCAGACCAGGCGCTCACCGCCGACAACGCCCGCAGGTGGGCGTGCAATGTGGCCTCATCCGATCGCACCCGGTCGTGCCGGGACCGGACCACGAACCGGTGCCCCCCGGTGACCAGCGCCGATAGGTACTCGAACGTGTCCGACCCACGATCGCTCACATGCACCCAGTGCCGCCCGTCCGGGGCCGGGCCCACGGCCTCTAACCCCGTCACCCACAGTCGGCTCTCGCGGTCCTGCCGCTGACGCCTCTGGGCTTTGGTCTCGCCCCGGTTGGATCGGGTCGGCGGGCGCCGGTGCAGGATCTGGGCGGCCAACCCCAGGACCGCCCCGGAGCCCGCGTCCACGGCCAGGCTGTTGTGGCACTCCCAACCGGTGCCGTGCCCGTTGCCGATCGGCCCCATGCGCGGCAACGCCCGGCCCGAGTAATCCAGTTCGGTGGTGTCGTGCAGCACCAGCACCGCACCCGTATGGGCGCGCATGCGATTTCGCGTGTGCGCCCGGTGCGGTGCGGTGACCGCCTCGTGGGTCGCCTCGGGACGGCCCACGAGGCGGTTGAACGCCCGGTAATCGGCCGGGTCGGCGAACTTGTCCGGCAGACTCTCGGCTCCGCTGGCCACCAACAGGTCGGCCAACGTCGCCAACCGCCGGTTCACCCGCGCGTCGCCCAGATCGACATTACCAAAATGAATCGACCCAAACCCCGCCGCCGGAAATGTATCGGTCATCATGGCCCTCCTTGCCGGACTTACACGTCAACCGTGCCGACACGACGGGTCAACCCCAACTTGTGGCATAACCTGAGGGTTAAGAGGCCAAAGCAGATGAACCCTTGCGATCCTTCGTGGCTCATCTACTTGCTCTATTTCATAACCACCGCGACGGGCTTCTTACCGAGCCGGCGGGCCAAACTGGCGCCGACGAAGTCGCGGAACAGTGGGTGCGATTTGGTCGGCTTGGAGAGGAACTCCGGGTGCGCCTGCACGGCCACGAACCACGGGTGGTTCGGTAGTTCGATCGCCTCTACCAGATCGCCGGACGGGCTCGTGCCCGAGAACACCAACCCGGCGGCGGAGAGCTTTTCGCGGTAGGCGTTGTTGACCTCGTACCGGTGCCGGTGCCGCTCGCTAACCACGTCCACGCCGTACGCGGCGCGCGCCTTCGTGCCGGGCACTAGGTGGCAGGGGTACGCGCCCAGGCGCTGCGTCCCGCCCAAGTTCGTGACGTTCACCTGTTCCTCGAGCAGGCACACCACGGGATGCGGCGACACCTTATCGAACTCGGTGCTGTTGGCCCCATCCAGGCCCGCCACATTCCGCGCGAACTCGATCGTCGCGCACTGGAGCCCGAGGCAAATGCCGAAGAACGGCAGCCCCGTCTCGCGCGCGAACCGGATGGCATCGATCTTGCCCTCGATCCCGCGCTTGTCGAACCCGCCGGGGACGAGCAGCCCGTCGACGCCCGCGAGCGCCTGGGCCGCGCCCTCTTCGGCGAGTTTGTCGGACTCGATCCGGACCACCCGCACCTTCGCGTTGTTGGCAATGCCGGCGTGGTCGATCGACTCGTACACGCTCTTGTACGCGTCGCGGTGCTTCACATACTTACCCACGAACCCGATGGTTACCTCGTGGGCCGGTGCGCGCATCCGGTCGAGCATCGTCCGCCAGGCGCTCATGTCCAGCGGCCTCGCCTGAGTCAGCGCGAGCTTTTCCACCACCAACTCGTCGAGCTTGTTGTCGGCGAGGCTCAGCGGCACCTCGTAGATGCTGAATTCCTTGTCCTTCTCCTCGATCACCGCATTGCGCTCGACGTTGCAGAACAGCGCGATCTTCTCGCACTCGTCCTTCGGAATGTCGCGCTCGGTGCGGCAGATCAGGATGTCGGGCTGGATGCCGATCTCGCGCAGGTCGCGGACGCTGCGCTGCGTCGGCTTGGTCTTCAGTTCACCCGCCGCTTTCAAATACGGGACGAGTGTGAGGTGGACGAACAGGCAGTTGTGCTTGCCGACGTCCAGCGCGAACTGCCGGATCGCCTCGAAGTAGGGCATGCCCTCAATGTCGCCGACGGTCCCGCCGATCTCCGTGATGACCACATCAACGTCCGGCGCGACCATCTTCCGGATGCAGGACTTGATCTCGTCCGTGACGTGCGGGATCACCTGAACCGTTTTGCCCTTGTAGTCGCCGCGGCGTTCCTTTTCGATCACCGAGAGGTAGATCTTGCCGGTGGTGTAGTTACAGTCTTTGTTCAGGGTGGCGTGGGTGAACCGCTCGTAGTGCCCCAGGTCGAGATCGGTCTCGGTGCCGTCGTCGAGCACGTACACCTCGCCGTGCTGGTACGGCGACATCGTACCGGGATCCACGTTCAAATACGGATCGAGCTTCTGAAGCCGCACCCGCAATCCGCGTTCCTCCAACAAGAGGCCGATCGATGCCGATGTTAAACCCTTCCCGAGTGAGCTTACGACGCCCCCGGTCACGAAGATGTGTTTGGTCATCGAGCAACGGTTCCTGGAGTGCGACGGTACCAAACTATCAGTATATCGCCCGCCGGGACGGGAACAATCAGCGGAACGGCCCCAGGGTGCCCCTCTGGATTTTGGCATTTGTGAACGGTATGGGAGCCGGCTGGGGAAGCCGTGGCAATCTGGGAGGGATACTGATGCCGACGCTGACTATAGAATACAGTACCGAATCCGAACGGTTGGCCTTGGAACAACTGCTGGGCTATTTCACGGACCTGAATCGTCTGGCCCAAGAAGCTCCCGACGGCACGGTCCTGGCCGCCTGCGAGAAGCATGCACTCGATCAAGGGCGCAAACTGTTGCGGACCACACTCGGTGCCGCCTTGGGTTCACGGATCGAGAAGGACGAGCAAAAAGGGGGCGCGCCCGCACCTGCGCGAAGACGCACCCCGGGCGCTCCAAAGGACCGCACACCCGAACGGTTGTGACCGCCGTTGGTCCGATTGAGCTGGAGCGGAGGTATTTCCACTGCCCCACTTGCGGGCAAGGCGAGTTCGGAGCCGATCGCGGGCTGGGCCTCAGCGGCTACGTCACCCCGGGCGCCTGTCGGATGGCCGTCTTGCTGGGCGTCCAACAGTCCTTCGCCAAAGCCGAAGTGACTCTGGCCGAGGTGGTCGGCTGGGAATTGGACGACAACACCATCCGGCAACTCTGCCACGCCACGGCGGCCCAGGCCACCGCCACCCGGCAACACCGCTCGACCGCTGAAGTCTTCACCCGAGCCCAAGCCGCGGCCAGGACCGAGCGGCCGGTGGACAGCGAGTTGCACATCGACGCGGGCAAGGTCAACACTGTGGAGGACGGTTGGCGGGATCTCAAGATGGCCGTTTTTGCCCGGCGCGAGCGAAGTGCGCCGACCACGGCGATGGACTGGGAGGGACGCGACCTGCCAACCCCGTTGGCGCGGTCGGTGATCGCGGCCGTGGAGGAGGCGAGCCTGTTCGGGAAGCGGTGTCACGACGAGGCCACGCGACTGGAGTGGACCGATTCGAGCCAAATGACGGTACTGGGGGATGGGGCCGAGTGGTTGTGGAACGTGTCCGAGCAGCACTTCCGTGACGCGACCCAGGTCCTCGACTTCTGGCATGGGGCGGAGTACCTCGCCAGCGGGGCGAAGGCGGTGTTCGGTCCCGGGGTCCAAGCCGCGACGGCGTTTGTCCGGGGCAAGTCGAAGCTGCTGGAAGACGGATATCCCGGGTTGGTGGACTGGATCGGAGAACTGACCGGGCAGATGCCCGCCGGAGGCGACGGAGCCGCCTTGGGCGGCGTATTGAATTACTTTTGTGGCCAACAGGGGCGGTTGAATTATGCGGTGCGTTTGCGGCGGGGGCAGTCGATTGGAAGCGGGTTGGTGGAGGGAACGGTTAAGCAATTGCTCAACATCAGAATGAAACAAACTGGGGCGAGATGGAATCTGGGGCATGTGGCACCGTTTGTCGAACTGGGGGCATTAGCAGCGGGGCCGGAGTGGAAGGGGTTTTGGGAAAACCAATAACGGGCCAAAATCCAGAGGGGCACCCACGGCCCCACGGGCGCGCGAACCGAGCCTCCCGCGTTTCCGGTGCGAATCGTTGTTCCGAAAAGTGAACGGGGTCGCCTGGAACGTGCCACCCGCAACATCTGCAAATGTGGCGGTTCACTCTGGTGCGGCGCCCGGCAGCAGGTCCGCGAAGCAGAACCCGTCCCGTTCGATCGTGTCGCCGACCCGCATCGGGATCGGCCGATCGAACATCGGGCCGGCGTAACAGAAGGTGTGAAACTCACCGTTCTCCCCACACGGATCGGCGCCCGGCGTCAGTTCGGCCAAAAGCCGCGCGTCGAACTCCCGACCGACCAACTGCCGGGTGAGTTGCTTCGGATCGACGCACGACAGCGTAGCCCGGAGCCCTGCGCCGATCATCTCCCGCGCCAGCGCGGGCGTGTCCGCCGGAGAACCCCACAGCGGGAACAGCGGCTCAATCCCGGACCCGGCCAACTGCCGCTCGCGGTAGGCGCGGACATCGGCCAGGAACAGGTCACCGAACGCGAGCCCGCTGACGCCCGCGGCTCTCGCCCGTTCTACGAGCCCGCGCATCCGGCTCTCGTACTGGTCGTTCGAGCACGGCCACGGCAACGGGACCGCCCACAGTGGCAACCCGGCGGCCTCGGCCTGCGCGCGGACCAGTTCGGCCCGAACGCCGTGCATCGCGACCCGCCCGAACGCCTCGTTCAGGGTGGTCACCAGCCCAACAATCTCTACCTCACCGCGCTGTCGCAGAACGTGCAACGCCCAGGCGGAGTCCTTGCCCGAACTCCACGACAGCAGCACCTTCGGCCTCATACGGTCACCGGCCGCGCGTTCCCGATCTCTTCGCGCGTCAGCCGTCGGGCGGTGGGCAGTCCCGGCGGGAGCGGGTGAAGGGCCGGGTGGAGCGCGTGAGCGACGATCTCGGCGCTGTCCACGAGGCGCGGCCCGGGCCGACTGAAGTACGCATTACCGTCGGTGACGTACACTCGCCCGGAACGAACCGCCGGAAGCGCCTCCCATCCCGGGCAGTCCCGGAGCGCCGGAAGATCGACGAGCGTCCGCTCCAGCGAGAAGCCACAGCACGCAACCAATAGCACGTCCGGCCGCGCCGCGACTACGTCCGCCCAGGCGAGCGTGCGCGACGGCCCGCCGGACACGCCGAGCACCTCGTCGCCCCCGGCCAGTCGAACCAGTTCCGGGGTCCAGTGCCCGCAACTGAACGGCGGGTCGAGCCATTCCAACACGACCACCCGGGGGCGAGCGGTCACCTGCTCCGAACGCTTAGCGACCGTCCCGATCCGTTCACGCAGCGCGGCCACGGCGAGGTCCGCCCGTGCGGGCACGCCCGCCGCGTCGGCGACCAAGTGCAACGTGTCGAACACGTCCCCCAACGAGGTCGGTTCGAGGTTCACGACCCGCGGCCGGCCGGGCAGCGTACAGGCCGCCGCGGTCACCTCGGCTTCGGCCACCGCGCACACGTCGCACAGCGCCTGGGTCACAATCAAATCCGGCTCCAAACGCTCCAGCGTCGGCAGGTCAAGTGTGTAGAGCGCCCGTTGCGTTTGCAGTCGCTCGCGCACCAGGGCGTCGATCTCACGGCTGATGGCATCGTGCGGGATCAGCGTGCGGGTCACTTTGGGAAGCGCGGTCACGAACGCCGGATAGTCGCACTCATGAGTCACCCCCACGAGCGCATCGCCGAGCCCGAGTTCGCAAACGATCTCGGTGGCGCTGGGGAGCAGGGACACGATTCGCACGACCGCCTCCGTCAGTTCGCCGCCGCGGGCACGGGCTCGCGGACGGCCGGGAGCGCGCGCTCGGCCAGAGCCAGCGCGCCGAAAAGCAGCGCCACGAACGTAGCGTCCCCGAGCAGGGTGTTGCGGAAGTACGGGACCGCGGCGACGTAGCACGACACCAACTCGCCGAGCGTGTGCGGGTAAAAAACCAGCCAGGTGGCAAAGTTGGTGGTGACGAAAAACTGGACCGCCCCGAGGAGCGTGACCGCCGCGGTCGAGGCCGCCGTCCGCCGGAGCCGGAGCCGGCGTGCCAGTAACACGTTCAGCGCGAGGCTCCCGTACACGGCCGGCACGAGCACGTGCATCCCGGCAGTGAGGTCGCCGGGAACCAAAGCGGCGAGTGGAACCAGAACCGCGAGCCGCCGGTCGGCAAAGCACGCCCCGGCGAAGATCGCCAGAGCCCCGACCGGCGTGAAGTTCTGCGGGTGCGGAAGCTGGCGTACAAGGGCCGCGGCCGCAACCAGCGACATCAGCAGAAGAACACGCGGCAAACGGGACGGGTAGTCGATAGACACGCACGGCTCCTTGTTCGCCGGGACGGGCGAACCGGGTGCCTGCGGAGGGGGCCAAAGCGGACAAACGGGTGCGCACGCGCACGGAGCGCCTGTCGGCCGGTCGCCTGGTTCCGAGGCACCGAACGGGTGAACGACAGGCAGGTCTTCTGGCTTACGGCTCGTAGCGGGCAGCGGGCGGCCTTCCCATGACGAATCACAGTGGCGGGTGCCCGAACCCTGGCCGAACACAGCAGCGGCCCTGCGCCGGAATCGCACCGGCTTCCCTTTTCGTCGCGCCGCACGCCGGCACGAACCTGTCGAGACGAATCTGACTTATGCGCCCGCCGACGGATCGGCCACGCGGTCAGGCGGCGCGCCGGGCGCTACCGTCGGCCGAGCGGTACCACCGCACGAACGCGGCGTAGTCCGCGGGGGTATCGACCCCGCGGTGCGCGTGCGCCACCACCCCGACGCTGATCGTACCACCGGTGCCGAGCACGCGGAGTTGCTCCAGCTTCTCCGACTGTTCCAGCGGGTGCGCCGGCGTCGCGGCGATTCGCGGCAGGAACTCGCGGCGGTATGCGTACACACCGAGGTGTTGGAGGAACCGGGCCGGGCGCGCGGCGAAATCCGGCTCGTCGTCCCGCACCGCCGGGATCGGCGAGCGTGAGAAGTACAGCGCCCGCCCGCGGTCGTCGCACACCACCTTCACCACGTTGGGGTTGCGATACGCTTCGAGGTCTGGAATGGGCACCGCCAGGGTGGCCATGTCGGACCCGTCACGCATCAGGTCGGCCAGCAGATCGATCGCGTCCGGTTCCAGTTGGGGTTCGTCCCCCTGTACGTTAATGACCACGTCCGCCGTGAGGGTCGCGGCGACCTCCGCCACGCGGTCGGTGCCGGACGGGTGGTCGGCGCGGGTCATCGCGACCCGCCCGCCAAAACTGGCCACCGCGGCACGGATGTCTTCGTGGTCGGTCGCCACGACCACCGTGTCGGCGCACCTAGCCTCGCACGCCCGCTCGTAAACGTGCTGGATCAGGTACTTGCCGGTGTCCCTCAGCAGGGGCTTGCCGGGCAGTCGCGAGGACGCGAACCGGGCCGGAATCACAATCGCGACGCGCATCGGGCTCACCTCCGGGTCCGTCGAGCGCCCGGAGATTAAACCCACAACCGCCAGCGGACAAGGCGAACCGCGCCGGCCGTCAGCCCGGCCCGCCGGCCGGCGCGGCGCGGCCGTTCGCGGAGTCGCTCACCACGCGCCCGTCTTTCATGCGGATCACGCGGTCGGCCCGCTGGGCCACCTCGTCGCTGTGGGTGACCACCAGGAGCGCGAGGTTGCGCGCCTTCTGGAGCGACGCGAACAGGTCGAGCACCTTGACGGCGTTGTCGGAGTCGAGGTTACCGGTGGGCTCGTCGGCCAGCAGTATCGCGGGGTCGTTCGCCAGGGACCGGGCCAGCGCCACCCGCTGCCGCTCGCCCACCGAGAGCTGAACCGGCAGGTGGTTCGCCCGCTTGCTCATCCCGACCAGTTCGAGCAGTTCCTCGGCCTTCTTCGCCCGCGCCCGGGCGGAAAGGGCCGGCCCCTCGAACATCGGCACCTGCACGTTCTCCTTCGCCGTCAGCGTCGGGATCAGGAAGAACGACTGGAACACGAAACCGATCTGCCGGGCGCGGAAGTGGTTCAGGTTCGGGCACTTCGAGAGCGGCTCCCCGCGGTAGTACACCTCCCCCGCGACGGGCGTGTCGAGCACCCCGAGCAGGTTCAGGAGCGTCGATTTGCCGCACCCGGACGGGCCGGTGATCGCCACGTGCTGCCCGGCGCGCACACCCAGCGTTACGCCGTTCAGCGCGCGCACGTCGCCATCGGGGTACGTCTTCGCGAGTTGCTCGCCGTAGAGTAGGTAGTCGGCGGGGCGGTCAGTCATGGCGCAGCGCCTCCGTCGGCAGGAGCCGGGCCGCCCGGTACGCGGGGTACGCGCCGCCGATTAACCCGATCAAGAGGGTGATCGCCGCCCCCTCCAGGATCACCATGAGGGACAGGTCCGGCTCGATGAACCCGTTCACCTTGGGCGAGAGGGTGAGCGACTGCATCCCCACGAACGCGATCAGCAGCCCTGCCGTGGTCGCGCCCAAGGCGATCATGGCGGCCTCACCCAGAATCATGCGGATGACCCGGGACCGGGGCCAGCCGACCGCCCGCAGGATGCCGATCTCGTGCGTGCGCTCCAGCACCGACATCGCCATCGTGTTCAGCATGGTGATCGTGCCGACCGCGAACGCGATCGCGGACACCAGCCACGACACGGCCTTGATCAGCTTGAGCTGCGAAACCGACTGAACGTACTTGTCGGGCGGTTGTGCGTCGAGCCGAGCCGTGGGGTCTTTGGGGTCGCGCAGGTCGGCGACCCGCTGCTGCACGGCGGCGATCTCGGCCGCCCCGTCCGCGGTGCCGCGCTTGACCCGGATCGAGAACCCGGTGACCCGCTTGCCGGTCAGCGCCTGACCGTCCGCGAACGGAACAATCGCCCCGCCGTCTTCAAAGACCACGGGGCTTTTGTAGACGGCCACCACCGTGTACGGGTGCTCCGGATCGGCCACGAAAGTGACCGTGTCGCCGACCTTTTTGCCCATCGCGCTCGCCCGCTTCTCCCCGAGCATGATCTTGTGTGTGTCCTCCGCCTTCAGCATCTCGCCGGACAGGAGGGCCATGTCCTCGAACCCGAAGTTGTCCGGCTTCCAGCCCTGGACCAAGAACGTGTTCTCGTTCACCGACCCGCTGTCGCGGATCGTGTTGGCGGTGCTGACGACCCCCTCCGACACCCGGTCCACCACGTCGGTCCAGGACCGCACCTGCTCGACCATGTACTCGCGGAAATCGCTGTCGAGCCCCAGCGGCTTGTTCGCCTGGAGCACGACGAGGTCCACCCGGCGCGTGTCGAACGCCGACTCCACCGACCGCTCGACGTTGTGGCTGACGGCGAGCAGCGCGATCATGCTCCCGACGGTGACCGCCAGCCCGAGCACCGTGAGCGCGGTGCGGACGGGGCGCCGCGTGAGGTTCTTCAGGATAAAAGCTGCGAAATACATGCCTACAAGCCGGTGGGATAATGCCGCGGGGTAACGAGCCGTTCAGCGCCGGTTGGGACGGAAGGCCTCAAGTCGTGCGTTCGTGTCACGCGGGTCACGGAGCGCCTCGATCGCTTGCTTCACGGCGTCAATGTCGGCCATGCCAGCCGCGACTCGAACGCTAAACCCGGTTATACGCTTGCCCGTGAGGGCCTGTCCGTCGGCAAGCGAAACGATTGCGCTGTAGTTTTCGGAACGGTCCAGGCTGTTGCAAATGCCGACCACTTCATACGGTTGCTCGGGATCGGCGACGAAGACGACTTTGTCACCAACTTCCTTCCGAAGATTTTCGGCCAACTTTTGGCCCAACAGCACTTTGTGTCGGTCCTTGGTTTCCAACCGCCGACCGGCAGTGACCTTCAGATCGCCGTACCAGAAGTTATCCGGTTGCCATCCCTGGATCATAAAGGGGGTATCATTGACATTTCCGTTGCTGCGCATCTCGTGCACCAAGCCGACGACACCCTCTGACACTTGCGCGACGCCCGGGATTTTGCGCGTTTCCTCCACAAAGTAATTACCAAAATCACCGTCCAAAACCATTGGCGCGTTTCGGAGCGTGACGACTAAATCGGCGTAGCTTGGGCTGGGCGGCGGCTCGACCAACTTCTCGACGACCCGCTCGACCTCGACCACTCGCTCAACCTCAACGACCCGCTCAACCGTCCGAAACGTGCCCACCGCCCACAGGCCGACGAATACTGTGAAACAGCCCAGTGCGAAACTGGTTACGCCCACAAAAAGGGGGGCCGCTCCACCACCCTGTTGAACGAGTTCCGTTCATCTCATTGGCTCAGGCGTTTCAGATGCCGTCGGACGGCATCGGTGAAGCCTGCGGTGTTATCGAACATCGCGAGGTGCTTCGCGGCCGGAATGATCTCGGCCGTACACCCCGAAAGGTGTTGTTCTAGCCAACGCGACGTTGCAAGGAAGGGGGAGAATTCGTCGTACAGAGCGACCACCGGTTTACGGATGCCGGCCAGAACGTCGGCGGTCAGCCCAGCCTCGGTCAGCACCTCTTCGCCGCACGTCGTTTCCGCGAGCTTCGGGAGCTGACGCAGCCACCCGCGCCCGAACGGACCGAAGATGTCTTCCAGCTCCTTCAACTTCGCGGAACTCAGGGCGGCGGTTTCGCGGAACAGCCGGGAGAAGTCCACCGTCTCGCCGAGTTCGACGCCCACCTTGGCGAACTGCTCGCGCAGATCGACCCAGATGCTCATCTTTCCGAAGTTCGGTTCGACGTGCTTCAGCCCCGGGAAGAACGAATCCGAGAGGACCACGCCGGCGACGCACTCGGGCGCGACGGCCGCGGCGTGCATCGCCACCACCCCGCCGAAGCTGTGACCGACCAGCACCGCGGGCTTGAGCCCGAGTGCGGCGTGGAGCTGGCGGAAGTCCTCGACCATCACCGCGGACGTGTACCCGGTGGCGGGCCGGGCGCTGGCTCCGTGGCCGCGCATGTCGTAGGTGGTGACGCGGTACTCGGTCGCGAGCGCCTCGGGCAACCCGCTCAGCACCCACACGGCCTGGTTGCTGGTGACGGCGTGGATGAGTACCACGTCCGGCCCCGTGCCGTCCTGCTGGTAGAAGAGGCGCGTGCCGTTAACTTCGACTTCGGGCATGACTGCTCACGTGCGGTGTGGTACCAATCCGGTCTGTTGCGGCACTTCTGGAAGCTCCAACGGCTTCTGAAAGAACCACCGGCGCCGATTCCCTATCCGTGGGGCGAAAACCTCTCAAATCCAAACTTGCTGCAAGTGCTTATTTTCCATTGTCTTGCAGCGAAATTTCCGAGCAAATCCGAAACCGTCTCTCGTTCACCGGGGAGCATTATCCGGGTTTTGCGGGCGCCGTTCGGTGGTAGCGATCGGCCAGCGAACGGGTAGCGAATCGGCAGCGAAAGTACCCGCGAACGTCCGGTTGTGCCCCCGTCGATTGCCGCTAGCCCCACTGTACCCCCCCGTTACACATCGCGAGCGGGAAAGGCCCGCTGCCCGGAGGGGATTGGTCGCGTTGCCCGCGCGACGCGGCGCGCTACCATACTAACCTGATGGCAGCCGAACACGCCGCGGCCCGAGTCGAGGTGGTGCCGTGCGGTTGTAACCCGCGCGAGCCCCGCGGAGCAACCTACCCCCCGGCTCCCTCACCGTGCTCGCCGGCCCGGTCAGCGGAGCTTCCGTGGGCCGGCGGAAGGGAGGGGGTGGCGCCGAGAGGAGTGGTCCCGGCGCGAGAGGGGGGCGCGGAGCGGACCCACCCCCGGCCCCCCTCCCTGAAGTGAGGGGAGGAAGACACGGGCGAACGCGAAGTTTGGCGCGTTCCTTCTGCTTCGGGACCATCGTGCCCGGCCCCCTCCCTTCAGGGAGGGGGCCGGGGGGTAGGTTGCCTTTGCTCCCTCCCTCTTCGCCCGGTATCAGACGTGTTGTTGCAGGAAGGCGACGAGATCACCGAGTTCGAGGTCGTCCGCGGCCCGGTCGCGCAGTCCCTTCAGGAACGATCCGAAGGGCAAGCGGCGCCCGAAGTGGGCGTCCAGCCGCTCGGCCAGCACGACGAGGTCGATGGACGCCAGCCCCAGATCGCCGAAGGCGCGGGTGGACGCATCGACCGCGTCGGGAAAGTCGCGGTCGGGGAACGTCTGGCGTACCACGTCGCTCAGCGCGGAGAGGACTTCGTCGGCAGTTCGCATCAGGCCGGCTCGCACAGGGTGGTCGCGACGACCGCGTCTTTGTTACGGGCCGTCTGAACGCGGAACGCGGCCCCGCCCGCGGTCACCCGCGCGGCGCCGGTGTTCGCGTCGAGTGATTGTAGGGTGCAGCCCTCGCGCGGAACGCCCAGGGCGTCGGCAACGGCCCCGCATGCGACCGCTTTCCGGGCCTCGGCGTCGGCTTCCGGCGTCGCGTTCTTGGGAACCGTTTGAAGGGCGATCCCGACCCACTCGGCGAACGCCGCGAACGCCGCCACCTTCCCGTCCGCAACAGCGACCGCCACGTTCGGGAACGCCTCACTCTTGGCAGCGCCGCGCGGCCGACACACGATCCGCCCGTCGGCGGTTTCCGTTTCCATGTCGGCGGGGAACATCGCTTCGCCGTGCTTCTGCGACCACGCGCTGCGAACCGCGTCCTTCGCGAGCATCCGCCCGAAGAACCAGTCGTTCAGTTCGGCGTCGGTGCCCGTCCAGGTGCCGAACACGTCCAGTTCGGCCGGCGTCATCGTCACGCGCGCCCCGGCGGCACGCAGCACCGGCTGCTTCAGGTCCGCGGGCGGTTCCAGGAAGTAGCACTTTGCAAATGCGGAGTGCGGAGTCGAATTGCCTTGTGTCTTCTGTTCCGAATTCCGCGTTCCGAATTCCGCATTTCCCGCAGCGGCTTCCGCCCACTCGCGGCTCAGGTAGTACTCGTCCTTCGGCCCGAAGAAGTTGACGTGCCCGAACGGCAGGTAGAACCGCCAGTAGCCCGCGCCGGTGAGCCGCAGCCACACGTTACCGGTCTCGTCGAACACTTCGAGGCCGTGCCGGAAGTGCCGGGCCGACTCCTGCTCGTTGTGCCCGCGCACCAGGACGTGCGCGCCGACCTGCGGCGTCGGGCCGAAGTACTCGACCTTCTGCACCTCGAACGGCAGCAGGATGCGGCCGGTCCAGTCCGGCTGCTCGAGGTGCCACGCCCCCAGGATGTGCATCGCCGCATCCATCAGGACGGGGTCGAGGGCGAACTGCGGGTCGGGGTTCGAGCGGAACCACGTTTCCCGCGACTGCACCTCCAGCGTCCCCTCGATCCCCTCGCGCCCGGTGGTGTCGAGCGTGCGGATCATCTGGAACACCGGCCCGTGGAACATGTTCCGGCGCAGGTCCTCGACCGTGCTCTTGCACGGCACCGCGCCGGTCAGTTCGAACGGCAGCGGCGCCGGCGGGTCCGGGTAGCGGTCGGCGAGGAGCACCACCGCCTCCGCGGACGCCTTGCCGGCGCCGTCGCGTAGGAACGAGTTGCCGAGGTCGCGCACGTCCGCCCGGACTTCGACGGCGCCGGTCCCGGGATCGACCACGGCGACCGTCGCCCGCACCTCGAGCGTGGTCGTTTCGGGGTCGAGCGGGAGCCACCGGAACAGCCGGATGTTGCGCAGCCCGATCACCACTTTGCCCGGTACGAGCAGCGACGCGGCCTCGGCCATCGCTTCGAGGCTGAACGTCATGGGCAGCACGGGCAGCCCGTTCTGCCCCGGGTCTTCGCGGCTCACCCCGCGCCCGCCCAAGGTGTGATCGGACGCGTACCGGTCCTCGCGCTCGTCCAGAACGCGCCGGAACACGATCTCGCGCCCGGGTTCGTGATGAACCACCGTCTCGACGAGACAGAAGGGCGGAAGCGCCTCTGGCTCCAGAGCCGGTAAGGGCTCGGTCGAAACGAGCCGATCAGCAGCGGGCGCCGGCGCCGAAGGAACGAACGGGCTCCCGAGGAACGCCGACATCACCTCGCGCTGGGTGTCGAGGAACTGCCCCATCACGCGCAGGTAGTCGTGTACGGCAAAGTCGGACCGACCCATCGCCCCTCTCCGCTCGCCCGGCGGTCCGATCGGCGGAGATTGGCGCGGGTCGGCGGAACTCCCACTCCCTTCCCGCTGACCCACAGAAGCTCCATTGGCCGGGGCTACGAGAACGGTGAGGGGACCGGGTGCCGGGTCTTCGTCCCGCGCCCCGAACAGGTGACCCAAGTTGAGTTCGACGCCGTGTGCCACGAGTTGTGCGACCATGTGGTTGATCTGCGTCGGGCCGCTCTTGCGGGGGACGTTGGCCGGGATCGCGGCGAAGGGCTTGCCGCGCAGGATGTCTTCCACGAAGGCGGACAGGTTCCCGCGCGGGCCGCACTCTACGAACAGTCTCACCCCGTCGGCGTGCATGTTCTCGATCAGCCGCGTGAACTCGACGGGGTGAACCCAGTGGTTCACGGCCAGTTCCCGCATCGCGTCCGGGTCCGAAGGGAACAGCGCGCCGGTCGAGCAACTGTAAATGGGCGTGTGCTGGCCGCCGAACGGGACGGCCGCGAACAGCTCGCGGAACGCCCCCATGTACGGCTCGAACAGCGGCGTGTGGTACGGCCGCTTGAACGGGAGCCGCTCCGCGATCACGCCCTTTTCCGCCAGCGCCGATTCCACCGCGGCGACGAGGTGCGTCGGCCCGACCGCCACGCACTGGTGCGGGCAGTTGTCCATCGCGACGATCACCGCCCCGCCCGCGACCGCCTCGGCGACCTCGGTGATGGTCTGTTTGCTGGCGCCCACGGCGAGCAGCGCCACATCGGGGCCGCCGGCGTCGGCCTCCTGGCGCTGCATCACCTCCATGATGTCGGGCAGCCGCGAGCCGTGCGACTCGCGCGTGTCCATTGCCCCGCTCGCCAGCAGCGCGCCGAGCTCCCCGGCGCTGTGCCCCGCCATCGCGGCCACGGGCACCTTGAGGTGCTCGATCACGCGGTAGATGGCCTGGTCCGCGAGCAGCACGCCGAAGATGGACGGCCCCAGCCCCCGCAGCTCCGCTTCCGCGGCGGCCTTTTCCTCGGCGGTCGCGCTCGGTGGGAGGTGCAGCATCCGGCGCAGCGAGGCCTCCGGCCGCCCCGCCTCCGCGGACAGTTGGTCGGACCACGCGAACGTGTCTTCGACCTCCGGGAACACGCCGCACAGGTCGGCGAGCATGTTCAGGTACTGCGCCCCCTCACCGGGAAACAGCAGCGCCACCGTGCCCTGCTCCGCGAGCGGTTCGGAGAAGTAGTAGGCCCCGTTGGAGTCGCGGATCTGCTTGACCTTCGGGTCGCCGAGCCGGTCCGCGGCGCGGGTCAGCCGCGCGAGCAGGTCGGCGCGCGAGCCGGCGACCACCGCGAGCCGCGCGCCGCCGGGCTGGAGTTCCGCCGCGAGCGCCGCCGCCAGGGGAACGAGTTCGGCGTCGGGCCGGCGCTCCAGGTCGGCGACCAGCGCGAGCGCGCGGGCGCGCAACTCGGCGCGATCGGCGCCCCGCAGCACGAAGAGCACCGTATCCCACCCGGTCGCGGGCGGCGTGGCGGGGAGCGGCGAGTCGGTGAGGGTGTTGGTCATGCCAGATCAGGTTGAAGAAGCGCCGGGCGCCGGCGGCACAGGGCTCCCACCCTGTGCTACGTCCGACGACCCCTCCGGGGTGCAAAACCAAGGCAAAAGAGGAAAGTGCAAAGGCAAAAGAGGTGCAATCCTGTTGCCTTTGAACTTGTCTTTCCGCCCCGGAGGGGCCGGCGGGCGTAGCACAGGGCGGGAGCCCTGTGCCCCTTTCGGTGTCCCAGCGCCGGAGCGCGGGCCTCTGGCCCGCTGACGCTAACGAATCCGTGCGGCGACACGACTCTTCGCGGACGCCCCGCACACTCCTACCGGCGGGCCAGAGGCCCGCGCCCCGGCGCCGACATCAGCCGCCCGCGCCGGACGCGATCGGGTAGCCGTTCGGCCCCGTCGGGACCGGCGACGACTCGCCCGGGGCGCTCGGCCGCGCCGGCTTGGGCGCGGACTCGGTCCCGCCGGCCACCAGCACCTCGGGCTCGCCCTTCGTCCCGAACACGAACTCGTCGACCGCGAACCCGGCCCCCACGCCCGGCTCGATCAGCTTCAGCCCGCGGGCGACGAGGTGCTTCGCGAGGTCCGCCACCATGCCCACCTCGGCCCACGGCCCCCACGCCACCGACACCACCCGCCCCGGCCACTTGCGGTCGAGCTGGCACGCCAGTTTGCTGAGCACCTCGTTGGCCGCGGCGTAGTCGGACTGGCCGCGGTTCCCGTACCGGCTCGTGATCGACGCGAACAGCGCGAAGAACTTCAGCTTCGCCGGGTCCAGCTTGCGGGCCAGCGTCAGCGCGCTGTCCACCTTCGTCCCGAACACGCGGTCGAACGACTCGGGCGTCTTGTCCCGCAGCAGCTTGTCCTCGATCACCCCGGCGCCGTGGATCACGCCCGTGATGCCCGTGGTCGCGTTCAGCCCGGCGATGAGCGCGCCGAACGCCGCGGCGTCGCGCACGTCCACGCACCGGTACTCGACCTCGCTCCCGGCGTGGCGGATGGCGTCCAGGTTCTGCCGGATCTCGCGGTCCTTCAGGAGCCGCTTGTACGCCTGCTCGACCGCCGCGGGCGCGGCCGACTTCCCTTCGGCCTGAAGGAGCTTCATCAGCGCGGCCTTCAGGTCCGCGGGCGCCGTCAGCGGGGTCGTGTCCGGGTGCTCCGCGACCGGCACCGGCGAGCTGCCGACCAGCACCAGGCGCGACTTGTACCGCGTCGCGATCTCCAGCGCGATCTTCGCGGTGATGCCCCGCGCGCCGCCCGTCACGAGAACGGTGGAGTTCGCGTCGAGTTCGATCGCCGCCGTCTCTTTGGCGAGCGGCCCCGGATCGACCTGCCACGTCTTCCGGAACTCGCCGTCGCGGCCGACCTCGAACGGTCCGTCCGGGTCGCCGAGTTCGCCGAGCAGTTGTTCCGCGAGCCGCGGCGCGGGCGCGTCGGCGCTCACGTCGACCGCGCGAACGGTCACCTCCGGCCACTCGTACCCGAGGCACTTCGTGAACCCGGCGATGCCGCCGTGCCCCGCGAAGAAGTCGTCGGGCAGGTCGCGCCCGTACCCCATCGTGCCGCCCAGCGCGGTGACCGCGAGCAGCACCGCGGAGCCGCCCTTGCCGGCCTCGCGGATGTCACCTTCGAGCCCGCGGGCCAGCAGGTACAGCGACTTCACCTCGCGCCGCATCCGCTGCTCGGCGGACTCGCCCGCGGGCGGCTCGGCCAGCGGGAGCAGGTGGATCAGCCCGGACACCGGGCCGACCTTCGACCGCAGGATCTTGAGCAGGTCGCTCACCTCGTCCGGGTCGGTGAGGTCGGCCGTGAACCCGTCCCCGCCGCCGTGCCGCACGAGCGCGGTCTTGATGTCCAGTTCCGCGAGCCGGTCGGCCAGCTCCCGCGCGGTGCCCTGACCGTCGTCGGTGATGACGATGGCACCGGTCGGCGGCTTGAACGTGGGCCGGATCGGGAGCGGCGCGTCGATCAGCCGCACCACGAGCCGCTGCACGTCGCCCTGGCGCGCCCCGGGGTGCAGGTCGCCGCTCGTGCCCGCCGCGGGCGCGGCCGGCAGCGCCGCCGGTTCGTGCTTGCCGTTCGTAGAAGGAGCCGCCGCGGGGGCCGCCTCGTTCAGCGCGCCCATCACGTAGTCCGCGATCCCGCGCAGCGTCTTGATGACGCTGAGCTTTTCCATTTCGAGGTTCGGCTGCTTGCCGTCGGCGCCGGCCTCAATGCTCTCGGCGAGGGCGCCGAGCACTTCCACGCGCTTGATCGAATCGACCCCCAGGTCGGCCTCAAGGTCGAGGTCGATGCTGAGCGCTTCCTTCGGGTATCCGGTGCGTTCGCTGACGAGTTCGAGGAGTTGGGCGAGCAGCGCGTCCCGGTCCAGAACCTGACCGGGCTTCTTCGCGACCACTTCCGCAACCACGACCGGGGCGGGAGTGGGAGCGGGGGCCGGAGCCGGGGTGGGAGCGTGCGCCCCGTTCGTCTCGTGCTTCCCGTTGCGCCCGTTGGCGGGCGCAGCCGGAGCAACGACCGGTGCTGCCGGTCGGGCGACCGTTTGCGGCGCGACGCGGTTGACCGGGGCCGCCACCGGCCGCGGGGCGGTGGCCGCGTGACCGTTGCCGTTCGTGTATGCGTGACCGTTGCCGTTACCGTTACCGTTCGTGTACGCGTGGCCGTTGGTGTACGGCACCGCGGCGTAGGTCGCGTGCCCGTTCGCCGGCGCGGCCGGGGCCGGGGCTGCCGCGGGCGCGCCGAGGAACCCGAGCATCACCGACTTCTGCGTGTCCAGGAACTTGGCCATCACATCCTGGAAGTGCATCATCACGGCGGCCGCGCCGTCCGGCGCCGGGGTGCTGGCGTGCGCGTAGCCGTTCCCGTTCGCCGACGGAACGGGGAGGGCGGGCGGTGTATCGGTGTTGTGCATCATCGCTCGTGAGGGCGTGGTGACGGCAGCGGTAGAGGGAAAGGGTGCGGCAGTTCCGGGCGAGCGGGGGGCCGGAGCCCCGCGAACCGGAGCGGCCGCAGGCGCAGAAGTCGTTTGCACCGGGGAACGCGCAGGCGCGTTCACTTGCGGCGCGGGCGGAGTGCTTTTCGCCGCCTTGGTTTCAGCCGACCCACGAGGTGCCCCGTGGGCAGGAGCGGCCGGCACGGAAGGAGCAGGCGCGGGCGCCGATTGTGCAGCCGCGGGGGCAGGTTTGGCCGCAGCAGCGGCGGCCGCACCCGCGGGCAAGGCCTGGCCCAGCAGCCGCGGCTCCGGCCCGTTGATCGGCCGGCTGCGCACCCCGTTCACCACCCACGCGGTGGCCGGGTGCTTCGGCTTGCCGGTGTCGGCGCTGAGCTTCGCGAGGTCGAACGGCTGAACCGCACGGCCCACGAACAGCCGGTCGAGGTTCGCGCCCACGCCGGCCGTCAGCAGTTGGCCGAGGACGTGGGCCAGTTGCACCAGCCCCGGGCGCGACTTCGCGTCCGTCGCGAGCGCGACGTGCGGCTTGCCGGCGAGGATCTGGCCCGTGAGGCCCGTGAGCACCGCCTGCGGGCCGACCTCCACGAACACCCGCGCGCCGGCCGCGTGCATGGCCCGCACTTCGTCCGCGAACCGCACCGGGGAAACCAGGTGCTCCGCGAGCTGCGCGGCGATCGCGGCCCCGTCGGCGGGGTGCGGGGCGGCGCTGGTGTTCGAGAACACCGGCTTCTTCGGCGCACCGAACTTGGCCTGCCCAAGCGCCTCCGCGAGCGGCGGCTTCGCGCCGGCGATCAGCGGCGAGTGGAACCCGCACGCCACCGCGATCCGCTGCGACCGGATGCCGGCCGCCTGGAGCTTCTCGGCGGCACGCTTCACGCCGGCTTCGGTGCCCGCGATCACCGTCTGGGTGGGCGAGTTGTGGTTCGCGATCCAGACCTCGGGCAGGCCCTTCAGCACCGGCTCGATGGCCTCGGCGGTGGTGTCCGCGGCGATCATCCCGCCGGGCGCCGTCGCGGCGGCCTCGCGGATCGCGCGGCCCCGCTTGAACGACAGCCGCATCAGGTCGTCTTCGGGCAGCGCGCCCGCCGCCGCGAGCGCGGTGTACTCGCCGTAGCTGTGCCCGGCGAACATGTCGGCTTCGACGCCCAGCGCCGACAGCAGCCGGTACATGCCGAGGCTCGTCGCCCCAATGCTGGACTGCGCGACCTCGGTGCGCCGGAGCGCGTCGCGGTTCGCGGCGTCCTGCTCGGGGGTGAACGGCGACGGCGGGTAGATCAGCTTGCCGAGCGGCCGGTCGAGGTCGCCCGCGAGCGTCCCCTCGGCGCGGTCGAGCACCTCGCGCACCTCGCCGAACGCCATCGCCACCTGCGCGAGCATGTCGGGGTACTGCGACCCCTGGCCCGGGAACAGGAACGCGACCTTGCCCGCGGCCGGTTTCGCGGAGAAGTACACGCCGCGCGGGTCGGTGTGGGCGTCGGTCGCCTTCGGCAGCGCCTCCAGGGCGGTGCCGAGCTTGTCCTTCAGGTCCGCGAGCGAGGTCGCGACCACCGCCAGCACCGGAGCGCCCGCGGCGGCCGACTTGCTGCTGTGCCACACGCTGGCCGCGAGATCGGCCGGCGTCGGTTGTGCCCCGGCGGCCAGGGCGTCGCGCACCTTCTTGACCGAATCGAGGACCGCGGCCTTGTCCGCGCGGCGCCACACGAACAGTTCCGCCGGCCACTGCCGCAGCCCGGTTTCGGGGCGGTTCAGGAAGTCGCCGGTGTACTCCTCGAGCACCGTGTGGAAGTTGGTGCCGCCGAACCCGAACGCGCTGACCCCGGCGGTGCGCGGGTGATCGGCGCCGTGGACCCACGGCTTCGCCTCGGTGTTCAGGTACAGCGGCCCGCCGTCCAGGTTCGCCTTCGGGTTCGGCTTCTCCACCTGCGTCGGCGGCAGCACCTTGTGGTGCAGGGCGAACGCGGTCTTGATGAGCCCCGCGAGCCCGGCGGCGCACTTGCTGTGCCCGATCATCGACTTCACGGAGCCGATCGCGCACGTCTGCGCGGCCCCGCCGGCGTCGCGCATCAGTTGGCCGATCGCGCGGGCTTCGGTCTGGTCGCCCACCACTGTCCCGGTGCCGTGCGCCTCGACGAGCGCGACCTTGGAGGGGTTCACCCGGGCCTGCGCGTACGCCCGGTGCAGCGCCCGCAGTTGCCCCTCGGCCCGCGGCGCGGTCAGCCCCTTGTCGCGGCCGTCGCTGGACGCGCCCACGCCCTTGATGACCGCGTAAATCCGGTCGCCGTCGCGCTCCGCGTCCGCGAGCCGCTTCAGCACCGCGACGCCGACCCCTTCGGCCAGCGCGATGCCGTCGGCGTCGGCGTCGAACGGGCGGCACCGGCCCTTCGGGCTGAGCGCGTGCGTCTTGGAGAACGCGACGTAGGCGTAGGGGGTCTGGACCGCGTCGCCGCCCATCACGATGGCGACATCGCTGGTGTTGTCCTGAAGCTCGCGCACCCCGGCGTAGAGCGCGGCCAGCGACGAGCCGCACGCGGCGTCGATCGCCATGTTCGGGCCGCCCAGGTTGAACCGGTTCGCGACCCGGCCCGCGGCGACGTTCAGCAGGATGCCCGGGAACGAGTCCTCGGTCCACTCGGGGAGCATTCCCTCGCCCAGGTCGACGATCTGCTGCGACTTCACCGGCACGCCGGGGATCGAGTCGAGCAGCGGCATACAGGCGCGGAACCCGTAGGCCACCGACAGCGGCATCCCGCCGCCGCCCACGCCCAGGATCGCGCACGTTCGCTCGCGGCTGAACGGCCGCTCCAGGTAGCCGGCGTCGCCCAGCGCCTGGTTGACCGCTTCGAGCAGCAGGAGCTGGAGCGGCTCGATGTTCGGGATGCTCTTCGGCGTGATGCCGTACTTGAGCGGGTCGAACGTGATGTCCGACATGAACCCGCCCCACTTCGACACCATCTTGTCGCGGGCGCGGGGGTCCGGGTCGTAGTACGGGCGCCAGTCCCAGTGACTCGGCGGGATCTCGATGACCGCGTTGGTCTTCGCGAGGATGTTCTCCCAGTACCCCCACAGCGACGTGGAGCCGGGGTAGAAGCACGACAGCCCGACGATCGCGACGTCGCACGGCGGGGGCGCTTCGGGCTCGATGTGGAGGGAACTCAGCGCCGACTCCGGGAGGACGACGCTGTCGCAGACGTTCGCGTGCAGCTCGGGGATGGTGGTGACGCGGTCCCACAGCGCGGCCACCTGGCCGATCATGTACATGCCGCGCTGGAACTGGTCGTCCCCGCTCACGTCCGCGAGCCCGCTGCCGTTGCCGTTGACCGACGCGGCGCGGTCCACGCCCTTGCTCGCCACCCGCAGCCGCCCGAGGTTCATCCGCTCCAGCGCGATTCCCACCTCCAGCGGCGATTTGCCCTCGGCGCGGAGCTTGCGCTTTTCGACCTCGAATGTGTCGGCATAGGGCGTCGGGATGCAGCGGATCGCGTGCCCCGGGCCGGTCTCCAGCAGCACCGTGTCGCCGCACGCGAGCGCTTCCTTTTGAAACCGCGCGGTGATCGCCCCGCCCTTCACGGCCTCCTCGGTGAACAGGTACGCGGTGCCGAGCAGCACCCCGACCTTCACGCCCTTCTCGGCCAGCGGTGCGCTCAGCGCGGCCACCATGCTCGCCGAGCGCGCGTCGTGGATGCCGCCGGCGAATACGACGTGCAGGTCGTCGGCCGGGCGCATCCCGATGTGCTCCAGCAGCACCTCGACCATCGCCTCCCAAAGCGCGAAACTGGTCCGCGGGCCGATGTGCCCGCCGCACTCCTGCCCCTCGAAGATGAACCGCTTCGCGCCGTCCTTGAGGAACATCTTCAGCAGGCCGGGCGCCGGCACGTGCAGGTACGTCGGCGTGCCCATCGCTTCGAGCTGACGCGCCTGGTCCGGGCGCCCGCCCGCGATGATCGCGAACGGCGGCTTGTACGCGCGGATCGCTTCGAGCTGCTCGGCCCGGATCTCGTTCGGGGCGAACCCGAGGATGCCGACGCCCCACGGCCGGTTGCCGAGCTTCGCCTTCGTTTCCGCGAGGAGCTTTTCGGTTTCTGCCTTGCGGAGAAGGGCCAGGGCGAGGAACGGCAGCGCCCCGCCGCCCGCGACGCTCGCGGCGAACGCGGCGGTGTCGCTGACGCGGGTCATCGGGCCTTGCAGGATCGGGTACTTCGTCCCGTGCGCCTTCGCGAGCGGCGCGTCGGGCCGCAGGTGCCCCAGCCGCTTCGCCGATTCCAGCGCCTTACCGGCGCGCTCGCACAGGAGCTGCACCACACCGGCGACGGTCACGCCCTTCGCCGCCAGCGGCGCCGCGGTCACGACGTCCTGCCCGACCAGCCACACGCCGTCCGCCGGATCGGCCGCGACCCGGGCGCGAACCGCGTCGCGCCACGCGGTCAGCTTCTCTTCGGCCGAAAGCGCGGCGTGCTGAAGCCGCTCGTCGTCCTTCGCCAGCTCCTGTGCGCCGGCGCAGTCCGGGCGGGCGTAAATCCGGTACGCCTCGCCGAGCCGCGACCCGAGCACGAGGGCCTCGCCCCCGTCCAGCCCGCCGATGCGTTTGCGGAGCCCGTCCGACACGGCCGATTCGCGCGTGAGCAGGACCTGCGAGTCGAGAACCAGCCCCCGCGCGCCGCCGGCGAGGCACGCCGCCGCCGTGTGCGTGCCGGCCCCGCCGCGCACCCAGAACGGGATATCGGTGCCGCTCTTCTCGGACCGGTGCCGCCACTTCTGGATCAGCACGAACGACGTGTCCGCGCCGACCCGCCCGCCGGCCTCGTGGCCCTTCAGCACGACGCCCGCCGCGCCGAGTTCGACCGCGCGCGCGGCTTCCGCGACGCTGACCGCCTCGCGCAGGACCGCCACATTTTGTCGCTTCAGGTCGTTGATGCGGGAAATGAGCGCGGGCGAGTCCGCGCCGGCCAGGATCACCACCGCGGGCTTGAACCCGGCCACGAGGTCGAACAGGTCGGCGGCGTCGGCACGGAGCTGGACGCCGAACCCGGTTGCGAACTTTGCCAGTTTGGCCAGTGCCGGCTCGGCCGCGGCGCGGGTGGCGAACTCGAGATCCAGCACCCCGCACGCGCCCGCCCGGCAGGCGGCGATAGCGAGCGACGGATCGGCGGCACCCGAAGGAGAAAGAACGATGATGTCGCGCGATTCCATTACTCGCCTCGAGGGCTTCGACCTCCGTGTCCGGAATGTCTCGAAGTCGGGTCACGTTCCCGACATCAATCCGCGCGAGCGTCGGGCCGCCGCTCGCGTCTCAACCGTCAGTATCGGAAGTCAGAGTCGGTTTGGCAAATTGGGCAACGTGGAGAGCTATGGCACATTGAGACTTAGAAGCAAACTGTAATCTGCTTTCGGGAACAGCACGATCTGTCCGAAACGGCGGGTTGTAGGGAGTGCATGTGTTATGCCGAAATTGGGCTGATTCGGTAAGTCCGGCGGTGCCGATAACACCGAGTAATTCGACAGTCCACGGGCTCCGAGCAAGGGACGGCACATGCGCGTCATTCTCCTCACGCTCCTCACAGTCCCACTCGCGATCGGGTGCAACAACGAGCGGTTCCAGCTCAAAACCCGGGTCGCCGGGAACGTCGAGACGCGTCTCGACACCCCGCCCGTGAGCCCGAGCGCCGGGCACGTAAAGCCGGTCCTCGTCCAGG
Source organism: Gemmata obscuriglobus (assembly GCF_008065095.1). Lineage (NCBI taxonomy): Bacteria > Pseudomonadati > Planctomycetota > Planctomycetia > Gemmatales > Gemmataceae > Gemmata > Gemmata obscuriglobus. The sequence goes on along the minus strand of NZ_CP042911.1, from coordinate 6,906,374 downwards.
GCGGGGCGCCCCGCATCGCCCTGGTCGACGTGGACGGCCTGATCCTCAACACGCCGTTCGTGGGGCCGCTCTCGGTGGGCGAGAACCCGGTGGCCCTGTTTCGCGAGAAGCTCGAAGCGGTCGCGTGCGACCCGTGCGCGAAAGCGGTTGTTCTACGGATCAACAGCCCCGGGGGCGGGGTCGCGGCGTGCATCGCGATGCGCCACGACCTCGAACAGTTCAAGGCCCGCACCCGGCTCCCGGTGGTCGCGTGCCTGATGGATACCGCGACCGGCGGGGCGTATTACCTCGCCTCCGCCGCGGACCACATCGTCGCGGGGCCGGCGACGGTCACCGGCGGCCTCGGCGTCGTCCTGAACCTGTTCAACCTGCAGGACTTGATGGGCATGGTGAACGTCCGCCCGCAGCTCATTAAATCCGGCGAGCGGACCGACATCGGCACCTCCGCGCGGCGGCTCACCGATGGCGAGCGCGAGCTGCTCCAGGCGATGGCGGACGAGTTCCGCGACCGGCTGGCCGCGGACATCCGGCGGAGCCGGCCCGGTGTGGTGGAGCGGCTCGAGACGCCGTTCGAGGGGTCGATGTTCGGCTGGAATCTGGACCGCGGCCGCACCTTCGACGGACGCATCCTCACCGCGGAACAGGCCAAGGCGCGGAACCTGGTGGACGCGGTCGGCAGCCTCGACGACGCCATAAGCGTCGCGGCCCAGATGGGGTGCCCCGGCGGCCCCGCGCGGCCCGGCGTGGTGATGTACCGGCGGACCAACGACCCCGCCCGCTCGGTGTACGCTGTCACGGCCAACATCCCCCTCCAGGGGGCCGGGCTGTTCCCGTCGGTGCCCGGGATCGACCGCGCGAAACTGCCGACCTTCCTGAGCGTGTGGCAGCCCGAACTCACCATGGAAAGGCTGGGCGGGAAATAGTCCCGGCGGCGCGGCCCCGGCCCGGAGCCGCGCCGCCCGCGACCACCCGGCGAACGCACCGGTTCCACTCGCCCGGCCCACCAACTTAGAAACGTGCCCGGTGGTCGTGTCGCATTTCTTGACGGCCCCGACCCGCCCGGAACGGGACACGAACGCGGTGGGATGAAGGCCATTTTTGACAGGATCGACAGGACGAACAGGATTTAAAATCGGTCAGTCTTCATCCTGTTCGTCCTGTCGATCCTGTCAAAAATGGCCTTCCGAAACCTGTGCCCCGCACGGGCCGCAAAAAGCCGCCCGTTCTCGTACACGTGACCGGCGTTCGCGGCTCGTCAGAAGCGGCCCCCGCGCCCGGCCCACCATCTCAGGAACGCGAAAACGCGCCGCCGGCGCCCGGCACTTGCCCGCGGCGCGCCGAGCGGGCACAATTCAGGTCTGGGAACTCAACCGGTCCCGCGCCCGTCCAACACCGGTAGACCCACTTCTCGCTCGCACACCCGACGAACCGGAAGCCGTCATGCCATTACGCACCCTCTCCCTTCGACCGTGGCTCGGGGCCGTCGCGCTCGCGGCGGCGCTCACCAGCCCGGCCGCCGCACAGCCGCCGGGGCCGCTCGAACTGGCCCGCGGGCTGCGCGAGAACGGCCAACTCGACCTGGCCGTCGAGTACCTCAAGGAGATCGAGGGCAAGCCGCTGTCCGGGGACGACAAGGCCGCGCTGCTGCTGGAGCGGTCCAAGTGCCTGCTCGAAGCGTCCGAGGAAGAGCCCGACGAGGGCACCCGGCAGGGCATGATCGCGCAGGCGAAGGAGGGGCTGAACGCGTTCGTCCAGAACCACCCGAAGCACCCGCGGGCGGTCGAAGGGCTCCTGTCGGTGGCGCGGCTCACGTCGCTTGACGCCAAGGAGATTTTGAGCCGCGCCCGGAAAATGGAGGTGCCCCCGGCGGGCGACGACGCGGCCGAGGGCCGCAACCGCGAGCAGGCGGTCCAGAAGCAGGCGGCCGAGGCCGCCCGGGCGCGGCCGCTGTTCCAGCTCGCGTCCAAGCGGTTCGCCGAGGCGTCCGCGCGGTTCAAAACCCAGATCGAGGACAAGGCGCTCGACGCCGGCCCCCGCCGGGTACTGGAGCGCGAGGCGTTCGAGGCCGAGCTGGCGAGCGGCATCAACCAGTTCAACATCGCCGAAACGTACATGCCCGACGAGGCCCTCACCGGCCCACAGAAGACGGAACGGGCTAAGTTCCTGGGCGTCGCCAAGGAGACGTTCAACCGGCTCAGCAAGGGCGCGCAGACCAACCGCGCGGTGTGGGTGGCGCGAGCGTGGCACGCCGAAGTGATGTACGAGCAGAGCGACGCCGCCGCGGCCGCCGCCGAGGTCAACGCCGTGCTCCGCTCGAACCTGGCCGAGGCCGAGGACGGCAAGCGGCTGGCCCGGTTCTTCCAGTTGCGGCGCAACGCGCGGGCCGCGCTGACGGAGCGCTCGGCGGCCAAGATCAGCGCCAGCGTCGGCGAGATGCGGGAGTGGCTGCGGCAGTACGGGAGCGCCCGCCGGCCGACGCCCGAGGTGTTCGCGGTCAACTACTTCCTGGCCCGCACGCTCCACTTCCAGGCCGACGCGATCACCCCGCCGCCCAAGCCCCCGGCCACCGCCGTCGTCCCGAGCGAGACCGCCCGCCGGCTGTACGAGGAGGCCGAGCGGATCTACCGCAAGCTGGCCCAGAGCGACCACGAGTACACCGCCCGGGCGGCCCGGTACCGCGTGAGCGCGGTGCGGCGGCTGCTCGGCGAGGCGGACCAGAACCCGCTCGCCTACGCGACCTTCGAGAAGGCCCAGATGGCGTCCCTCATCCAGCTCGGCAAGCTGACCGCCGCCGAGGACAAGGAGCAGCAGGCGCTCGGCGACCCGAAGGCGGCCCCGGCGGCCCGCGACGCGGCCCGGGCCGAGGTGAAGCGGGTCCGGGACCGGGTGATCGCCCTGCTCGAGCGCGCCCGCGAGCTGGTCACCCCGCAGGACGCCCCGGCCGACGTGACCGACGTGCAACTGCGGCTGATCTACTACTACCTGCAAAACGACCAGTTCTACCAGGCCGCGGTGCTGGGCGACCACGTGGCCCACACCGTCAAGAGCACCGGGGGCAAGCCGGCCATCGCCGGGCTGCTCGCGATCGGCGGGTACGTCAGCGCCAGCCGCGCCGCCCGCGGGGACAGCCCGGAGGCCATCGGCGCCGCCCGCCGGACCGACCGCGACCGGGCCGTCGCGCTGGCCCGGTTCCTCGACGAGCGGTACCCCAACGACGCCGCCACCGACGCCGCCCGGCACCGGCTCGCGGGGCTGCTCGCCGACGAGAACAAGCTCATGGAGGCCTACGAGGTGCTGGTGAGGGTGCGGCCCGGGTACGCCCAGCTCACCGGCGCCCGCCTGCTCCAGGGGTACGTCGTCTCGCAACTGGTGGCGCCGCTGGACTCGAAGCTGTCCAAGGAGCAGAAGGCCGACCTGTTCCGCCGGGCCACCGGCGAGCTGGCGAAGGTGCCGAAGCCGGCGCTCATCGCGGCCGAGGACGAGGTCCGCGGGTACCTGTCGGCCCGGTGCAGGCTCGCGTCCATGATGCTCGCCCAGAACCGCGCCGACCCGGAGACCGAGGCCCGGGACGCCGGGTTCAACCGGGCCCTCTTCCTGTCCGAAGAGATCCTGGCCGAGGTGCCCACGTTCGAGAGCCTCGCGGACCCGGACAAGAAGCTCAACCTCGACGGGCTGGAGCTGAACCACCTGGCCCTCGATACGTACACCCGGGCGCTCTACCTCCGTGCCCGGGCGATGACCAACAACGGGCAGTTCGACGGCTCGATGGCGCTCATCAAGCCGACCCTCGACCAGGTGGCGGCCAACGGGCCGCTGATGACCGCGGAGGTGCGCGGGTGGGCCGGGCTGGGCGGCGGCGCGAGCGCCGAGGACCGGCAGAAGGCCCGGGTCGCGCAGCTCGCCGCCGCGATCGACAAGGGCCGCGTGGACGTGATCCTGGCCGGGTTCCGCACGCAGGTGCGCCAGGGCAAGGCGCCCGAGGCCGCCAAGATGTTGGACCTGCTGGCCCGGGCCGGCGGCTCGATCGAGGAGAGCCTGCCGCTGCTCGAGCCGGTCGCCCGCGAGCTGGCCGCGCTCATGGTCGCCCGCCAGAAAGAGGGCAAGGCCGACGAGGCCAAGGCCCTCGGCGCCGGGCTCGGCGTGCTGCTGGACAAGATCCGCAGCGTGAAGACGCTGACGGTCCCGATGACCCTGTTCGTCGGCCAGACGCTCCAGTCGATCGGCAAGTCGGCGGACGCCATCGAAACGCTCAAATCGGTCCCGGCCCCGACCTACAAGGACTGGGACAAGAAAAAAGCCGACGAGATCCCGCAGGAGGAGCGCGGCAAGGTGACGAACCAGATCCGCGACTACGCGATCGCCCAGCACACCGTCATCCAGGCCCGCATCGATCTGAAGCAGTTCGCCGACGCCGAAAAGGCGCTCAACGAGATCGTCGGCACCAACGAGAAACCGGGGTGGGGCGCCGGCCGGCTGTACTTCCGCAAGGCCCTGGCCGAACTGCACGAGGCCAAGGGGGCGGCCGAACCGGACCTGAAAAAGGCGAGCGCGGAGTGGGGGCTGGCGGTGAAGCAGTGGAACACGCTGTTCCAGATCCAGAACGCCCGGCTCGGCAACTTGCAGCAACAAAAGGGGTCCGACCCGCAGGCGCTCGTCGACGCGCGGAACGCGTTCGCGGACGCGTTCTTCGACGTCCAGCGGTGCGTCGTGGTGGCGAACCAGCAGCTCCGGAGCGGGCCGGCCCAGGCCGCGAACTTGCAAAAGACGTACGCCGACGTCGCGCGGAAGTGCGCCGACATCGAGAAGCGAATCGCCCCCGCGGAGTGGCAGCCGGAAGTGCGGAACCGCTACCACGAGCTGATCAAAGCCACCCCGCCGCTGGAAGAGGCGTACAAAGCGGCCGGCGGAACCATGTTCCTGGAGAAGGCACAGCCGCGGCCGTGACCCGGCGGGGCGTGCGGGACCGCCCCGGCCCTCGCGCCCCGAATTCCCTCCCGGGCCGCCAACGCCGAGCGCCCCACCCCGTTACGCCTCGGCCGGCACAACCGAGCGCCGGCGCGCCACGTCCCGAACTAAAACCTGGGGGTCTCCATGTCCCGGCTCGTGTGGCTCGTGATCGCGTGCGGGCTCGTGCTCGCGCCCGGATTCGCCAACGACACCAAGACCCTACCCAACCAGAACCGGGCGGCCGACGCACTCACGGCTCGCCTCAAGCAAAAGGTCAAGATCGACGGCTCCAAGGTCGGCGCCAAAACGCTCGCCGAAGTGCTCGGCGAAATCGCCAGGAGCCACGACATCAGCTTCGTGCTCCTGGAAAACGAGTTCAAAGCGCAGCAGGTGGTCAACATCAAGGACAAGGTGTCGGTGGTTAAGAGCCTGGGCGCGGACGGGCTCACGGTCGCCGAGTTCCTCGGCGCGTGGCTGCCGGGTCTGGGCGCGACGTACCAACTGCGCCCTGAGTACATTGAGGTGATCCCACTCCGCGCGGTTCGAGCGGACGTAGCCCCCGCAAAGAAAGGTGATCCGGTCGAGCAACTGCTGACGACCCTCGCGAGTACGGAGGTTGATCTCGAAAACAAGAACCTGAACGAAACCCCGCTGTTCGAGATGCTCGGGTTCCTGTCGAAGAAGTATTCGTTGGTGTTCGCCGTCAACGAGAGCGCGTTTAACGCCGAGGGGTTCCCGAACATCCGAGACGTAAAGCCGACTGTCATAACCACCGCGCTACGGGGGCAGTCCCTCCACCAGCACCTGAGCATGATCCTCGAAAGCTTCGGGGCAACGTATCTCGTGAAGAACGGTGTCATCGAGATCGTGCCTGTGCGGCACGCGGCGGTCGTGGCGAAATCGCCCCTCGATACGTCAGCGATTTCCGACAACGGCGGGCGCCCGCGGCTCAAGGAGCCGCTGGTGTCGATGGTCGTCAAAGAGAAGGCGCTGAACGACACGGTCGCGCGGCTCGCCGAAACGTACGACCTCACCGTGGTCGTTTCGCCCCAAGCCGGTGAAGCGAGGTTTTTGCCGGTCAACGCCCGACTGCTGAACGCGCCAGCCGACCGGGCCATCGAGTTGCTCGCGATCCAGTGCGACCTGCGTGTCGTGCGCAAAGGTAGCGTGTACCTGATCACGAGCAAGGAGCAGGCCAACGAGCTGTTCAGCGAGAAGCTGGAGCGCGAGCGCCAGAAGATCGAACTGGAGAGACTGCGCAAGGAATCGGTGGCCCCGCCGCCACCCGCCCCCAAGAAGTGATCCGCCCCTTCTGGGGCGTGAGCCGGCCCCGGAGCGCGAACAATCTTTCTGACGCGCGGTGCCGTCTGGTAGGATGCTCTCTGCCGTCCGGCACGCACCCTCTGGAGCCGCGCCTATGCGCTCGACCCTCCGTCGCCTGTTCGCCGCCGCCGTGTTCGCCGCGGCCCCCGCGGTCTCGTTCGCGGCGGCGCCGACACCGGCCGCCGCGAACAAGGCCGCCAGCCCGCTGGACGCCGCTCGCAAGGCGCTCGACGAGGTCGGCGACATGCACTACCAAAACAAGTCGCTCAGCGAGCTGGTCGGTGACCTCAAGGAGAAGACCCGGGTGCCGGTCACCATCGACCCGCTGGTGTACCAGTTCGGGCTGGACCCGAGTCAGCCGACCGTGAGCGTCACCGCCAAGAACGTGAAGCTGAAAGACGGGCTGCAACAGGCGCTGGCGCCGTTCAACCTGAAGTGCGGCCTGACCCGCGACGGGCTGTTCATCTCGACCGAAGAGGGGCTGATCACCAAGCAGCTCCGCCA